>NZ_JABFAJ010000009.1 GCF_013085345.1 Isoptericola sediminis | reverse complement strand
GGAATCGGCGGCCCTCCATCGATGGAGGGCCGCCGATTCCATGCCCACAGCAGTGCACGCCGCTGACGTGCTACGTTGCTCGTGATCCCACGGGAGCCCTGGCAAGGGCTGAGATCGGACTGTCGCCGTCCGGACCGTCGAACCTGACCGGGTCATGCCGGCGTAGGAAGCAGGAGCACACATGCAGAACGACGCACCGTCACGCGCGCTCGCCGTCGAGCGCGACCCCCGGTCCGGGATCACCGTCCCGGTCACCGAGATCACCCTGGCCGACTCGCCGGACGGGTCGGCGAACCCCCCGGTGCGGGTCTACCGCACGGACGGCCCGGGCGGGGACCCGACCCGGGGCATCCCCGCGCTGCGCACGGCGTGGATCGTCGAGCGCGGCGACACCGAGGAGTACACCGGCCGTGTCCGGGACCTCGCCGACGACGGCCGCGGCGCGACCCGCCGCGGGGCCGCCTCGGCCGAGTGGCAGGGTGCCCGCCGCCGGCCCCGCCGCAGCGCCGGCGGCGCCCGGATCACCCAGATGGCGTACGCCCGCCGCGGCGAGATCACCCCCGAGATGCGCTTCGTCGCGATCCGCGAAGGGGTCGACGTCGAGCTCGTGCGTTCGGAGGTGGCCGCCGGGCGGGCGATCATCCCGAACAACGTCAACCACCCCGAGTCCGAGCCGATGATCATCGGCAAGGCGTTCACCGTGAAGGTCAACGCCAACATCGGCAACTCCGCCGTGCACTCCTCGATCGCGGAGGAGGTGGAGAAGCTGCAGTGGGCCACGAAGTGGGGCGCCGACACGGTGATGGACCTGTCCACCGGCGACGACATCCACACGACCCGCGAGTGGCTGCTGCGCAACGCCCCGGTGCCGATCGGCACGGTGCCGATCTACCAGGCCCTGGAGAAGGTCGACGGCGACGCCTCGCGGCTGACCTGGGAGGTCTACCGGGACACCGTCGTCGAGCAGTGCGAGCAGGGTGTCGACTACATGACGGTGCACGCGGGCGTGCTGCTGCGGTACGTGCCGCTGACCGCGCAGCGGGTGACCGGCATCGTCTCCCGCGGCGGGTCGATCATGGCCGGCTGGTGCCTGGCCCACCACCAGGAGAACTTCCTGTACACGCGGTTCGACGAGCTCTGCGAGATCTTCGCGGCCTACGACGTCGCGTTCTCCCTCGGCGACGGGCTGCGGCCCGGGTCGATCGCGGACGCGAACGACGCCGCCCAGTTCGCCGAGCTCGACACCCTGGCCGAGCTGACCAGGCGCGCGTGGGAGCACGACGTGCAGGTGATGGTCGAGGGGCCGGGGCACGTGCCGCTGCACCTCGTGCGCGAGAACGTCGAGCGGCAGCAGGAGCTGTGCGACGGCGCCCCGTTCTACACGCTCGGGCCCCTGGTCACCGACATCGCGCCGGGCTACGACCACATCACCTCGGCCATCGGCGCGACGGAGATCGCGCGCTACGGCACGGCGATGCTCTGCTACGTCACGCCCAAGGAGCACCTCGGCCTGCCGAACCGGGACGACGTGCGCACGGGCGTGGTCACCTACAAGATCGCCGCGCACGCCGCCGACGTCGCCAAGGGGCACCCCGGCGCGACGGCGCGTGACGACGCCCTGAGCAAGGCGCGGTTCGAGTTCCGCTGGCGGGACCAGTTCAACCTGTCGCTCGACCCCGAGCTGGCCGAGTCCTACCACGACGAGACGCTGCCGGCCGAGGCCGCCAAGACGGCGCACTTCTGCTCCATGTGCGGCCCGAAGTTCTGCTCGATGCGGATCTCGCAGGACATCCGCGACGAGTTCGGCGACGCCGCCGCGCAGCAGGAGCGGGTCGCGGCCGCCGAGGCGGGGATGGCCGCGAAGTCGGCCGAGTTCCGGGCGGCCGGGGGAGAGGTCTACCTGCCGACGCCGGTGATGCCGCCGCGCTAGCCGGCGGCGGGGGCGCTAGCCGACGGGTGCCGGACCGGTCGTCGTGCCGGGCACGAGCCCGACCGGCAGGGAGACCGACGTCGGCTCCTCCCCGGCGAGGAGGCCGATCGCGGCCTGGCCGAGCCGGGTGCCCTTCTCCCGCAGCGGTTGGTGGACACTGGTCAGCACGTCGGGGGACAGCCACGGCAGGTCGAGGCCGTCGAACCCGGCGACGGAGACGTCCTCGGGGATGCGCAGACCGAGCTCGCGGGCCGCGATGACGGCACCCGCGGCCAGCAGGTCGGAGTGGGCGACGATCGCGGTGGGCCGCTCCGAGGCCGGCACCCAGGTGCCGAGGATCTCGGTGGCCGCGTCCCGCCCGTGCTCCACCAGGGAGGCCGGCGTCTCCCAGGTGATGACGGGTTCGACGACGTCCCGGATCCCGGCCATGCGGTGCACGGTCGGGGTCCGGTCGGCCCGGCTGATCCGGTCGGCGTCGACCGGTCCCGAGCGTTCCCCGCGCCCGAACGGCAGGGAGATCTCGGCGATCCGCGTGTGTCCCAGCTCGACCAGGTGGCGCACCGCTTCGGCGGCGCCGGCCCGGTCCTCGAGCGCGACGAGGGGAGCTCCCTCGACGGCTCGTCCCTCCCCGACGACGACGGGCACGTCGCGGCGTTGCAGGGCGGCCAGGGTCGGGTCCTTGGTCAGCACCCCCCACACGAGCACGGCGACGTCCATCGCCGCGGTCTCGATCAACGGGTCGACGGCGTCCTCGCCCCCGTCGACGCCGGGGATGAGCAGGACGCCGAGCTTCTCGGTGCCGAGGGCGTCGACCAGGCCGTCGAGCACCTGGACCGCGACCGGGTCGCGGAACGCGCGGCGCGGGTGGTCGCCGATGACGACGCCGATGATGCCGGACCGCCCGCGGCGCAGCTGTCGGCCCAGGGGGTTGGGGCCGGTGTAGCCGAGGTCGGTGGCCGCGGCGAACACCTTGTCCCGGGTCTCCGGGGTGATCGGCCCCGACCCGGAGAAGGCGAGAGAGGCGGTGGAGACGGAGACGCCGGCGCGTTCGGCGACGCGGGCGAGCGTCGGTCTGTTGCTCGGTGTGCGGCGGCCCATGCCTCTCCTCCTGCGGCCCGACGAGTGGCGTCAGCCTACCCGTGAGCGCATGTCGAATCGATTTGACCGCGCCGGTGCCATCGGGGATCGTCGAGAGGTGAGCACCTCCGTCCCCACCGGTGTCGCCCCGCGCCCGCTCCGTGCCGCCGTCGTGGCGGTCTACGGGGTCTTCGTGGCCGCCGGGTTCGGCATGGCCACCTGGGCCTCGCGCATCCCCGCCGTCCGTGACGGGCTCGACTTCTCCGAGGCCCAGATGGGCGTCCTGCTGCTCACGGCCTCGCTCGGGTCGATCTGCGCCCTGCCGCTGTCCGGGATGATCACCTCGCGGCTCGGCGCCGCGCGGACCGTCCTGGGCTTCGCGGTGCTGTCGGCCGTCGGCTTCACCCTCGCCACCCTCGCCATCGACGCGGGGCTGCCCTGGCTGGTCCGGGTCGGACTGTTCGTCGCCGGCACGGGCATGGGCGTGTGGGACGCCGCGATGAACCTCGAGGGCGCCGTCGTCGAGCAACGCCTCGGCAAGGCGATCATGCCCCGGTTCCACGCCGCCTTCTCCTTCGGCACGGTGGCCGGCGCGGGCGCCGGGGCGCTCGCGGCCTGGGCGCGGGTCCCGCTCACCGCGCACCTGGTCACCGTCGTCGTGCTGCAGGCCGTCGCCGTGGCGCTGTGCGTGCGTGCCTTGCTGCCGGCCCGTGACCCCGGGGCCGACGGGACGGACCCCGGCGGCCTGGACGCCGCGGCCGACCCCGCCACCGCCGTCGAGCCGGCCCGCGGGCACTCCGTCCGGGACACCCTGGCGACCTGGCGCGAGCCGCGCACCCTGCTCATCGGGCTCGTCGTGCTCGCGGCGGCCCTCACCGAGGGTGCCGCCAACGACTGGGTCAGCCTGGCGACCGTCGACGGGTTCGACACCGGCGGCGGCGTCGGGGCGCTGGCGCTGGCGGTGTTCCTCGTCGCCATGACCGTCACCCGGCTGGTGGGCACCCAGATCATCGACCGCTTCGGACGCGTGGCGGTGCTGCGCGGCGGCGGTCTCGCGGCGCTGGCCGGGGTCTCGCTCTTCGCCCTGCTGCCGTCCCTGCCGCTCGCGCTCGCCGGCGTGTTCCTGTGGGGCGTCGGCACCGGGCTCGGGTTCCCGATGGGCATGTCCGCGGCGGCCGACGAGCCCTCGCGGGCGGCGCTGCGCGTCTCGGTGGTCGCGACGATCGGCTACGCCGCCTTCTTCGTCGGCCCCGCGCTCATCGGCTTCCTCGCCCACTACACGGGCTACCGGCTCGCGCTGCTGGTGCTGGCGGTGCCGGTCGTCGTCGGCCTGTTCGCGGCCGGTGCGGCACGACCTCCCGAGCGCGCGTCTACGCTGGACCCGTGAGCCAGACCGCCGCGCGCCCTGGCGGCGCGACCCCCACCGCCCTCGGCCCGGACGCCGCCCCCAACCTGTCCGACCTCACGACGCTGCGCGTCGGCGGGCCCGTGGACCGGTACGTCGAGGTCACCAGCGAGGCCGAGCTCATCGACGCGATCCGGACGGCCGACGAGGCCGAGGCGCCGCTGCTCGTGGTCGGCGGCGGGTCCAACCTGCTCGTCTCGGACGAGGGGTTCGACGGTGTCGTCGTGCGGGACGTCCGCCAGGGGCTGGACGCGGACCTGTCGGCCTCCTGCGACGTCGACGAGGGCGCGTGCGGCGGAGCGACGCTGACCCTCCCGGCCGGGCAGGACTGGGACACCTTCGTCGCCCAGGCCGTCGCCAACGAGTGGGTGGGCGTCGAGGCGCTGTCCGGGATCCCCGGGACCCTGGGCGCCGCACCCGTGCAGAACATCGGCGCCTACGGCCAGGAGGTCTCCGGGGTCGTGGCGGCGGTGCGGGTCTGGGACCGCGCCGCGGGGCAGCGGCGCACCCTGACCCTCAGCGAGCTGGGCTTCGGCTACCGCACGAGCCTGCTCAAGCGCACCATGCGGGGCGAGCGCGCCCCGGGCGAGGACCTCTGGTACCCGACGCCGCGGTACGTCGTCCTCGACGTCCGGCTGCAGATGCGCCTCGGGTCGCTCTCGGCCCCGATCGGGTACGCCGAGCTGGCGAAGCGGCTGGGCGTCGAGGTCGGGCAGCGCGCGCCGTCGACCGCGGTGCGCGAGGCGGTCCTCGAGCTGCGCGCCGGCAAGGGCATGCTGCTCGACGGCGTGGGCGGCGCCCCGACGCCGGACCACGACCGCTGGTCGGCCGGGTCGTTCTTCACCAACCCGATCGTGCCCGCGACGGCGGCCGAGGACCTCCCCGCCGACGCCCCGCGCTTCCCCGTGCGCACCGTGACGTCCGGCACGGCGGCCGACGAGATCGACCCGCGCTGGGTCAAGGCCTCGGCGGCGTGGCTGATCGAGCACGCCGGGTTCACCAAGGGCTTCGGGCTGGCCGGCGAGCACTCCCCGGCGCGGCTGTCGACGCGGCACACGCTGGCACTGACCAACCGTGGGGGCGCGACGGCGCAGGACGTCGTGTCCCTCGCCCGCGCCGTGCGTGACGGGGTGCGCGACGAGTTCGGGATCGAGCTGGAGCCGGAACCGGTCCTGGTCGGTCTCGCCCTCTGACCTCCTGCGCGCGCGGGGGTCAGTGCACGACGACGGTCGTGCCCCGCGGGACGCCCCAGGAGTCCCACAGCCAGTTCATCGCCGAGTTCGACACCCGGATGCACCCGTGCGAGGCCGGCCACGGCGGGATCGAGGGTGAACCGTGCACGGCGATGCCCCCGGTGAAGTACTTCGGCCGGTACATGGCCCCGAGCTCGAGCGTGGACTCGTGCAGGTAGTCGCGCTCCATGTAGACGGCGTACGTGCCGGTGGGGGTACGCGCCCGGTACGAGCGCCCCTTGGCCTCGAACGTCTCCCCGTTGCCGGACGAGGCGTTGAACGTGCGCACGACCTTGCCGTCCTGCACGGCCAGCAGCAGCTGGCGGTCCAGGTCGATCTCGACGACCTTGCCCGCGGAGGACACCGGGGCCGGGCGGACGCCGTCGGCGAGCGCCGCCCGCGTCCGCGGGCCGACGACGGCGTCGCGTGACAGCCCGCCGGCCTTCTGCAGCGCCCAGACGGCCTGCTGGGTCTGGGGGCCGAACTGCCCGTCGACGGCCGGGAGGAAGTACCCGAGCTCGACGAGGCGCTCCTGCAGGTCGCGCACGGCGGGGCCGCTGGAGCCGACCTCCAGGTACTGCGGCTCCGGCGCGGGCGGTTCCTCGGTCTCCCGAGTCTCCTCGACCGCGGGTTCCTTCTTCTTCTCTTCCTTCGGCGTCCCCTGCTGCTCGTCCTGCTCCGCGTCCGGCGCCTCCTGCTCCGGCGTGGCGGAGGGAGCGGGTGCGGACGGTGCCGGGCTCGTCGGGGCGGAGGGCGTCGGGTCCGGCGGCGTCGGGAGGGCCGCCTCCTGCGCGGACCCGGGCGGCCGCTGCGACGGTCCGGGGTCGATCGGCGACGGCACCACCCCGGCCGACGGGGAGGAGGCCGGCTGCGGGTCCGCCGCCGTGAGCTCGGACAGCGTCGCGCACCCGGGCAGGAGCAGCATCACGGCGACCGCCGTCGCCACGGCGCCCCGGCGACGTCGCACCGCGTGCGTCGAGACCATGCCGCCACCTCTCCCGGTCCGGCGGCCGGTGGTGGGGGACCGGCCGTGGACTCCTACCGTGCACCGTCCGGTGCGACGCGGCGAGCCGACGCGACCGACCGGCACCCGATCGACACCGTCCCGTGACCTGCGGACGGGCGTCTCAGGTGGTCAGCCAGTCGTCCACGCCGTCCAGCAGACGCTTCTTGGTGCCCTCCGTCGCGCGGGAGGCCCGGATCGAGGACCGGGCGAGCTCGGCCAGCTCGGGGTCGGAGAACCCGTGCACGGTGCGGGCGGTCTCGTACTGGTCCAGCAGGCGGGACCCGAACAGCAGCGGGTCGTCGGCGCCGAGCGCCACCTGCGCTCCCGCGTCCACGAGCTGGCGCAGGGGGACGTCCTCGTCGTGCTCGTACACGCCGAGGGACACGTTGGACGCCGGGCAGACCTCCAGCGCCACCCCCGACTCCACGAGCGAGCCCAGGAGCGCCGGGTCCTCGATCGACCGCACGCCGTGCCCGAGACGGTCCGGTGCCAGGGCCCCCACGACCTCGCGCACGTGCGCCGGGCCGAGCAGCTCGCCGCCGTGCGGCACCGAGGCGAGCCCCGCGCGCCGTGCGATGGCGAACGCCCGGGCGAAGTCGCCGGTGTCGCCGCGACGCTCGTCGTTGCTCAGCCCGAAGCCGACCACCTCGCCGGGGCCCTCGCCGGCGTACCGGGCGGCGAGCCGCGCGAGGGTCCGGGCGTCCAGCGGGTGCTTCATCCGGGAGGTCGCCACGACGACGGCGACCTCCAGCCCGTGCCGGGCGCTCGCGGCCCGGGCCTCGTCCAGGACGATCTCCACCGCCGGGGTGATCCCGCCCACGAAGGGCGCGTAGGAGGTCGGGTCGACCTGCAGCTCCAGGCGTCCGGAACCCTCCGCGGCGTCGTCGGCGGCGGCCTCGTCGACGAGACGGCGCATGTCGGCCTCGGACCGCACGCAGTGGCGGGCGGCGTCGTACAGGCGCTGGAACCGGAACCATCCGCGTTCCGTCGCCGGGACACGCAGCGCGACCCCGTCGGTCAGCGCCGACGGCAGCCGGACGCCGTAGGCGGCCGAGAGGTCGCGCAGGGAGGACACCCGCAGCGATCCGGTGAAGTGCAGGTGGAGGTGGGCCTTGGGGAGGTCTGCCAGGTCACGCACCCTGCACAGTGTGGCACCCCTCAGCCGAGCGGTCGGCGGACGGGCCCGTCCACCGGTCGGTGGAGGGACGTGGTTCGACCCAGCCTCTCGGGTCGCGTACAGTAGTCCCTCGGTGGTTGACGATCACCATGCTGGATCGCGCCCTCGCGGGTGCCGACCAGGTGTCGTCGAGCACGAAGGGTAGTGGCGCAATTGGTAGCGCAGCGGTCTCCAAAACCGCAGGTTGCAGGTTCGAGTCCTGTCTACCCTGCCAGCGTGATCCCCCGCGGGGCCGCGCAGCGGGGCCACGCGCACGCGTGACCCGGAACGCCAGGAGTCTGTGCCGTGGGTGCGTCGTCGGCAGGCGGCGTGGCTGCGGTGTGATCGCGAAACGGGGTAGGTCGAAGTGAGCGAGTTGCCGGCTGAGGCCAGCAGGACCCACGACGCCGGTTCGGGCAAGGAGCGTCGCAACGTCTTCGCCCGGATCGCTCTTTTCGTCCGCCAGGTGGTCGGTGAGCTCCGGAAGGTCGTCACCCCGACCCGTTCGGAGCTGATCAACTACACCATCGTCGTCATCGTGTTCGTCACGATCGCGATGCTGTTCGTGACCGCGCTCGACTACGTCCTCGGTCTCGGAGCCTTCTGGCTCTTCGGGGACGGCTGAGCCGGCCCCACCCGGCCCCGGACCGCACCACCCCATCCGAAGCCAGAAAGCAGGTTCGTTCGTGTCCCAGGATCCTCTGGAGCAGACGGAGAACGTCGACCCCACCCAGCCCGACGCCGACGGCGCCGAGGCTGACCTCGACGTGCCCGCGGACGCGGACACCACCGAGCCGGCCGAGGACGGCGCGACCGAGACGTCGGAGCCCGAGGAGGGCACGGACGACGCGAGCGCCGACGAGGTCGAGGACCCGGCCGAGGAGCTGCGCCGCACGCTGCGTGGGCAGCTCGGCGACTGGTACGTCATCCACTCGTACGCCGGTTACGAGAACCGTGTGAAGGTCAATCTGGAGAACCGCACCCAGAGCCTGAACATGGAGGACTACATCTTCCAGGTCGAGGTCCCCATGGAGGACGTGACCGAGATCAAGAACGGGCAGAAGAAGTCCGTCCGTCGCGTGCGGATCCCCGGGTACGTCCTGGTGCGGATGGACCTCACCGACGAGTCGTGGGGCGCCGTGCGCCACACGCCCGGCGTGACCGGCTTCGTGGGCCACACCCACCAGCCCGTCCCGCTGTCCATCGACGAGGTCTTCGGGATGCTCGCCCCCACGATGCTCGAGGAGGCGCCGGCGAAGCCCGCCGCGGCCGCCGCGAAGAGCGGTGGGGCGGCCGCCCAGCCCGCCATCGAGGTCGACTTCGAGGTCGGCGAGTCGGTCACCGTCACGGACGGCCCGTTCGACACGTTGCCCGCGACGATCTCCGAGATCAACGCCGAGGCCCAGAAGCTCAAGGTCCTCGTCTCCATCTTCGGCCGGGAGACCCCGGTCGAGCTGTCGTTCAACCAGGTCGCCAAGCTCTGACCGACGCACCGGTCCTCCGGTGCGCCGCCCGAGCGGCAACCCCTGCAACCGGGTCATCGCCCACGGCGTCGGCCCACGATCAGAAAGTAGATGCACCATGCCTCCCAAGAAGAAGGTCGCCGGCCTCATCAAGCTCCAGATCCAGGCCGGGGCCGCGAACCCGGCCCCGCCGATCGGCCCCGCGCTGGGTCAGCACGGCGTGAACATCATGGAGTTCTGCAAGGCCTACAACGCGGCGACCGAGTCGCAGCGCGGCAACGTCGTGCCGGTGGAGATCACGGTCTACGAGGACCGCTCCTTCACCTTCATCACGAAGACGCCGCCGGCCGCGGAGCTCATCAAGAAGGCCGCCGGCGTGGCCAAGGGTTCGGCGACCCCGCACAGCGCCAAGGTCGCCCAGCTCACGCAGGACCAGGTCCGCGAGATCGCCGAGACCAAGATGCCGGACATCAACGCGAACGACATCGAGGCCGCGAAGAAGATCATCGCCGGCACCGCCCGCTCCATGGGCATCACCGTCGCCGAGTGACGGAGTCGCTCGGCGGCCGCACGAGCCGCCGAGCGACGCACCGTCCGGCCCCCGCGGGGCCGGACGGACGACGAAGACCCGACGACCGCCGTCGGGCACGTGGGAGGGTCCGCGCCGACCCGACGACCACGACTGCAGCAAGGAGAACGCAGATGGCACAGCGCAGCAAGGCGTACCGCGCCGCCGCGGCGAAGATCGACCGCGACAACCTGTACACGCCGCTCGAGGCCGTGAAGCTCGCCAAGGAGACCGCCTCGAAGAACGCGGACGCGACCGTCGAGGTCGTCCTGCGGCTGGGCGTCGACCCCCGCAAGGCGGACCAGCTGGTCCGCGGCACCGTGAACCTGCCGCACGGGACCGGTAAGACCGCCCGAGTGATCGTGTTCGCGAACGCGGCCAAGGCCGAGGAGGCCGTCGCGGCCGGCGCCGACGAGGTCGGCGGCGACGAGCTCATCGCCAAGGTCGCCGGTGGCTACACCGACTTCGACGCGGCCGTCGCGACCCCCGACCTCATGGGCAAGGTCGGTCGTCTCGGCAAGGTCCTGGGCCCGCGTGGTCTCATGCCGAACCCCAAGACCGGCACTGTGACCATGGACGTCACCAAGGCCGTGTCCGACATCAAGGGCGGCAAGATCGAGTTCCGCGTCGACAAGCACGCGAACCTGCACTTCATCATCGGCAAGGCCTCCTTCGACGACACCGCGCTCGTGGAGAACTACAGCGCCGCGCTGGACGAGATCCTGCGTCTGAAGCCGTCGGCCTCGAAGGGCCGCTACATCTCCAAGGCGACGCTGTCGACGACGTTCGGTCCGGGCATCCCGCTCGACCCGTCCAAGACGACGAAGCTCACCGAGGCCTGATCCTCGGTCGCCGTCCGAAGGGCCCGGCATCCTCCTCGTGAGGGTGCCGGGCCCTTCGTCGTGCAGGGCGGACGTTTTTCCGACCGGGATGTATCACCAGGCTCGACGCCCCCTCCCTGCTGATGACGAACGCCGAGCGGGGGTGAAATCGGATGGGTCACGACACCGGCGACCGCGGGCGGCAGGAGGCCGCCCTAGGCTCGTGGTGTCCGCCGGAGCCGGACAGCACCACGCCTACACCGCGAGGAGACATGACGCGTCCTGCCGAGACCTCCAGCCTGGGGGACCGCGCCGCCGAGGCGCTGGTCGAGTACCGCGAGGGCCGGTCCGACGCCCTGACCGACTTCGTCCGTGAGGCGACGCCGATCCTCTGGCGCACGGTCCGCTCGCAGGGCGTGCCCCGGGAGACCGCCGACGACGTGGTGCAGCAGACGTGGGCGGCGCTCGTGCGTCATGCCGACTCGATCAGCGAGCCGCAGGCGACGCTGAAGTGGCTCCTCGTCACCGCGCGCCGTGCCGCGTGGGAGTCGGTGCGCAAGCACCGGACCGACGACATGCGTCGCACGGGACTGCCCGACGACGACGCCGAGACCACGACGACACTCCCGGACGCCGCGCCGGGTCCGGAGGCGGAGCTGCTGCGCAACGAGCGTGACCGGACCCTGTGGGACGCGCTGCGTGAGCTGCCGGCACGGTGCCAGGAGCTGCTGCGCCTCGTGTCGCTCGCCGACCGCCCGGACTACAAGGCCATCTCCGCCGCGATCGGGATGCCGGTCGGGAGCATCGGCGCCACCCGGGGGCGGTGCCTGGCCAAGCTGCGCACCGTCCTGACCGAACGAGGGGAGACCTCATGGACATGACCGAGTTCGACGACGTGCCAGGTGCGGACGCACCGCTGGACGCGTCCGACGCCGCCCTGCTGGCCCGCGTCGCGGAGCTGGACGACCGCCTCGACCCCGTCCCGGACGGTCTGGCCGAGCGGGCTCTCTTCGCCATGACGCTGGCCGGGCTCGAGACCGAGGTCATGGAGCTGCAGGTCGTCGAGGCCCCCGTCGGCTCGGTCCGCAGCGAGGCGCCGGTGGAGACCCGCACCATCACCTTCACGCACGAACGCCTCACGGTGATGATCGCGCTCTCCGTCGGTTCGGCTGCCGGGACCGTGCGGGTCGACGGCTGGATGGCCCCGGCCGAGGTCCTGCAGGTCGAGCTGCGCCGGCCCGACGGCACCCGTGCCACGCTGTCCGACGCGGACGGCCGGTTCGTCCTCGACGACGTCCCGCGCGGGCCTGCGAGCCTCCTCGTCCACCAGGGCGAGACGCCGGTGACGACACCGGTGATCGAGCTCTGACCTGCATCCAGCTCCCGGCGCGCACCGACGCGCGCCGCCGTCCTTGGAGGACACCGTGACGGAGACCCCTGGTCCCACCGCACCCATCGACCCGCCGATCAGGTACCTCGACCCGAGCACCGTCCGCCGCCGACCGGGGCGTGGCGGTGTGGAGTCGACCTGGTACGTCGCCGACCGGCTCATCGTGCACGGCGAGGTCCCGCCGGAGATGTGGGCCCGGAGCCGCCGGATCCCCGATCCCGGGACGCCCGGCATCACCCTGTACGAGGTCGAGCCGGCGGAGTCTCCCGCCACCCGTGTCGAGGCCGAGTCCCGTCGTCAGGGGTGCCGGATCCGGCTCGGCGTCCGCGAGGGCGCCGACGAGACCGTGCAGAGCCTCTACCTGCTCACCGAGAGGCCGGACGTCCAGCCGGACGCCTGGGAGCTGCGGGAGGCGGACCTCGACGACGAGTCCACGGCGTGGCGGCTCAGCCTCGACCACGTCATGACCACCCAGCCGTTCACCTCCCATCCCTTCACGTCGCACCCGTTCACCTCCCACCCGTTCACCTCCCACCCGTTCACCTCCCACCCGTTCACGTCGCACCCGTTCACGTCGCACCCGTTCACCTCCCACCCGTTCACGTCGCACCCCTTCACCTCCCACCCGTTCACGTCGCACCCGTTCAGCGGCATGGCCGAGTACGCCGTGCCGGGCCGGGGCGGCCGCACGCCGGTCGCCTGGCAGGGGGGACGTCCCGCCCGGACGCCGCACGACGACGAGCGCCGGATGCCCGACGGCACCCCTCGGCCGGTGGTGGCCGTCGTCGACACCGGCCTGGGGAGCCACCCCTGGTTCGGCACCTACAGCCTCCAGCCGGGCGGGAGCACCGGGAACGGGGTCGTCCTGCGCGACGTGCTCCATCCCGACGGCCGACCGATCGGCACCTATCCGGTGCCCGGCCAGGGGCAGGACGACGCCGAGATCGGGGGCACGTCCGCGGCGCCCCTGACGGGGCCCCTCGACCCGGTCGCGGGGCACGGCACCTTCATCGCCGGGATCGTCCACCAGATCTGTCCCGACGCGCGGATCCTGCCGGTCCGGGCCGTCGGCGGGACGGGCGTGGGCATCGAGTCCGAGGTCATCGAGTCCCTGGAGCGGCTCGTGGCGTACCAGCGTGCGGCGCTCGAGGGCGACGGCGAGCCCGTCGATGTCGTCGTGATCTCCATGGGCTACTACCACGAGCGTCCCGAGGACCTCGAGATCGACCATCCGCTCCGTGGCGTCCTCGACGCCCTCGGAGAGTCGGGTGCTGCCGTCGTGGCCGCCTCGGGCAACGACGGGTCGACCCGTCCCGAGTACCCCGCGGCGTTCGCGCCTGCTGGGGACCGGCGCGCCCAGCCGCCCGTCACGGTCCCGGAGGAGCGTGAACGGCGGAGCACCCCGTTGCCGGCGGTGCTGGCCGTCGGCGCGCTCAACCCGGACGGGACCACCGCCCTCTTCAGCAACGACGGCGAGTGGGTGACCCACATGCGACCCGGGGCGGCGGTCGTCAGCACCGTTCCGACGACCCTCGACGGACCGCTGACCCCGTCCGTCCGGCTCAAGGAGCGGCTCGGCGACGGGCACCGGGCCACCATCGACCCCGAGGGTTTCGACGGCGGGTTCGCCTCCTGGAGCGGCACCTCGTTCGCCGCGCCCGTGGTGGCGGCCGAGATCGCGCAGCACCTGCTCGACGCCCGCTCGGGTGCCGGGGGTCGCCGGGGGCGTGCCGGGAGGAGACTGGACGACCGGGCCCGTCGACGCGAAGATGTATGGGGGGCGATCGCGCAGGTCACGGGCGGGCCTGCCGGCGCACGTTAGGCGGTCCGCCCTCGAACCAGGGGATGTGGACGTGGACGGCGAGCTGGCATCGATCCGGAGCGAGGTCGAGGCCGCGCGCGAGCAGGCGCGCAGCCGCCGCCGCTTCGTCCGGGCGGCCCGTCAGTACCGGGCGGCGCTGCAGCGGCTCGACGGGCTCGGGGCGGCGAGGGCCGGGGCGGACGACGTCCGCGCGATCCGGGCGCGCGCCCTGATCGGACTCGCGTCGTGCGAGACGGAGCGGGGTACCGAACCGTCCCGGACGCTGGCGCTCCTGGACGAGGCGCAACGCTGCGCGTCGCAGGGGGGCGACACCGCGATGGTGGCGACGGTGCGCGGCAACCGGGGTCTCCTGCTCCTGCGCACCGGCGACGTCGTGGCGGCCCGCCGTGAGTTCGACGCCGCCGTCGCCGGCCTCGACGACCCGCGCGAGCTGGTGCCCGTGCTGCTCAACCGGGGCACGCTCCACCTCGAGACCGGTGCGTTGGACGAGGCGGTCGCCGACCTCGAGCGGTGCCGGGACCTCGCCACGAACGCCGCCGAGGCCGTGTTCCGTCCGATGGCCGAGCACAACCTGGGCTACGCCCGGTACCTGCGCGGTGACCTGCCCGCCGCACTGCGCTCGATGGACGACGCGGCACAGGTGGCTCCGCCCGAGCACGCGGGCGTCGGTCTCATGGACAAGGCGGTCGTGCTCTTCGAGGCGGGGCTCCTCACCGACGCGGAGGACACGCTGCGGCGCGCCGTCGACCTCCTCACCGTGGACGGTGCCTCCCGGGACCTGCTCGACGCCCTGCTCGCGCGGTCGCGCTGCCTCGTGGGCCTCGGAAGGCACGACGAGGCGCTCGAGCTGGCCCGCGACGCGCGGGGGAGAGCACGCCGGGCCGGGCACCAGGTGCTCGAGATCGTGGCCGCCGTGGCAGTGCTCGAGGCGCGGCACGGGCTGCTGCTGGAGTCAGGGGAGCACCGGGACCTCGATCGGCTGGCGGCCGACGCGGTCGAGCTCCACGACGCCGCGTGCCGGGTCCCCGGGACGGAGCGTGCGCGGGTCGACGTGGCGCTCATCGCGGCCGACGTGCTGGTCCGTACCGGGCGGCCCGCCGAGGCGGACGCGTGGCTGGCGCGACTGCCCCGTGCTGCGGAGCTGCCCCTCGGCACACGCGTCAGCGTCGAGGTCGTGCGGGCCCGGGAGGCGTTCGGCGCGGGCGACCGCCGCGCAGGTCTGGCCGCCGTGCGACGTGGCCAGCGGCTGCTCGCCAGCCAGCGGCTCCGGCTCGGGGCGGTGGAGGCCGTCACGGCGGCGGCCGCGCACGGTGTGCGGCTGCAGGCCGTGGACGTCGAGGCGGCCCTGCGCACCGGGCGTGCGGACGCCGTCTTCGACGCGGTGGAACGGGGCCGGGCGACCTTCGCGGGTGCCGGCCGGGTGCGCCCGTCGGCCGACGAGGAGACCGCGGCCCTCGTCGTCGAGGCACGCCGGCTCCTGGAGAGGGCCCGGGTCGTCGGTGCCGACGACACGGACGAGGAGGCCGGACTGCTGCGGGACGCCCGACGCCTGCAGGACCGTGCCCGCCACCGCGCGTGGCACGCGAGCGGCGACGCCGAGGTGCCGCTCCCGACGACGGTGCGCCGGCTGCGGGGCGCTCTGCGCGACGCCGGGTCCGAGGGGGCCGTCGTCGACCTGGCGCTGTACCGCGGCCGGGTGCTCGCGGCCCGGGTGGACGCGCGCGGGACGTCGCTCCACGACGTCGTCGACGTCGACGAGGTACGCGAGCGGTGCCGCCGGGTCCAGGCGGACCAGCGGATCCTCGCGAACCGGCTGATCCCGGAGCCCTTGCGGGAGGCGGCTCTCGGCTCGCTCGCGACGGATCTCGACTGGCTCGACCGCACGCTGCTCGGAGAGCTCGACCTGGCGGGTCGGCCGCTGTACGTGGCGGCGCGGGATCGCCTGGCCTCGCTGCCCTGGGGTGCCCTGCCGTCGCGCCGGGGGGCGGCCACGCTCGTCAACTCGTGGGTGGCGCCGGCACGTCAGGGGCGGCGGTCCGGCCCCGCGCTGGTCGTGGCCGGCCCGGACCTGGCGGACGCCGACCGGGAGGCGTGGGCGGTGGCGGACGTGTGGCACGACGCCACGGTGCTGGTGGGTGCGGAGGCGACGTGCGACGCCGTCCGCGCGGGGATGGCGGACGCCTCGATCGTGCACCTCGCCACCCACGGTACGCACGAGCAGGACAACCCGGTCTTCTCGAGCGTCCGGCTCGCCGACGGCCCCCTGTTCGCCCACGAGCTGGACGGCACCGACCTCGGCGGGATGGTGGTGGTGCTCTCGTCCTGCGACGTCGGCGTCGGCAGCACCCACGTCGGGGGAGAGCCGCTCGGCCTGACGAGCGTCCTGCTGCGGCTCGGGGCGCGGGCCGTCATCGCCTCGGTCGCCCCGTTGCGGGACGACGTGGCTCGTCGGGTCATGCCGGTCCTGCACCGCGAGCTGTGCGGCGGTGCGTCACCCGCGACGGCTCTCGCCACGGCGGTGGCCGGCGAGGAGGAGCCGATCCCCCTCGTCTGCTTCGGCCCGCTCGACGTGGGCTGACCCGCCGCCCGGCCCGGGGCGGGCGTCCCGACCGGGTCCGGCCGGTGCCGCGGGGTGTGACCAGCGCCTCGTCGGGGACGGACGACGCCTCGTGGCGCGTCGTGTAGAGTGCTCGGGTAACCCAAGACCGCCGGTCGTCCCAGGCTGCCCGGAGCTCGCTCCGAGACGCCGAAGACCGAAGTCCCGCCAACGTGCGGAGGCCTGCGCAGGTGACACGACGACGATCTCCCGGTTCCGGCCGTGAGCATCCGAGCCCCGTGCGCCTGCGCCGGGGCTCTTTCTCGTTTCCGGGGTGACCGGTGGCTCCACCACCGGAAGGATTGCCATGGCGAGGCCGGACAAGGCAGCCGCTGTCGCAGCGATCGCGAACAGGCTTCGCGACTCCAACGCGGCCGTGCTGACCGAGTACCGCGGGCTCTCCGTCGCCCAGCTCCAGGAGCTGCGTCGGTCGCTCAGCGGCAACGCAACCTACGCCGTGGTGAAGAACACGCTGACCAGCATCGCGGCCAAGGAAGCCGGTGTCGAGGGTCTCGACGCCGACCTCCAGGGTCCCTCCGCGATCGCGTTCGTGACCGGTGACCCGGTCGAGGCCGCGAAGGGTCTGCGTGACTTCGCCAAGGCGAACCCCGCACTGGTCATCAAGGGCGGTGTCCTCGAGGGGAACGCCCTGACCGCTGCGGAGATCACGAAGCTCGCGGACCTCGAGTCCCGCGAGGTTCTGCTGGCCAAGGCGGCCGGCGCGATGAAGGCGAAGATCAGCCAGGCTGCCTACGCCTTCAACGCCAAGCCGACCCAGGTCGCCCGAGTCATCGATGCCCTGCGTCAGAAGCAGGAATCGGCGGGCGCTGCCGCCTGATCAGGCGGACGCGCTGGAACACAACCCCTGCTTCTGGTGGGCCGACCGGCCCGCGAAGCGCTGAATGAAAGGAACGCCATCATGGCGAAGCTCAGCACCGAAGAGCTCCTGTCCGTCTTCGAGGAGCTGACCCTCATCGAGCTCTCCGAGTTCGTGAAGGCCTTCGAGGAGAAGTTCGACGTCACCGCTGCCGCTCCGGCCGCCGCGGTCGTGGCCGGCGCCCCCGCCGGTGGCGACGAGGGCCCCGCCGAGGAGGAGCAGTCCGAGTTCGACGTCATCCTCGAGGGTGCCGGCGACAAGAAGATCCAGGTCATCAAGGAGGTGCGCGCGCTCACGTCCCTCGGCCTGAAGGAGGCCAAGGACCTGGTCGACGGCGTGCCGAAGCCGGTTCTGGAGGGTGTCGACAAGGACGCCGCCGAGAAGGCCAAGGAGCAGCTCGAGGGCGCCGGCGCCACCGTCTCCCTCAAGTGAGCCTCGCGGCATGAGCCGCACTCACCGATGATCCGGTCCGCCGGACGTCGCACGAAGGCCCGTACCCCCCGGGGGTGCGGGCCTTCGTCGTGCACGGGGTGGGCCGGCGGTGCCACCCCGGTGTGACGCACGGCTCGTCCGAGGGGTCTGGCGACTTCGTGCCCGGCGGAGTAACGTGATGAGGCACCGTTTCTTGGGCGGCATATGGCGGCCACCGAGACAACGTCCTCAGAACCGACGGAACCCGAGGACGTCCTGCTCGCGTGCCGGCGCGGGGTGGACAAGTCCGAAGGTTTCGGCTACGCTAGCGCTTTGCGCTCGCCTGTGCCCAGACGTTCCCCCCGCCGATGACACCCCGCCTCCCGAGTCACCTGTCGTGACCCCTGGGACGGTCTCCTCGCCCGCGGTTCGGACGTCCGCGGCACGACTGAGCGTACAGCGTGCCATCGAACTGCAGGGAAGGACCCCTCTTGGCTGCCTCGCGCACCCCTTCTGCTCCGTCCGCCGACGCTATCGCGAACCGTACCGCCTCCCGCCGACTTTCGTTCGGCCGGATCCACGAGCCCCTTCAGGCGCCGGACCTGCTCGGCCTCCAGCTCGACAGCTTCGACTGGCTGCTGGGCAACGAGTCCTGGCGAGCTCGGGTCGAGGCCGCGATCGAGGCCGGACGCCACGACGTCCCTGGTACCTCCGGTCTGGAGGAGATCTTCGAGGAGATCTCCCCGATCGAGGACTTCGGTCAGTCGATGTCCCTGTCCTTCGCCAACCACCGCTTCGAGCCGCCGAAGTACACGGTGGAGGAGTGCAAGGAGAAGGACTTCACCTACTCGGCGCCGCTGTTCGTGACGGCCGAGTTCGTCAACTACACGACGGGTGAGATCAAGAGCCAGACGGTGTTCATGGGTGACTTCCCGCTCATGACCGACCGCGGCACCTTCGTCATCAACGGCACCGAGCGTGTCGTGGTGTCGCAGCTCGTCCGCTCGCCGGGCGTCTACTTCGAGCGCACGCCGGACAAGACCAGCGACAAGGACGTCTTCTCCGCGAAGATCATCCCGTCGCGCGGTGCCTGGCTCGAGTTCGAGATCGACAAGCGCGACGCCGTCGGCGTGCGCGTCGACCGCAAGCGCAAGCAGCCCGTCACTGTGCTGCTCAAGGCGCTCGGGATGACCGAGTCCGAGATCCGCGAGGAGTTCGGCGACTTCCCGACGATCCTCGACACCCTGGAGAAGGACCACGTCCACACCCAGGACGAGGCCCTGGTGGACCTGTACCGCAAGATCCGTCCGGGTGAGCCGCCGACGGTCGAGGCCGGTCGTGCGCTGGTGGAGAACTTCTACTTCAACCCGAAGCGCTACGACCTCGCGAAGGTCGGCCGGTACAAGCTGAACAAGAAGGTCGGCGTCACGGCCGAGCTGGACGAGAGCACGCTGTCCCTGGCCGACGTCGTCGCGACCATCAAGTACCTCGCCGCGCTGCACGCCGACAAGACCTCGATCCCGGGCACGCGGGACGGGCAGCCGCACGACGTGCGCGTCGAGACCGACGACATCGACCACTTCGGCAACCGCCGCATCCGCGCGGTCGGCGAGCTCATCCAGAACCAGGTCCGCACGGGCCTGTCCCGCATGGAGCGCGTGGTCCGCGAGCGGATGACGACCCAGGACGTCGAGGCGATCACGCCGCAGACCCTGATCAACATCCGTCCCGTCGTGGCCTCGATCCGCGAGTTCTTCGGCACCTCTCAGCTGTCGCAGTTCATGGACCAGAACAACCCGCTCGCCGGTCTGACGCATAAGCGGCGTCTGTCGGCGCTGGGTCCGGGCGGTCTGTCCCGTGACCGCGCCGGCATGGAGGTCCGCGACGTCCACCCGTCGCACTACGGCCGCATGTGCCCGATCGAGACGCCCGAAGGCCCGAACATCGGTCTGATCGGCTCGCTGGCCTCGTTCGGCCGGATCAACGCCTTCGGCTTCATCGAGACGCCGTACCGCAAGGTCGTGGCCGGCAAGGTCACCGACGAGGTCGTCTACCTCACCGCGGACGACGAGGACAGCTACGTCATCGCCCAGGCGAACACGACGCTGAACGACGACGGCTCCTTCGCCTTCGACCGCGTCCTGGTCCGCACCAAGGGCGGCGAGACCGACGACGTCCCGGCGTCCGACGTCGACTACATGGACGTCTCCCCGCGGCAGATGGTCTCGGTCGCGACCGCGCTCATCCCGTTCCTCGAGCACGACGACGCCAACCGTGCGCTCATGGGCGCCAACATGCAGCGTCAGGCCGTGCCGCTCGTGCGCTCCGAGGCGCCGCTGGTCGGCACCGGCATGGAGCGTCGCGCCGCGATCGACGCCGGCGACGTCATCGTCGCGACCAAGCCGGGTGTCGTCACCCAGGTGTCGGCGGACCTCATCACGGTCGAGAACGACGACGCGACGACGACCACCTACCGGGTCGCCAAGTTCCGCCGCTCGAACCAGGGCACCAACTACAACCAGCGCGTGCTCGTCGACGCCGGCCAGCGGGTCGAGGTCGGCTCCGTGCTGGCCGACGGCCCGGCCACCGACGAGGGCGACCTCGCGCTCGGCCGCAACCTGCTCGTGGCGTTCATGTCGTGGGAGGGCCACAACTACGAGGACGCGATCATCCTGTCGCAGCGCCTCGTGGAGGACGACGTGCTGTCCTCGATCCACATCGAGGAGCACGAGGTCGACGCCCGCGACACCAAGCTCGGGCCCGAGGAGATCACCCGGGACATCCCGAACGTCTCCGAGGACGTCCTGGCCGACCTCGACGAGCGCGGCATCATCCGCATCGGTGCCGAGGTCGGCGCCGGCGACGTGCTGGTCGGCAAGGTCACCCCCAAGGGTGAGACCGAGCTGACCCCCGAGGAGCGCCTGCTGCGCGCGATCTTCGGCGAGAAGGCGCGCGAGGTGCGCGACACCTCCCTGAAGGTGCCGCACGGCGAGTCCGGCACCGTCATCGGCGTGCGCGAGTTCAACCGGGAGGACGGCGACGAGCTGCCCGCCGGCGTGAACCAGCTCGTGCGGGTCTACATCGCCCAGCGCCGCAAGATCACCGTCGGTGACAAGCTCGCCGGCCGTCACGGCAACAAGGGCGTCATCGCGAAGATCCTGCCGCAGGAGGACATGCCGTTCCTGCCGGACGGCACCCCGGTGGACATCGTGCTGAACCCGCTCGGTGTGCCCGGTCGTATGAACGTCGGGCAGGTCCTCGAGACGCACCTCGGCTGGGTCGCCAGCCGTGGCTGGGACGTCGAGCTGGCCGAGGGCGACGACCTCGAGTGGCGCGACGAGCTGCCCGAGCACGCGCGCACCTCCGAGCCCGGCCGCCCGGTGGCGACGCCGGTGTTCGACGGTCTCGAGGAGCACGAGCTCCGCGGTCTGATCTCGACCACGCTGCCGAACCGCGACGGCGACCGCATGGTCGGCCTGGACGGCAAGGCGCCGCTGTTCGACGGTCGTTCCGGTGAGCCGTTCCCGGACCCGGTCGCGGTGGGCTACATGTACATCCTGAAGCTCCACCACCTGGTCGACGACAAGATCCACGCGCGCTCGACCGGCCCGTACTCGATGATCACCCAGCAGCCGCTCGGTGGTAAGGCGCAGTTCGGCGGTCAGCGCTTCGGCGAGATGGAGGTGTGGGCGCTCGAGGCGTACGGCGCCGCGTACACCCTCCAGGAGCTGCTCACGATCAAGTCCGACGACATCCCGGGCCGCGTCAAGGTCTACGAGGCGATCGTCAAGGGCGAGAACATCCCCGACTCGGGCATCCCGGAGTCCTTCAAGGTCCTCCTCAAGGAGATGCAGTCGCTCTGCCTGAACGTCGAGGTGCTGTCCAGCGACGGCTCCTCGATCGAGATGAAGGAGTCCGACGACGAGGTGTACCGCGCTGCGGAGGAGCTCGGCATCGACCTCTCCCGCCGCCCGAACTCGGCGACCACCGTCGACGAGATCTGATCCAGCGACCAGCTGATCCACGGAATCATCCGAAAAGCTTTGAGGAAGTAGGACATCTTGCTCGACGTCAACGTCTTCGACGAGCTGCGTATCGGCCTGGCCACGGTCGACGACATCCGTTCCTGGTCGCACGGTGAGGTGAAGAAGCCCGAGACCATCAACTACCGCACCCTGAAGCCGGAGAAGGACGGGCTCTTCTGCGAGAAGATCTTCGGCCCCACCCGGGACTGGGAGTGCTACTGCGGCAAGTACAAGCGCGTGCGCTTCAAGGGGATCATCTGCGAGCGCTGCGGCGTGGAGGTCACCCGCTCCAAGGTGCGCCGTGAGCGCATGGGCCACATCGAGCTGGCCGCCCCGGTCACGCACATCTGGTTCTTCAAGGGTGTGCCGTCCCGCCTGGGCTACCTGCTCGACCTCGCGCCGAAGGACCTGGAGAAGGTCATCTACTTCGCGGCCTACATGATCACGTGGGTCGACGACGAGGCCCGCCAGGAAGACCTCCCGAACCTCCAGAACGAGATCGACCTGGAGAAGAAGGAGATCACCGACCGCCGCGACAACGACATCAACATCCGTGCCACCAAGCTCGAGAGCGAGCTCGCCGAGCTCGAGGCCGAGGGTGCCAAGGCGGACGCGCGCCGCAAGGTCCGCGACGCCGCCGAGCGCGAGATGGCGCAGCTGCGCAAGCGTGCCGACCAGGAGCTGGACCGCCTCGAGCAGGTCTGGGACCGGTTCAAGAACCTCAAGGTCGCCGACCTCGAGGGCGACGAGATGCTGTACCGGCAGCTCGTGGACCGCTACGGCACGTACTTCGAGGGCGCCATGGGTGCCCAGGCGATCCAGAAGCGTCTGGAGAGCTTCGACCTGGACGCCGAGGCCGAGTCGCTGCGCGAGACCATCCGCAGCGGCAAGGGCCAGCGCAAGACCCGTGCCCTCAAGCGGCTCAAGGTCGTCAACGCGTTCCTGACGACGACGAACTCGCCGACGGCCATGGTGCTCGACGCCGTGCCGGTCATCCCGCCGGACCTGCGCCCGATGGTGCAGCTCGACGGTGGCCGCTTCGCGACGTCGGACCTGAACGACCTGTACCGCCGCGTCATCAACCGGAACAACCGCCTCAAGCGGCTCCTGGACCTGGGCGCGCCGGAGATCATCGTCAACAACGAGAAGCGGATGCTGCAGGAGGCCGTCGACTCGCTGTTCGACAACGGCCGCCGTGGCCGTCCGGTCACCGGGCCGGGCAACCGCCCGCTGAAGTCGATCTCCGACATGCTCAAGGGCAAGCAGGGCCGGTTCCGTCAGAACCTGCTCGGCAAGCGCGTCGACTACTCGGGCCGTTCGGTCATCGTGGTCGGCCCGCAGCTCAAGCTGCACCAGTGCGGTCTGCCGAAGCAGATGGCGCTCGAGCTGTTCAAGCCGTTCGTCATGAAGCGTCTGGTCGAGCTCAACCACGCCCAGAACATCAAGTCGGCCAAGCGCATGGTCGAGCGCACCCGCCCCGTGGTGTGGGACGTCCTCGAAGAGGTCATCACCGAGCACCCGGTGCTGCTCAACCGTGCGCCCACGCTGCACCGTCTGGGCATCCAGGCGTTCGAGCCGCAGCTCGTCGAGGGCAAGGCCATCCACCTGCACCCGCTCGTGTGCGGCGCGTTCAACGCCGACTTCGACGGTGACCAGATGGCGGTCCACCTGCCGCTGAGCGCGGAGGCGCAGGCCGAGGCCCGCATCCTCATGCTCTCGAGCAACAACATCCTCAAGCCGTCGGACGGCCGTCCGGTGACCATGCCGTCGCAGGACATGATCATCGGTCTGCACCACCTGACGGCCGAGCGGCCCGGTGCCGTCGGTGAGGGTCGCGTCTTCGGCACCCAGGCGGAGGCCATCATGGCCTTCGACCGGGGCGAGCTGGACATCAACGCGTCGATCAAGATGCGCATGTCCGACCTGGTGCCGCCGCGCCACGGCTTCGAGGCCCCCGAGGGCTGGGAGCCCGGCCAGCAGCTGCTGTTCGAGACCACCCTCGGCCGGACGCTGTTCAACGAGGCGCTGCCGACCGACTACCCGTTCCAGAACGAGGTCGTCGGCAAGAAGGAGCTCTCGGCGATCGTCAACGACCTCGCCGAGCGCTACCCGAAGGTCGACGTCGCGACGTCGCTGGACGCGCTCAAGGACGCCGGCTACAAGTGGGCCACGCGTTCGGGCGTGACGATCTCGATCTCCGACGTGGCGATGCCCGTGGAGAAGAACGAGATCCTCGACGAGCACGAGGCGCGTGCGCTGAAGGTGCAGGGCCAGTACGAGAAGGGCCTCATCACCGACGACGAGCGTCGCCAGGAGCTCATCGAGATCTGGACGCAGGCGACCGACAAGATCGCCGCCGTCATGCGGGACAACCTCGAGAACGACACCCGCAACACGCTCTACCGGATGGTCTCCTCCGGGGCGCGCGGTAACTGGATGCAGGTGCGTCAGATCGCCGGTATGCGCGGTCTGGTGGCCAACCCGAAGGGCGAGATCATCCCGCGCCCGATCAAGTCCAACTACCGCGAGGGTCTGTCCGTCCTCGAGTACTTCATCGCCTCGCACGGTGCCCGCAAGGGTCTGGCCGACACGGCGCTGCGTACCGCGGACTCCGGCTACCTCACCCGTCGTCTCGTGGACGTCTCCCAGGACGTCATCATCCGCGAGGAGGACTGCGGGACCGAGCGTGGTCTGATGCTGCCGGTCGCCGAGCGCATCGGCGACCAGCTCGTGCCGGACGGTCGCGTGGAGACCTCGATCTACTCGCGCACCTTCGCCACGCAGGTCGTCGCCCCCGACGGCACGGTCCTCGCGGAGCCGGGCAGCGACGCGGGCGACGTGATCATCGACCAGGTGATCGCGGCCGGCATCGAGGAGGTCAAGGTCCGGTCGGTCCTGACCTGCGAGTCGCGCGTCGGCACCTGCGCCAAGTGCTACGGCCGCTCCCTGGCCACGGGCAAGCTCGTGGACATCGGCGAGGCCGTCGGCATCATCGCGGCGCAGTCGATCGGTGAGCCGGGCACGCAGCTGACGATGCGTACCTTCCACACCGGTGGTGTCGCCTCCGCGGACGACATCACGCAGGGTCTGCCCCGTGTGACCGAGCTCTTCGAGGCCCGTACCCCGAAGGGTGAGGCGCCGATCGCCGAGTACACCGGTCGGGTGGCCATCGAGGACACCGAGCGGACGCGGCACCTGGTCCTCACCCCGGACGACGGCGGCGAGGAGATCCGGTACCCGGTCACCAAGCGTGCGCGCCTGCTGATCGCCGACGGCGACCACGTCGCGGTCGGTACCCAGCTGGTGCAGGGCGCCGTGGACCCGAAGAAGGTGCTGCGCATCCTCGGCCCGCGCGCCGCGCAGAAGCAGCTCGTGGACGCGGTCCAGGAGACCTACCGGTCGCAGGGCGTGGACATCCACGACAAGCACATCGAGGTCATCGTGCGCCAGATGCTGCGTCGCGTGACCGTGCTGGACGCCGGTGACTCCGACCTGCTGCCCGGTGAGCTCGCGGAGCGTGTCCGCTTCGAGGACGCCAACCGTGCGGCCGTGGCGGAGGGTGGCCAGCCGGCCGCCGGCCGTCCGGAGCTGATGGGTATCACGAAGGCCTCGCTCGCCACCGACTCGTGGCTCTCGGCGGCCTCCTTCCAGGAGACCACCCGGGTGCTCACCGAGGCGGCGATGAGCGGGCGTCGTGACCCGCTGCTGGGCCTCAAGGAGAACGTCATCATCGGTAAGCTCATCCCGGCCGGTACGGGGCTGTCCCGCTACCGGAACATCGAGGTCGAGCCGACCGAGCAGGCCAAGGCGGAGCTCTACCCGAGCTTCGGCTACGACGAGATCGACTTCCCGACGCTCGGCATGGGCTCGGGCGAGGCGATCCCGCTGGAGGACCTGGACTTCGGCGACTTCCGCTGATCCTGTTCGACGGAGAGGCCCCATCGTCGTGCCGCGAGGCGCGACGGCGGGGCCTTCCCGCGTCCCGCCCCGGGCGGCCCGTCCCGATCGACCACCCGACCCGACCGGCCACCTCGGCCCGCGCGGTCGTACGGGCCGTCGCCCCGTCGTACCCGCCGGGTACGACGGGGCGACGCGGGGTACGACCCGGCGGCCGTGGGCCGGCATCCCGCGGGTGCCGGGGCGGCGGCGCGGCGTGCGGGTGGGCGACGGAGGTCACAGTGCCGCCCTCGTCTCATCCTTTGACCCCGCTTGCTTCCGCGGGTAATCTTGGAAGCCGTGCCCGTGCCGTCGCGCCGTGCATCCCGAGGGTCCTCCGAGCTTCTGTCCGGACGACCCGACGAACACGCCGCCGACGATCGCACGAGCATCCCGGGACGAACGCCCGCTCCTCCATGAGGATCGTGGGCGCACCCCGGGCCATCGAGCCGGTGGTACGTGGCGTGGCGGTCCGTGAGGGCCGCGGGTGCCGCATGCGATCGGCGCGCACAAGCCAGTACAGACCACCAGTCGAGGGCCGGACGACGGTCCTCGAGAGCTCGAGAGACGACGGAGACGTAGTGCCTACGATCCAGCAGCTCGTCCGCAAGGGCCGGACCTCGAAGGCCGGGAAGTCGAAGACTCCGGCGCTCAAGGGTTCCCCGCAGCGGCGCGGCGTGTGCACCCGTGTGTACACCACCACCCCCAAGAAGCCGAACTCGGCGCTCCGCAAGGTTGCGCGTGTGAAGCTCTCCTCCGGCATCGAGGTCACCGCCTACATCCCCGGTGTCGGCCACAACCTCCAGGAGCACTCCATCGTGCTCGTCCGCGGTGGTCGTGTGAAGGACCTCCCCGGTGTCCGCTACAAGATCGTGCGTGGCGCGCTCGACACCCAGGGTGTCAAGGGCCGCCAGCAGGCACGTTCCCGGTACGGCGCGAAGAAGGAGAAGGCCTGATGCCCCGCAAGGGTCCGGCCCCCAAGCGGCCGCTCATCGTCGACCCCGTCTACGGGTCGCCCATCGTCACGCAGCTGATCAACAAGGTCCTGCTCGACGGCAAGAAGTCCACCGCCGAGGCGATCGTGTACGGCGCCCTCGAGGGTGTGCGTACCAAGACCGACCAGGACCCGGTCGTCGTTCTCAAGCGCGCGCTGGAGAACGTCCGCCCGGCTCTCGAGGTCCGCTCCCGCCGCGTCGGCGGTGCGACCTACCAGGTGCCGGTCGAGGTGCGCCCCTCGCGCTCCACGACGCTCGCCCTGCGGTGGCTCACCGACTTCTCGCGGGCCCGCCGCGAGAAGACGATGACCGAGCGACTCATGAACGAGATCCTCGACGCGTCGAACGGCCTGGGTGCCGCGGTCAAGCGTCGCGAGGACATGCACAAGATGGCCGAGTCCAACAAGGCCTTCGCGCACTACCGTTGGTGATGCGTGCTGACGACCTCGGGGAGCTCCCCGGGGTCGTCAGCCGCACCCGGATCCGGCTGCCGGCCGGCCTCCGGCACCGGTTTCCGACGTCCCACTGACCCGAGGGGTAAGACACCGTGGCACTCGACGTGCTGACCGACCTGAAGAAGGTCCGCAACATCGGCATCATGGCTCACATCGATGCCGGCAAGACCACCACCACCGAGCGCATCCTGTACTACACGGGTGTGAACTACAAGATCGGTGAGACGCACGACGGTGCGTCGACGATGGACTGGATGGAGCAGGAGCAGGAGCGCGGCATCACGATCACGTCCGCCGCGACGTCGTGCTACTGGAACGACAACCAGATCAACATCATCGACACCCCGGGCCACGTCGACTTCACGGTCGAGGTGGAGCGCTCGCTGCGCGTCCTGGACGGCGCCGTCGCCGTCTTCGACGGCAAGGAGGGCGTCGAGCCCCAGTCGGAGACCGTCTGGCGCCAGGCCGACAAGTACGACGTGCCGCGCATCTGCTTCGTCAACAAGATGGACAAGCTGGGTGCCGACTTCTACTTCACGGTGAAGACGATCGTCGAGCGCCTCAAGGCCAAGCCGCTCGTGCTCCAGCTCCCGATCGGCGCCGAGAACGACTTCATCGGCGTCGTCGACCTGCTGACCATGAAGGCGCTGGTCTGGCACGGCGAGACCCAGCTGGGCGAGACCTACGAGGTCGAGGAGATCCCGGCGGACCTCCAGGCCAAGGCCGAGGAGTACCGCAACGAGCTCATCGAGTCCGTCGCGGAGTCCGACGAGGACCTCCTCGAGAAGTACCTCGGCGGCGAAGAGCTGACGGTCGACGAGATCAAGTCCGGCATCCGCAAGATGACGGTCAACTCCGAGGCCTTCCCGGTGCTGTGCGGCTCGGCGTTCAAGAACAAGGGCGTGCAGCCCATGCTCGACGCCGTGATCGACTACCTGCCCTCCCCGTTCGACGTCCCGGCCGTCCAGGGCCACGACGTCAAGGACGAGGAGAAGGTCATCGAGCGTCACGCGGACGCCACGGAGCCGTTCTCGGCCCTGGCGTTCAAGGTCGCCGTGCACCCGTTCTTCGGCAAGCTGACCTACGTCCGCGTGTACTCGGGCAAGGTGGAGCAGGGCGCCCAGGTGCTCAACACCACCAAGGGGAAGAAGGAGCGCATCGGGAAGCTCTTCCAGATGCACTCCAACAAGGAGAACCCCGTCCCCGAGGCGCAGGCCGGTCACATCTACGCCTTCATCGGGCTCAAGGACGTCACCACCGGTGACACCCTGAGCGCGCCCGAGGCGCCGGTCATCCTCGAGTCGATGACCTTCCCCGAGCCGGTCATCGACGTCGCGATCGAGCCGAAGACGAAGGCCGACCAGGAGAAGCTCTCGACGGCGATCCAGAAGCTCGCCGACGAGGACCCGACGTTCCGCGTCAAGCTGGACGAGGAGACCGGCCAGACCGTCATCGGCGGTATGGGCGAGCTCCACCTGGACATCCTCGTGGACCGCATGAAGCGCGAGTTCAAGGTCGAGGCCAACGTCGGCAAGCCGCAGGTCGCGTACCGCGAGACGATCCGTCGCAAGGCGGAGAAGATCGACTACACGCACAAGAAGCAGACCGGTGGTTCGGGTCAGTTCGCGAAGGTCATCGTGAACTTCGAGCCGCTGGAGACCACCGCCGAGGGCGAGCTGTACGAGTTCGCCAACGAGGTCACCGGTGGTCGTGTGCCGCGCGAGTACATCCCGTCGGTGGACGCCGGTATCCAGGCGGCCATGCAGCAGGGTGTCCTGGCCGGCTTCCCGGTCGTCGGCGTCAAGGCCACGCTCCTCGACGGTGCGTACCACGACGTCGACTCCTCGGAGATGGCGTTCAAGATCGCCGGCTCCATGGTGTTCAAGGAGGGCGTCAAGCGGGCCGACCCGGTCCTGCTCGAGCCCGTCATGGCCGTCGAGGTCCGTACGCCCGAGGAGTACATGGGCGACGTCATCGGCGACATCAACTCGCGGCGTGGACTGATCCAGTCCATGGAGGACGCGACCGGCGTCAAGGTCGTGCGCGCCCAGGTACCGTTGAGCGAGATGTTCGGGTACATCGGTGACCTGCGTTCCAAGACGCAGGGCCGCGCCGTGTACTCGATGCAGTTCGACAGCTACGCCGAGGTCCCCAAGGCCGTGGCTG
This sequence comes from Isoptericola sediminis, assembly GCF_013085345.1. GTDB lineage: Bacteria > Actinomycetota > Actinomycetes > Actinomycetales > Cellulomonadaceae > Isoptericola > Isoptericola sediminis. The sequence continues at coordinate 97,314 of NZ_JABFAJ010000009.1, read as the reverse complement.
ACGAGATCATCAAGAAGACCCGGGGCGAGTGAGTCCCCACAGGTCGAACACCTGCACAACCATCAACCTGTAGGAAACCGCAACGCCCCGAGGGTTAGGCTTGATCGGCCGACACTCGCAATCGTTCGGAACATCTACCCAAGTCCCAGGAGGACCCAGTGGCTAAGGCCAAGTTCGAGCGGACCAAGCCGCACGTCAACATCGGCACGATCGGTCACGTCGACCACGGTAAGACGACGCTGACCGCCGCGATCTCGAAGACCCTCGCGGAGACGTACCCGGACCTGCCGGCGAACCAGCTCCGCGCCTTCGACGAGATCGACGCCGCGCCGGAGGAGAAGCAGCGCGGTATCACGATCAACATCGCGCACATCGAGTACGAGACGCCGAACCGTCACTACGCGCACGTCGACGCGCCGGGTCACGCCGACTACATCAAGAACATGATCACCGGTGCCGCCCAGATGGACGGCGCGATCCTCGTGGTCGCCGCGACCGACGGTCCGATGGCGCAGACCCGCGAGCACGTCCTCCTGGCCCGCCAGGTCGGCGTCCCGTACCTGCTCGTCGCGCTGAACAAGTCCGACATGGTCGAGGACGAGGAGCTCCTCGAGCTCGTCGAGATGGAGGTCCGCGAGCTGCTGTCGTCGCAGGACTTCGACGGCGACAACGCCCCGGTCATCCGCGTCTCCGGCCTCAAGGCCCTCGAGGGCGACCCCGAGTGGACCAAGAAGGTCCTCGAGCTCATGGAGGCCGTGGACGAGAACGTCCCCGAGCCGCAGCGTGACCTCGACAAGCCGTTCCTCATGCCGATCGAGGACGTCTTCACCATCACCGGTCGCGGCACCGTCGTCACCGGCAAGGTGGAGCGTGGCTCGCTCGACATCAACTCCGAGGTCGAGATCGTCGGCATCCGTTCGCCGCAGAAGACGACCGTCACCGGTATCGAGACCTTCCACAAGCAGATGGACCAGGCCCAGGCGGGCGACAACACCGGTCTGCTGCTGCGCGGTCTCAAGCGTGAGGACGTCGAGCGCGGTCAGGTCGTCGTGAAGCCGGGTTCGATCACCCCGCACACCAACTTCGAGGCCCAGGTCTACATCCTGGCCAAGGACGAGGGCGGCCGTCACAACCCGTTCTACTCGAACTACCGTCCGCAGTTCTACTTCCGGACCACGGACGTCACCGGTGTCATCGAGCTGCCCGAGGGCACCGAGATGGTCATGCCGGGCGACAACACCGACATGACGGTCGAGCTGATCCAGCCGATCGCCATGGAGGAGGGCCTCGGCTTCGCCATCCGCGAGGGTGGCCGCACGGTCGGTTCCGGCCGTGTCACCAAGATCCTCAAGTGATCTGCTGATCACCTGGTGATCCCGGAGCCCTAGGCTCCGCCGGTCCTCCGAGGCCCGGGCCCCGCGCGGGTCCGGGCCTCGGATGCGTCCGGCGTCACAGTACGGGGGGTTGGTTTCCCGGCTCCTCGTATGGCAAGATGTACAAGTTGCCTGTCACGGGCGCGTTCTTTCTCGTGTCGAACAGTGTGTAGCACCACGGTGCCGCCGGGACCTCTGGTCCGCGGTGGCGTCGGGCGCGACCTCCCCCCGGGGGAGTCGTGGGATGCCGGCTGTCGACGCGCACGAGCGCCCCACGGACACATGTCTTCGACAGGCTTGGCATACGTCGTGGCCCGCACCGCGGGCCACACCCACGGCCCCCATGCCGCACAGGTATGCGCACGGTTCTGTCGCACAAAGCGACACGCCCGAGCGCGGGGGTCGGACAGTAGCGGTTCGAGAGAGAGAGTCAGACGACGCCATGGCGGGACAGAAGATCCGCATCCGGCTCAAGTCCTACGACCACGAGGTGATCGACAGCTCGGCGCGCAAGATCGTCGACACGGTCACTCGCGCTGGTGCGACGGTCGTGGGCCCGGTGCCGCTGCCGACGGAGAAGAACGTCTTCACCGTCATCCGGTCGCCTCACAAGTACAAGGACAGCCGTGAGCACTTCGAGATGCGTACTCACAAGCGGCTGATCGACATCATCGACCCCACGCCGAAGGCTGTCGACTCGCTGATGCGCATCGACCTGCCGGCCGACGTGAACATCGAGATCAAGCTCTGAGGCTGGAAGAGATCATGACCAACCAGCAGAAGAACGTGACCGCGGTGCTCGGCACCAAGCTCGGCATGACGCAGACGTGGAACGAGGACGGCAAGCTCGTCCCGGTCACCGTCGTGGCCGTCCCCACCAACGTGGTGACGCAGGTCCGCAACGCGGACTCCGACGGCTACGCGGCCGTCCAGCTCGCCGCCGGCCAGATCGACCCGCGCAAGGTCACCAAGCCGCTCAAGGGCCACTTCGAGAAGGCCGGCGTCACGCCGCGCCGTCACGTGGCCGAGATCCGTACCGACGACTCCGCCGAGTACACGCTCGGCCAGGAGATCACCGCCGAGGCCTTCGAGGCCGGCGTGCTGGTCGACGTCGTCGGCACCACCAAGGGCAAGGGCACCGCCGGTGTCATGAAGCGCCACGGCTTCTCCGGTGTGGGTGCCTCCCACGGTGCGCACCGCAACCACCGCAAGCCGGGTTCGATCGGTGGCGCCGCCACGCCCTCGCGCGTCTTCCGCGGCATGCGGATGGCCGGTCGCATGGGCAACGCCCGCAAGACCGTCCAGAACCTGACCGTCCACGCGGTCGACGCGGAGAAGGGTCTGCTGCTCGTCACGGGCGCGGTCCCGGGCCCCAAGGGCGGCATCGTCCTCGTCCGTACCGCCGCGAAGGGAGCCTGAGACCGATGGCTAACCTGACCGTCGACGTGCTCGACGCCACGGGCAAGAAGGCCGGCACCGCCGAGCTCCCCGCCGAGGTGTTCGACGTCGCCACGAACGTCCCGCTGATCCACCAGGTGGTCGTCGCGCAGCGCGCGGCCTCCCGCCAGGGGACGGCCGCCACCAAGACCCGCGCCGACGTGCGCGGCGGTGGCAAGAAGCCCTACAAGCAGAAGGGCACCGGTCGCGCCCGCCAGGGTTCGATCCGCGCCCCGCAGTTCGCCGGTGGTGGCACCGTCCACGGCCCGCAGCCGCGCAAGTACGACCAGCGCACGCCGAAGAAGATGAAGGCCGCCGCCCTGCGCGGTGCCCTCTCCGACCGTGCCCGCGCCGGCCGCGTCCACGTGGTCTCCGGGTTCGGCATCGACGACAAGCCGTCGACGAAGGCCGCGCTCGGCACGATCTCGGCGCTCACCGACCGCACGCACGTGCTGGTCGTCACGGAGCGTTCGGACGAGCTGACCATCAAGTCGCTGCGGAACCTGGAGCAGGTCCACCTGCTGACCGCGGACCAGCTCAACACCTACGACGTCCTCGTCTCCGACGACGTCGTCTTCACCTCCGGTGCGCTCGAGGCGTTCCTGGCCGGCCCGGCGACGGGCAAGTCGGCCAAGGCCGTCGCGACCGAGACCGAGGCCGCGTCCGAGAAGGAGGCCACCAAGTGACCGCCGTGACGAAGGACCCGCGCGACATCCTGATCGCGCCGGTCGTCTCCGAGAAGTCCTACAACCTCCTCGACGAGGGCAAGTACACCTTCGTCGTGGACCCGGACGCCAACAAGACCGAGATCAAGATCGCGGTCGAGAAGGTCTTCGGCGTGAAGGTCGCCTCGGTGAACACGATCAACCGCAAGGGCAAGGCGCGTCGTACGCGCTTCGGCCTGGGCAAGCGCAAGGACACGAAGCGTGCGATCGTCACCCTCCGCGAGGGGTCGATCGACATCTTCGGCGGTCCGGTCGGCTGAGCCGCACGAGAGCAGATCGAGGACTACTTCCATGGGAATCCGTAAGCACAAGCCGACGACGCCCGGCCGCCGCGGCTCGAGCGTCGCCGACTTCGTCGAGGTCACCCGTTCGGAGCCGGAGAAGTCGCTGGTTCGTCCGCTGTCCAAGACCGGCGGCCGCAACAGCTCCGGCCGGATCACCACCCGGCACAAGGGCGGTGGCCACAAGCGCGCCTACCGCGTGATCGACTTCCGTCGTCACGACAAGGACGGCGTGCCGGCGAAGGTCGCGCACATCGAGTACGACCCGAACCGCACGGCGCGCATCGCGCTCCTGCACTACGCGGACGGCACGAAGCGCTACATCATCGCGCCGAACAAGCTCGCGCAGGGTGACACCGTCGAGGCCGGCCCCGGCGCCGACATCAAGCCCGGCAACAACCTGCCGCTGCGCAACATCCCGACGGGTACCGTCATCCACGCCGTCGAGCTCCGCCCCGGTGGCGGCGCGAAGATCGCCCGCTCCGCGGGCGCTTCGGTCCAGCTCGTCGCGAAGGACGGCCCCTACGGCCAGCTGCGCATGCCGTCCGGCGAGATCCGGAACGTGGACCTGCGCTGCCGCGCCACGATCGGCTGGGTCGGCAACGCCGAGCAGTCGAACATCAACTGGGGCAAGGCCGGCCGCATGCGGTGGAAGGGCGTCCGCCCGACCGTCCGCGGTGTCGTGATGAACCCCGTCGACCACCCGCACGGTGGTGGCGAGGGCCGCACCTCCGGTGGCCGCCACCCGGTGAGCCCCTGGGGCCAGCCCGAGGGCCGGACCCGTCGTCCGAACAAGCCCAGCGACAAGCTGATCGTCCGCCGTCGTCGCACCGGCAAGAAGCGCTGAAAAGGAGCCTGACAGATGCCTCGTAGCCTGAAGAAGGGCCCCTTCGTCGACGACCACCTGCAGAAGAAGGTGGACGCTCAGAACGAGAAGGGGACCAAGAACGTCATCAAGACGTGGTCCCGCCGGTCGGTCATCACGCCCGACTTCCTCGGCCACACCTTCGCCGTCCACGACGGTCGCAAGCACGTCCCGGTCTTCGTGACCGAGGCCATGGTGGGTCACAAGCTGGGCGAGTTCGCCCCCACGCGGATGTTCCGCGGCCACGTGAAGGACGACAGGAAGGGTCGCCGCCGCTGACCCCGGTCAGTCGGTAGCGACTCGGACTGTCTGAGAAAAGGAAGCAGGACAGCAATGGAAGCCAAGGCGCAGGCGCGGTTCGTCCGTGTCACGCCCATGAAGGCCCGGCGCGTCGTCGACCTCATCCGTGGCAAGCAGGCCGCTGAGGCCGTCGCGGTGCTGAAGTTCGCGCCGCAGGCGGCGAGCGAGCCCGTCCGCAAGGTGGTCGAGTCCGCTGTGGCCAACGCACGGGTGAAGGCCGACCGCGCGAACGAGCGCTTCGACGAGGCCGACTACGTGGTCTCGATGGCGTACGTGGACGAGGGCCCGACCCTCAAGCGGTTCCGCCCCCGTGCGCAGGGGCGTGCCAGCCGCATCCTCAAGCGCACCAGCCACATCACCGTGGTCGTCGCACCGCGCGAGCAGAAGGAAGGGGCCCGATAGTGGGGCAGAAGATTCACCCGCACGGGTACCGCCTCGGCATCACCACCGACCACCGGTCGCGCTGGTTCGCCGACAGCACCAAGCCTGGTCAGCGGTACCGCGACTACGTCCGCGAGGACGTCGAGATCCGCAAGCTCATGAGCACCGGTCTCGAGCGGGCCGGTATCGCCAAGGTCGAGATCGAGCGCACGCGTGACCGCGTCCGTGTGGACATCCACACGGCGCGTCCGGGCATCGTCATCGGCCGTCGCGGCGCCGAGGCCGACCGCATCCGCGGCGAGCTTGAGAAGCTCACGGGCAAGCAGGTCCAGCTCAACATCCTCGAGGTCAAGAACGCCGAGATCGACGCGCAGCTCGTCGCGCAGGGCATCGCCGAGCAGCTGGCGAGCCGCGTCTCCTTCCGTCGCGCCATGCGCAAGGGCATCCAGTCCGCGCAGCGTGCCGGCGCGAAGGGCATCCGGGTCCAGGTCTCGGGCCGTCTCGGCGGCGCCGAGATGAGCCGGTCGGAGTTCTACCGCGAGGGGCGCGTGCCGCTGCACACCCTGCGCGCGAACATCGACTACGGCTTCTTCGAGGCCCGCACCACCTTCGGTCGCATCGGCGTGAAGGTCTGGATCTACAAGGGCGACCTCACCGAGAAGGAGTTCGCCGCACAGCAGGCGGCCGCCGCGCCCCGCCAGGGCCGTGGCCGTGGTGGCGAGCGTCGTGGTGGTCGTCGCAACGACCGCAACGAGCGTCCGTCGCAGCCGAGGCAGCAGAACGCTGCCGAGGCGTCCGACGCGCCGGCCCCGGCCGACCAGGCCGCGGCCCCCGAGTCCGGAACGGAGGCCTGAGTCATGCTGATCCCGCGCAGGCTCAAGCACCGCAAGCAGCACCACCCGAAGCGCTCCGGCGTGGCCAAGGGTGGCACCACGATCTCCTTCGGCGACTACGGCATCCAGGCTCTCGAGCCCGCCTACGTCACGAACCGCCAGATCGAGGCTGCTCGTATCGCGATGACCCGCCACATCAAGCGAGGCGGCAAGGTCTGGATCAACGTCTTCCCGGACCGCCCGCTGACCAAGAAGCCGGCTGAGACCCGCATGGGTTCCGGCAAGGGCTCGCCCGAGTGGTGGGTCGCCAACGTCAAGCCCGGCCGCATCGTCTTCGAGCTGGCCGGCGTCCCCGAGGACTTGGCACGCGAGGCCCTGCGCCGCGCGATGCACAAGCTTCCGATGAAGTGCCGTTTCGTGGTGCGCGAAGGTGGTGCGAACTGATGGCTATCGGTACCCAGGGCCTGGCCCCCGCCGACCTCGACGGCTTCGACGACGAGACCCTCGTCGCGAAGCTCAAGGAGCAGAAGGAAGAGCTCTTCAACCTTCGCTTCCAGGCCGCCACCGGCCAGCTCGAGTCGCACGGCCGCCTCAAGGCGGTCAAGCGCGACATCTCGCGGATCTACACGGTCCTGCGGGAGCGCGAGCTCGGCATCCGTACGGCCCCGAGCGTGAGTGAGTGAGGCACTGATGAGCGAGAACACCGAGACGGTGACCACCGAGGAGCGGTCCAGCCGCAAGGTGCGCCGCGGCTACGTCGTCAGCGACAAGATGGAGAAGACCATCGTCGTCGAGGTCGAGGACCGCAAGAAGCACCCGCTCTACGGCAAGGTCATGCGCCGCACGAACAAGGTGAAGGTGCACGACGAGGAGAACACCGCGGGCCGCGGCGACCTCGTCGTCATCATGGAGACCCGCCCGCTGTCCGCGACCAAGCGGTGGCGCCTGGTGGAGATCCTCGAGAAGGCCAAGTAAGCACAGACCTTCCTCGGTGGGGGCCGCGGTGTGACACACGTATGCGCCGGGTCCCCACCACAGCAACTATCCGTTCGGCCAGGCTCGTCCGGGACCTCCCGGGCAGAGAACCAGCTCGACGACAGGAGATCAATCGATGATCCAGCAGGAGTCGCGACTGCGAGTCGCCGACAACACGGGTGCGAAGGAGATTCTCACCATCCGTGTTCTCGGTGGCTCCGGCCGTCGCTACGCCGGTATCGGCGACACCATCGTCGCCACCGTCAAGGACGCGATCCCGGGCGGCAACGTGAAGAAGGGCGACGTCGTCAAGGCCGTCATCGTCCGGACCGCCAAGGAGCGCCGTCGTCCCGACGGTTCCTACATCAAGTTCGACGAGAACGCCGCTGTCATCCTCAAGGGCGACAGCGACCCCCGTGGAACCCGCATCTTCGGCCCGGTCGGGCGTGAGCTGCGTGACAAGAAGTTCATGAAGATCATCTCGCTGGCTCCGGAGGTGCTCTGACCATGGCGAAGATCAAGAAGGGCGACCAGGTGATCGTCACCGCAGGTCGCGACAAGGGCAAGACGGGCCGCGTGCTCGAGGTGCTCAAGGACTCCGACCGCATCGTGGTCGAGGGCATCCAGCGCGTGACCAAGCACGTGAAGGCCGGCCAGTCGGCTCGCGGCACCCGCACGGGTGGCCTCGAGACCGTCGAGGCACCGATCCACGTGTCGAACGTGATGCTGGTCGACCCCGAGACGAAGAAGCCGACCCGTGTGGGCTTCCGTCTCGAGGAGGTGGAGCAGGACGGCCGTACCCGCACGGTGCGCGTCCGCTACGCCAAGCGCTCCGGGAAGGACATCTGATGACCGAGACGACTCTCGAGGCCCCGGCCCTGCCGCGCCTCAAGCAGAAGTACCGCGAGGAGATCCTCTCCGCCCTCAAGGACGAGTTCGACCACCAGAACGTCCAGCAGGTCGCCGGCCTCACGAAGGTCGTCGTCAACATGGGTGTCGGGGACGCCGCGCGCGACTCCAAGCTCATCGAGGGCGCCATCCGCGACCTGACGGCGATCACCGGCCAGAAGCCGGCGATCAACCGTGCCAAGAAGTCCATCGCGCAGTTCAAGCTGCGTGAGGGCATGCCGATCGGCGCGCACGTCACCCTCCGCGGTGACCGCATGTGGGAGTTCCTCGACCGCCTGCTCTCGATCGCGCTGCCGCGCATCCGCGACTTCCGCGGTCTGAGCCCGAAGCAGTTCGACGGCCACGGCAACTACACGTTCGGTCTCACGGAGCAGTCGATGTTCCACGAGATCAACCAGGACAAGATCGACCGTGTCCGGGGCATGGACATCACGATCGTGACGACGGCGACGACCGACGACGAGGGCCGCTCCCTGCTGCGCCGTCTCGGTTTCCCCTTCAAGGAGAACTGATATGGCGAAGAAGGCCCTGATCAACAAGGCGAACGCCAAGCCGAAGTTCGCCGTGCGTGCCTACACCCGGTGCCAGCGGTGCGGGCGTCCGCACTCGGTCTACCGCAAGTTCGGCCTGTGCCGGATCTGCCTGCGGGAGATGGCCCACCGCGGCGAGCTCCCCGGCGTCACCAAGAGCAGCTGGTAAAACAACTACGCCGTAGGTCCGTGCGGCGCCCACCGCGGCGCCGCACGGATACCCCGGCGAGGAAGGGCTAGAGCCCGATGACTATGACCGACCCGATCGCAGACATGCTGACGCGTCTGCGCAACGCGAACTCGGCGCACCACGACACGGTCACCATGCCGTTCTCGAAGCTGAAGTCGCGCATCGCGGAGATCCTGCAGGCCGAGGGTTACATCAGCGGCTGGACCGTCGAGGACGCCCGGGTGGGCAAGGACCTCACCCTGACCCTCAAGTACGGCCCGAGCCGTGAGCGCGCGCTCACCGGCGTGCGCCGTGTGTCCAAGCCCGGCCTGCGCGTCTACGCGAAGTCCACCAACCTCCCGAAGGTCCTCGGTGGCCTCGGCGTGGCCATCCTGTCCACCTCCTCCGGCCTCCTGACCGACCGTCAGGCGCAGGACAAGGGTGTGGGCGGCGAAGTCCTCGCCTACGTCTGGTAATCCGGAAAGGAGAGACGCCCATGTCTCGAATCGGCAAGCTCCCCGTTCCGGTCCCGTCCGGCGTGGAGATCACCATCAGCGGTGCGCTCGTGACCGTCAAGGGCCCGAAGGGCACCCTGGAGCACACGGTCGCCGCACCGATCACCGTCGAGCAGACCGAGGACGGCCTCAAGGTCTCGCGTCCCGACGAGGAGCGCGAGTCGCGCTCGCTGCACGGCCTGACCCGCACCCTGCTGTCGAACATGGTCACCGGTGTGACCAACGGCTACGAGCGCAAGCTCGAGATCGTCGGCACCGGTTACCGCGTCGTGGCCAAGGGGCAGGACCTCGAGTTCGCGCTCGGGTTCTCGCACCCCGTCAAGGTCACGCCGCCGGAGGGCATCACCTTCGCGGTGGAGAGCCCCACGAAGTTCTCGGTCTCCGGCATCGACAAGCAGCAGGTCGGCGAGGTCGCCGCGAACATCCGCAAGATCCGCCGCCCCGAGCCCTACAAGGGCAAGGGTGTGCGGTACGCCGACGAGGTCGTCCGTCGCAAGGTCGGAAAGGCTGGTAAGTGATGGCTCTCAAGGTTCTCGGCAAGGGCAAGAGCGTCGCTCGTCAGCGTCGTCACCTTCGCCTGCGCAAGAAGATCAAGGGCACCGCGGAGCGTCCCCGCCTCGTCGTGACCCGTTCGTCGCGTCACATGGTGGCGCAGGTCGTGGACGACACGGTCGGCAAGACCGTGGCCTCCGCCTCGACGCTCGAGGCCGACCTGCGCGCGATGGACGCCGACAAGACCGCCAAGGCCCGCAAGGTCGGCGAGCTCGTCGCCGAGCGTGCGAAGTCTGCCGGTGTCGACGCCGTGGTCTTCGACCGTGGCGGCAACAAGTACCACGGTCGGGTGGCTGCGGTCGCCGACGGCGCGCGCGAAGGCGGTCTGGCGCTGTGATGACCACGTTCGCACGGAAGATGAGGATCCTCTGATGGCTGCAGGGCAGCGCAACACCGGCGCCCCCCAGGGCGCCAACGAGTCCAAGAACGACGGTCGCCGCTCCAACCGGCGCGACGACCGCCGCAGCAACAACCGCGGTGACGACCGGAACGCCTTCGTCGAGCGCGTGGTGACGATCAACCGCGTCGCCAAGGTCGTCAAGGGCGGCCGCCGCTTCAGCTTCACCGCGCTGGTCGTGGTGGGCGACGGCGACGGCACCGTCGGTGTCGGCTACGGCAAGGCGAAGGAGGTGCCCTCGGCGATCGCCAAGGGTGTCGAGGAGGCGAAGAAGAACTTCTTCCGCGTCCCGCGCATCCAGGGCACCATCCCGCACCAGGTCCAGGGCGAGGAGGCGGCCGGTGTCGTCTTCCTGCGTCCGGCCTCCCCGGGTACCGGTGTGATCGCCGGTGGTCCGGTGCGTGCCGTGCTGGAGTGCGCCGGCATCCACGACGTGCTGAGCAAGTCGCTCGGTTCGTCGAACGCCATCAACATCGTGCGCGCCACCGTCGCGGCCCTGAAGGGTCTCGAGGAGCCGGCGGCCGTGGCGGCTCGCCGCGGTCTGCCGCTCGAGGACGTCGCACCGGCTCCGCTGCTCCGCGCCCAGGCCGCCGGCCGGGCCGAGCAGGCGGAGAAGAAGTCCGACGAGAAGGTGGGTGCGTGATGGCCCGTCTCAAGGTCACCCAGGTCAAGTCCGCCATCGGCGGCAAGCAGAACCAGCGTGACACGCTGCGGTCCCTCGGCCTCAAGCGGATCGGCGACATCGCCGTGAAGGAGGACCGTCCGGAGATCCGTGGCATGGTCACCACGGTGGCGCATCTCGTCACCGTCGAGGAGGTCGACTGATCATGGCCGACAGCACCAAGGACAACGGCGCGCAGTCGAAGCCGCTCAAGGTCCACCACCTGCGTCCGGCCCCCGGCGCCAAGACCGCCAAGACCCGTGTGGGTCGCGGTGAGGCGTCGAAGGGTAAGACGGCGGGTCGCGGTACCAAGGGGACGAAGGCTCGTTACCAGGTGCCCGCGGGCTTCGAGGGCGGGCAGATCCCGCTCCACATGCGGCTGCCGAAGCTGCGTGGCTTCAAGAACCCGTTCCGCGTCGAGTACCAGGTCGTCAACCTGGACAAGCTCGCCGCGCTGTACCCGGAGGGGGGCTCCGTCACGGTCGACGATCTCGTCGCCAAGGGCGCGGTCCGCTCCGGTCAGCCGGTGAAGGTTCTCGGCACGGGCGAGATCACCGTCAAGCTGGACGTCGCGGTCGACGCGATCTCCGGCTCCGCCAAGGACAAGGTCCTGGCGGCCGGCGGCTCGGTCTCGGAGGACTGAGGTCCGTCGCAGGGCCGGTGGCGCAGTCGCGCCACCGGCCCTTGCGCGTTCCTCGGGGTGGGGGTGACGATCACCTCGAGGAGCGACGTCCCGGGAGTCGGATTGTCCTGGTCTGCTACCTTCGACCGGGATCAGTGGTCCAGATCACTCACCGGGACACGTAGAATCCGTCACGGTCCGTTTCTGCACGCCCCGCGTGCCGAGGTGTCGGAGCATCCCGGCCGGACCACGACCGAGTCGGCGTCTCGACGTCGCGGGGCCGTCCCGCGGGCGTCGCGCGCCACACCTCGTCGGGCGACCGGCGACACGACATCCCGCCCCGGCGGGTCAGGAGGATAGGTGCTCAGCGCATTCGGCCGGGCTTTCCGGACACCGGACCTGCGGCGCAAGCTGCTGTTCACGATCGCGATCATGGCGCTGTTCCGCGTGGGGTCGTTCGTCCCGACGCCGGGCGTCGACTACGGCAACGTCCAGCAGTGCGTGGCCTCCCTCGAGGACAGCACCTCGCTGCTCGGTCTCGTCAACACGTTCAGTGGTGGCGCACTCCTGCAGCTGTCGGTGTTCGCGCTGGGGATCATGCCCTACATCACCGCCAGCATCATCACGCAGCTCCTGCGCGTGGTCATCCCGCGGTTCGAGGCCCTCCACAAGGAGGGGCAGTCGGGTCAGGCGAAGCTGACGCAGTACACCCGCTACCTGACGATCGCCCTGGCCATCCTGCAGTCGACCACCATCGTCACCACGGCCCGCACCGGGCTGCTGTTCCCGGGCTGCAACCTCGACGTCGTGGTCGACGACCGGTTCGTCACCGCCGCCCTCATGGTGATCACCATGACGGCCGGCACCGGTCTCGTGATGTGGCTCGGCGAGCTCATCACCGAGAAGGGCATCGGCAACGGCATGTCCCTGCTGATCTTCACCTCGATCGTGGCGAGCTTCCCGACGGCCCTCTGGTCGATCGCCGGCGGTGCCAACGGCGCGCTGAACTTCATCATCATGATCGCGGTGATCGTGCTGGTCATCGGCATGGTCGTGTTCGTCGAGCAGTCCCAGCGCCGCATCCCGGTGCAGTACGCCAAGCGGATGGTCGGGCGCCGGATGTACGGCGGCACGAGTACCTACATCCCGATCAAGATCAACATGGCGGGCGTCATCCCGGTCATCTTCGCGGCGTCGATCCTCGCGATCCCCGCCCTGATCGCCCAGTTCGGCGACCAGACGGCGGACTGGGTCGTGTGGGTCTCGAACAACCTGGCGCAGCAGGACCAGCCGCTCTACGTCGCGCTGTACATCGCGATGATCATCTTCTTCGCCTTCTTCTACACGTCGATCACGTTCAACCCGGACGAGGTCGCGGACAACATGAAGAAGTACGGGGGCTTCATCCCCGGCATCCGTGCCGGGCGCCCCACGGCCGAGTACCTCGACTACGTGATCACCCGCATCACGTCGGCCGGCTCGCTGTATCTCGCCATCGTCGCGCTCATCCCGACGTTGGTGCTGGTGTTCCTCGGCGTGACCACGAACATCCCGTTCGGCGGGACGTCGATCCTCATCATCGTCGGTGTTGGGCTGGAGTTCGTGAAGCAGGTGAACTCCCAGCTCCAGCAGCGCCACTACGAAGGGTTCCTCCGTTGACCGAGACGACCACCCCGACCACCCGTCGCGAGCTGCACGGCTCCCAGCGTCCCGAGGCACGGGTGACCCGCCTGGTGATCATGGGACCGCAGGGCGCGGGCAAGGGCACCCAGGCCGCTCGGCTCGCCGAGGTCTTCGGGATCCCCGCCATCTCGACGGGTGACATCTTCCGGGCGAACATCAAGGGCGGCACCGAGCTCGGCCGGCTCGCGCAGGAGTACTCCTCGAAGGGCGAGCTCGTCCCGGACGAGGTCACGGACTCGATGGTGCGCGACCGGCTCGGGGAGGACGACGTCAAGGGCGGGTTCCTGCTCGACGGCTACCCCCGCAACGCGCACCAGGTGGAGGCCCTCGACGAGATCCTCGGTGAGCTCGACTGGGAGCTGGACGGGGTCATCGAGCTGACGGCCGAGCGCGAGGAGCTGCTCCAGCGCATCTCGAAGCGCGCCGAGGTCGAGGGTCGCGAGGACGACACGCCGGAGGCGATCGCCCGCCGGCTGGACATCTACGAGGCCGAGACCGCCCCGCTGACCGCTGCCTACGCCGAGCGCGGCCTGCTGGTGCAGGTGGACGGCATCGGTGAGATCTCGGAGGTCACCGACCGGATCGTCACCTCGCTCGAGCAGCAGTTCGGCTGACGGGCAGCGAGCAGGCTGACCGAGGTGTTCCGTTCCCGTCCCCGGATCGAGCTGAAGTCGCGCGACGAGATCCTCAGGATGCGTCGCGCCGGCCTGGTCGTCGCCGACACGCTGGCGCAGGTGCGCGCCGCCGCCCGCCCCGGGACGTCGACGGCGGAGCTCGACCGTGTGGCCGCCGACGCCATCGCGGCGGCCGGGGCGTCGCCGTCGTTCCTCGGGTACCACGGCTTCCCGGCGACGATCTGCACGTCGGTGAACGACGAGGTCGTCCACGGCATCCCCGGCCCGCGGGTGCTGGCGGTCGGGGACCTGGTGTCCGTCGACTGCGGCGCGATCGTCGACGGCTGGCACGGCGACTCCGCCATCTCCTTCCAGGTCGGCCCGGACGGGGCGCTCGGCCCCGACGAGGCCGGTGCGGTGGAGCTCGACGCCGACGACGCCGCGCTCGTGCGGGCGACGCGCAGCGCCATGTGGGCGGGTATCGCCGCCCTGGCCTCGGCACGGCGTGTGGGGGAGGTCGGCGACGCCGTCGAGATGGCCGCCGAGACGGCGGGCGACCTCGCGGGCACGTCCTACGGCATCGTCGAGGAGTACACGGGCCACGGGATCGGTACCGCGATGCACCAGCCGCCCGAGGTCCTCAACTTCCGGGCGACGGACCGCGGCCCCCGCGTGCGCCCCGGCCTGTGCCTGGCGGTCGAGCCGATGCTGACCCGGGGGTCGGAGGTCACCCGCGTGCTGGGTGACGACTGGACGGTCGTGACCGGTGACGGCTCGCGGGCTGCGCACTGGGAGCACACGGTCGCGGTGCTCGAGGACGGGATCGCCGTGCTCACCGCCCCGGACCTCGGCCGTGCCGGTCTGGCGCCGTTCGAGGTCGTCCCCGTCGACCTCGACGGCCCGGCCCCGGTGTGACGTACGCCAGGCTTGCCAGGTCGCATCGATGGGGTACGATATTTAGTCGGGTGTAGTCCGTTCGTGTGCCCCGTCCCCCGCTCGTCGAGAGCGACGGGGCGCGGCCCTGGCCAACGGAAGCACGCGATCCACGTCCTCGCGAGATCCGTCTCGTGCCCCGACCGCGGTCGGACGGGCGTGGCTGCAGTCCGTCGAAAGACACAGACGAGAGTTAGCGGAGGACATGGCAAAGAAGGACGGTGTCATCGAGATCGAGGGCAGCGTGATCGAGGCGCTGCCGAACGCGATGTTCCGCGTGGAGCTGAGCAACGGTCACAAGGTCCTCGCCCACATCTCGGGCAAGATGCGGCAGCACTACATCCGGATCCTCCCCGAGGACCGCGTCGTGGTGGAACTCAGCCCGTACGACCTGTCCCGTGGCCGGATCGTCTACCGCTACAAGTAGTCGTCATCCCCCCACCCGATCGACATCGCCGCGCGAGCGTCCGGCCCTGGTGGCCCGGGCGTCCGGCGGCAGAGGAACACTGATGAAGGTCAAGCCGAGCGTCAAGAAGATCTGCGACCAGTGCAAGGTGATCCGCCGGCACGGTCGCGTCATGGTGATCTGCTCGAACCAGCGCCACAAGCAGCGCCAGGGCTGATCACGCCCGTCGCCGCGCCGTCCTCGGACGCCGTGGCTCAGCGCACCATCACGGAGCCGCTCATCGAGCGGCCGAACCTCCGGTCCAGGGGCCGGGGCCCGCGGTCCTCGCGGGAGGGTGGTGCGGCAGACCTCTGGACGAAGGACAGGAGTCGCCAGCAATGGCACGTCTGATCGGCGTCGACCTCCCGCGCGAGAAGCGGGTCGTCGTCGCACTCACCTACATCTACGGCGTCGGGCGCACCCGCGCCGAGCAGACCGTCGCGGCCGCCGGGATCTCCCCGGACACGCGCGTGAAGGACCTCGGCGACGCCGAGCTCGTCGCGCTGCGCGACCACCTCGAGGGCAGCTACCAGCTCGAGGGTGACCTCCGCCGCGAGGTCGCGGCCGACATCCGCCGCAAGGTGGAGATCGGTACCTACCAGGGTCTGCGTCACCGTCGCGGACTGCCGGTGCGTGGTCAGCGCACCAAGACCAACGCGCGTACCCGCAAGGGCAAGAAGCGCACCGTCGCGGGCAAGAAGAAGGCCCGCTGACGTCAGCAGTCCGTGGAGCGGGTCAGCACCGCTGACCCTCGCCCCGGTCCGACGACCTCAGACCAGGAGTATCAACGCATATGCCTCCCAAGTCCCGCTCGACCGCCGCGCGCAAGCCGCGTCGCAAGGACAAGAAGAACGTCCCGCACGGCCAGGCGCACATCAAGAGCACCTTCAACAACACGATCGTGTCGATCACCGACCCGTCGGGCGCCGTGATCTCGTGGGCCTCCGCCGGCCACGTCGGCTTCAAGGGCTCCCGCAAGTCCACGCCGTACGCCGCCCAGCTGGCCGCCGAGTCCGCTGCGCGCCGTGCCCAGGACCACGGCGTCAAGAAGGTCGACGTCTTCGTCAAGGGCCCGGGCTCCGGTCGTGAGACCGCGATCCGCTCGCTCCAGGCGACCGGTATCGAGGTCGGCTCGATCCAGGACGTCACGCCCCAGGCGCACAACGGCTGCCGTCCCCCGAAGCGCCGCCGCGTCTGACCCCTCGAACCGACCGGGCCTCGTGCCCGGTCGGTTCCAGCCCTGCCCGGGCGGGTGGACCGAGTCCCGTCCGGACCGCGTAGACCGCGGATCCGTGATGCGTCATATGGCGGACGCACACTGAAAGGACCATCACAGTGCTCATCGCACAGCGCCCCTCGCTGACCGAAGAGGTCATCTCGGAGTACCGTTCGCGCTTCTCCATCGAGCCGCTCGAGCCCGGCTTCGGCTACACGCTCGGCAACTCGCTGCGTCGCACGCTGCTGTCGTCCATCCCGGGCGCGGCGGTCACCTCCATCCGCATCGACGGTGTGCTCCACGAGTTCACCACCGTGCCGGGTGTCAAGGAGGACGTCACCGAGATCATCCTCAACATCAAGAACCTCGTCGTCTCGTCCGAGAACGACGAGCCGGTCGTGATGTACCTGCGCAAGCAGGGCGCCGGTGCGGCGACCGCGGCGGACATCGTCCCGCCCGCGGGCGTCGAGGTGCACAACCCCGACCTGCACATCGCCACGCTCAACGACGAGGGCCGGCTCGAGATCGAGCTGACCGTCGAGCGGGGTCGTGGCTACGTGTCCGCCGCGCAGAACAAGACCCTGGACGCCGAGATCGGTCGGATCCCCGTGGACTCGATCTACTCGCCCGTCCTCAAGGTCACGTACAAGGTCGAGGCGACCCGTGTCGAGCAGCGCACGGACTTCGACAAGCTGATCGTCGACGTCGAGACGAAGAACGCGATCGCCCCGCGCGACGCGCTCGCCTCGGCCGGCAAGACGCTCGTCGAGCTGTTCGGCCTGGCCCGCGAGCTGAACGTCGAGGCCGAGGGCATCGAGATCGGCCCGTCGCCCACGGACTCCGCGCTGGCCGCGGACCTGGCGCTGCCGATCGAGGAGCTCAACCTCACGATCCGTTCGTACAACTGCCTCAAGCGCGAGGGCATCCACCAGGTCGGTGAGCTCGTGGCGCGCAGCGAGGCGGACCTGCTCGACATCCGCAACTTCGGTGCCAAGTCGATCAACGAGGTCAAGGAGAAGCTCGCGGAGCTGGGCCTTGCTCTCAAGGACTCGCCGCTCGACTTCGACCCCTCGGCGCAGTACTTCGCCGGCGGGGACGACGAGACCTCGTACACCGACGAGCAGCCGTACTGACGCACCGCGCCCGCAGCGGCACCGCTCGACATGACGGGGCCGCGCGGCGTGGAACGACACCCAAGGAGAACCAGTTATGCCTACCCCCACCAAGGGTCCGCGGCTCGGCGGGAGCCCGGCGCACGAGCGGCTGATGCTCGCGAACCTGGCGACCGCCCTCTTCGAGCACGGCCGCATCACGACCACCGAGACGAAGGCCAAGCGCCTGCGCCCGGTCGCCGAGCGTCTGATCACCTTCGCCAAGCGCGGTGACCTGCACGCCCGTCGCCGCGTCCAGCGGGTCGTGCGCGACAAGTCCGTCGTGCACACGCTGTTCACCGAGATCGCGCCGGCCATGGCCGAGCGCAACGGTGGCTACACGCGCATCACGAAGGTCGGCAACCGCAAGGGCGACAACGCCCCCATGGCGGTCATCGAGCTCATCACCGAGCCCGTGAGCCCGAAGCAGGCCGTCGTCAAGGAGGCCACGAAGGCCGCCGAGAAGTCGGCCGCCTCGAAGAAGGCCGACGACAAGCCCGCCGACACCACGGAGGAGACGAAGGCCGCCGAGGCGACCGAGTCCACCGAGGCGACGACCGAGGAGAAGAAGGAGGACTGACGTCCTCCGGCTTCCCGGCCGGCTGCACGCACGAGGGCCCCGCACCGACGGTGCGGGGCCCTCGTCGTGCTCACGGTGCCACCCGTCGACCGCGACGCCCGCCGCGTGCGCCCGGCGGCGCCTGGTTACGGTGGGGACATGCTCCCGGTGGTCCTCCTGCACGGCTCCCGCACGTCGCGCACGATGTGGCGCAGGCAGCTGGCGACGCTCGCCGCGGCCGGTATCCCCGCCGTCGCGCCGGACCTGCCGGGCCACGGCGCGCGGCGGGGGACACGGTTCACGCTGGACGGTGCGATCGCCACCGTGCGCGACGCCGTCGACGACGTCGGCGGTCGGGCCCTCGTGGTGGGCCTGTCCCTCGGCGGGTACGTCGGGATCGAGCACCGTGCCCGGCACCCCGAGCAGGTCGCCGGACTCGTCGCGGCGTCGTGCTCGACGGACCCCGCCTCTCCGTTGCGTGCCGGGTGGCTCGTGCTGGCGCGCCGGATCGAACGGTGGGGGGACAGCGGCGCGCACCTGAACGACACCTTCGTGCGCGCCCTGGTCGACCCGGAGTCCGCCGTCGACCTCGCGGCGGGAGGCTTCGCGCTCGACGTCATGGGCGACGTGCTCGAGGAGGTCGGCCGCATCGACGTCCGGGAGGCGCTGCGGCGGGCCGACAGCCCGGTCCTCCTCGTCAACGGGCAGTGGGACCACTTCCGCGGTCAGGAGCGCTCGCTGCTCGCCGCGGCGCGGTCGACCGGGGCGGACGCCCGGCTGGTCGTCGTGCCGCGGGCGAAGCACCTGGTGAGCCTGGACGCCCCGGTGGCCTTCTCCCGGGTGCTGCTCGAGGCGCACGCCGCGGCGCGCTCAGCCCTCGGCGAGGTCCCAGGCCCGGACGCCGCCGACCAGGGCGGCCGTGTTCGGGACCACGACGACGTCGTCGCCCAGCCGCGCGAGCGCCGCCGGGCCCAGGCACCGTGAGTTGCCGCCGCCGAGGTACAGGCGGTCCCACCAGAACACGGGGCGCAGCCCCTCGACGACGGTGACCACCCGGCGCGACCACAGGCCGTTGCCGAGCCGTCGCCGCTCCGGCTCACCCACGTACTGGTCGTACGTGGTGCCCCGGCGCAGGGGCGCCCGGGACCACTCCAGGTGCGGCGCCAGCCGGCCGCCGTCGAAGAGGGCGGACCCGAGGCCGGTGCCGAGGGTGAGCACGAGCTCCACGCCGCTGCCGGCCACCACGCCGGCACCGTGCAGCTCGGCGTCGTTGAGGACCAGCGTGGGCACGTCGAGGCGGGCGTGCAGGGCGGCCCGCAGGTCGACGTTGCGCCACCGGTCCACGAGGTCGGGGTCCACCCGGGACCGGGGTCCGGACCGGGTCACGTAGTGCGGGGTGTGCACCACCACGCCGTGGCGGATCATCCCGGGCAGGCCCACGGTGGCCCGCTCGGCCCGCGGGAGGGCGGCCGCGATGTCCGCGACGGTGTCGACCAGCAGGTCGGGCGGCAGCGGGTAGGGCGTCGGCACGCGCACGGGGTCGGCGTGCGCGGTGCCGGCGTCGTCGAGCACGGTGGCCTTGATGCCGCCGCCGCCGCAGTCCACGGCGAGAGTCATGAGGTCGGGCACGGGACCATCATCCGGGCACAATGGCCGGGTGAGCATCACGAACGCGCCGGAGGTCGAGGACGGGACCGTGCGGGTCCGCCTCGACATCGCCTACGCCGGCACGCACTTCGCCGGCTGGGCCACCCAGCCCGGCCTGCGGACCGTCCAGGGCGTCCTGGAGGAGGCGCTCGCGACGATCCTGCGCACGGGCCCGCTGGAGCTGCCGTGGCCGCGCCTCACCGTCGCCGGCCGGACGGACGCGGGCGTGCACGCCCGTGGTCAGGTGGCCCACGTGGACGTGCCGCGCGACCGGTGGGACGCCATGCCGGGACGGTCGGACCGGGAGCCGGAACGGGCCCTGGTCGACCGCCTCGCCGGGGTCCTGCCGGCCGACGTCGTCGTGCGGGAGGCCGAGGTCGCCCCGCCCGGCTTCGACGCCCGCTTCTCCGCCCTGTCACGGACCTACCGCTACCGCATCGCCGACGAGCACGTGCTGCGCGATCCCCTGCGGCGCGAGTCCGTGCTGTGGCACCGGCGACCGCTGGACGTGGCGGCCATGGACGAGGCGGCGCGGCCCCTGACCGGCCTGCACGACTTCGCGGCGTTCTGCAAGCCGCGCGAGGGCGCGACCACGATCCGCGAGCTGACGCGGTTCGCCTGGTCCCGTCCCGAGGACGGCCCCGACGCCGGACTGGTCGTCGCCGAGGTCGTGGCGGACGCGTTCTGCCACTCGATGGTCCGGGCGCTGGTGGGCACGTCGCTCGCGGTGGGGGAGGGTCGGCGGCCCGCGGCCGACGCCGCGTCCGTGCTCGCCGCCGGCGACCGGGCCGCCGCCGGTGCCGTCGCCCCGGCGTGCGGGCTGACCCTGGAGCACGTCGCCTATCCGGTCACCGCCGAGCTCGGCCTGCGCGCGCGACGGATCCGGGCCCGTCGTCGGCCGGACGAGGTCGGGCCGCGCTGAGCGACCTTTTCACCCCCGGCTTCACCCGACGGACGCGACCCCCGTGGTCCCGCGCTGCGTAGGCTGGAAGCGGACTCGACGCCGCGACCGAGGAGACTCCGTCCGGCCAGAGCTCCGGGGATGGTCGACTGGGGGAGCCCGTCCTCCGGGGGCATCGCGACCCCGGCTGCGCGCACCGGCGTGCCGGGGTCGCGCTGTTCCCTCATGGTGTCGTGCGGCGTGGCTCGCGGTGCGGGCCTACGGCTCCTCGACCCAGTGCACGGCGGCCTCCTCGGCGCTCGCACCCGCCCCGTCGACGCCGGCGTCGGTGCCGTACAGGTCGTTGGACCGGTAGCCGTCCTGGCTGGGGTCGGCGTCGTCGTCGGCCACGATTCGCCCGGCCCGCGTGGTGTCGGGGTGGGTCAGCGGGTCGCGCTCCCAGTCGTCGGGCTGCTCCTCCGCCAGCCGCTGGTCCAGCGGCTCACCCGTGATCTCCTCCCAGGCCGTCTCGCCCCAGTGGTTCGCCCGCGGTCGTTCGGGCGGGGAGTACCCCTCGTCGAGGATGTTCTCGGTACCCCGGTCGAGCAGGGTGTCCTCGGCCGACAACTGGTCGTTGTCGCCCTCGGCCAGGGTCTCCGGGTCGGGTCTGGTGCCCGTCGTGTCCTCGCTCATGCCTTCTACCGTGCACCCCCGCACCGAAGTCTGCAGCCCGGACCGGACGTGACCGAGGTCGCTTTGCCCTCGCTGGAACGCACCGCTAAACTGAACAGTCGTTGTGCTATGCCCCAGCGTCCGCGTAGTCGGCGATCCCACCGCCAGACCGCGCACGGCCAGGACGCCTCCGGGGCACCCGCGCACAACAGCTGTCTTCATCGGGCGGCGCTTCTCGCCCGACGACACCGAACATGAAAAGGTGACGCAACCGTGCGTACTTACACCCCGAAGCCCGGCGACATCCAGCGTGACTGGTACGTCGTCGACGCCTCTGACGTCGTGCTGGGCCGTCTGGCCAGCCAGGTCGCCACGCTCCTGCGCGGGAAGCACAAGCCGACCTTCGCCCCGCACGTGGACGGCGGCGACTTCGTCGTCGTCATCAACGCGGACAAGGTGGCGCTCTCCGGCAACAAGCACGAGAAGAAGCGGGCCTACCGCCACTCCGGATACCCGGGTGGCCTGAGCTCCATCTCGTACGGCGAGCTGCTCGAGAAGGACCCCGAGCGGGCCGTCGAGAAGGCCGTGCGCGGCATGCTGCCGAAGACCAAGCTCGCCCGCGAGCAGCTCAAGAAGCTGAAGGTCTACCGCGGCGCGGAGCACCCGCACGCGGCGCAGCAGCCGAAGCCGTTCGAGATCACCCAGCTGTCGCAGCAGGCCTGAGCCGCTGCCCGTTGAGCGAAGGAATACCTGTGGCTGACACCACCGTCGACACCGAGCTGGACGAGAACACGCCCAGCAACTACACCACCGAGACCGAGGCCCCCGTGGCCAACAGCGGTCAGTCCATCACCGCCCCGGGCCAGGCCCTCGGCCGCCGCAAGGAGGCCGTCGCGCGCGTCCGCCTCGTGCCGGGTTCCGGTGAGTGGAAGATCAACGGTCGCACCCTCGAGCAGTACTTCCCGAACAAGGTGCACCAGCAGCTCGTCAACGACCCGCTGAAGCTGGTCGAGGTCGAGGGCCGCTTCGACGTCATCGCCCGCATCGGCGGCGGTGGCCCCTCGGGCCAGGCCGGTGCGCTGCGTCTCGCGATCGCCCGCGCCCTGAACGAGATCGACCGCGAGGCCAACCGTGCCGCCCTCAAGAAGGCCGGCTTCCTCACCCGCGACGACCGCGCGGTGGAGAGCAAGAAGGCTGGTCTCAAGAAGGCCCGCAAGGCCCCGCAGTACTCGAAGCGCTGATCGCCGACGCTTCACCCGTACGGCCCCGTCGGTCCGCCCGACGGGGCCGTTCGCGTGCCCGGCGACCCCTCGTCGCCGGGACCGGCGCGGCGGACCCCGCCACGCCGACTAGGATCGACCGGGTGTCCAAGGAGGACTGATGGGACGACTTTTCGGCACGGACGGTGTCCGTGGCCTGGCCAACCGTGACGTGACCGTCGAGCTCGCGCTCGACCTGGGCAGCGCGGCCGCCGACGTGCTCGGCCGGCGCACCGACACCGTCGGGCACCGCCCCAAGGCGGTCGTCGGGCGGGACCCGCGCGCCTCGGGCGAGTTCCTCTCGGCCGCGGTCTCGGCCGGGCTCGCCGGGTCGGGCGTCGACGTCGTCGACCTCGGCGTGGTCCCGACCCCCGCGCTCGCCTACCTCGTCAGCGCCATGCAGGCCGACCTCGGCGTCATGGTCTCCGCCTCCCACAACCCGATGCCGGACAACGGCATCAAGTTCTTCGCCCGCGGGGGACGGAAGCTGGACGACGGCGTCGAGGACGAGATCGAGGCGCTCCTGGGCACCAGCCGGGTGCGGCCCACCGGAGCCGACGTCGGCCGGATGCGGACCGACGCCGGCCTGGCGACCCGCGAGTACGTCGACCACGTGACGGCCAGCATCGGCACGACGCTCGACCACCGGCCGCTGGACGGCCTGCGCATCGCCGTGGACGCCGCCAACGGCGCGGCCAGCCAGGTCGGCCCCGAGGCCCTGCGCGAGGCCGGGGCCGACGTCGTGGTCATCAACGCCAGCCCCGACGGCCGCAACATCAACGAGAAGGCCGGCTCGACCCACCCCGAGCAGCTGCAGGCCGTGGTCGTGGCCGCCGAGGCCGACTTCGGCGTGGCCTTCGACGGCGACGCCGACCGCTGCCTGGCCGTCGACCACGGCGGTGTGCTCGTCGACGGGGACCAGATCCTCGGCATCCTGGCCAAGTCGCTGCGCGAGGACGGGCACCTGCCGCACGACACCCTCGTGGTCACCGTGATGAGCAACCTCGGCCTGCTGCTGGCCATGCGCGACGCCGGGATCACCACGCGCCAGACCGCCGTCGGCGACCGCTACGTGCTGGAGGACATGCGCGCGGGCGGTTTCGGCCTCGGTGGCGAGCAGTCGGGGCACATCATCCTGGCCGAGCACGCCACGACCGGTGACGGCGTGCTCACCGCCCTGCACCTGGCCGCACGCGTCAAGGCCTCCGGCAAGCGCCTGGCCGACCTCGCGGGCGAGATCCCGCGGCTGCCGCAGACGCTGATCAACGTCAAGGACGTCGACAAGACCCGCGCGAGCACCGACGAGCGCGTGGTCGAGGCCGTGGCGGCCTCCGAGGCGGTCCTCGGCGAGACGGGCCGTGTCCTGCTGCGCCCCTCGGGCACCGAGCCGGTCGTCCGGGTCATGGTCGAGGCCGCCAGCCAGGCGCAGGCGGACGGCGTCGCGGAACGGCTCGCCGCCGTGGTGCGGGAGCAGCTCGCCCTGTGACCGGCTGGCCGGGCGCCGTCGTGCCGGAGCTCGCCGCGGCCGTCGCCGACCTGCTCGACGTGGCCGACCGGCAGCCCGAGCGGCCCGGCGTGCTGCCGGTCGTCCAGGCCGGGGACCCGGTGCTGCGCCG
This sequence comes from Isoptericola sediminis, assembly GCF_013085345.1. Classification (GTDB taxonomy): domain Bacteria; phylum Actinomycetota; class Actinomycetes; order Actinomycetales; family Cellulomonadaceae; genus Isoptericola; species Isoptericola sediminis. The sequence goes on along the minus strand of NZ_JABFAJ010000009.1, from coordinate 73,114 downwards.
CACGGCGGCGCCCTACACCGGGCAGCTCGGCGACGTCCTGCCGCGGCTGCTGGAGGCGATGCGCCGCACCATGCACGCCGCACCGGGCGTCGGCCTCGCCGCCCCGCAGATCGGCATCGGGCTGGCGATCGCGGTCTGCGAGGACGCCGGGGTCCCCGACGACCCGCGCGACCGGGGGCCGCTGCCGTACCGCGTGCTGGTGAACCCGCGCTACGAGCCCGTGGGCGAGGACGCCCCGGCGCCGGACGGCACCGACGCCGGGGACGCCGCGTTCTACGAGGGATGCCTGTCCGTGGCCGGCTGGCAGGCTGTCGTGGCGCGGCCCCGGCACGTCCGGCTGACGTGCCGCGACGAGCACGGCGCACCCGTGCAGGAGGTCCTGTCCGGGTGGCCGGCGCGCATCGTGCAGCACGAGACCGACCACCTCGCCGGCCGGCTCTACCTCGACCGGGCCGAGACGCGGTCGCTGGCCACGACCGAGAACCTGCTGCGGCACTTCGGCGCGGACCCGGACCCCGGTCGCGCCGCGCGGGCGCTCGGGTTCGAGCTGCCCGACCGGTGAGGGGGTCCGCCCCGCGGGGCTCCTCGTCGAGGTCGCGGGACGGGTCCGTGAATCCCCTGTGAACGTTCGTGGCGCGAGCGCTCCCGACGGCGTCGGGGGACGACCCCGGCCCGCTGTTCCCCCTACGCTGGTTCCCGGGCACCGGACGGTGCCACGGGACACCGGGGCCGCCCGGCCGACGAACCGAGGGATCGCGTGCCAGGACTGACGACGCTGCTGGGGCAGATCGAGGGATGGATCCTCGAGATCGCCGCGTCGGTGTGGATCTACCCGGCCATGTTCGCGTCGGCCTTCATCGACGGCTTCTTCCCCCCGGTGCCCAGCGAGTCGGTCCTCGTGACCCTCGTGATCTCCGCCCAGGCCACCGGCCTGCCCTGGCTGTGGCTGATCATCCCCATCGCCGGCATCGGCGCCTGGTGCGGCGACAACCTCGCCTACGTCCTCGGCCGACGGGTCGGCACCGACCGGATCGGCATGCTGCGTTCCCGCCGCGGACGGAAGGCCGTCTCGTGGGCCCGCCGGGCGCTGGCCCGCCGGGGCGCGGTGTTCATCATCGCCGCCCGCTACATCCCCGTGGGCCGCGTCGCGGTCAACATGACGGCCGGCGCCGTCGGCTACCCGCAGCGCCGGTTCATGATCTTCTCCGGCATCGCCGCGGTGCTCTGGTCGGCCTACTCGACCCTCATCGGCGTCGCCGCGGCGGGCGTGCTCGGGCACGACCCGCTGCTGGCCATGGCGGTCGGGGTCGTCGGCGGCGGGCTGCTCGGCCTCCTCGTCGACCGGGTCGTCCAGCTCTTCACCCCGCGCGACGAGGTGCTGGAGGAGATGCGCGAGCAGGCGCCGCTGCCGCAGGAGGTCGGCGTCGGCGCCGACGACTCAGAGCTTGCGTAGCCGGACCCGCTGGACCGAGTGGTCCGCACCCTTGCTCATGACGAGCGTGGCGCGGCTGCGGGTCGGCAGGACGTTCTGCTCGAGGTTGACGGCGTTGATCGTCTCCCAGATGTGCAGCGCCCGCTGCGTCGCCTCGGCGTCCGACAGCTCGGCGTAGCGGCGGAAGTAGGACTCGGGTCGGCTGAACGCCGTGCGGCGCAGCTTGAGGAAGCGGTCCACGTACCACTGGCGGATCGTGCGGGTGCGGGCGTCGACGTAGATCGAGAAGTCGAAGAAGTCGCTGACCGCGACGGTCGACTCGTCGATCGAGGAGTACCGCGCCGGCTGCAGCACGTTGAGGCCCTCGACGATGAGCACGTCGGGGCGGCGCACGACGGTCCGCTCGCCCGGCACGATGTCGTAGGTCACGTGGGAGTACACCGGGGCGCGGACCTCGGCCTGCCCCGCCTTGATCCGGGACAGGAACCGGATGAGCGCACGGCGGTCGTAGGACTCGGGGAACCCCTTGCGGGTCATGAGACCGCGCCGCTCCAGCTCGGCGTTCGGGTAGAGGAACCCGTCGGTGGTGATCAGCTCGACGTGCGGCGTCTCGGGCCAGCGCGCCAGCATCTCGCGCAGCACGCGTGCCGTCGTCGACTTGCCCACCGCGACCGACCCCGCGACACCGATCACGTACGGGGTGCGGGGCGGGTCCTCGCCGAGGAAGGTCGACGTCGCCCGGTGCAGCCCGCCGGTCGCCGTGACGTACAGGTTGAGCAGCCGGGACAGCGGTCGGTAGATGGCGTCGACCTCGGCCAGGTCGATCGGGTCGTCGAGGCCCCGCAGCCGTTCGACGTCCTCGTCGGTGAGCGGCAGCGGCGTCTGCTCGGACAGCCGGCTCCACGCCGCCCGGTCGAAGTCGACGTACGGCGAGACGGGGGCGAACCGGGACAGGTGCTCGCTCAGCGGGTGCGGCGGAACCGGAGCGCCCGCCGGGCTGGACTGGCTCGCGAAGGTCACAGGAACGATTCTGCCCGAGACGGGGGCGATGCCGACAATCCGGCCCCCGGCAGGTGCCGCCGCCGGGCCTCGTCCGGGTCCCACGGGCACCGGCGCGGACCGGGTGCGCGGGTAGACTCCGCGGCATGTGTGGCATCGTCGGATACGCCGGGGCGCGCTCTGCAGGAGCGGACGCCGTCGCCGGAGACCTGGGCGCGAACGAGCGCCCGCTGGAAGTCGCCCTCGCCGGGCTGAAGCGGCTCGAGTACCGGGGCTACGACTCCGCCGGGGTCGCGCTGGTGGGCCCCGGGCGGGACGTGGCGGCTTTCGCCAAGAAGTCCGGCAAGCTCGACAACCTGGTCGGCGAGATCGCCCTGCACCCCCTGCCCCCCGCGACCGCCGCGATCGGGCACACGCGGTGGGCCACGCACGGTGGCCCGACCGACACCAACGCCCACCCGCACCTGGCCGACGGCGACCGGCTCGCCGTCATCCACAACGGCATCATCGAGAACTTCAGCGCCCTGCGGCAGGCGCTCACGGCGAGCGGCGTCGAGTTCCTCTCCGAGACCGACACCGAGGTCGCCGCACAGCTCCTGGCCCGCGAGTACCGCACCACCGGGGACCTCACCGCCGCGATGGCGGCCACGGCCCGGCAGCTCGACGGCACCTTCACGCTGCTCGCCGTGCACGCCGACGACCCGACGACGGTCGTCGGGGCCCGGCACGACTCGCCGCTCGTGGTCGGGCTCGGGGAGGGCGAGAACTTCCTCGGTTCCGACGTCGCCGCGTTCGTGGAGCACACCAAGGAGGCCCTCGAGCTGGGGCAGGACCAGATCGTCACGATCACCCCGGACGCGGTGACCGTCACCGACTTCGCGGGGAACCCCGCCGAGGGCAAGCGGTTCACCGTCGACTGGGACGCGGCCGCCGCCGAGAAGGGCGGCTTCGACTCCTTCATGGACAAGGAGATCCACGACCAGCCGCACGCCGTCGCCGACACGCTGCTCGGCCGCACGGACGCGGCGGGCCGCATCATCCTCGACGACCTGCGCATCGACGAGGCCGTGCTGCGCAGCGTCGACAAGATCATCGTCATCGCCTGCGGGACGGCCGCGTACGCCGGCCACGTCGCCAAGTACGCCATCGAGCACTGGTGCCGCATCCCGGTGGAGGTCGAGCTCGCCCACGAGTTCCGCTACCGCGACCCGATCGTCGACGAGCGCACCCTCGTCGTCGCGATCTCGCAGTCCGGCGAGACGATGGACACCCTGATGGCCGTCCGGCACGCCCGCGAGCAGGGTGCCAAGGTCCTCGCCATCGTCAACACGAACGGTTCGACGATCCCGCGCGAGTCCGACGCCGTGCTGTACACCCACGCGGGTCCGGAGATCGCCGTCGCCTCGACCAAGGCGTTCCTGGCGCAGATCACCGCGGCCTACATCCTCGGGCTGTACCTGGCCCAGCTGCGCGGCAACAAGTTCCCCGACGAGGTGGCCCAGCTCTTCGACGAGCTGCGCGACATGTCCCGCAAGGTGCAGACCGTCATCGAGCGCGGCGAGTACGTGCGGGCCACCGCGCGGTCGATGGAGGCCGCCGACAAGGTGCTGTTCCTCGGCCGGCACGTCGGCTACCCCGTGGCGATGGAGGGGGCGCTCAAGCTCAAGGAGCTCGCCTACATCCACGCCGAGGGGTTCGCGGCCGGCGAGCTCAAGCACGGGCCCATCGCGCTCATCGACGAGGGCCAGCCGGTCTTCGTCGTCGTGCCGTCCCCGCGGGGCCGCGACCAGCTGCACTCCAAGGTCGTCTCGAACATCCAGGAGATCCGGGCGCGCGGTGCCCGCACGCTGGTGATCGCCGAGGACGGCGACGACGAGGTGCGCAAGTACGCCGACGAGATCTTCTGGATCCCGCAGGCCCCGTCGCTGCTGCAGCCGCTGCTGGCCGTGGTGCCGCTGCAGATCTTCGCGATGGCGCTCGCCGGCGCCAAGGGCCTGGACGTGGACCAGCCCCGCAACCTGGCCAAGTCGGTCACGGTCGAGTGACGCGGGTGCCGGCGGGGCGGACGCGCCGTCCCGCCGGGCACCGCGCCGTCCGGCCTGCTCTCGCCGGACCGGCCGCCGGGAGGGCATGATCGGCACCATGGGCGACGCACGGACCCTCGCAGGGCTCGCGGACGAGATCGAGATCATCTCGCGGGTCTACGAGCGCGTGTTCGACGTGCCGCGCTCGGACGACTGGCTGGTCCTCAAGCTCCACGAGGAGGTCGGGGAGCTGACCCAGGCCTACCTGGCGCGTTCGGGGCGCTCGCGCGACCGGGGCGAGGACGCGGCCGCGGTCGACGCGGCCTTCCGCGCGGAGCTGGCCGACGTCCTCGGGATGCTGCTGCTCGTGGCGCGCCGGTTCGACGTCGACCTCGACGCCGAGGTGCAGCGCAAGTGGTTCCGCTGGCGCCATCTCGTGGAGCCGCAGGACGAGGAGGGTGTGCGCCGGTGATCATCGGGGTGGGGATCGACGTCGTGGACGTCGAGAGGTTCATGGCCACGTTGGAGCGGACCCCGCGGCTGCGGGAGAAGCTGTTCACGGAGGCCGAGCGCGACCTGCCGGCGTCGTCCCTGGCGGCGCGTTTCGCGGCCAAGGAGGCCATCGCCAAGGCCCTCGGCGCCCCGGGCACCATGCACTGGCACGACGCCACCGTGCACCGGGTGGTCGGCGGGCCGCCGCAGGTCGAGCTGCGCGGATCGGTGCAGGCCCGGGCCGACGAGCTGGGGATCCGGCGCTGGCACCTGTCGATCTCGCACGACGCCGGGATCTCCTCGGCGATGGTGGTCGCCGAGGACTGACCTCCCCGTCCGCCGACCATGCTCCCGGTGTCCGTCCGGCGAAGCCGACGAGCCGCCAGGACATGATCGGCGGAGGGGGCGAGGGCGGGGGATCAGTCCTGGAGCGCCGGGACGACCTGCCGCTGGAACAGCTCGATCTGGTCGCGGTCCCCGACGGCGTTCGCGAAGTACGTGATCGCGTACGTCATGCCGCGCGACTTCAGGTCCTGGAGCGTCTCGACGATCTGCTCCGGGGTGCCGACCAGCGGGCCGTTGCGCCAGCCGTGGATCTCGCGCTCCCCGGGCTCGCCGGGGGCGTACCGCGAGAAGTGCGACTCGACCCAGGCCAGCTTGTCGTCGATCTCGGCCTGGTTCTCGCCGATCACCACGTTGTAGTTGGCCGAGCGGGTGATCGCCCCGAAGTCGGTGCCGACGTCGGCGCAGTGCTGCTCCAGGATCCGGGACTTGTGGTCGAAGGCCTCCGGCTCGCCCGAGAAGTTCGTGTACTGCGCGTACTTCGCGGCGGTGCGCAGCGTCTTCTTCTCGCCGCCGCCCGCGATCCACAACGGGATGCTCGGGACCTCGGCCCCGCCGTCACCGACGGGCAGCTTCTGCAGCGGCTGCGGGTAGCACAGCGCGCCGTCGACCTGGTAGCGCTCGCCCTCGAACGTGCCGGAGGAGCCCGTGCGCCACATGTTCGCCATGATCTGCACGCCCTCGTCGAGCGCGCGCAGGCGCTCGCCGGCGCTGGGGAAGCCGTAGCCGTAGGCCCGCCACTCGTGCTCGTACCAGCCGGCGCCGATGCCCATCTCGACCCGGCCGCCGGAGATCGCGTCGACGGTGGAGGCGACCTTCGCCAGGTAGGTGGGCTCGCGGTAGGCCATGCAGGTGCACATCTGGCCCAGGCGGACCCGCTGGGAGGCCGCCGCGAAGGCCGACATCAGCGACCAGGCCTCGTGGGTGGCCTCCGTGCTGGGCACCGGCACCGTGTGGAAGTGGTCGTAGACCCAGACCGACTCCCAGGCGAACTCACCCCCCGGGACCGCCTCGCCCGCGGCGGCGTTGTCGGCGTAGTGGAGGAGGGAGAGCATCGTCTCCCAGTGCTGCTCCGGCGGGACGTCCGTGAGCGACATCCGCCAGCCCTGCGGGATGAAGAGTCCGAATCGCATGCCGCCGAGCCTATTCCTCCGCCGAGCCGGGCGCCGTCCGGCGCCGTCGCGTGGTGCCGCTGCGAGTCGACCGGGGGAGACGGCATGATCGACGGCATGATCTCCGCGTGGTCCGCCGACGACGTCCGTGCCGCCGAGGAGCCGCTCCTCGCGGCGGGTGCGCCCCTGATGGCGCGCGCCTCGTTCGCCCTGGCGACGCAGGTCCTGGCCGACCTGCGGGCCCGACGGCGGCACGTCCGCGGGGCGCGGGCCGCCCTGCTGGTCGGTGCCGGGAACAACGGTGGTGACACGCTGCACGCGGGCGCCGTGCTGGCCCGGCGAGGCGTCGCGGTGACGGCGGTGCTCACCGCCGAGCGGGTGCACGGCGAGGGGCTCGCCGCGCTGCGCGGCGCCGGGGGACGCGTCGTCGAGCTGGCCGCGGCACCCGACCGCGCCCCGGCGGTGGCGGCCGAGGTGTCGGCTGCCGACGTCGTGCTCGACGGGCTGCTCGGCATCGGTGCCCGCGGGGCCTTGCGCGGACCGGCCGCCGACCTCGTCACCGAGCTCACCGCCGTTGTGGGTATGGAATCTGCGGAGCATGACCGCTCCGGCTCCGCAGATTCCATACCCACAGCCGCGGGCGGGGTGACTGCGGGCGCCGGCCGGCCGTGGGTCGTCGCCGTCGACCTGCCGTCCGGGATCGGGGTCGACGACGGCACGCTGCCCGGACCGGTGCTGGCGGCGGACCGCACGGTCACCTTCGGCGTCGCCAAACCCGGTCTGCTGCTGCCACCCGCCGCCCGCGTGGTCGGCGAGGTCACCGTGGTCGACATCGGCCTCGAGCCCGTCGGTCCGCCGGCGGTGCGGCGCCTGGAGGCCGCCGACGTCGCCGTCTCCTGGCCGGTCCCCGGCCCGTCCGACCACAAGTACACCCGCGGGCTCGTCGGGCTCGTCGCCGGCACGGCCACGTACCCGGGTGCCGCGGTGCTCGCAGCCTCCGCCGCGGTGCGCACCGGCACGGGGATGGTGCGCTACCGCGGGTCGGAGCCCGTGGCGCGCACCGTCCTGGCAGCCCGTCCGGAGGTGGTCACCGCCACGGGACGTGTCCAGGCCTGGGTGGTCGGGCCCGGTGTCCCCACCACGCGCGACCGCGACGACCCGGCGGACGACGGGCAGCACGACCGCGGCCGGGGCGCCCTCGCGGTGGCACGGGGCGACCTGCCGGGGATGCCGTACGGACCGGTGCCCGCCGTCGTCGACGCGGGCGGTCTGCCGCTGCTGGGGGAGACCAGCCCGCCGTGGTTCGTCCTCACCCCCCACGCCGGTGAGCTCGCGGGTCTGCTGCGGTCCCGGGGGGAGGACGTCCACCGGGACGACGTCGAGGCGGCGCCGCTGCGCTGGGCGCGACGCGCCCACGAGCTCACCGGGGCCACGGTGCTGCTCAAGGGCGGGGTGACGGTCGTCGCCGGCACCGAGGGCGCGTGGGCCCAGGCGGACGCCCCGGGATGGCTCGCCACGGCCGGTGCCGGGGACGTGCTCGCGGGAATCCTGGGCACGATGCTCGCCGCGCGCGCGACCGACGTCGTCGAGCGGCCGGCGCTCGCTGCGGAGGTCGCGGCCGCGGCCGCGCTGGTCCACGGGTCCGCCGCCGAACGCGCCAACCCCGGCGGACCCGTCGCGGCCCTGGACGTCGCCGAGGCCGTGCCGGGCACGGTGTCCACGCTGCTCGGCCTCCGGTGACCGAGATGACCGCGGACTCGTCCGCGCCGGTGACCGTCCGCCCGGCCCACGTGGGTGACGTGCCGGCGATCGAGGAGGTCCAGGAGGCGGCCGGCCGTGCCGAGCTGCTCGACGGCGTCCGCGCGGCCGTGCCCGACCCGGAACGTCTCGTCCTGGTCGCCGAGGCGGAGAGGGCCGTGATCGGCTGGGCCAAGACCCACCGGTTCCGCTGGACGGACGGCGTCGCGCCGGCCGGTCACTACCTGGGCGGGGTGACCGTGACCCCGGCCTGGCGGCGCCGCGGCGTCGGGACGGCGTTGACCGCCACCCGGATGGACTGGCTCGCGGGTCGGGCCGCCCGGGTGTTCTACCTGGCCAACGCCCGCAACACCGCGTCGCTCGCGCTGCACCGGCGCTGGGGGTTCCACGAGGTGGTGCGCGCCCCGGTGCTGCACGGCGTGCGGTTCGCCGGCGGTGTCGGCGTGCTGCTGGCGGCCGACCTGCCCGGCCCCTCCGGGATCAGCGCGGGAGGTGGGCCTCGATGACCTCGACGATCTCGGGGTCGTCCGGCACGGTCTGGGGGGCGTAGCGGCGCACCTCGCCCCCGGGCAGCACGAGGAACTTCTCGAAGTTCCAGCGGATGCGTCCGTCGTGGCCGCCCGCGTCCGGGGTCTTCGTCAGTTCCTGGTACAGCGGGTGCGCCTTGCGGCCGTTGACCTTGACCTTGGACACCACCGGGAACGTCACCCCGTAGGTGGCGGAGCAGAACTCGGCGATCTTCTCGTCCGAGGACAGCTCCTGGAAGAACTGGTTGCTGGGGAACCCGACGACCGTGAAGCCGCGGTCGGCGTACTTCTGCTGCAGCTGCTCCAGGGCCGTGTACTGGGGGGTCAGGCCGCAGCGCGAGGCGACGTTGACGACCATCACCACGTCCTCGCGGTGCTCGGCCAGGGTCGCGGTGCTGCCGTCCATCCGGTCGAAGGGGATGTCGTAGAGGTCCATGGGCCCCATCATGCCCGGTGCCGGCGCCACCAGGTGAGGCCCCCCACCGAGGCCAGCACCACGAGGAGGACGACGAGCAGCCCGACCCAGCCGAGCCCCTCCGCCGCCGAGGCCAGCCACCGCTGGACGGCGGCGGCACCCTCGACCACCGGGTCCGTGCCGGCCCCGGCGTGCAGCACGCGCAGCTCCCAGAACCCGTACCAGGCGACGTACAGCCCCGCGACGACGAGGATCCCGCCCCCGACCCGGGCGAGCACCGGTCCCGCCCCCCGGGCGCGGGAGACCACTCCGGCACCGGCCACGGCGACGACGACGGCGGCCGTGCCGACGAGCAGGGCCATGCCGGCCGCATAGGTGGCGAACAGGGCGACACCCTCTGCCACCGACCCGGCGCGGAAGGCCGTCACGACCACGGCGAGGAACGGGGCGATCGTGCAGGTGAGCGAGGCCAGGGCATAGGAGGCTCCGAACCCGACGACGGACCACCACCGGTCCGTGAGCGGCCGCCCGGACCCGGTGCGCAGCAGTCGCAGACCGGGCAGCTCGCGCCCCGTCAGGACCCAGACCCCCGCCGCGGCGAGCACGACCCCGAGCACCAGGGTGAACACGGGCAGCCAGCGCTGGACCGAGCTGGCGACCGGGGCGACGACCAGCCCGAAGGCGCCGAACACCGCGACGAACCCGAGGGTGAGCGCCGCGGTCGAGCGCAGGGCACGGCCCACGGCGGCGGCCCGGCCGTCGTCGGGCCGGACCAGCGTCGCGAGATAGGCGGGCAGCAGGGCGAACCCGCACGGGTTCACGGCCGCGACCAGCCCGGCCCCGAGCGCGAGCGCGAACGCACCGTCGCCGAGCACGTCGCTCAGCCCGCGAGGTCGGCGACGACGGACTCGAGCTCGGAGCCCGGCACCTGACCCTCGAGGACGACCTCGCCCTCGGCGTCCAGGACGACGAACGTCGACTGCTGGGTCATGCCGAAGTGCTGCCACACCTCGCCGGCGTCGTCGACGAGGTGGGTCGGGCCGGCGATGTCGTTCTCGGCCATCTCGCGGATCGCCTCGGCGTCGTCCAGGCCGCCGACGCCGACCACCGCGACCTCGCCGTCGTAGTCCTCGGCGAGGCCGGTGACCGTGGGGATCTGCCCGATGCAGGTCGGGCACCAGGGCGCCCAGAACCACAGCACCGCTGGTGACCCGGCGAGCTCGCTGCCCTCGAACGTCCCGCCGTCGAGCGTGGTGGCGGAGAAGTCGTACACCGGTGCGGCATCGCCCGACGCCATGTCGCCGGCGCCCTCGCCCTCCGACATCTCCTCCTCGGCCGTCGCGTCGTCCTCGGCGCCGGACATCTCCTCGTCGGCCGGCTCCTCCGACATCTCGGTGGTGGTCGACGCCCCGCCCGCCGAGGTGTCCTCCTCGGTGGCGCACCCCGCCGCGAGCAGGAGGGTCAGGGTCACGGCGGCCGTCGCCGCACCTCGTGTCGTTCTCATGCCCCCAGTCTGTGCCGGGGCCGGGCCCCTGCCCAGGGTCCGGCGCCTTACGGGGTCGTGACGGCGCGCGAGAATGGGTGCCATGCCGTCCCCGCGCAAGCACGTCCCGCCCCTGCCGGTGCGGGACGGCCTGAACCCCACCCGGCTCGTGCTGCCGCACGACGCCGCCGCCGTGGCGCGGTACGCCACGGCCGCCGGGTACCTGCTGGCGCGGTTCCCCGACGACGCCGACCGGCTGCGGGACAAGCTGGCCGCGGGCGAGGTCGTCACGGGGGACGGCACACCCGTCACGCGGGACACCCCCTACGAACCGCGGGGGTTCCTCTACCTGTACCGGGACCCGCCGGCCGACGAACCCGCCGTGCCGGCGCTCGCGGACCTCGAGGTGCTCCACCGGGACGAGAACCTGCTGGTGGTCGACAAGCCGCACCGGGTCGCCACCATGCCGCGCGGCCGCTGGGTGACCCAGACGGTGCTGACGCGGCTGCGGCGCGAGCTGGACCTGCCGGACCTCGTCCCCGCGCACCGCCTCGACCGCCCGACGGCGGGTGTGCTGGTGCTGACGGTCCGGCCCGAGGTGCGCGGGCCCTACCAGCTCGTCTTCCAGGAGCGGCGCGCCCGCAAGGTGTACGAGGCCGTCGCCCCGCTGCCGGCGGGGTCCGACGGCACCCCCGGGTTCCCGCGCACGGTCCGCTCGCGCATCGTCAAGCGCCGCGGCGTCGTGCGCGCCGAGGAGGTGCCCGGCGAGCCCAACGCCGAGTCGTGGATCGACCTGGTGGACCGCGACGAGCGGCGAGGGCTGGGGCTGTACCGCCTCGAGCCGCACACCGGCAAGACGCACCAGCTCCGGCTGCACATGGCCGGTCTGGGGCTGCCGATCCGGCACGACCCGTTCTGGCCCGTCCTGCGGGCCGTGGCCGACGACGGCGCGGACGACCGCGGTGAACCCCTGCAGCTGCTGGCCCGCTCGCTGAGGTTCGACGACCCGCTGACCGGTGAGCGGCGCACGTTCACCTCCCGCCGTCGGCTGGGCGACTGGCCCACGGGCCAGTGAGAGAATCGCCACCGTGACGACTCCCGCCTTCGCCGACGGCACCCCTGCCCGCGCGATCGTCGACCTCGACGCGATCCGCGACAACGTCCGCGCGCTGCGCGGCCACGCGCCGTCGGCGGACCTCATGGCGGTCGTCAAGGCCGACGGCTACGGTCACGGGATGCTCCCGGCGGCCCGCGCCGCGCTGGCCGGCGGGGCGACGTGGCTGGGAGTGGCGACCGCCGAGGAGGCGCTCGCCCTGCGGGCGGGGCTCGACACCGACGTTCGCGTGCTGGTCTGGCTGCTCGTGCCCGGGGCGCCGTTCGCCGAGCTGATCGCCGCGGACGTGGACGTGACCGTGGCGGCGCCGTGGGCGCTCGAGGAGATCGCGGCCGGGGCGCGCGCGGCCGGGCGGACCGCCCGGGTGCACGTCAAGGTCGACACGGGGCTGTCCCGCAACGGTGTCGCGATGCGCGACCTGCCGGCGGTGGTCCACCGGGCTGCCGAGCTCGAGGCGTCGGGCGAGCTGCGGGTGGTCGGCGTGTTCTCGCACCTGGCCTGCGCGGACGAACCCGGACACCCGTCGATCGACCGCCAGGGCGCGGCGTTCGACGACGCGCTGGCGCAGGTCGCACGGGCCGGGCTGCGCCCCGAGGTGCGGCACCTGGCGAACTCCGCGGCGACCCTGACCCGCCCGGACCTGCATCACGACCTCGTCCGCCCCGGGATCTCCGTGTACGGCAACTCGCCCGGCCCGGGCGTCGGCCCGCCGGGACGGTTCGGGCTGCGTCCGGCGATGACTCTCGAGTCGCGGCTGGCCAACGTCAAGCAGGTGGCCGCCGGCGAGGGTGTCTCCTACGGTCACACCTACACCACGACGCAGGACACGACCGTCGGGCTCGTCCCGCTGGGGTACGGTGACGGCGTCCCCCGGCACGGCTCCGGCGGTGCCGGCAGCCCGGGAGCGCCCGTGGCCGTCGGCGACGGGGCCAGCGCCCGCGTGCTGCGGGTGGCGGGGCGGGTCTGCATGGACCAGTTCGTCCTGGACCTCGGGCCCGGTGCCACCGAACGCGCGGGCGACCTGGTGACCCTGTTCGGTGCCTCGGACGGGGTGGCGCACGGGTCGCCGCTGCCGAACGCCCAGGACTGGGCCGAGGCCGCCGGGACCATCAGCTATGAGATCGTGACGCGGCTGGCGCCGCGCGTGCCCCGCGTGTACGTCCCCGCGGCCGGGACGGACGCCGTCGGCACGTCCGCGCCGGTGACCGCAGACGACCCCGAAGGAGAGAGGCAGAGCCGTGAGTGACGTCGTCGCGCAGGTGGCGCTGGAGCTGCCGGGCGCCGCGGACGCCCGGGCACTGGGCGGAGCCCTGTCCGGCCTGCTCCGCGCCGGGGACCTGGTGATCCTCACCGGTGACCTCGGAGCGGGCAAGACCACCCTCACCCAGGGCCTGGGCCGGGCGCTGAACGTCCGGGGGCAGATCGCGTCCCCGACGTTCATCGTCGCCCGGGAGCACCCGCCGCTGCGGCGCCAGGACGGCACGACCGGTCCGGCGCTGGTGCACGTGGACGCCTACCGGCTGGGCGGGCTGGACGAGCTGGACGCCCTGGACCTGGACTCCTCCCTCGACGAGTCCGTGACCGTCGTCGAGTGGGGCCGCGGTCTGGCCGAGACCCTCACCGAGGACCGTCTCGAGGTCGACCTGCAGCGGCCTCGCGGCGGCGAGGTGGACCCGGAGCACCCCGAGGCCGGTGTCCGGCGCGCCACGGTGCGCGCCGTGGGCCCGCGCTGGGCCGGCGTCGACCTCACCCGCCTGGTGCCGCGCCCGCGCCCGAGCTGAGCCCCCGCTCGCCGTAGGCTGGTCCCGTGGCTGTTCTCGCGATCGACACCTCCGCCGCCGTCTCCGTCGCCGTGGTCGACGACGACGGTGGCCGCCTCGCCGTCCGCAACGCCGACGAGCGCCGACGGCACGCCGAGTCCCTCGCCCCCCTCATCGCCGACGCCCTGGCCGCGGCGGGGCTCGAGCGCACCGACCTGACGGCCGTCGTCGGTGGCACCGGACCCGCACCGTTCACCGGTCTGCGCGTCGGGCTGGTCACGGCCCGCACGCTGGCGCTGAGCCTGGGGATCGACGTCCTCGGCGTGCCGAGCATCGACGCGCTCGCGGTGGAGGCCGTCGCCGACCTCGGCCTCGACCCCGGCGACGAGGTGCTCGTGGCCACCGACGCGCGGCGCAAGGAGGTCTACTGGGCCCGGTACCGCGTCGTGGCGCACGAGGGCCCGCACGGTGTGCCGGTCGTCGCGGTGGAGCGCGGTCCGGAGGTCGGCCGGGCGGCCGACGTGGCGGCCTCCCAGCTCGACCCGCCGACGGCGGACGGCGCCCGGCTCGCCGTCGTGGGCGAGGGTGCGGGCCTCTATCCCGACCACCTGGTGGCCGACGAGGACGCCCCCGTCCTGCCGGACGCGACCGTGCTCGCCCGGCTGGCCCTGGCCCGTCGGGCCGAGGGCGTCGACCAGCCGACCGAGCCGTTGTACCTGCGCCGTCCGGACGTGCAGGAGCCGGCCGGGGCCAAGCGCGCCACCGGGGGAGCGGCATGACGGACCGTCCCGTGTCGGTGCGGCTGCGGCCGCTGGTGAGCAGCGACTTCGACCGGGTCCTCCAGCTCGAGCACGAGCTGTTCGGACCGGGGGCGTGGACGTACGGCATGCTGGCCGACGAGCTGGCCGGGCTCGGGCGCTGGTACGTCGTGGCGGAGCTCGACGGTCCGGACGCCGTGGGGCTCGGGCCGGGACGACGTCCCGTGGTCGGGTACGCCGGGTTGTGGTTCGACGGGGACGTCGCCCAGGTGATGACCATCGGCACGGCCCGTGAGTACCAGGGGCGCGGCGTGGGCCGGCGACTCCTGCAGGCCCTCGTGGACCGGTCGCGACAGCTGCGTGCCGGGGCGCTGCTGCTCGAGGTCGCCGTGGACAACGACAGCGCGCTCGCGCTCTACGGGCAGTTCGGGTTCGAGCAGCTCGGCCTCCGCAAGCGCTACTACCAGCCGGAGGGCACGGACGCCTACACGATGCGTCTGGACCTGTCGGTCCCCGAGGACCCCTCGCCGGGCACGCGGGCGACGACCGGTGCCGGCGGTGCCGCGTGACGCGCCGGGTGATGTCCCCGGCACGTGACCGGGTGCTCGTCGACGCGGACACGGTCGCCGCCGACCTGCAGCTCGGCGGCCTGCAGGACCCGTTCGGCGGCGCGCCGTTGCTGCTGGACGTGCGCTGGGCGCTGGGCCGGACCGACGGTCTGGACCGCTACGAGGCCGGTCACCTGCCCGGTGCGGTCTACGTGGACCTCGAGGCCGAGCTCGCCGCGGTGCCGTCGCCGGAGGCCGGGCGGCACCCGCTGCCGTCCGCCGCGGAGTTCCAGGAGGCCGCCCGGGGCTGGGGTGTCTGCTCCGACTCCCGCGTCGTGGTGTACGACGAGGTGGGCGGCACCTCCGCCGCCCGGGCGTGGTGGCTGCTGCGCTGGTTCGGTCACGACGCCGTGCGCATCCTCGACGGCGGGCTCGAGGCGTGGCGCCGGGCGGGTCACCCCCTCGAGGTCGGGATCACCAGCCGGGTGCCCGGCGACATGGTGGCGCACCCCGGGGGCATGCCGGTGCTGGACGCCGACGACGCGGCGGACCTGGCGACCTCGGGTGTGCTGCTCGACGCCCGGGCCGCCGAGCGGTACCGCGGCGAGGTCGAACCCGTCGACCCGCAGGCGGGCCACATCCCGGGCGCGGTCTCGGCGCCGACGACGGAGAACCTGGACGACGAGGGCGCCTTCCGCAGCGAGGCGGAGCTGCGTGCCCGGTTCACCTCCCTCGGGGTGAGGCCGGACGCGACGGTGGGCGTCTACTGCGGGTCCGGCGTGACCGCGGCGCACGAGATCGCCGCCCTGGCGTCGATCGGCGTGCCGGCGGCCCTCTACCCGGGGTCCTGGTCGCAGTGGTCGAACGACCCGGGCCGCCCGGTCGCCGTCTCCTGACGCAGGGCTCCCAGCACCCGCGACAACAGCAGAGGGCGGTCTCAGAGGGTGCGGGAGACCTGCTCCAGGTCGAGGCGCGGCCCGCGGGGGTGCGGCGAGCCCTCGCCGTCCGCCTCGCCGACGTTGACGACCATCAGCGACCGCCAGCCGGACTCCGCGAAGAACTCCCGGTCGATGCCGTCGGCGTCCATGCCGTCCATGGGCCCGGCCGCGAGACCGGCGGCGCGCAGCGCGACGATCAGGTAGCCGGCCTGCAGCAGGGCGTTCTTGCGCGCCATCTGCTCGCGGACCTCCGCCGCCGGGGCGAGCTGCTCGCGGATCCCGGGGTAGACCGGGAAGAGCTCGTCGAGGTGCTCGTGGAACGCCGGGTCGGCGGCCAGGACGAGGGAGACCGGCGCGGCCTCGACCTTCGCCTTGTTGCCGCCACCCATGTGCTCGACCAGCCGCTGCTTCGCCTCGGGGCTGCGCACGACCAGCAGGCGCAGGGGCAGGGTGTTCATCGCGGTCGGACCGAGCTTGGCCAGGTCCCAGGCGGCCTGCAGCTGAGCGTCGGTGACCTCGGCGCCGGTCCACTGCGAGGTGGAGCGGGCGTGACGGAAGAGGCGGTCGGCGGACGCCTCGTCGACGGCGAGGGGGGCGGTCTCCAGCAAGGTGTCGGTCATGTCCGTGGGGAACCGTCCATGCGTTCGCATGATTCCTGGCGGCCGGCGTGGCGTTGGTCACGACGGTTCCGGGGCGGGGCCGGCGGTGGTGACAGAATGTGGGCCATGGCTGATCCCCTGGTCCTCGGCATCGAGACGTCCTGCGACGAGACCGGTGTCGCCCTGGTGCGCGGAGACGATCTCCTGTTCGACGCCGTGGCGAGCTCCATGGACGAGCACGCCCGCTACGGCGGCATCATCCCGGAGGTGGCCAGCCGTGCCCACCTCGAGGCGATGACCCCCACGATCCGGCGGGCGCTCGGCGAGGCCGACGTCGACCTGTCGGAGATCGACGCCGTCGCGGTCACCGCCGGTCCGGGTCTGGTGGGCCCGCTGACGATCGGTGCCAGCGCGGCCAAGGCGCTCTCGATCGGTCTCGGCAAGCCGCTGTACGGCGTCAACCACGTCATCGGGCACGCGGCGGTGAACCAGCTCGTCGACGGGCCGTTCACCGAGCGGTCGATGGCGCTGGTCGTCTCCGGCGGCCACAGCTCGCTGCTGCTGGTCGACGACATCGCCACGGACGTCACCGAGCTCGGCTCCACCCTGGACGACGCGGCCGGGGAGGCCTTCGACAAGGTCGGGCGACTGCTCGGGCTGCCCTACCCGGGCGGTCCGCACATCGACCGGCTCGCGCGCGAGGGCGACCCGGAGGCGATCCGGTTCCCCCGCGGCCTGACGGCGCCGAAGGACCAGGCCAAGCACGCCTACGACTTCAGCTTCTCCGGCCTCAAGACGGCCGTCGCCCGCTGGGTCGAGGCCCGGCAGGACGCCGGCAAGGAGGTCCCCGTGGCCGACGTCGCGGCCTCCTTCGCCGCCGCCGTCGCGGACGTGCTCACCGCCAAGACCATCGCGGCCTGCCGTGCCCACGACGTCGGGACCCTCATCATCGGCGGCGGGTTCTCGGCCAACAGCCAGCTGCGCGACATGGCGGCCGAGCGCTGCGCCGCGGCCGGCATCGACCTGCGCATCCCGCCGATCCGCTACTGCACCGACAACGGGGCGATGATCGCCGCGCTGGGGTCCGCCGTGGTGCGGGCCGGGCTGCCGCCGTCGGACCTGGACATCGGGGTGGACTCCTCGATGCCGCTGACCACCATCACGGTCTAGCGGCGGGTCACCCCGCGGCGGACGGCGTCAGCGGGTGGCCGGCGTGCATCTCGGCCACGAGGGACCGCACGACGGCCTCCATCCCGGCCTGACCTCCGCCGTGGGCCGCTGCCACGGCGCGCTGGCGCTGGTAGGAGGCGCCGTGGCGGACGATGTCCCGGAGCCGGTCGAGCTCCGCGGCGCACCCGAGGCGTTCCGCCACGGGGGCGAGCTCCTCGAGCAGCCGGGGCAGCGCGTCGGTGAGGAGCTCCTCGTTCCCGTCGGCGTCCAGGATGATGATGGCGTCCATGCCGTAGCGGGCCGCCCGCCACTTGTTCTCGTGGACGTACCACCGGGGCATCGTCGGCAGCGGCCGGCCCTCGTCGAGCAGCGTCGAGAAGTGCTCGACCAGGCAGTGGACCAGGGCCGCGAGCGAGGCCAGCTCGGTCACGTTCGACGTGCCGTCGCAGACGCGGACCTCGACGGTGCCGAAGTGCGGGGCGGGCCGGATGTCCCACCGCACCTCGGTGAAGTCGTCGATGACGCCGGTCTTGAGCATGTCGGCCGTGTACCGCTCCAGCTCGCTCCACTCGGTGAACTGGTAGGGCAGCCCCGCCGTCGGCAGCTGCTGGAACAGCAGCGCACGCATCGAGGCGTAGCCGGTGTCGGCGGCGTCCCAGTACGGCGACGACGCCGACAGCGCCTGCAGGTGCGCGACGTGCACGAGCAGCGAGCGCAGGATCGGCAGCACCTTGGCCCGGTCCTCGACGCCGACGTGCATGTGCACGCCGTAGACCACCTGCTGGCGGCCCCACACCTGGGCACGGTCGACGACGGTGGCGTACCGCTCCTTGTCGGTCACCTGCTGCTGCGACCAGGGGGCGAAGGGGTGGGTGCCGGCGCCCATGAGCTCGGCCCGCATGGGGCGGATGACCTCCTGGACCCGGGTGAGCCCGTTCTCGAGGTCGGCGATCGCCCCGGGGACGGTGGCGCACACGTCCGAGACGATCTCCACGGTGTTGCGCAGGAACTCGGGCTTGACGTGCCGGGCTCGGGCGTCGGGGCCGAGCTCCGCCATCACGGCAGGGGCCACCTGGCGCAGGATGCCGGAGTCGGCGTCCACGAGCGCCAGCTCCCACTCGAGGCCGACGCTCGATCGCCGGGAGGGCTGGAACTCCAGGACCATGCCGCCATGCTTCCACGCGTGGTGGCGGTGCACCACGGGGCCGGGATCAGCCCCCCAGCGGTTCCACCACGAGGACGTGCTGACGCCCGGCGACGCGGGTCAGCACCAGCGTGGCCTCGGCGTCCCCCCGGAGGGAGAGCTGGGCCCGCAGCTGCTCGGGGGTCACGGCCGTGCCGCGCTTCTTCACGGTCAGCCGGCCGACGCCCCGTTCGCGCAGGTAGGCCTTGAGCCGTTTGAGGTTGAACGGCATGACGTCCAGCACCCGGTAGCCGGTGGCCAGCGGCGCGGTGCCCGGGGGAGGCGCCGCCGCCGGGGCGTCGGTGGTGACGTAGGCGATGGTCCGGTCCACCAGCCGGCCGTCGAGCTCGGCGGCGGCGTGCGCGACGAGCCCGGCGCGGACCACGGCCCCGTCCGGCTCGTACAGGTACGAGCCGACCGCCCCGACGTCGGGGGCGAGGTCGACGCCCTCGGCGCCGGGACGCACGAGCCGCGAGACGGTGCCGCCGTCCTCGGTGCGCAGGATCAGGGCGGAGCGTCCGGGTCCGTCGGGGGCGAGGGGCCCGAACCACAGGCCGGCCTCGACGACGTCGCCGTCCACGGAGACCCACTGGGTCTCGGCGTCCTCGGGCAGGCCCTGATGGCCGATGCCGGGGCCGACCTTGATGCCGACGGCGGGGACCTCGTCCCGCAGCCCCCACACGGCGTCCAGCGGCGGCGCCCAGGCCGACGGGTCGAAGACCCGCTTCCCGCCGCGCGTCCGGCGGGCCGGGTCGGCGTACACCCCGTCGACGCCCTCGGCGACCAGGTCCAGCGCCAGCCCGTCCCCGTGGCGGACCTCGGCCTCGGGAAAGGCCCGCAGGTTCACGGTCGCCAGCGCGGCGGTGACCTCGTCCACGTCGGTGGCCAGCACCTGCAGGCCCACGCCGGCGAAGGCCAGGGCGTCGGCGCCGAGACCGCAGGTCAGGTCGGCGACCTTGTGCACCTCCGCGGCCAGGTACCGGCGGGCGTGCACGGCGGCGACGGTCAGCCGGGTCGCCTGCTCCAGCCCGTCCGGCGTGAACAGCATCCCGTCGGCGAACGGGCCGAGCTTGGCGCGGGCGCGGGCGCGCAGCCGGGACTGCGTGAGGGCCGCGGCCGCGAGGTCCGGATCGACGCCCTCGGCGCGCATCCGCGTCGCCAGGGCCATGGCCTGCGACTCCTCGTACGGGGGGAGGTCGTTGAGCAGGGTCCAGCCCTCGGGGCTGAGAAGCTTGCTGAGCGAGGCCACGTCCATCCGTCCATGCTCTCAGGCCGTGCCGACGGGACCGCTTCTGGCACTCGACTTGTCAGAGTGCTAAGGGCTGCCTAGATTTGGTCCCAGCGCACGCGCTGTGCCGGCACCCGCGACGACGGACAGCGGCCGGGCGCGACCCAGTCAACGCTAGTCATCGCGAACAAGGAGGTCCGACGTGTCGGTCCCCATCAAGCCGCTCGAGGACCGGATCGTCGTCAAGGCCGTCGAGGCCGAGACCACGACCGCTTCCGGCCTGGTCATCCCGGACACCGCCAAGGAGAAGCCCCAGGAGGGCGAGGTCCTGGCCGTGGGCGACGGCCGCTTCAACGACAAGGGCGAGCGCGTCCCGGTCGACGTGAAGGTCGGCGACAAGGTCATCTACAGCAAGTTCGGCGGCACCGAGGTCAAGTACGCCGGGGAGGACTACCTGGTCCTGTCCTCGCGCGACATCCTCGCCGTCGTCGTCGGCTGACGCCGCGACGCCGGGCGGGAGCCCTGGCCTGACGGCCGGGTCCCCCTCCCCGCACGAGAGCCCCGCACCGATCCGGTGCGGGGCTCTCGTCGTCTGCTCGGACGGGGGCGCGGGCGAGGGGGTGCGACCGGCCGTCGACCGAGGTCGGCTCAGCTCGCCTTCTTGTGCTCGCGGTCGCGACCGCTGAGGATCGCCGACCGCTCGTCCTCGCTCAGGCCGCCCCACACGCCGTACGGCTCCCGGACCCGCAGCGACTGCTCGCGGCACTCCATCATCACCGGGCAGCTGCGGCAGATCGCCTTGGCGGCCTCCGCGCGTCGTCGGCGGGTGGATCCGCGCTCACCCTCGGGGTGGAAGAAGAGGGTGTCGTCCGCGTCACGGCACGACCCCTGGTACTGCCACTCCCACAACTCCATAACCGGTCCTGGCAACCGCGAGATCTCCGTCATGGCGAACAACCTACAAGTTGTGCAGAAGTTGTTCAAGTAGCAGGTCGACCCGATTGAAGTGGGGGTGGGTGAAAAGGGGTGACCAGGGCCTGAACCGCTTGCTATCGCTTCATGACCAGGTTCGATGATCGATTCGGACTCAAGGTGAGACGGGCCACCCGGCGCGGTGGCGGTCCCGGGAACCCCTGGGCAGAATCGACGCATGACCCGTTCGCGACCCGTCCAGGATGCCGGGGCTACGCGTCCGTCCGGCCCCGGGCTCGCGGTCGCGGCCGTCGCGCGGCGCCTCGGCGTGGCCCCCGCCACGCTGCGCACGTGGGACCGTCGTTACGGTCTCGGCCCCTCGGACCGCACGGCCGGCTCCCACCGCCGCTACACCCCCGAGGACGTCGCCCGGCTGCTCGTCATGCGACGGCTCACGCTCGAGGGCGTCGCCCCGGTCGACGCCGCCCAGGCCGCCCTCGAGGCGGACGTCGACGAGCTCGAGGAGGCCCGTCGGTCCGCTCCGCCGAGCCCACCCGAGGACGCGGGCGCCGACGAGGCCGAGGAGTCCGCGGACTCGGCAGACTCCGCCGCCCGAGCCGGGCGGGCCCACCTGCGGGCGTTGCCGGGTGGCGGCCAGGGGGGCCGCGGCGCCGGCGCGCAGCAGGGGCAGCAGGCGTCCGGCAGGGTCTCCGCCGTGGTGGACGCGGCGCTCGCCTACGACCAGGCGCGGTGCGACGACCTGGTGCGCATCCCGCCGCACGGCGACCCCGCCGCCTGGTGGGCGCAGCTGCTCGAACCGGCGTGGAGCCGCGTGGCCGAGCGGACCGTGCTCGCCGGGCCCGGCGCCGTCCCCGAGATCGTCCTCGCCACGGCCGCGCTGCAGGCGCTGCGGTCCTTCACCGACGCTTTCGAGCAGTCCGTGGTCCAGAACGGCGGGCCGCCGGCCAACCACCCCAGCCGCATGCGCAACATCGTGCTCATCTTCGCGGGTCCCGACGAGACGGTGCCGCTGTCCGCGCACGCCCTCGCCGCCGCGCTGACGGCCAAGGGCAAGACGGCGCGGATCGTCACCGGGCCGGCCAGTGCACGGCGGTCGCTGGAGCTGGTCACGATGGTGCGGCCCGCCGCGCTGGTCCTGGCCACCGGGCAGCGTCGACCGGACCTCGACGTCGTGCACGCCGTGCACGACGGGTTCCCCGAGCTGCCGATCTTCGTCGGGCTGCGACGGGACGACGCCGCCAGCGAGCTGCCGCTGGCCGCCCAGGTCCAGCGCGTGCGCTCCTTCACCGGCCTGCTGCACGAGGTCCTGGCGGTCATCGGGGCCTGACCGGGCCACCCGGCCGGGGCGTCGGCGGGAGGCGCCGCGGTGTGACGGAGACCGCGGCCGACCCCTCCGTGCGCGCCGTAGACTCGGGACATGACGGAGACGACCTCGCCCGCCCACGATCCGTTCGGCTTCCTGGGGCTGACCTATGACGACGTCCTCCTGCTGCCCGGCTACTCGGACCTGGCGCCCTCGGACATCGACACCACCTCGCGCCTGACGCGGGAGATCTCGCTACGGACCCCGCTCGTCTCCGCCGCGATGGACACGGTGACCGAGTCCCGGATGGCCATCGCGATGGCCCGGCAGGGCGGTCTGGGCGTGCTGCACCGCAACCTCTCGATCGAGGACCAGGCGTACCAGGTGGACCTGGTCAAGCGGACGCAGACGGGGATCATCTCGAACCCCGTGACGATCGGTCCGGACGCCACCCTGGAGCAGCTCGACCAGCGGGCGGGGGAGTACCGGGTCTCCGGGTTCCCCGTGCTGGACGAGGCCGGCCGTCTCGTCGGCATCGTCACGAACCGCGACCTGCGCTTCACCCCGGTGGCCGAGTGGGCGGAGACGACCGTCGCCGACGTCATGACCTGGCAGCCGTTGATCACCGGCGACGCCGGCATCTCCCGCGAGGACGCCACCGCCCTGCTGCGCAAGCACAAGCTCGAGCGGCTCCCGCTGGTCGACGACGACGGACGCCTCGCCGGCCTCATCACGGTCAAGGACTTCGTCAAGTCCGAGCAGTTCCCCAACGCCTCCAAGGACTCCCAGGGCCGGCTCCTCGTCGGTGCCGCCATCGGCTACTTCGGTGACGCGTGGCAGCGGGCCACGACGCTCATCGACGCCGGTGTCGACGTGCTCGTCGCCGACACGGCCCACGGCAACGTCCGCATGCTCATCGACATGGTGCGCGCGCTGAAGTCCGACCCGGCGACCCGCCACGTCCAGGTCATCGGCGGGAACGTGGCCACCCAGGACGGGGCCCAGGCGTTCGTCGACGCCGGCGCGGACGCCGTCAAGGTCGGCGTCGGCCCCGGGTCGATCTGCACCACCCGCGTGGTGACCGGCGTCGGCGTCCCGCAGATCACCGCGATCCACGAGGCGTCGCGGGCCGCGCGCCCGGCCGGGGTCCCGGTCATCGCCGACGGCGGCATGCGTCACTCGGGCGAGATCGGCAAGGCCCTCGTGGCCGGCGCCGAGACGGTCATGCTCGGGTCGATGCTCGCCGGCACGGAGGAGTCGCCCGGCGAGACCATCCTCATCAACGGCAAGCAGTTCAAGGCCTACCGGGGCATGGGCTCGATGGGCGCGATGTCCTCGCGCGGCAAGAAGTCCTACTCGAAGGACCGCTACTTCCAGGCGGAGGTCACGAGCGACGACATGATCGTGCCCGAGGGTGTCGAGGGCCAGGTGCCCTACAAGGGCACGCTCGGGACCGTGGCCCACCAGCTCGTCGGCGGGCTGCACCAGACGATGTTCTACGTCGGTGCGCGCACCGTGCCGGAGCTGCAGGAGAAGGGCAAGTTCGTGCGCATCACCTCGGCCTCGCTGGCGGAGTCCCACCCGCACGACATCAAGATGACCGTCGAGGCGCCGAACTACAAGGTCGGCTGACCTCGCCCGGCGGCGCGCCGCCGTCCGGTCAGCCGGCGGCGCGCGGTGTGGTGGGCCAGGACGTGGACGCGCCGGGTCCCGGCAGACCCTTGCGGTCGCGCCAGGCGTTGAAGCTCTCCGCCCACGTGCGGTGGGCGTCGCGCTGCGCCGCGTGCAGGGCGTCGAGCGCCACCGAACGCAGATCGGGGAACCGCAGCACCTGCGCGTCCAGCACGTCGAGGGTGGCCAGCACGTCCACGTCGGCGCTGTGCAGCTCGCCGTCGCCGACCACGCCGTAGAGCTCGCACAGGTCGCCCAGTCGACGCTTCCCCCGGCGGTACCGGTCCTGCCACCGGTCGATCACGAGCGGGTCCAGCACGGGGGCGACGGGCCGTCCGAGCCGCTCCGGCAGGGTCGGCAGGCCGTGGCGCGCCAGCTCGGCGTCGAGCAGCGTCAGGTCGAACGCGGCGTTGTAGGCCACGACCGGGACGTCCTCGCGCAGGTGCGTGGTGAGCAGCGCGGCGATCTCCTCGAGCGCCTCGGCCGGTGCGACGCCGTGCGCGCGGGCGTGCTCGGTCGTCACCCCGTGGATCGCCGCCGCCTCCTCGGGGATCCCGACCCCGGGGTCGATCAGCCACGTGCGGACCTCGGTCGTCAGCGGCGTGCGGAGCACGACGGCCGCCGTGACGACGCGGTCCTGGTGCACGTCGACGCCGGTCGTCTCGGTGTCGAACCCGAGCAGCGGCCCGACGGTCCAGCCGGCGTCGTCCATCTCGATCCCCTCTCGTGTCCTCACGTCGGTGACGATGCCACGGGCCACCGACACGGCGGCCGGTAGGCTGACCCGTGTGAGCAACGAGATCGAGATCGGACGTGGCAAGCGCGGGCGTCGCGCCTTCTCCTTCGACGACGTGGCGGTGGTCCCCTCGCGCCGGACGCGCGACCCGCGGGACGTCTCCACCGGGTGGCAGATCGACGCCTACCACTTCGACCTGCCGATCGTGGCGGCGCCGATGGACTCGGTGATGAGCCCGGCCACCGCGGTCGCGCTGGGCAACCTGGGCGGTCTGGGGGTGCTCGACCTCGAGGGCCTGTGGACCCGCTACGACGACCCGGCCCCGCTCCTGGCGGAGATCCGTGCGCTGCCCGCCGCGGAGGCGACGCGGCGCATGCAGGAGATCTACGCCGAGCCGATCAAGTCGGAGCTCATCACCCAGCGGCTCAAGGAGATCCGCGCCGCGGGGGTCACCGTGGCCGGGGCGCTGTCGCCGCAGCGGATCCAGGAGCACTACCAGACCGTGCTCGACGCCGGGGTGGACCTGTTCGTCATCCGGGGCACCACCGTCTCGGCCGAGCACGTCTCGACCAGCGCCGAGCCGCTCAACCTCAAGCGGTTCATCTACGAGCTCGACGTGCCCGTCGTGGTCGGTGGCGCGGCCAGCTACACCGCCGCCCTGCACCTGATGCGCACCGGGGCGGCCGGCGTGCTGGTCGGGTTCGGCGGCGGTGCCGCGCACACCACCCGCGTCGGCCTCGGCATCCACGCGCCCATGGCCACCGCGGTCTCGGACGTCGCAGCGGCCCGCCGCGACTACCTCGACGAGTCCGGCGGTCGGTACGTGCACGTGATCGCCGACGGCGGCGTGGGTCACTCGGGAGACATCGTCCGGGCCATCGCCTGCGGGGCCGACGCCGTGATGCTCGGTGCCGCGCTGGCACGCGCCTCCGAGGCGCCCGGCGAGGGGTGGCACTGGGGCCCCGAGGCCCACCACGCCCAGCTCCCGCGCGGCGAGCGGGTCGAGGTCGGCACCGCCGGGACGCTGGAGGAGATCCTCTTCGGCCCCGGGCACACCGCCGACGGCACGACGAACCTCGTCGGCGCGCTGCGCCGCGCGATGGCCACCACGGGCTACTCCGACCTCAAGGAGTTCCAGCGCGTCGAGGTCGTCGTCTCGCCGTACCAGCCGCGGTGAGCGGACCCGTGCCGGCCGGGCCACCGCCGTCGCGGGTGCGGGTCACGGAGATCGGTGACGACGACGTCGAGGGCGTCGTCGGCCTGTGGCGGGCCAGCGACCTGACCCGGCCCTGGAACGACCCGTACCGCGACATCGCCGACGCGCGGGCCCACCCCGCCGCGACGGTGCTCGTCGCGCGGGACGGGGACGTCGTCGTCGGCTCCGTGCTGGCCGGGTACGAGGGGCACCGCGGCTGGCTCTACGACGTGGCCGTGGATCCCGGCCGGCGGACCACGGGGCTCGGGTACGTCGACCAGGAGACGCGCGTGCTCGGGCGGACGCTCGACGACCCGCGCCGAGCGGGGTGAAGATCGCCGCCGACCTGCGGTGACACGGATGTCACCTGGTCCGCGTAGGCTGTCGCCCATGGCAACTGCGCACGAGGGCGACGGTGCTCTGGGGGACGTCATCGACCCGGAGCTGCCCGCCTCCACCTACGTCCTGGAGCCCGAGATCGTGGCCCCGCTGGTCCGGCGCGTCGTGACCTCCCACGGTGCGGGCACCCACCGCAGCGAGCTGCCGTTCACCGGTGCGCCGCTGGCGGCCGTCCCGCTGTCGAGCCCGCAGGACGTCGTCGGAGCGACCCGGGCGGCGCGGGCCGCTCAGCACGACTGGGCCGCCCTGCCGCTGCGCGAGCGCGCCCGCGTGCTCGACCGGCTCGGGGTGCTCGTGCTCGAGCGGCAGTCCGAGATCCTCGATCTGATCCAGATGGAGTCGGGCAAGTCGCGCCGCAACGCCTTCGAGGAGGTCGCCGACATCGCGCAGACCTGCCGGCACTTCGTGCGCCGTGCGGAGCGCTACCTCGCCGACCGGCGCGAGCCGGGGGCCCTGTCGGTCCTCACCGGGGTGCGCGTGCACCGCCGGCCGGTGGGCGTCGTGGGGATCATCGCCCCGTGGAACTTCCCGCTTACCCTGGCCCTGTCCGAGACCGTCCCCGCCCTGCTGGCGGGCAACGCCGTCGTGCTCAAGCCGGACCCGCAGACCACCCTGTCGGCGCTGTGGGCGTCCGAGCTCCTGGCCGAGGCGGGACTGCCGGACGACCTCTTCGCCGTGGTCGCGGGCGGCGCGGACATCGGGGCGGAGCTGGTGGACCACGTCGACCACGTCGCGTTCACCGGCTCCACCGAGACCGGGCGGAAGATCGCGGCCCGGGCGGGGGAGCGGCTGATCGGGGCGACCCTCGAGCTCGGTGGCAAGAACCCGCTGTACGTCGCGGCCGACGCCGACCTGGACCGTGCCGTGCCCGGCGTGCTGCGCGCCTGCTTCACGAACGCCGGCCAGCTGTGCATGTCGAGCGAGCGCCTCGTGCTGCACGAACGGATCGCCGAGAGGTTCCTCGAGCGGTTCGTGCCGGCGGTGCGGGCACTGACCCTGGGCACCGGCCTGGACTACACGGCCGACGTCGGCTCGCTCGTCTCGGCCGACCAGCTCGAGCGGGTGGCGGGGCACGTCGACGACGCCCTGGCCAAGGGCGCCCGGGCCCTGGTCGGTGCGGTCCACCGCAGCGACGTCGGCCCGTACTTCTACGCCCCGACGGTGCTCGACGACGTCCCGGACGACGCCGCGTGCCGGCACGAGGAGACGTTCGGCCCGGTCGTGGCCGTGACCCGGGTCGGTGGCGACGACGAGGCGGTGCGCGTCATGAACGACACGCACTTCGGCCTGCACGCCTCGATCTGGTCGACCGACGTCGCCCGTGCCCGGCGCCTCGCGGCCCGGGTCGAGACCGGCACGGTCGTCGTCAACGACGGCTACCTGCACGCCTGGGGCTCGGCCGCGGCGCCCATGGGCGGGATGAAGGCCTCCGGCCTGGGCCGGCGGCACGGCCGGGAGGCGATCGAGGCGGTGACCGAGACGCAGAGCGTCGTCGCGCAGCGCGGGCACGGTCTCGGGATCTCGGTGGATGCCCTGTACGAGCTCGGCGGGGACGTGCCCAGCCGGGTGCTCACGGGTGCGCTGCGGGCGATGCGGCGCCTCCGGATGCCCTGACGGACGCCCTGACCCGCCGTCTCACCCGGTGAGTGCGGCCAGCTCGGCGCGCAGGTTCTCCGCGGCCCGGGCGGCCCAGCGCCGGCGGCCGGCCTCCGTGCGGAACAACCCGCGTCCGGTGTGCAGGGCGAGCAGCCCCTCGAGCACCGCGGCGCGCCCGGCCCGGAAGGCGCCGTCGTCGACGTGGCCGTACTCCGCGCGCACCTGGGCCGTGTAGCGCGCGTAGCGCGCCGGTGTCCCGCCGAGGACCGCGAGGTCGGCGTCGCTGACGAGCGCACCGACGTGGTCGGTGGGAGCCGGGTCGTGGTCGACCGTCACCCGGACGAGCCGTGCGACCTCCTCCGCCTGCTCGTCACCCGTGGGTCCCGGCGTGCGGGACGCCTCGCGTTCGTCGCGGCACGGCGGCAGCAGGGTGCGCGCGAGCGCTGCCGACTCCTCCTCGTCGGCCGGGGTGGCGCCGTCGTGCACGGCGTCGTGGAACCACAGGGCGAGCGCCGCGAGGCGCCCGGCCCCGCCCGTGGTCCCCGCAGCCAGCAGCCCGTCGAGGGCGTCGAGGGTGTCGGCCAGGTGCAGCCGTGAGTGGTAGACGCGGTGCGGTTCGCCCCAGCGCTCGACGAGCTCCTCGCCGACGGCGGCGGTGGCCCCGGCCGGCGTCGCTCCCGGGTCCGTCCACAGCCGTGCCCACCGGGCCCGCAACGCAGCCGGTTTGGCGCGGGCCCGCTCCCACCCGGGGACACGCAGGCCGGAGGCGGCGAGCGCCGACGACAGCTCGCGTCCCATGACGGGCACGGCGCCGGCCGCGACCAGGTCGTTGTACCGGTCGGCGGGTACGTCGTAGTGGTCGAGGTCGAAGCCGCGGTCCGGGATGCCGGCGGCGCGGGCGAAGGTCCGCAGCTCGTGCAGGGACCGGTCCGAGACCAGGTGGGACCAGTGGCGGCCGTGCGCGGGCCAGAGCGGCGGGTCGACGAGGACCGTCACGACGCCTCCTCGTCCGGTCGGTCCGGCAGCGCCCGACGGACCTCGCCGACGATCGCGGACATCGCCGTTTCCGCGGCCGGGGCGTCACCCGAGGCGACCGCGCGAGCTACCGCCTCGTGCTGGTCGAGCGCCTCGGCAGCGGGCGAGGGGGGCATGAGCCCCAGGTGGGTGCGCCCGGCGAGCACCTCGGCGACCACGCCGGACAGGGCGGCGAACATCTCGTTGCCGCTGGCGCGCAGCAGCAGCTCGTGCATCCGGATGTCGAGCGCGAGGAAGTCCTCGAGGTCCCCCCGGACGCCGAGCACCCGCATGCGGGCGGCGAGGTCGACGAGCTCGGCCCGCACCTCGTCGGAGGCGTGCAGCGCCGCGCCGGCGGCGGCCAGCGGTTCCACGGCATGCCGGAGCTCGGTGAGCGTCCGCAGCTGGGCGTCGCGTCCCGGGCCGCCGAGCCGCCAGCGGATCACGCGGGCGTCGAGGACGTTCCAGTCCTCCATCGGCAGCACGACGATCCCGACCCGGCGGCGCGAGCGGACGAGTCCGAGACCCTCGAGCAGCCGCATCACCTCGCGGGCGACGGTCCGGGAGACGCCGTGCTCGCTGCCGATCGTCTCGAGCGTCAGGACGGCTCCGGCGGGGACGTCGCCGCTGGTGATGGACCGCCCGACCGCGTCGAGCACGTCGTTGTGCAGGGCGGTGGTCGGCATGGGGCGAGCCTACCGACGCCCACCCGGCTCGCAATTGGTGATATCAATGGGTTGCCAAAGGTGTTACCAATGAGGCATGCTCGGAGGACGCATCCCACCGACACGGAAGTCGACACGATGGACACCGACGTCACCACCCCGGTAGACCGGGCCGCACCCGACGCCGTCACGCACGTCGTCGTCATGGGCGTCGCGGGCTCGGGCAAGACCACGGTCGCTGCGCTCCTGGCCGAGCGCCTCGGCGTCACCTACGCGGAGGCCGACCAGTTCCACCCCCCGGCCAACATCGCCAAGATGACCGCAGGGACACCGCTCACCGACGACGACCGCGCCCCCTGGCTCGCCACGATCCGCGACTGGCTCAGCGCCGAGGCCGACGCCGGTCGTCCCGGCGTCGTCACCTGCTCCGCCCTGCGTCGCGCCTACCGCGACGTGCTGCGCGGCGCGCACGGTCGGGTGCGGTTCGTGCACCTGGACGGTCCGCCCGAGCTGCTCGCGGAGCGGATGGGCGGTCGGACGGGACACTTCATGCCCGCGACCCTCCTGCCGTCCCAGCTCGCCACGCTCGAACCGCTCGGCGCCGACGAGGACGGGACCACCGTCAGCGTCGCCGCGGAACCTGCCGACATCGTCGACACCGTCGTCGACCGGCTCCACCTCGGCTAACCGGCCGTCCCCGGCTCCCAGCTCCCCCCACCCCGCCACCCCGACGTCGACGAGGACACGATGACCCCTGACGACTGGACCCAGACCCTCACCGCCGGGCCGCTGCTCGGCATCGCCGCGGCCGCGGTCGGCCTGCTGCTCGTGCTCATCATCAAGATCAGGCTGCACGCGTTCGTCGCGCTCGTGCTGGTCAGCCTGCTCACCGCCGTCGCGGCGGGCCTGCCCGCCGGCGGCATCGTCGAGGTGCTGCTCGACGGCTTCGGCTCCACCCTGGCCGCCGTCGCCCTGCTCGTCGGTCTCGGCGCCATGCTCGGCCGACTGGTCGAGACCAGCGGTGGTGCCACCGTCCTGACCGACGTGCTCGTCGCCCGGTTCGGGGAACGGCGCGCACCGCTCGCCCTCGGGATCGCCTCGTTGATGTTCGGGTTCCCGATCTTCTTCGACGCCGGGCTCGTGGTCATGCTCCCCATCGTGTTCGCCGTCGCCCGGCGGCTGGGCGGCTCGGTGCTGCTCTACGGGCTGCCGGTGGCCGGTGCGTTCTCCGTCATGCACATCTACGTGCCGCCCCACCCCGGCCCCGTCGCCGCCTCGGAGTTCCTCGGCGCGAACGTCGGCGTCGTCCTCCTCGTCGGCCTGCTCGCCGCCCTCCCCACCTGGTACGTCACCGCCTACCTCTTCGGGCGGTTCGCCGGCCGTCGCCTCGAGCTGCCCGTCCCCGAGCTCCTCGGGCACGCCGATGCCGCCCAGATCGCCAACCCGCCGCGTTTCGGCACGGTCGTCGGGATCCTCCTGCTGCCGCTGCTGCTCATCTTCGCCAACACCGGGCTTGAGACGGCGGCGTCGGTCGGCTGGGTCGACGCCGGGTCCGGCGTGGTGGCCGTCGCGGGGCTGGTCGGGTCCACCCCCGTCGCCCTGCTGATCACGGTGCTCGTCGCCGCCTGGGCCCTCGGGCGTCGCCGGGGGATCGGCGGGACCGCCCTGGAGAAGACGCTCGACTCGGCGCTCGGCCCGGTCGCCTCGGTCATCCTCATCACCGGCGCCGGCGGGATGTTCGGAGGCGTGCTGCGGGCCACCGGCATCGGCGACGCCCTGGCCGACGTGCTCGGCGACCTCGGGCTGCCCGTGATCGTGGCCGGGTTCCTCATCGCCGCCGTGCTGCGAGTGGCCCAGGGGTCGGCGACGGTCGCGCTGACCACGGCCGCCGGCCTCATCGCACCGGCGGTCGCCGCGGGCGGCTACGGCGCGCTCGAGCTCGCCGCCGTCGTCGTCGCGGTCGCCGCCGGATCCGTGGTGCTCAGCCACGTGAACGACTCCGGCTTCTGGCTGGTGGGCCGGTTCTTCGGCATGGACGTGCGCACCACGCTGCGGACCTGGACCGTCATGGAGACGGGGATCGGCCTGATGGGCTTCGCGATCGCCTGGATCGTGTTCGCCGTCGCCTGAGCCGGAGGCGCAGGGTCGGGCGACCCGGACCGGGGCCCGCCGGCCCGGCGCTCAGCCGGCCGTGACCGCCGACGAGGGGTCCAGGCCGTCGACGGCCTCGACGCTCTGCCGCGCGATCGCCAGCTCCTCCATCGTCGGGACCACCATGACCAGCGTCCGGGCCCAGTCGGGGGAGATGATGCGCTCCCCGCCGCGAGCGGCGTTGCGGTCGTCGTCGACGGCGATCCCCAGCGCCTCCAGGTCCGCGCAGACCGCGGCCCGCACCGCGGCGTCGTTCTCGCCGACCCCCGCGGTGAACGCGATGACGTCCACGCGGCCCAGCAGCGCCGTGTAGGCGCCCACGTACTTGCGCAGCCGGTGGATGTACACGTCGAAGGCCAGGGCGGCGTCCTCGTCACCCTCGTCGACGAGCCGGTGCAGCTCGCGGAAGTCGTTGACGCCGGACAGTCCCAGCACGCCCGAGCGCTTGTTGAGCAGGGTGTCGAGCTCGTCGATGTCCATCCCCGCGTTGCGTGCCAGGTGGAACACCACCGCCGGGTCGATGTCGCCGGAGCGGGTGCCCATGACCAGGCCCTCCAGCGGTGTCAGGCCCATCGAGGTGTCGATCGGGACGCCCCCGCGCACGGCCGACGCCGACGCCCCGTTGCCCAGGTGGAGCACGATCGTGTTGAGGTCCTCGACCCGCCGGCCCAGCACCCGGGCCACCTTGCCGGCCACGTACTGGTGGCTCGTGCCGTGGAAGCCGTAGCGCCGCACGGCGTGCTCGCGCGCGACCTCACGGTCGATGGCGTAGGTGTAGGCCTCCGCGGGCAGCGCCTGGAAGAAGGCCGTGTCGAACACCGCCACGTGCGGCACGTCGCCGAGCAGGTCCCGCGCCACCCGGATGCCCTGGAGGTTCGCCGGGTTGTGCAGCGGGGCCAGCGGGACCAGGGCCTCGATGCGTTCGATGACGCCGTCGTCGACCACGGCCGGGCCGGAGAACTCCGCCCCGCCGTGCACCACGCGGTGCCCGACGGCGTGGATCCCCGCCTCGCTCAGCGCGGGCCCGGCCTCGTCGAACATGCCCAGCGCGAGCTTCAGCGCGTCGCCGTGGTCGGCGACCTCCAGCTCCCGGCGCGTGCGGTTCCCGCCGTAGGTGTGGGTGACGATCCCGCTCGGCTCGCCGATCCGCTCGACCGTCCCCGCCGCGATCGCCTCGCCGCCCACCGGGTTGACCAGCTGGTACTTCAACGAGGACGACCCCGAGTTCAGCACCAGCACCGAACCGTGCGCCCCGTAGGCGCTGTACGGGTTCGGTCGCTCCGAGGCGGGCAGGATGCTCATGCGGTCTCTCCGTTCGACGTCGACTGGGCCTGGATGGCGGTGATCGCGACCGTGTTCACGATGTCGGCCACGAGCGCCCCGCGCGAGAGGTCGTTGACCGGCTTGTTGAGCCCCTGCAGGACCGGGCCGATCGCCACGGCGCCGGCGGAGCGCTGCACGGCCTTGTAGGTGTTGTTGCCGGTGTTCAGGTCCGGGAAGATGAAGACGCTCGCCTTGCCGGCCACCGAGGAGTCCGGCAGCTTCGAGGCGGCCACGGAGGCGTCCACGGCGGCGTCGTACTGGATCGGGCCCTCCACGGACAGCTCGGGGTGCCGCTCCTGGACGAGCGCGGTCGCCGCGCGCACCTTGTCGACGTCCGCGCCGGACCCGGAGGTCCCGGTGGAGTAGGACAGCATGGCCACCCGCGGGTCGACGCCGAACTGCTCGGCCGTGGCGGCCGAGGAGGCCGCGATGTCGGCGAGCTGTTCGGCCGTCGGGTCGGGGTTCACGGCGCAGTCGCCGTAGGCGAGCACCCGGTCCGGCAGGCACATGAGGAACACCGAGGACACGACGGAGACGCCCGGCTGGGTCTTGATGATCTCGAACGACGGGCGGATCGTGTGCGCCGTCGTGTGCGCCGCGCCGGAGACCATGCCGTCGGCCAGGCCCAGGTGCACCATCATCGTGCCGAAGTAGGAGACGTCCGTGACGATCTCCCGCGCCCGCTCGACCGTCATGCCCTTGCGGGCGCGCAGGTGGGCGTACTCGGCGGCGAACGTCTCCACGTGCTCCGGGTCGGTCGGGGAGAGCACCTGCGCGTCGGTGATGTCCAGCCCCAGCTCGGCGGCACGCTTCCGGATCGCGGCCTCGTCGCCCAGGATCGTGAGGTCCGCGATGCCGCGGGCGAGCACGGTCGAGGCCGCGCGCAGGATCCGGTCGTCGTCGCCCTCGGGCAGGACGACGCGGCGGCGGTCGGCGCGGGCCCTCTCGATGAGCTCGTGCTCGAACATCAGCGGGGTGACCACGGGCGTCCGCTCGACGGCCAGCCGCGCCAGCAGCTCGTCGCCGTCGATGCTCTGCTCGAACATCGCGCGGGCCACGTCGTGCTTGCGCTGGGCGTCGGGGGACATCCGGCCCCGGGTGCGCGACGCCGTCCGCGCGACCTCGTAGGTGTCGTCCGCGGTCGCGATGATCGGCACGTGGGGCTGCAGCGCGGCGGCGAGCTGGCCGGTGCGTCCCGTCGGCCGGTGCCCCCCGGTGAGGATGATCCCCGCCAGCGACGGGAAGCGGTCGGCCGCCTGCACGGCCAGCAGGCCGAGCAGGATGTCCGTCCGGTCGCCCGGGGTGATGACCACGGTGCCGTCGGCGAGGCGGCCGAGCATGTGCTCGAAGGTCATGGCCCCGACGATGAGGTCGAGCGCCTCCCGGGACATCAGGTCCTGGTCGCCCAGCAGCAGCGTGCCGTCGACCGCCTCGGCGAGCTGCGCCACCGTCGGCGCTCCCAGGAAGGGTTCCTCGCCGATCACCCAGGCGGGCAGGTCCTCGCCCGGGAACCGGGCCACGGTCGCCGCGTCGGCGTCGCGCACCGCGCCCTCGGCCCGGTTGACGACGACGCCGACGGGCTGGGCGTGGTTGGCACGCAGCTCGGCCAGGCTGAGCCGGGTCAGGGTCGTGACCTCGTCGATCCCGCGGTCGCGCCCGGAGACGACGAGCAGCACGGGGGAGTCGAGGTTGGCGGCCACACGGGCGTTGAACGCCAGCTCGGTGGCGCCCGAGACGTCGGTGTAGTCGGTGCCGAGGATGACGACGGCGTCGCACTGCGCGGCCACCCGGTGGTACCGCTCGACGATCCGTGACAGCGCGGCCTCGGGGTCGGCGTGCACGTCGTCGTAGGTCACGCCGACGGTCTCCGCGTAGGTGAGGTCCACGCCGTCGTGCTCGAGCATCAGCTCCAGGACGTGGTCGCGCAGCGACGTGCCGCCGTCGGGCGACGGGCGCTCGGGGACGCGGGAGACGGCGCGGAAGACGCCGACGCGCTGCACCTGGCGGACCAGGAGGTCGAGCACCCCCAGCGCGACGGTGGACTTGCCGGTGTCCCCCTCGGGGGAGGCGATGTAGATGCTGCGAGTGCTCACTGCCTGCCTGCTTCTCTGTGCTGGGCGGTGGTCAACCCCATTCCACCGCATCGGGACGGACGGTGCACCGATTCCGGACGTCGGGTGCGTCACGCCCAGGACGGCGTGCGCGGCGGTGGGCACGGGCCCGCCGCCGCGCACGCGGTCACTCGTTGTCGCCGCCGGTGTCCTGCATGCCGGCAGCACCCTCGCCGACCACCCGGCGGGCCCCGGGCCACACCCAGTCGCGCACCTCGGGGATGTCCTCGCCGTGCTCACGGGTGTACTGGCGGGCGGCCAGGCGCTGGTCGACCATCCGCTGGCGCAGGCCCGCGACCTTCGAGCCCAGCCCCGGCACCCGGTCGATCACGTCGATCACCAGGTGGTACCGGTCGATGTCGTTGAGCATCGCCATGTCGAAGGGGGTGGTCGTGGTGCCCTCCTCCTTGTACCCGCGCACGTGGATGTTGCCGTGGTTGCGCCGGCGGTAGGTGAGCCGGTGGATGAGCCAGGGGTAGCCGTGGTAGTTGAAGACCACCGGCCGGTCGGGCGTGAACAGCCCGTCGAAGTCCTTGTCCGAGAGCCCGTGCGGGTGCTCGTGCTCGTCCTGGAGCCGCATGAGGTCGACCACGTTGACCACGCGCACCTTGAGGTCCGGCAGCTCGGTGCGCAGGATGTCCGCGGCGGCCAGCACCTCGAGCGTGGGCACGTCGCCGGCGCAGCCGAGCACGACGTCCGGGTCCTCGCCGTGCACCTCGGTGCCGGCCCACTCCCAGATGCCGAGCCCGCGGGTGCAGTGCGCGATCGCGTCGTCCATGGACAGGAACTGCGGGGCCGGCTGCTTGCCGGCCACGACGACGTTGACGTACTGGCGGCTGCGCAGGCAGTGGTCGTACGTGCTGAGCAGCGTGTTGGCGTCCGGCGGCAGGTACACCCGCACGATCTCCGCCTTCTTGTTGACCACGTGGTCGATGAAGCCCGGGTCCTGGTGGCTGAAGCCGTTGTGGTCCTGACGCCACACGTGGCTGGACAGCAGGTAGTTGAGGCTCGCGATCGGCCGCCGCCACGGGATGTGGTTGGTCACCTTGAGCCACTTGGCGTGCTGGTTGAACATCGAGTCGACGATGTGGATGAACGCCTCGTAGCTGGTGAACAGGCCGTGGCGGCCGGTGAGCAGGTATCCCTCCAGCCAGCCCTGGCACTGGTGCTCGGACAGCATCTCCATGACCCGGCCCGCGCGCGCCATGTGCTCGTCGACGTCCGGGCCGTAGAAGTCGGCGTTCCACTGCTTGTCCGTCGTCTCGTAGACCGCCTGCAGCCGGTTCGAGGCCGTCTCGTCGGGTCCGAAGATGCGGAAGTTGTCCGGGTTGCGGCGCACCACCTCGTTCAGCCACGAACCGAGCACGCGGGTCGACTCCGCCACGGCACCGCCCGGCTCGGGCACGTCGACGGCGAAGCGGCGGAAGTCGGGCATGCGCAGGTCCTTGAGCAGCCGCCCGCCGTTGGCGTACGGGGTCGCGCTCATCCGCAGGTCGCCGGTCGGGGCCTGGGCCGCGATCTCCTCGCGCAGCCGGCCCGCGTCGTCGAAGAGCTCCTCGGGGCGGTAGGACTGCAGCCAGTCGCGGAGCACGTCGAGGTGTTCGGTCGTGTCGCGGGCGCTGGACAGCGGGACCTGGTGGGACCGCCAGGAGTCCTCGGTCTTGTTGCCGTCGATCTCCGGCGGGCAGGTCCAGCCCTTGGGGGTGCGGAAGACGATCATCGGCCAGGCCGGTCGCTCGTCGTTCCCGGCGGCGGCGTCGGCCTTGATGCGGGCGATGTGGTCCATCACCTCGTCGAGGAGCTGGGCGAAGCGCCGGTGCACGGCCGCGTGGTCCTCGCCGTCGAAACCGCCCGTGAAGAAGTACGGGGTGTGCCCGTAGCCGACCATCAGGGCGCGCAGCTCGTCGTCGCTGATGCGGCTCAGCACCGTGGGGTTGGCGATCTTGTACCCGTTGAGGTGCAGGATCGGCAGGACGACACCGTCGGTGCGGGGGTTGACGAACTTGTTGGAGTGCCAGCTGGTCGCCAGCGGCCCGGTCTCGGCCTCGCCGTCGCCGACGACGGCGGCCACCAGCAGGTCGGGGTTGTCGAACGCCGCGCCGTAGGCGTGCGAGAGCGCGTAGCCGAGCTCGCCGCCCTCGTGGATCGATCCCGGGGTCTCCGGGGCGACGTGGCTGGGGATCCCGCCGGGGAACGAGAACTGCCGGAACAACCGGCGCATGCCCTCGGCGTCCTGGGTGATGTCGCTGTAGGTCTCGGTGTAGGTGCCCTCGAGGTAGGTGTTCGCCACCAGGCCGGGTCCGCCGTGGCCGGGGCCCGCCACGTAGACCGTCGACTGCTCGCGCTCGCGGATCGTCCGGTTGAGGTGCGCGTAGAGGAAGTTGAGACCCGGCGTGGTGCCCCAGTGCCCGAGGAGGCGGGGCTTGACGTCGTCGCGCGTCAGCTCCTCACGCAGCAGCGGGTTGCTCAGCAGGTAGATCTGGCCGACCGAGAGGTAGTTGGCCGCGCGCCACCACTGGTCGAGCCGGTCGACGTCGGTGTCCGACAGCTCGGTGACACCGGTGGCCGGCCAGGTCGTGGTGCTCGGGGTCGTCGTGCTCATCTGCCACTCCTCCGCTCGGGACGTCAGGGCCGTGCTCGTGACCTCATTCCACCGCACCCGGGGCCCGAGTGCAGGGGGAGGACTGGATGGCGGGCGTGCCTGGTTCCTGCTGCCCGCCGGTGTCCCGACCCTGTGGTCAGACCATATCGGATTCCCGTCGGTGGCGTCGACGCGGATACCGTGGGGCCGTGTCCGACGCCCCGCCCGCACGACGCTCGTTCTGGGCGGTCGCCCGCCAGCCGCGCATGCTCGTCGTCCTGCTGCTGCTCCTGCTCGCCGCCGCCGTGTGCGGACGCCTCGGCGTCTGGCAGATCGACCGTGCCTACGAGCGGGCGAACCTCGCCGCCCAGCAGGAGGCGGTCGAGCAGGAGGCCTCCGGACCGGCCGAGCTCGGCGAGCTGCTGGCGCCGCAGGAGGCGTTCCCCGGGGAGCTCGTCGGACGCGAGGCCCGGGTCACCGGGACCTACGAGCCGGACGGCCAGATGCTCGTCGCCGGCCGGTCCCTGGACGGCGTCGAGGGGTACCTCGTGCTCACGCCGCTGCGCGTGTCCGACGACGGGACCGGCGGGGCGTCGTGGGCCGAGCTGTCCGGGCCGCCTGTGCTGCCGGTGGTCCGCGGCTGGGTCGACTCGCCGGCCCCGGGGCCCGCGGCCCTCGAGGTGCCCGCCGGCGAGGTCGACGTGACGGGCTGGCTGCAGGCCTCCGAGTCCACCGCGCGCACCGGGACGGTCCCCGACAACCCGGACGGTCCGCCGCTGACGCAGGACATCGCCGCGTCGGCGCTCGCGAACACGTGGGACGGGCCGATCTACTCCGCGTACGCCGTGCTGACCTCGTCCGACCCGGCGCAGCCCGCAGCGGCGTCGGGCGGTCCGGCGCCCCTGCCCCGCCCCGTGCTCGACGGCGGGACCGACGTGAACCTGCAGAACTTCTTCTACGCCCTGCAGTGGTGGGTGTTCGGGCTGTTCGCCGTGGCCCTGTGGGTCCGGCTCGTGCGGGACGAGATGGCCGGCGGGCGTCGAGAACGACGACGGGACCGGCACCCCCGGGAGGGCGGACGACGGGACGACGACCCGGTCGGTACCGGGATCGCCGGGCTGCCGTCGTCCTGACCCCCCTGCCCGGGGCCGGACCCGTCAGGCACCGGAACTTCCCCGCCTATCCTGGTGAGGTGAGCACCGAGCAGAACACCCCGACGGCCACCACCGACCAGGCGGCGACCGCCATCCGCAAGGCACGCGGCGCCCTGACCCGCTACCGGGTGCTGGCGATCGTCACCGGCGTCATGCTGCTCGTGCTCTGCGTGGAGATGGTCTTCAAGTACCTGGTCCCGGTCCAGGCCGTCATCGACTACATGGGCTGGGTGCCGTTCGCCCACGGGTGGATCTACGTCGTCTACCTGGTCACGGTGCTCGACCTGTGGGCCAAGATGCGCTGGAGCTTCGGCCGGCTGACCACGATGGTGCTGGCGGGTGTGGTCCCGGTGATGTCGTTCGTGCTGGAGAAGCGGGTGCACGCCGACGCCGACGCCAAGCTCGTGGCGCTCGCCGACCGGTACGGGGTGTGACGGTGCACGCCGACGCCCCGGACCGGACGACCGACCGGCTGGCGCCCCTGGTCGACCCGGCACCCGGGCTGACCGACGCCGAGCTGGACCGCTACGCACGGCATCTCGCGCTGCCCGGGCTGGGCCTCGACGGGCAGCGGCGGCTCGCGGCCGCCCGGGTGCTCGTGGTCGGTGCCGGTGGGCTCGGCAGCCCGGCCCTGCTGTACCTGGCCGCCGCCGGTGTCGGGGTGATCGGGGTCGTCGACGACGACGTCGTGGACGTCACGAACCTCCAGCGCCAGGTGCTGCACGGCCAGGCGGACCTGGGCCGGCCCAAGACGACGTCGGCGGCCGCGGCGATCGCGGAGGTCAACCCGCACGTCGAGGTGGTCGAGCACCCGGTGCGCCTGGACCCCGGCAACGTCCTGGACGTGCTGGGCGGCTACGACGTCGTGCTCGACGGGGCCGACAACTTCCCGACCCGCTACCTCGTCTCGGACGCCGCCGAGATCCTCGGGCTGCCCGTGGTGTGGGGGTCGATCGACCGCTTCGACGGCCAGGTCAGCGTCTTCTGGGGCGCACCGCGGTACACGGCGGCCGACGGCGGGACCACGTCCCGCCGGGGCGTCACCTACCGCGACGTGTTCCCCGACCCGCCGCCGCCCGGCGTCGTCCCGGACTGCGCCACCGGCGGCGTGCTCGGCGCGATGTGCGGCACGGTCGGCTCCGCGATGGCCACCGAGGCCCTCAAGCTGATCACGGGGGTCGGCGACGTCCTGCACGGGCGGCTCGCCGTGCACGACGCCCTGGCCGCGGACTGGCGCTCGCTCACCGTCCGGCCCGACCCGGCGCGCGACCCCGTCACGGGGATGCTGCCGGGCGACGACGCGTACGCGGTCTTCTGCGGGCTGGCGCCGGCCGGGGACCCGGGCCCCGGGGCGACGGAGGTCACCGTCGCCGACGCCCGGGC
This sequence comes from Isoptericola sediminis, assembly GCF_013085345.1. Lineage (GTDB taxonomy): Bacteria > Actinomycetota > Actinomycetes > Actinomycetales > Cellulomonadaceae > Isoptericola > Isoptericola sediminis. Next base: position 33,017 of record NZ_JABFAJ010000009.1, on the reverse strand, counting down.
ACTGCTCGCGGCCGAGCGCCCCGCCGTCCTGGTGGACGTGCGCGAGGAGTGGGAGGCCCGGGCGCGCCCCGTGGCCGGCGCCCGGCTCGTGCCCAGCGGGACGTTCCTCGGCACCGCCGCGGGAGCCCCCGACGCGGCGGCACGGTCCGCACTCGAGGCGCTGCCCACCGACCGGCCGGTGCTGCTCGTGTGCGCGGCCGGGCCGCGGTCGACGAAGGTCGCCCGGGTGGCCCGGGCGGCGGGCCTCGACGCGCGGTCCGTCGTCGGCGGCGTCCCCGCGCTGCTCGGCTGAGCGACCCTCCTACTACAGGGCGAGGTCGAGCCGCCCCTCGGGCGGCGAGCTGGCGAGCGCACCCTCGCGCCGGGGGATGCGGCCGGCCCCGGCCGCGAGCCGCCCCGCCTCGGTGGCCAGCCGCATCGCCCGGGCCATGCGCACGGGGTCCTCGGCCCGCGTGACCGCGGTGGCGAGCAGCACCCCGGAGCAGCCGAGCTCCATCGCCAGCGCGGCGTCGGACGCCGTCCCGATCCCCGCGTCCAGGATCACCGGGACGCGGGCGGCCTCCGCGATCGCGGCGATGTTGCGCGGGTTGAGGATCCCGAGCCCGGAGCCGATCGGTGCGCCGAGCGGCATCACCGCCGCGCAGCCGACGTCCTCGAGGCGCCGGGCGAGGATCGGGTCGTCGTTCGTGTAGGGCAGCACGACGAACCCGTCGCGGACGAGCTCGTCGGCGGCCTCGACCAGGCCCACCGGGTCGGGCAGCAGCGTGACGTCGTCGGCGATCACCTCGAGCTTGACCCAGTCCGTGCCGCACGCCTCGCGGGCGAGCTGCGCGGTGAGCACCGCCTCGCGCACGGAGAAGCATCCGGCCGTGTTCGGCAGGGCGCGGATGCCGAGGCGTTCCAGCAGTCCCCAGATCCCCGCGTCCCGGGTCGCCTCGCCGCCGGCCCGCGGGGCCACGCGGCGCATCGCCACCGTGGTCAGCCCCGTGCCGGAGGCGACCAGGGCCTCCTCCAGGGTGAGCAGGTTGGCGGCGCCCCCGGTGCCCATCACCAGCGGGGAGGCGATCTCCGTCCCTGCGACGACGAGCGGGGCGGTCCCCTCGGTGGTCGGGTCGGTCGTGGTCATGGTTCCTCCTCAGCCGCCCTGGACGGCGGTGACGATCTCGACGCGGTCGCCGGTGCGCACCGCGGTGGACTCCCAGGCGCCGCGCGGCACGACGACGTCGTCCACGGCGACGGCCACGCCGCGGACCTCCCCGTCGGTGACGTGCCCGGGAGCCAGGCGTGCCACCAGCGCGGTGAGCGGCACCGTGCCGGTCGGCCCGAGGTCGTAGGGGGCGCCGTTCACCAGGGCCCGGGTGCGGGCGGGGGCGGTGTGTCGGTCGGTGCTGGTCATCGGGGTCCTCCGTCGGTGCGGCGGGTGTCGGGGTCGGGCGACGGGAACCGGCGCGGGTCCGACGCCCGGAGAGCGGCGAGCAGGGTCGGCGGGTCGGCGCGGGTGACGTCGACGTCGAACCACGAACCCGTCAGGCCCGCCACGACGATCTCGGCCGTGAGGGGGGCGAGCAGGATGCCGTTGCGGTGATGGCCCGTGGCCAGGTGGAGGCCGGGCACGTGGGTCGGACCGACCAGCGGCAGGTTGTCCGGCGTCGCCGGCCGGGCCCGGGGCGTGACCTCGACGAGCGCCGCCTCGTCGATCGCCGGCAGGAGCGCGCGGGCGTCCCGCAGCAGCGCGAACACCCCGCCGGCGGTGGCGCGGCGGTCGTCGGGGTTCTCCTCCGTCGTGGCCCCGACCACGATCTCGCAGTGCCCGGCCCACGGCCCCTCGGTCGCCGGTGACCGGCCCACGACGTAGACGGGCCGGCCCTGGACGAGGCCGCGCACGACGTGCCGCGGCGCCAGGTCCGGGTCGGTCTGGAGCCGCAGGGTCTGGCCCTTGACGGGGCGGACCGGGACCGTGACCTCGGGCAGGTCCGCCAGGAGCGGCGCGGACGCCCAGCCGGCGGCCACGACGGTCGAGCCGGCGCGGTGCACCCGGCCCGCGTCGTCGAGCGCGCCCACGACGCGTCCCTCGTGCCGCGCGAGCCGGACCGCGGCCCGCGGGACGACCGCGCCGTGCCCGTCGGCGATCGCCCGCTGCAGGGCGGCGTGCACGGCGCGGGGGTCGACGGCGTGGTCGCCCGGGACCCAGGCGGCACCGCTGAGGCGCGGTCCGAGCAGCGGTTCGTGCCGGCGCGCCTCGGCGATCGTCAGTGCCCGCGAGCTCACCGCGTGCCGGGCCTGCAGCGCGAGGAGCCGTCGCAGCAGCGCGGCGTCGGTGTCGTCGTAGGCGAGGGTGAGCGTGCCGGACTCTCGCAGCCCGACACCGGTGCCGGCGGCGGCCTCCAGGTCGGCGGCGAACGTCAACCAGCGGCCGGCGGCGGCCAGGTGCAGGGCCAGCGCGGCGTCCTCGGTGAACTCGGCCTCGGTGGCCGGGGCGAGCATGCCCGCCGCCGCCCGGGTCGCCCCGTCGCCCGCGTCGGGGTCCAGGACGGTGACGCTGAGCCCGGCCCCGAGCGCGCGCCACGCCACGGCGAGGCCGATGATGCCTCCGCCCACGACGAGGAGGTCACGCACGCCGTCCGGCGGCGTGGACAGGGGTCGGTCCACGGTGCTCCCTTCGCTGGCATGATCCAGATCAGGTTCGACGGTCGGCGCCCCGCGCCCTCTCAGCCTCCGCGAGGCTCCCGTGCTGCGCCCACCCTACTCCCGCCGGTCCCTAGACTCGGCCCCGATGGAGACCTCCGACCTGCGCGCACGCCTCGCCGACGCCCGCCTCTACCTGTGCACCGACGCCCGCGAGGAGCGCGGCGACCTGGAGGAGTTCCTGCACGCCGCGCTGCGCGGTGGCGTGGACGTCGTCCAGCTCCGCGACAAGACCCTCGACGTCGCCCGCGAGCTCGAGCTGCAGGCGCTGGTGGCGCGGGTCGCGTCCGAGCACGGGGCGCTGTGGGCGGTCAACGACCGGGCGGACGTCGCCGGCCTCACCGGTGCACCCGTGGTGCACATGGGGCAGGGGGACCTCCCGGTGCCGGCGGTGCGGACCCTGCTCGGCCCGGCCCCGGTCCTGGGCCGATCCACCCACTCGGCCGCGCAGGCGGCCGCGGCGGAGGCCGACGGGGACGTCGACTACTTCTGCGTGGGTCCCCTGTGGGCGACGCCCACCAAGCCGGGCCGGACCGCCGTCGGCCTCGACCTGCTGCGCGAGGTGGCCCGCACCGCGCCGACCACGCCCTGGTTCGCCATCGGGGGGATCGACGCCGACCGGCTCGACGCGGTCCTCGACGCCGGGGCGCGACGGGTCGTCGTCGTCCGCGCGATCACGGAGTCCGCGGACCCCGAGCGGGCCGCGCGGACCCTGCGGCAGCGGCTCGGGGCCCGAGGCCGGCGGGCACCCGGACCCGCGCGCGACGGCGGATAGGATGAGGCGGTGACGTCTCCCGCCACCGCTCCCGACAGCACGCCCCGACCCGTCCTCGTGGTCGACTTCGGCGCCCAGTACGCCCAGCTCATCGCCCGCCGCGTGCGCGAGGCGAACGTCTACTCCGAGATCGTCCCGCACACGTGGACGCCGGAGCAGATGCTCGCCCGCGACCCCGCGGCGATCATCCTCTCGGGCGGTCCGTCCTCCGTCTACGCCACCGGCGCGCCCTTCGTGGACGCCGCGCTCTTCGACGCCGGCGTACCCGTGCTGGGCATCTGCTATGGCTTCCAGGCGATGGCGCAGGCTCTGGGTGGCAAGGTCGCCCAGACCGGGACCCGCGAGTACGGCGGCACCGAGGTCGAGGTGTGCTCGGCCGGCGTGCTGCTGGCGGACACCCCGACGACCCAGACCACCTGGATGAGCCACGGCGACTCCGTGCACGCCGCACCGGAGGGGTTCGAGGTGCTGGCGACGTCGTCCGGGTCGCCGGTGGCGGCCTTCGAGGACCGCGGCCGTCGCCTGTACGGCGTCCAGTGGCACCCCGAGGTCAAGCACTCGGCGCACGGGCAGACGGTGCTGGAGCACTTCCTCTACGAGGGTGCCGGGCTGCGGCCCGACTGGACCGCGGACAACGTCATCGCCGACCAGGTCGCGGCGATCCGCGCCCAGGTCGGCGACGCGCGCGTGATCTGCGGGCTGTCCGGGGGCGTCGACTCCTCGGTGGCCGCCGCCCTGGTGCAGCGTGCCGTCGGGGACCAGCTGACCTGCGTGTTCGTCGACCACGGTCTGCTGCGTGAGGGTGAGGTGGAGCAGGTCGAGCGCGACTTCGTCGCCGCCACCGGCGTCAACCTCGTCGTGCGCGACGAGCGCAAGCGCTTCCTCGACGCGCTCGAGGGGCACAGCGACCCGGAGACGAAGCGCAAGATCATCGGCCGCGAGTTCATCCGCGTCTTCGAGGACGCCGCCCGCGACATCGTCGCCGAGGGGCACGAGCACGCCGTGCACGGCGAGGGTTCCGAGGTGAAGTTCCTGGTCCAGGGCACCCTGTACCCGGACGTCGTCGAGTCCGGCGGCGGCGAGGGCGCGGCCAACATCAAGAGCCACCACAACGTGGGCGGCCTGCCCGACGACCTGCAGTTCGAGCTGGTCGAGCCGCTGCGCACCCTGTTCAAGGACGAGGTGCGTGCCGTCGGCCGCGAGCTGGGGGTCCCGGAGCCGATCGTCGCCCGCCAGCCCTTCCCGGGCCCCGGACTGGGTATCCGGATCATCGGCGAGGTCACGGCCGAGCGGCTCGAGGTCCTGCGGCGCGCGGACGCCATCGCCCGCGAGGAGCTGACGAAGGCCGGTCTGGACGGCGAGATCTGGCAGTGCCCGGTGGTGCTGCTCGCCGACGTGCGGTCGGTGGGCGTGCAGGGCGACGGCCGCACCTACGGCCACCCGGTCGTGCTGCGACCGGTCTCCAGCGAGGACGCGATGACGGCGGACTGGACTCGGATGCCCTACGACGTGCTCTCGGTCATCTCCACCCGCATCACCAACGAGGTCAGCGAGGTGAACCGGGTCGTGCTCGACGTGACGAGCAAGCCCCCGGGCACCATCGAGTGGGAGTGACCGGGGAGCTCGCCGCGGCGCTGGCGACGGAGCCCGACGCCGTCACCACGACCCTCGGCGTCGTGCAGCGGGTGCTGGAGTACCTCGGCACGGTCGCGTTCGCGATCTCGGGGGCCTTCGCCGCCGGGCGCAAGCGCATGGACCTGGTCGGCGTCGTCGTCCTCGGCAGCGCCGTGGCCATCGGCGGCGGGACGCTGCGCGACCTGCTCATCGGCCGGACGCCGGTGTTCTGGGTGACCGAGCCGACGTTCCTGCTGGTCGGTGTGGTCGCGTCGCTCCTGGTGGTGCCGCTGGCGCGCACGCGCACCCTCGACCTGCTGCGCCGGCTGCAGATCATCGAGATCTCCGACGCGGCCGGCATGGCGCTGTTCGTCGTCATCGGCACGAACGTCGCGCTGTCGGCGGGGGCGAACGAGGTCTCGGCGGCCGTCGTCGGGGTGATGGCCGGGGTCGGCGGGGGCGTGATCCGCGACGTGCTGGCGAACGAGGTGCCGGAGGTGCTGAGCAACGCGCAGTTCTACGCCACGGCGGCGCTGCTCGGGGCGGCGGTCCAGCTCGGCCTGCGTCAGCTGGGGGCCGATCCGGCGGTCGTGTTCTGGGTGCCGCTGGTGCTCATCCTCACGGTGCGTCTGCTCGCCGTCCGGCTCGGCTGGGGCATGCCGACGTTCTCGGTCCCGGGTGAATGACGCCGGATTGCTGCTCTGACCTTCGGGTTCGTCGTGACGGGGCAGGTCGGGAGCGGTAAGTTGGCGGCCAGGGGCGTCAACTACCGGTCAACCACCGCAGAAGCGCTACGAGAGGCAGACTCATGTCCAGCTCTGTAACCGTCCAATCCGCCAAGGGTGTCCGCGGGATCGGCGTCTTCACCATCATCGCCGGCATCCTGATGATCATCGCCGGTGCCGTCGTCTGGTTCGTGGTCTCGTCCACGCTGTCCGACGAGCAGATCACGGTCTCCGACGACGCCAGCATGATGGCCGGCCAGGAGGTCGCCGGGCCCTTCACCGCCTACGCGCAGGCCGACGTCATCAACCAGCACGCGCTGGAGGCCTCGGAGGGCATGACTTACGCCGAGCTCGACCGCGAGGACCCGCGTCGTGACACGGTCATGAACGCCTCGTTCCTGCGGGCCTCGCTGTTCACCTCGGTGGTCTCGTTCGGCGTCTCCGCCCTGGTGATCGGCCTGGGCGTGATGTTCGTGCTCATCGGCTTCGCCCTCGTCCGGCTCGGGGGCCCGAAGGTCGCCGCGGCGGCCGCTCCGCCGGGCGGGCCCGCGCCGGCCAGGACCGCCTGAGTCGCAGCTCCCGGACCAGCACGGACGTCGGGGCGAGCACACCACTGCCGGTGTGCTCGCCCCGACGTGCGTGCGGGGTCAGCGACCGGTGCGTCGGCGCCGCCGGGCGGCCCCGACGACGGAGCCCACCACGAGGAGCAGGCCGGCGGTGCCGAGCACGAGGATGGCGGCCAGCTCGGCGTCGATGCTCGCCCCGGCGGTGCGGGCGAGCAGGCCGACCGCGACGGCCACCACGACGATGCCCCAGACGACGGTTCCGGTCCGCGGTCGGGCACGCCCCGGGGACGACACGTCCGGGTCGGGGCCGGGAGCCGTCGCGCTCGTGGCGGCGTCGGCGGTCGTGGACGTCGACTCCTGCGGGACGTCCCCGCGGGAGCCCGCGGTGTCCGCGGGGGAGCCCGCGGTGTCCCCGGCGGTGCTCGCGGCCTCCCGGGGGATCTCCACGGTCGGGTGGTCGGGAGAGGGCTCGGGCTCGGCGCCCGGTGTGCGGTACGGGTCGGTGCTCATCGGTCCTCCTGGATGACGATCTCTCCGGCGCGGGCATCGACGTCGAGCAGCAGCACGGGCCCTCCCGCCTCGCTGGCCTCGTCGCTGGTGTAGGTGGTGGGGCCGCCGCTGAACCCGTCGACGGTGCGGTACTCGCCGTCCACGTCCCAGACGAACCTCCCGGCGCTGACGTCGACGGAGGCCACCACGGCCGCGTCGGCGGGGATCTCCACGACCGTGCGCCCGGCGGTCATCTCGATCGGGACCTCGACGGGCGACCCCGGCTCGACGTCGGTGAGGTCGAGCTCGGTGAGGTCTACCCACGCCTCGCCGAACTGGACCCGCACGCCCTCCTCGGCGGCCGCCACGGACCGCGGTGTGACCATGCCGGAGCTGACGGTGGTGCCCGACGAGGTCGTGACACCGCGCCCGTCGTCCCAGGGCCACTCGTCCCACCAGGTGTGCCGGTCGGCGAACGGCCACGTCACCAGCGTCGCGACGAGGCCGAGCACGGCGAAGGCGGTCAGCCACCCGCCGCGGCGTCCGCGCAGGCCGGTGACCACGAGGGCGGCGCCGACGATCGCGACCGTGGTCCCGAGCCACAGACCCCACACGGGCATCGTCAGTCCGAGGACGATGTCGGCGGCCAGCAGCCCGGCACCGGCCAGCAGCGCGAGGCCGACCACGACGCCGATCGTCCCGCCACCCGCGGCGCGGACGGCCGGGGTGGTCGGCGCCGGCGTCCGGGGAGTCGGAGCGACGGGCGCGGCGGGCGGTGCCGAGGCGTAGCTCACCCGCGGCGCGGGTTCGAACGGGGCGGCCGACGGCCCCGGGGGGGCCTCGGCCGGTGCCGCCGGTGCCACCGGTGCCGCCGGCGCGGCGGGCGGCGCTGCCCCGCCCTGCTGCCGGGAGCGGACGAGCTTGACGATCAGCCAGACCACGGCCACCCAGAACCCGATCCAGAACAGGACCGCGATCCACTCGGGGAACCCGTCCCACCAGGGCCAGATCCCGCCGCCCCAGCCGATGCCCGCGACGATCGCCAGGCCGGCGCCGAGGACCGCCACGTCGAACCTCCCGCGGATCGCCTCCTGCAGGTGGATCCGGCCGTCGGACGCCTCGGGGAGCAGCAGCCAGGCGGCGCCGTACAGCACCAGGCCCGCACCGGTGACGAAGAAGCTGAGGATCAGCAGGCCCCGCACCAGCAGCGGGTCGAGGCCGAACCGGTGGGCGACGCCGGCGGCGACGCCGCCGACCCAGCGGTCCTCGGCACGGGTGACACCCGTGCGACGCAACGAGTCGAAGAAGCCGTCGCCGGCAGGACGTGGCGGTGGGGGCGGGGTCCCGGGACCGGTGTCGCCGGGGCCGGAGCCGCCGCTCGGTGGCGGGGTGTCGTTCGTGGTCATGTCCTCATCGTGCTCCGCGCGCGTGCCGGAAGGCATCGGGGTACGCCCTGAACCGACCCTGATTCCGACGGTCACGACCCCGGATCCGGGGCGCGGCGGCACCCTGACGTGCCACGATCAGGGGGTGACGTCCCCGATCCCCACCCGGCTGCCGCTGCGCCGGCCCCGCCAGGGCCGGTGGGTCGGCGGCGTGTGCGCCGGGCTCGCGGCGCACCTCGACGTGCCGGTCGGGCTGGTCCGGCTGGCCCTGGTCCTGCTGACCCTCGCCGGCGGCATGGGACTCGCGGTGTACGTCTTCTGGTGGGTCACGGTGCCGGCCGGCGACCCGCAGGACACGGCCGTCGCCGCGCGGCCCGCCGCCGCCGCCCGACTGGCCCCCCGGCTGCGCCGCGCGGGCACCGTGCAGGCGATGTCCCGCCGCGACGTGATGATCGGTGTCGGCCTGCTCGTCGGCGCCCTGGTCCTGGTCGCCGTGCGTGCCGGCTGGGACCTCCCCTCGGCATGGTTGCCGCTGCTCATCGTGGGCGGGGGCGCCGCCCTGGCCTGGAGCCAGCTGGACGCCGTGCAGCGCGCGCGGGCCGGGGAGGCCCCGGCCTCACGGTCCGGGATGCTGCTGCGCCTGGCGGGGGGCCTGGTCCTCGTGACCGCGGGCGTGCTGCTGCTGTTCGTCCAGGGCACCCCGCCGGGAGAGCTGCTCACGGTCACGCTCGCCTCCCTGGCGGTGCTCGTCGGCGTGGCGCTGGTGCTCGCCCCGTGGTGGCTCCGGCTGGTGCGGGAGCTGGGGGACGAGCGGGCGGCGCGCGCCCGCGAGGCCGAGCGGGCCGACATCGCCGCCCACCTGCACGACTCGGTGCTGCAGACGCTGTCCCTCATCCGGGCCCGCGCGACGGATCCCGAGGAGGTGGCCCGGATGGCCCGCGCGCAGGAGCGCGAGCTGCGCGAGTGGCTGTACGACGACCGACCCGCGGAGGGCACGTCGCTCGCGGCCGAGCTGCGCGCCCTGGTGGGCGAGGTCGAGGACGGCCGCGCGGCCGAGATCGAGACGGTCGCCGTCGGCGACTGCCCGCCGACCGAGGCGACCACCGCGCTGCTGCAGGCCACCCGCGAGGCGTTGGTCAACGCCGCCGTGCACGGTGCCGCGCCGGTCACCGTCTACCTCGAGGTGACCGGCACCGCGGTCGAGGTGTTCGTGCGGGACCGCGGCGACGGCTTCGACGTCGACGACGTCGCGCCGGACCGGTTCGGCGTGCGCGAGTCCATCCTGGGTCGGGTGCGGCGGCGTGGCGGCACCGCCGAGGTGACCAGCCGCCCCGGGTGGGGCACCGAGGTGCACCTGCTGGTGCCGCGGTCGGCCGACGTCCGCACCGCGCCGTCCGCCGACTCGGCGTCGTCCGCCCCCGAGACCGAAGGAGTCCGCCCGTGACCGACACCCCGGTGCCCGTCGTGCTCGTCGACGACCACCACATGTTCCGTACCGGCGTGCGGGCCAGCCTGGACGAACGGGTCAGGGTCGTCGGGGAGGCCGCCGACGTCGAGGAGGCGGTGGCCGTCGTGCACGAGCACCGGCCGCCGGTGGTGCTCCTCGACGTCCACCTGCCCGGCGGCGACGGCGGTGGCGGGGCCGAGGTGGTGCGTCGTTGCACCGACCTGCTCACCGGGACGCGGTTCCTGGCGCTGTCGGTGTCCGACGCCGCGGAGGACGTGGTGGCGGTGATCCGGGCGGGGGCGCGCGGCTACGTCACGAAGAACATCTCGGCGTCCGACCTGTCCGCCGCGGTCGTCCGGGTCGCCGGCGGGGACGCGGTGTTCTCCCCGCGGCTGGCCGGGTTCGTGCTCGACGCGTTCGGCACCTCGGCGGGCGACGTCGCGGTGGCCGACGACGAGCTCGACCGCCTCTCCCGGCGCGAGCAGCAGGTGATGCGGCTCATCGCCCGCGGCTACACCTACCGGGAGGTCGCCTCGGACCTGTTCATCTCGGTCAAGACCGTCGAGACCCACGTGTCGGCGGTGCTGCGCAAGCTGCAGCTCTCCAACCGCAACGAGCTGACCCGGTGGGCGGCCGCGCGGCGTCTGCTCTGACGGTCGTCGCGGTCGGCTCAGCGGGCGGCCCGGTAGCGGTCGACGACGATCTCGACGAGCTCCTCGGGGGCGGGGCCCTCGGGCAGCAGCAGCGGGGCGGAGGTCGTGTCGCCGCCGGCCCGCTCCGCCAGGGTCTGGAAGTAGCCGGGGGCGATGAGGTAGCTCGCCGTGGCCACCCGCGCCCCCGGGTGCTCCTCGCGCACGGCCGCGACGACGTCCCGCAGGGTCGGCGTGGCGTTGGCGAGGTAGCCGACACGGACCGGGTGCCCGGTGCGTGCGGCGAGCAGCTCGCCGGTGCGTTCGCAGTCGGCCACGGCCCGCGCGTCGGAGGACCCCGCCGCGGCCAGCACGACGACGTCGCCCGCGGCCAGCCCCGCGTCCGCCAGCCGACGCTCCAGGAGGTCCACCAGCCGGTCGTCCGGCCCGAGGGCCCCGGCGAGCGCGACCTGCTGCCCGGCGGCGACGGCGCCCTCGACGTCCTCGCGCAGGTCGACGTGCACGTGGAACCCGGCGGACAGCAGGAGCGGGACGAGCACGGTGGAGGTCTCGCGCAGCGCGGCCAGGCAGGTGGGCACGTCGGGCTCCTGGACGTCGACGAAGCCGGCCCGGACCGGCACCGTGCCGGCGAGCCGGTCCGTGACGGCGTCGACCAGCCCGGCGACGGCGGCCGCTCCGGTCGCGGAGGATGTGCCGTGGGAGATCGCGAGGAGAGTCGGGACGGTCATGACGGGCACGCTACGCGACGGATCGTGCGGTGCGGTGTCGGCCGTGTCACGCCGTGTCACGAGGGGCTCACACCCTCGGTCGCGGCGGTGTGAGCCGCCCAGGCGGGTGACAGCCGCACGACGTCACCGATCACCGTGACCGCGGGCGGCTGCACGTCGGCCGCGGCGGCCCGGGCGGCGATGTCGGCCAGGGTGCCCACCGTGGCGCGCTGACGGGGTCCGTACCCGTCCTCGACCACCGCGACGGGGGTGTCGGCCGGGCGGCCGGCGGCGACGAGCGCCGTGGCCGTCGCGGCGAGGCGGGTGACGCCCATCAGCAGCACCAGGGTGTGCTCCGGCCCGCCGGGCACGGCGTCGAGCGCCTCGTGCGCGGTGAGGACGCTGAACCCGGCCGCCACCCCACGGTGCGTGACGGGGATCCCGACGGCGGCCGGCACGGACACCGCCGACGTCACGCCGGGCACCACCTCGACGTCGAGACCCGCGGCCCGGCAGGCCGTCAGCTCCTCGCCGCCCCGGCCGAAGACGTACGGGTCCCCGCCCTTGAGCCGCACGACGTCGCGTCCGGCGCGCGCGTGCTCGACGAGGAGCTCGTTGATGCGCTCCTGCGGCACGGGATGGTTGCCGGCGGTCTTCCCCACGTCGATGACCTCGACGTCGTCCGCGAGCGCCGTCAGGACGTCCCGGGGGGCGAGACGGTCCACGACGACCACGTCGGCGCTCGCCAGGAGGCGTCGCCCTCGTCCGGTGAGCAGTCCGGGGTCGCCCGGCCCGCCGCCGACGAGAGCGACGCGTCCAGCGCGGCCGCCGTCGGACCCGTCGCCCCCGACCGCGCGGACGCGACGCAGGGGCAGCTCGCCGGAGGTCAGCGCCGCCGCGACGGCGTCGCGCAGCCGGGCCGCGCGCCGGGGGTCACGACCGGCGTGCACGGACACGACGACGTCCGCCGCGGAGGGGTCCGGCCCGGAGCCGTCCGACGCCCGGGCATCCGCCGCGGGCAGGGAGGTGGAGGCGGGGACCCAGGCCGTGGCGGCGTCCGCGTCGGCCGCCACGACGCAGAAGGTCTGCGTCCGCTCGGCCTCGGCGGCCACCGCGCGGTCGACGGCGGGCACGCCGGTGGCGGTGTGCACGAGCCAGGCGCCCTCGAGGTCGCCCGCGCGGTACGCGCGGTCGGTGTGCTCGATCGTGCCGGCGGCGGCCGCGTCGGCCAGCTCGTCGACCACGACCGGTGACACGACGCGCACGCGCGCGCCGGCGTCCAGCAGGCCGCGGGTACGACGCGCGGCGACCGGCCCGCCGCCGACCACGACGACGAGCCGGTCCCGCACGCGCAGGCCCAGGGGATAGATGTCGTTCACAGGGTGTTCCTCGTCGGTCTCAGATGTGCAGGCCGCACTCGGACTTGTCCGCCCCCGCCCAGCGGCCGGCCCGGGCGTCCTCGCCGGGAGCGACGCGCCGGGTGCACGGTTCGCAGCCGATCGACGGGTAGCCGTCCTGCAGCAGCGGGTTGACCGTCAGTCCGTGCCGCAGGGCGTAGCCCACCAGCTCGTCGTCGCTCCACGCCGCGATCGGGTTGATCTTGACCAGGTTGTTGGACGCGTCCCACGCGACGAGCTCGGCCCTGGCGCGGGATCCGGAGTCCGCCCGGCGCACACCCGTGGCCCAGGCCTCGTAGCCCGCGAGCACGCGGCGCATCGGCTCGACCTTGCGCATGCGGCAGCAGGCCTCCGGGTCGCGGGCGAACAGGTCGGGGCCGTAGGCGTCGTCCTGCTCCGTGACGCTGAGCAGCGGGCGCACGTCCACGACGGTGACGTCGAGGGAGTGCGCGACGGCGTCCCGCGTGCCGAGCGTCTCGGCGAAGTGGTAGCCGGTCTCGCCGAACAGCACGTCCACCCAGGGGAGCTGGGCGCTGACGAGGGCGGCCAGGACCGAGTCGGTCATGGACGAGGCCACGGCGAGGGAGTCGCCGAACTCCGCCACCGCCCAGGCGACGACCTCCTCGGCCGAGGCCTCGTCCGCCGACCCGGGCCCGGACCCGCCGAGCTCCCGGCGGCCGCGCTCCGCGATCTGCGACAGCTCGACATCGGAGCGCCGTCGGCGCTCGCGGCCGTCCACGCGGGCGTTGCGGCGGGCGCGCGACATCTCCCGCTCGGCGGACCGACGCCGTGCGGCTGCCGCGGCACCGGCCAGCGAGGACGTGCCGGATCGCGTCGCGGCGGTGGGGCCGACGCCGAGACCAACCTGGACCGCCGTCACTGCAGCACCGCCTCGTCGGCGCGATGGGCCCACTCGGCGAACGACTCGCCGTCGGTGCGGTCCGCCGCGTACCGGCGGACGACGCGTTCGACGTAGTCCGCGATCTCGGTGGCGGGGATCTTGAGCCCGCGCACCGTGCGCCCGAGCCCCCCGGCGTCGTGGCCCTGACCGGCGAGGCTGCCACCCAGGTGGACCTGGAAGCCCGGCATCTGCTCGCCGTCGACGGTGATGATCTGGCCCTTGAGCCCGATGTCCGCCGTCTGGATGCGGGCGCAGGAGTTGGGGCAGCCGTTGACGTTCAGCGAGATCGGGCGGTCCAGCTGCTCGGCCTGCTCGTCCAGCCGCTGCTCCAGCTCGGCGATGACCCGTGCCGCGGTGTCCTTGGTGTCCACGATGGCGAGCTTGCAGAACTCGATGCCCGTGCACGCGATCGTGTTGCGGCGGAACAGGGAGGGCCGCGCGGTCAGGCCCAGCGGTTCCAGACCGTCGACCAGCTCGTCGACGCGGTCGGCCGGCACCCCCAGCACGACGACCTTCTGGTGGGCGGTGAGCCGGGCGGAGCGGGCCCCCACCGACTCGAGCAGGTCGGCGAGGCCGGTCAGGGTCCCGCCGCCCACGCGGCCGACGACGGGTGCCGCCCCGACGTAGAAGTCCCCGTCCTTCTGCTCGTGGACCCCGACGTGGTCGCCGGGCCTGGTGGCGGGCGCCGGGGGAGGACCGTCGGGCAGGGCGTACCCGAGGTACTCGGTCTCGAGGACCTCGCGGAACTTCTCCGGACCCCAGTCCTTGAGCAGGAACTTCAGCCGGGCCTTGTTGCGCAGCCGGCGGTAGCCGTAGTCGCGGAAGATCCGGATCACGCCGTGCCAGACGTCGGGAGCCTGGTCCGCCGTGACGAACACGCCGAGGCGCTCGCCCAGGCGCGGGGCGGTGGACAGCCCCCCGCCGACCCACAGGTCGAAGCCGGCACCCCGCTCGGGGTGCTCCACCCCGACCAGCGAGATGTCGTTGATCTCGTGCACGACGTCGAGGCTGGGGTGGCCGGAGATGGCGGTCTTGAACTTGCGGGGCAGGTTCGCGAGCGCGGGGTCGCCGATGAAGCGGCGCTTGATCTCGTCGATGACCGGCGTGGCGTCGATGATCTCGTCGGACGCGATGCCGGCGACGGGGCTGCCGAGGAAGGCGCGGGGCGAGTCGCCGCAGGCGGTCGTGGTCTCGAGCCCGACGGTGTCGAGGCGGCGCCAGATCTCCGGCATGCTCTCGATCTCGATCCAGTGGTACTGGATGTTCTGCCGGTCGGTGACGTCCGCGGTGCCGCGGCCGAAGTCCTCGGAGATGCCGCCGAGGACGCGCAGGGCGTCCGGGGTCAGCTCCGCGCCGTCGGTCCGCACGCGCAGCATGAAGTAGCGGTCCTCGAGCTCGTGCGGCTCGAGCGTGGCGGTGCGGCCGCCGTCGATGCCGGGCTTGCGCTGGGTGTAGAGGCCCCACCAGCGGAACCGGCCGTGCAGGTCGTCGTCGGCGATGGAGTCGAAGCCCTCGTGGGCGTACGTCGACTCGATGCGCTCCCGCACCTCGAGCGGCGGCCCCTCCTGCTTGAACTCCTCGTTGTGGTTCAGCGGCGTGGTGCCGTCGATCTTCCACTGGCCGTTCGGCTTCGGTGTCCGGGCGGGGCGTGCCGGGCGGCCGGCGGCGTCCTGCGGCGTGGTGGTCTGCGTCGTCATCGGGGGAGAGTCCTCGGGTCCTCGGGGTGGGACGCGCGCGACGACGGGACTCAGCGGGGGTGGGTGAGGACCGACGGCGCGCGCCGGTGCTCAGGTCCGCGGTGCGGAGGTGCTGAGAGGGGCGCGATCAGCGACAGCAGCACTGACAGCTGCACATGCACAGGTGCAGCGGGCACGCCGACATGGCACGACGGTTCGTCGTGCGCGTCCGGGGCGTGGCCGTGGTCATGGCGACGAATGTAACCCGAGGTGGTCGGCCCGCGAAAGCAGCGGTCCGCATCATGGGACGTGCGCGCGGCACGTGAGGCGTCCCACGGCGGCGATGGTCCGAGCGCCACCGTCCCGTCGCTAGGCTGGCCCCCATGGAGTTCCTCTACAACATCTTCACGGTGCTGCACTTCGTCGGGTGGGCCATCGTCCTGGGTGGCTACCTCGCCTCGCTGCGCACCCCGGGCCTGTACCGCGGCGTGTTCCACGGCGCCGCGACCGCCCTGGTGGCAGGCATCCTCATGGTGGGCGTCGCCGAGGTCGGCGGTCTGTGGGAGGACGGCGGCCCCTCCATGGCGAAGATCGGCGTGAAGCTCGCGGTCGCCCTGGTCATCACGGTGCTCGCCTTCGTCGCCAAGCGGCAGGGCCGCAAGGGGGACAACGGCACGGGTGCCGTCACCCCCGGCCTCAAGCACACGATCGGCGCGCTGACGCTGGTCAACATCGTCGTCGCCGTCTTCTGGTGACCCACCTTCCTCCCGCCGCACCCTCCGGGGGCGGCGCGTGAGCGTGCTCGGCGAGGTGCTCGTCGGCCTCGCGATCGCCGTCGGGCTCGTCGGCATCGTCGTCCAGGTGCTGCCGGGCAACGCCCTGGTCGGCGGCGCCCTGCTGCTGTGGGCCTGGGCCACGGGCGGGACGACGGCGTGGGTGGTCTTCGCCGTCGCCGCCCTGCTGATCGTCGCGGCCGAGACGGGCAACTGGCTCGTGGCCGGCCGGCACATGCGGCGTGCCGAGGTGCCGTGGTTCACGCTCGCCGTCGGCGGCATCGCCGGCATCGTCGGGTTCTTCCTGGTGCCCGTGGTCGGGCTCTTCCTGTTCTTCACCCTCGCGGTGATGCTCGTCGAGCTCGTGCGGCGCCGCGACCGAGCGGCCGCCTGGCAGGCGACCGTCGCCGCGCTCCAGGCGACCGCGATCACCATCGGCATCCAGCTCCTCGGCGGGCTGCTGGCGACCGGCGTCTGGATCGTCGGGCTCGGCCTCACCTGAGCCGCGGGGACGCACGGGCGTGTGACGATGACGCCGTGGAGATCCTCACCCGTCGACTCGACGACCTCGGCCCCCGGACCGTCTTCGACCTGTGCCGGTTGCGGCAGGACGTCTTCGTCGTCGAGCAGGAGTGCGCCTACCCGGACCTCGACGACCGCGACCTCGAGCCCGCGACGCGGCACGTCCTGCTGCTCGACGCGGGGCGGCTCGTGGGGAGCGCCCGCGTGCTCGACGACGGCGGCGAGCAGCGCGTCGGACGCGTCGTCTGCCACCCGGACGTGCGCGGGACCGGTGCCTCCGCCGTGCTCATGCGGGCTGCGGTGGAGGCCGCCACGACCGCCTCGCCGGGCCAGGACGTCGTGCTCGGCGCCCAGTCCCCGCTGGTCGGCTGGTACGCCACCTTCGGGTTCGTGCCGGACGGCCCCGAGTACCTCGAGGACGGGATCCCGCACACGCCCATGCGGCGGGTCGGGGCGGGCGCCTCGGCGAGCTAGCGGGGTGCGACCAGCCGGCGTCAGCCGAGGTCGATGTTCAGCCGTGAGGGCGACGGCGAGGGCGACACGGCCGGGACGCTCTCGATCTCGACCGGCGTGACGGCCACGTCGACGGCGTAGGAGCCGTCGAGCTGCTCGTCCAGCGCGGTCCGCAGGTCGGCGAGCTCGGGCAGGTCGTCCGCTGCACCGGCCAGGTCGACCTGGACGGTGCCGTCGGAGACCGAGACGGAGGTCAGGGTGAGCCGCGAGGAGTCGGGCAACCAGTCGTCGACGACCCCCTGGGCCGTGCGCTGCTGGGACGACGTCTCGAGCAGGCCGTCCGTGGTCAGCAGCAGCGGCAGCAGGATCACCAGCGCCGCGGTGACGAACGGTGCCATCGTGAGCAGGATCTTGCGGCCGCCGCGCCGCAGCTGACGCGGGTCGGCCACCCCGGTGAGGACGAACACCACGGCCGCCGCCAGCACGATCGAGACGAAGTTGGTGCCGAACAGCAGCAGGGCCCCGCCCGCGTCACCCAGGCGGCCGTCGCTGAGCGCGACGCCGACCACGGACAGCGGCGGGACCAGCGCCACGGCGATGGCGACACCGCCGAGGGAGGCGGCGACCCGCCGGTCGACCGTGGCGAAGGCGCCCGCGGCCCCGGCGGCGATCGCGACGAGCATGTCGAGCAGGGTCGGTTCCACGCGAGAGGTGATCTGGCTGTTGGTGTCGAACGGCACCACGATCGGCACCCAGGCGGCGATGACGAAGGCGAGGAGGACCGCCACCGCCGTCCCGGCCAGGATGAGGGCCAGGGAGCGCACCGCCCGGAACGCCCAGCCGCTGACCAGGGCGGCCGCGAGCCCCAGGATGGGCGTCATGAGCGGGGCGACGAGCATCGCCCCGATGACCACCGCCGTCGAGTCCTGCAGGACGGCGAGCGTGGCGATGCACACGCTGAGCACGAGCATCGTCCACCAGGCGATCTGCTTGGCGGCCATCTCGGGACGTTCGAGGTAGAGCTGGTCGGCGATCTGCACCCGGCGCGTCGTCCCGACGTCCACGTGCTCGACCCAGGTCCAGATGATCTCGGTGAACGAGGGGTACAGCCCGTCGGGCGCCGGGAGCCGGCCGGCGGCGACGCGGTACCCGTAGGCGAGGGTGATCGAGCCCCCGAGGACGGCGACGACGCCGACCATCGCCGCGATCCAGTCGACGTACGCACCGGGGACGGCGAGGATCAGCACGGCCAGGGCGAGCCCGACGCCGCCGGCGGCGAAGCGCGGGGCCCGCTTGTCGCGGGACCTGCTGAACGCGGCCAGCAGCAGCGTGAGCAGGCTGCGGAAGAGCAGGTAGATCGCTCCGAGCAGGATGGTGGCGGCCAGCGCGGCGCGGGCCGACAGCAGGAAGACCAGCGCGAGCAGGACGGAGGCGAGACCGCGGACGGCGGACGTCATCCGGACCGTCGCGCGGACCTGCCGGCGTCGCACGGTCGTCCACAGGTCGTTCGCGCCCGAGACCAGCAGGCCGATGCCGACGACCGCCTCCGTCAGCTCGTGGGACAGGGCGGGCACCAGCACCAGCACCAGGCCGACGGCCAGCGCGATGGCCCCACCCACGGTCGAGGGGTTGACCAGGCGTCTCGGGTGGGCCAGCAGCTCCTGGAGGCTCAGGACGGGTGGAGCGCCGGCGGTCGTCCCGGTGCTCTCGGTGCTCTCGGTGCCGCCTCGTGCGGGGCTCTCCATGCGGAGACGATAGCGAGGGTCGGACCGCCCGGCGCGGCGTCGGGTGTCGGCCGCACCGCCTAGGCTGGGTGCGCCATGACTTCGCTCTTCGACAGCCTCTCGCTCCCCGGACTGGATCCGGCGCCCGCCGGCTACACCGCACGCCTGCCCACGACCGCACCGCGGTGGGACGACGGCGGCGCTCCGGACTGGGTGCCCGAGCCGCCGGCGGAGCCCGGGGCGGGTGCCGGCGCCGACACCGAGGCGGCCGAGGCGCTGCTGGAGGGCCTGAACGAGCCGCAGCGCGAGGCCGTCGTGCACGCCGGGGCGCCCCTGCTCATCGTCGCCGGTGCGGGCTCGGGCAAGACGCGCGTGCTGACCCATCGCATCGCGCACCTGCTGGCGACCCGGCGGGCGCGGCCGGGGGAGATCCTGGCGATCACCTTCACGAACAAGGCCGCGGCCGAGATGCGCGAGCGGGTCGAGCAGCTCGTGGGGCCGGCGGCCCGGCGGATGTGGGTGTCCACGTTCCACTCCGCCTGCGTGCGCATCCTGCGCCGCGAGGCCACGACCCTGGGGCTGCGCTCCAGCTTCTCCATCTACGACGCGGCCGACTCCCAGCGACTGATCACCCTGGTGTGCCGGGAGCTGGACCTCGACGTCAAGAAGTACCCGCCGCGCTCGCTGGCGCGGAAGATCAGCGACCTGAAGAACGAGCTGGTCGACCCGGACGCCTACGCGCAGCAGGCCGGTACCGACGCGACCGCGGAGGGATGGCGCGAGCGGGCGCTGGCCGGCGGCGGGATCGCCGACGCCTCGGTGCCCGCGTTCGACACGGTGCTCGCCGACGTCTACCGGCGCTACCAGGCGCGGCTGGCGCAGGCCAACGCGCTGGACTTCGACGACATCATCATGACGACGGTCAACCTGCTCCAGGCGTTCCCGAACGTCGCCGAGCACTACCGGCGCCGGTTCCGGCACGTGCTGGTCGACGAGTACCAGGACACCAACCACGCGCAGTACGTCCTGGTGCGCGAGCTCGTCGGCGGCACGCCGGGGGACGAGCCCGGACAGCAGGACGCGGTCCCGGCCGAGCTGACGGTGGTGGGTGACGCCGACCAGTCGATCTACGCCTTCCGCGGGGCCACGATCCGCAACATCGTCGAGTTCGAGCAGGACTACCCGGACGCGAGGACGATCCTGCTCGAGCAGAACTACCGCTCCACGCAGAGCATCCTGTCCGCCGCGAACGCCGTCATCGCGCGCAACACGGGCCGTCGTCCGAAGCGGTTGTGGACCGACGCCGGGGACGGGGCGAAGATCGTCGGCTACGTCGCCGACGACGAGCACCACGAGGCGCGGTTCGTCGCCGAGGAGATCGACCGGCTCGGGGACACCGCGGGCGTGCGTCCCGGCGACGTGGCGATCTTCTACCGCACGAACGCCCAGTCGCGGGCGCTGGAGGAGGTGCTGATCCGCGTCGGGCTGCCGTACAAGGTGGTCGGCGGGACCCGGTTCTACGAGCGCCGGGAGGTCAAGGACGCCGTCGCCTACCTGCGGGCGCTGGCCAACCCGGACGACGACGTCTCGGTGCGCCGGGTGCTCAACGTGCCCAAGCGGGGCCTCGGGGACAAGGCCGAGTCGCTCGTGGCCGGGTTCGCCGCGGCGGAGCGCATCTCCTTCGGCGCCGCCCTGCAGCGCGTCGACGAGATCCCCGCCGTCACCACCCGCACGCTGAAGCCGCTGCGGGCGTTCGCCACGATGATGGCCGACCTGCGGGCGATGGTCGAGGACGACGCCACCCCGGCGGAGGTCCTCGGCGCGGTCCTGGACCGGACGGGGTACCTCGCCGAGCTGCGGGCCAGCGACGACCCGCAGGACGCCACCCGTGTCGAGAACCTCGCCGAGCTGCACGCCGTCGCCGCCGAGTTCACCGAGATGGACCCCGAGGGCGACCTGGCGGATTTCCTCGAGCGGGTCTCGCTCGTGGCCGACGCCGACCAGATCCCTGACGAGGACGTCGCCGACGGGGGCGCCGAGCACGCGCACGACGAGGAGCCGGTCGAGGACCCGGGCGTGGTCACCCTGATGACGCTGCACACGGCCAAGGGCCTGGAGTTCCCCGTGGTGTTCCTCACCGGCATGGAGGACGGGACCTTCCCGCACATGCGCTCGCTGCACGACGACGCCGAGCTGGCCGAGGAGCGGCGGCTCGCCTACGTGGGCATCACCCGGGCGCGCGAACGGCTCTACCTGTCGCGGGCGGGCACCCGGTCGGCCTTCGGGATGGCCAACGAGTTCCCGCCCAGCCGGTTCCTCGACGAGATCCCGGCCGAGCTCGTCGACTGGCGGCGGGCGGAGTCGGCCACGCAGACGTTGCGGCGCGGCGGCTCGACCTGGGGCGGCGGCGCCTACGGCGCCGGCCGCGCACCGGCACGCGCCGGGTCCGGCGTCGGGTCGCGGGCGGTGGCGGGGAGAGCGCCGTCGAGCGGTCCGCCGCGGCCGATCGGCCGGACGGGCGGCGGGTCCGGCGGGCCGCGGTTCGGGTCGGCGACACCGCGGCAGGACACCGACATCCCGTCGCTGTCGGTGGGGGACAAGGTCACCCACGACGCGTACGGGGCGGGCACGGTGGTCGGCCTGGAGGGGACCGGTCAGAACGCCGTGGCGAAGATCGACTTCGGTGCCGACGGCACCAAGCGGCTGCTGCTGCGGTTCAGCCCCGTCACCAAGCTGTAGGCGCGAAACGTCCGAGATGCCTGCCGCGGCGGGCGAGGGCGTCCCCCGGGGCCTGTGGAATCGATCACGTCGAGGGGGCAGAATGCGCTGTGGGTGCCGTGGCCGGACGGCGGCGCACTACTCTGGAGCGCAGATGTCTTGACGTCGAGACATCGCTCAGGCCGGCCTCTGCCGACCCAGGGGCACAACCGATGGAAGGACGCAGCAGGGTGGACCTGTTCGAATACCAGGCTCGCGACATCTTCGAGAAGCACGGCGTGCCCGTGCTCGGCGGCGTCGTCGCGACGACGCCGGAAGAGGCTCGTGCGGGCGCAGAGAAGCTCGGCGGCGGCACTGTCGTCGTCAAGGCCCAGGTCAAGATCGGCGGCCGTGGCAAGGCCGGCGGTGTGAAGCTGGCGCACTCCCCCGAGGAGGCCGCCCAGAAGGCCGAGGAGATCCTCGGCATGGACATCAAGGGCCACACGGTCCACCGCGTCATGATCGCCGCCGGTGCGCAGATCGCCGAGGAGTACTACTTCTCGGTGCTCCTGGACCGCGCCCACCGGAACTACCTCGCCATGTGCTCCGTCGAGGGCGGCGTGGAGATCGAGGAGCTCGCCGTCGAGCGGCCCGAGGCGCTGGCCCGTGTCGCGGTCGACCCGGCCGTGGGCATCGACGCCGCCAAGGCGGCCGAGATCGTCGAGGCCGCCGGCTTCGACGCCGACGTCAAGGACAAGGTCGCCGCGGCGATCCAGCAGCTGTGGACCGTGTTCTCCGAGGAGGACGCGACCCTCGTCGAGGTGAACCCGCTGGTCAAGACCGAGCAGGGCGACATCATCGCCCTGGACGGCAAGGTCACGCTCGACGCCAACGCCGACTTCCGGCACCCGGACCACGCCGAGCTCGAGGACTCCGCCACCACGGACCCCCTGGAGGCGAAGGCGAAGGAGCACGACCTCAACTACGTCAAGCTCGACGGCGAGGTCGGCATCATCGGCAACGGCGCGGGTCTGGTCATGTCGACCCTCGACGTCGTCGCCTACGCCGGTGAGGCGCACGGCGGCGTCAAGCCCGCGAACTTCCTCGACATCGGCGGCGGCGCCAACGCGCAGGTCATGGCGGCCGGCCTCGACGTCATCCTGCACGACGAGCAGGTCAAGTCCGTGTTCGTGAACGTCTTCGGCGGCATCACCGCCTGCGACGAGGTCGCCAAGGGCATCGTCGGCGCGCTGGAGATCCTCGGCGACGAGGCGTCCAAGCCGCTGGTCGTCCGTCTCGACGGCAACAACGTCGAGAAGGGGCGCGCGATCCTCACCGAGGCGAACCACCCCCTCGTGACCCTTGCCGAGACCATGGACGGCGGCGCTGAGACGGCAGCAGCCAAGGCCGCCGCGACCGCCTGAGACGCCGGAAAGCGAAGATTCACTGACATGTCGATCTACCTGAACTCCGACTCCAAGATCATCGTCCAGGGCATCACCGGCGGCATGGGTGCCAAGCACACCGCCCTGATGCTCTCCTCCGGCGCCAACATCGTCGGCGGCGTCAACGCCCGCAAGGCCGGCCAGACGGTCGAGCACACCGACCACGAGGGCAACCCGGTCACGCTGCCGGTCTTCGGCTCGGTCAAGGAGGCCATGGCCGAGACCGGCGCCGACGTCTCGGTCGTCTTCGTGCCGCCGGCGTTCACCAAGGACGCCTGCGTGGAGGCCATCGACGCCGGCATCGGCCTCCTCGTGGTCATCACGGAGGGCGTGCCCGTCCAGGACACCGCCGAGGTCTTCGCCTACCTCGACGGCAAGGACACCCGGATGATCGGTCCGAACTGCCCCGGCATCATCACCCCGGGCGAGTCGCTGGCCGGCATCACCCCGCACACCATCACCGGCTCCGGCCCGATCGGTCTGGTCTCGAAGTCCGGCACGCTGACGTACCAGATGATGTACGAGCTGCGTGACCTGGGCTTCTCCACCGCGATCGGCATCGGCGGCGACCCGGTCATCGGGACGACGCACATCGACGCGCTCGAGGCGTTCGAGAACGACCCGGCCACCGAGGCGATCGTGATGATCGGCGAGATCGGCGGCGACGCCGAGGAGCGGGCCGCGGCCTACATCGCCGAGCACGTGACGAAGCCGGTCGTGGGCTACGTCGCGGGCTTCACCGCCCCGGAGGGCAAGACGATGGGCCACGCCGGCGCGATCGTCTCCGGCTCCTCTGGCACCGCCCAGGCGAAGAAGGAGGCCCTCGAGGCCGTCGGCGTCAAGGTCGGCAAGACGCCGTCCGAGACCGCCCGTCTCATGCGCGAGCTGCTGCAGAGCCGCTGAGCGTCCCGCGCGCCCGACGACGCCCGCCCCGCCCGCACCTGCCGGGCCGGGCGGGCGTCGTCGTCCTCGGCGTGGCAGGGGCCTGCGCCCGTCGGCCCCGGGTGACGATGGGCCGATGAGCACCACCGCCAGCCGCCGGAACGCCCCCGTCGTCGAGCCGGAGCCGCCCCGCACCTTCCGGGACCGGTTCACCCTGGCCTCCTCGGGGGTGTGGGCTGCGCTGCAGGCCGCCGGGCTGTCCTACGCGGCCGTCGCGCTGCTGGCGGTGGCGGCGGTGCTGGACTCCCCGAGCGCGTCCGGGTCCGACGGCGGCCTGGGGGCCGGCGGGACGGCGGCGACCGGCCTGTGGCTGCTGGGGCACGGGGTGCCCCTCGCGGCGGCCGGTGCGACGGTGACCGTCGTGCCGCTCGGGCTGACCGCCCTGGCGCTGTTCGTCACGCACGTCACCGCCAAGCGGTCGGCCGTGCCGACGCTGGCCGCGTGGCTCGGGGGCACGATCACCTACACGCTGGCCCTCGTGGCGGCGACGGTCGTGCTGGCGGCCGGTGCCTCCCCGTCGCCGGCGGTCGGTGAGGTCGCGGTCCAGGTCGGCGCCGCCGTCCTGGGCGGTGTCGTGCTGGGCGGGGGCGGGTTCGCCCTCGGCATGTTCTCCGCGCCGGACGGCCCGCTGCTCGCCGGTCTGACACCGCGGCTGGACCCCGTCCTGCCGGACACGGCGCGGCTCGGGCTGCGGGCGGGACTGGTGGGGCTCGGCCTGCTGACCGCGCTCGGTGGGGTGCTGACGACGGTCTGGGTCGTCCTCGGGCGAGGGACCGCCGCCGAGGTCGCGGCGGGTCTGGGCGGGAGCTGGTTCGCCGTCGTCGTGCTGCTGCTCACCCAGGCGGCCCTGGTCCCGAACCTGGTGCTCTGGTCGACGGCGTGGCTCGCGGGCCCGGGGTTCGCGGTCGGTGCGGACAGCACCTTCTCGGCGGCGGCGACCGAGGCGGGCCCGCTGCCGGGGCTGCCGCTGCTCGGTGTGCTGCCGGGCCCGGCCTGGTCGACACCGGTCGCGCAGTGGACGCCGGTGCTGGTCGTCGGTTGCGGCGCGGCGGCGGGGTGGTTCGCCTGGCGCCGGCTCGAGCCGAGCCTCGTCCGGGTGCCCGACCTGGCCTGGATCGCCGGCGGGGTGGCCGTCGCCGCCGGCGCGGTGACCGTCGTGCTCCAGCAGGTCGCCGGCGGGTCCGCCGGCGCGGAGCGGTTCGCGGTCGTGGGCGCCGACGCCTGGGTGACGGGCGGGGTCGTCGCGGCCGAGATCGGCGGCGGGGCGGTGCTGGTGCTGCTCGGGGCCGTCGCGCGCCGGTGGCTGGCCGCCCGGAGATCGCAGGCCGCGCCGGACGACGGGAACACCCCGCCGGGGACGTAGGGTGGGCGCGTGCAGACACCGTCCGGCCATCCTGTACCCCCCACGTCCGGCGCGCGCCTCGTCGTGCTCGCCTCGGGCGGTGGGTCGAACCTCGCGGCGCTGCTGGCCGCGCACGAGGACGAGGCGTACGGCGCCCGGGTGGTCGGGGTCGTCTCCGACCGGCCCGACGCCGGGGCCCTGGACCTGGCCCGGGACGCCGGGGTGACGTCGGTGGCGGTCTCGCCGGCCGACTTCGCCGACCGCGCCGCCTGGGACCAGGGGATCACGGAGGCCGTGGAGGTCTTCCGCCCCGACTGGGTCGTGCTGGCCGGTTTCATGCGGATCCTCTCCCCGGACTTCCTGGCCCGCTTCCCGGGCCGGGTCGTCAACACGCACCCGGCGCTGCTGCCGGCGTTCCCCGGAGCGCACGGCGTGCGCGACGCGCTCGCCTACGGCGTGAAGATGACCGGCTGCACGGTGCACGTGGTCGATGACGGCGTGGACACCGGGCCGATCATCGCCCAGGCGGCCGTGCCCGTCCTGGACGACGACGAGGAGTCGGCGCTGCACGAGCGGATCAAGGTCGCCGAGCGGTCGCTGCTCGTGGAGACGGTCGGACGCGTGGCCCGGGAGGGGCTGCGCGTCGAGGGCCGCCGCGCCGCCATCGGCTGATCAGCCCTCGTCGCGAGGACCAAGCGCCAGGAGGACCTGGTAGGCGTCGCGGGGGGCGTCCGGGTCCTGCCGTGCTCGGGAGAACGCGCGGTCGGCCCACTTCTCGTGGAACGCGACGAGCTCGTCCCGGAACGCACGGGCCTCGTCAGGGGTCAGCGACACGTTGTTGATCACGAGCGCACGGCGCTTGGTGCCCTCGTCGGCAGGCCCGCCGTCGTTCGCCGTCGTGAAGAGCCGCTCGACCCAGGCCAGCGCGGGTCGCAGGATCTCCGTGGCGGTGCCGGCGGTCCCCGGCTCGACCCGGAAGTTCTCGGCGACGGGCCGCCAGACGCGGTCGCGCCCGTCGCGCGCCAGTTCCGGCGCCTCCACGACCATCCCGGCCTTCGCGAGCGTGCGCAGGTGGAAGCTGACCGAGTTGGCCGGGGCGTCGACGGACCGCGCGAGGTCGGCCGCCCGGGCGTGCCCCGCCACGACGAGGTCCATGAGGATGCGCTGACGCAGCGGGTGGGCGATCGCCTTCAGCGCCTCCGGGGTCTGCACCAGGAACGTGTCCTCCATGCCACGGAGTTTATCAACGACTATTGCGCAAGGCCTATTGCGCAACAAAGGGTGCGCACGTACTGTTGCGCAGGTGACCGTCCTCGCCGACCCGACCTCGGGACACCCGCCGCGCAGCCTGCTGCGCAACCGCTCCTACCTGCTCGTGATGTCCGGCCTCACGGCCCAGGCCTTCGGGGCGGGCATGGCGGCGTTCGCCGTGCCGCTGCTGGCCTACGCCGTGACCGGCTCCGTCTGGCAGGCAGGGGTGATCTCCGCCGTCGGGCACGCCGGAGCCCTGCTGGCCACCCTGCCCGCGGGCGTCGTCGCGGACCGGGTGGACCGCCGTCGCCTCGTCGTCGTGGCGGCGATGGTGGCGGCCCTGGCGTGGGCGAGCGGCGCCGTCGCGGTGCTGGCCGGGGCGCTCGGGGCGTGGCACCTGATGGCGCTGCTGCTCGTCTCCTCCGTCGCCGGGTCCTTCGTCGACCCGGCGGTGGCCGGTGCCTTCCGCTCCGTCGTGCCGCAGGACCAGCTCGCGACCGCCTATGCCGCGGCCCAGGGCAGGGACGCGGCGGCCGGCCTCGCCGCCGGCCCGATCGGCGGGCTGCTCTACGGCATCGCGCACGCCGTGCCCCTGGTCGCCGGGGCCCTCGGGCACCTGATGACGGCGATCTGCACCTGGCTGGTGCGGGAGCCGCTGCACGCCGACCTCGCCGAGGCGCGAGGCACCCGACCCCTCGCCGCGTTGCGCGAGGGGCTGCGGTACGTGTGGTCGGTCCCGCTGTTCCGGATCTGCCTGGGGCTGTTCGCCGTCATCAACGTGGCCATCAACGCGCTGCTGGTGGCGATCACGCTCGACCTGACCGCCGCCGGCACGCCGGCCGCGCAGATCGGCCTGCTGTCCGGCACCGCCGGGGCGTCGATGCTGGTCGGTGCGCTCCTCGCGCCGGCCGTGGTCGCGAGGGTGCGTGTGGGCGTGGTCACGCCGCTCGCGCTGGCGATGGTGGCCGTGTCCGCCGTCGTCATGGCCGCGACCCAGGACTTCGTGGTCCTCGTCGTGGCGCTCGGCCTCGGCGTGCTCGGGGTGCCGGCGGCGAACGCCGGCCTGGCCGGGTACGTCGCCGCGATCACCCCGCCGCAGATGCAGGGCCGGCTCTCCTCGGTCCTGGAGCTGTCCGGGGTCGTCGCGCTGCCGTCGGCGCCCCTGGTCGGTGCGGGGCTGCTGGCCTCGGCCGGGTTGCCGGCGACGCTCGTCGTCCTCGCCGGGGTGCTCGGCGTCGCGGTGGTGGGCGTGTGGTGCGCCCGGCCCGTGCGTCGGATCGGGCTGCCCGCGAGCTGGGCCGACGACGCGATCGAGCCCTGATCCACTCCCCGCAACGCATCCCGCGCCCGCTCTTCGCTGTGGGCATGAGATCTGCAGCTCTGCGACCTCGGGGAGCTGCAGATCTCATGCCCACAACGGGGCGGGGAGGCGGTCAGGCGGCGGACCAGCCGCCGTCCGAGGCCAGGACCTGGCCGTTGATGTTGGTCGAGTCGGCGGAGAGCAGGAACGAGATCGAGGCCGCGAGCTGTTCCGGCACCGCGATGTCGGCCATGAGCCCCATCGCGGACTGGACCCGCCCCATGCCGAACTCGTCCACGTCCTGCGGGCTCATGCCGGTGGCGACCCCGCCGGGCGCCACCGCGTTCACCCGCACGCCCGTGCCGGTGTACATGAAGGCGGCGTTCTTGGTCAGGCCGACGACCGCGTGCTTGGAGGCCGTGTACGCGGCCCCGGACGCCGACCCGCGCAGGCCGGCCTCGGAGGAGACGTTGACGATCCGCCCCTCGGCGGCGGCGAGCATCCCCGGGACGACGGCGCGCATCAGCTTCATCGTGCCCGTGACGTTGACGGCGAAGACCCGGTCCCAGGTGGCGTCGTCCACGGTGTGCACGGCGGCGAACCGGTCCATGATGCCGGCGACGTTCGCCAGGCCGTGGACGCTTCCCCCGGCGGCCTCCAGGATCCGGGCGACCCCGGCGTCGTCGGTGATGTCGGCGGTCACGGGGACGATCTCGGCACCGTCCGGAAGCCGGCCGGAGCCTCCGAGCTCCGCCCGCAGCTCCTCCAGACCCGCGGCCGTCATGTCGACCGCGACCACGCGGCCTCCCTCGCGGGCGACGCGGGAGGCGGTGGCCCGGCCGATGCCGGACGCCGCGCCGGTGACGACGACCGTCTGACCGGTGAAGCGTCCGGGGGTGATCTCCTCGACGAACTCCGCGGGCTCCGGGGTCTCGGCACGGGTGTCCCCGGTCGCGGCGCCGGATCCGGGGGAGGTCGCCGGTGCGGTCGTGCCGCCGGCCGCCTTGGCGGCGCGGACCTGCTCGACGAGCTGATCGGCGGCCTCGCGGGAGAACTTGCCGCGGGAGACCTTGATGAGCTTCTCGAAGCTCATGCGCTTCACGGGGGCCAGGGCCTTGGTGGTCTGTCCCTGGGCGGCCAGCATCTCGGTGAGGGCGGCGTTGCCCTCGGGGTCGGCGAGCCACTCGCGCACGGTGTGCTGGAGCGTGAGGTCGGCCATGGTGATCACTCCCGGTCCTGACCGGACAATCGTGTCCGGTTCGCTGTGTCTAAAGTAGCACCCGTGAGCACGTCGGTGAGCAGCAACGGTCGGCGGTCCAACCCCGGGCCTCGGGCCGCGGCACGCAACCGGGCGGCGCTGCTGGCCGCGGCCCGCGAGATCTTCGCCGAGCACGGTGCCGACGCACCGCTGAACTCGGTGGCGCGCCGCGCCGGTGTCGGGCAGGGCAGCCTGTACCGCCACTTCCCGGACAGGCTCGCCCTGGTGCTGGCCCTGTTCGAGGAGCAGGTGACGACCGTCGAGGAGCTGGCCCAGGACCCGGACGTCTCGCTGCTGGACCTGCTGGGGGTGATCACGCGGCACGCGATCGACTCGGTGGTCAGCATCGACCTGGCGGCCGCCGACCCCGAGGCTCGGCCCGACCCCCGGCTCCTGGACCTGACCGCCCGGATCGGGGAGGTGGTCCGGGGGCGTCTGGACGACGCGGTGGCCCGCGGCCAGCTCCGGGCCGGCACGACCGTGGAGGACGTGCTGCTGGGCATCGAGATGGTCGCCTCGGCGCTGACCCGGCGGCCCGCCCGCGAACGCGACGCCTACGCCGTGCGCGCCTGGCGGCTGCTGGGCGTCGACGTCGTCCCCGCGCCGCGCTGAGTCCCGGTCCCGCACCGGGCTGGTGGCCGCGGGCGAGGACCCGCCGGTAGGATCGGCCCCGGTCGTGACTGGCGAGGGTGGAGCCACCACCGGGGAGCGGCCGACTCGGCCCGCCCGTCCGCCGTGCGGGTGCGAACCACGCCGTGCGCGCCGCCCGCCTGGGTGCCAGGGTTTCCGCGAAGGTCCGACCCCGAGGAGACCATGATGTCCGGTGCCCACCCCGCACCCTCGACCCCCGACGTCCAGCTCGCCGACGACGCCCGCCGCCCGATCCGTCGGGCGCTGCTGAGCGTCTACGACAAGACCGGCCTCGCCGAGCTCGCCACCGCTCTGCACGGCGCCGGCGTCGAGCTGGTGTCCACCGGCTCGACCGCGGCGCGGATCGCCGACGCGGGAGTGCCCGTCACCCGCGTCGAGGAGCTCACCGGGTTCCCCGAGTGCCTCGAGGGTCGCGTCAAGACCCTGCACCCGCGGGTGCACGCCGGCATCCTCGCCGACACCCGCAAGCAGGACCACATGGACCAGCTCCGCGACCTCGAGATCGAGCCCTTCGACCTCGTCGTGGTGAACCTCTACCCGTTCGCCGAGACCGTCGCGTCGGGGGCCGCTCCCGACGCCGTCGTCGAGCAGATCGACATCGGCGGCCCCTCGATGGTCCGCGCCGCCGCGAAGAACCACCCGAGCGTCGCGGTCGTCGTCGACCCGGCCCGGTACGACGACGTCACCGCCGCCGCGCAGGCGGGCGGGTTCACGTTCGCCGAGCGCAAGCGCCTCGCCGCCGCGGCCTTCGCGCACACCGCGACCTACGACGTCGCCGTCTCGGCCTGGTTCGCCAGCGCCTACGCCCCCGACGAGGCCGCGACCACGTCCGGCATGCCCGACGTCGTCGGTGCGACCTACGAGCGCTCCGACGTGCTGCGCTACGGCGAGAACCCGCACCAGGGTGCCGCGCTGTACACCCGCACCGACGGTGCGACGGGTCTGGCCCAGGCCACCCAGCTGCACGGCAAGGCGATGAGCTACAACAACTACGTCGACGCCGACGCCGCGTGGCGGGCCGCCCACGACCACGCCGACCCGGCCGTGGCGATCATCAAGCACGCCAACCCCTGCGGCATCGCCGTCGGGGCCGACATCGCCCAGGCGCACGCCCGCGCCCACGCCACCGACCCGGTGTCCGCGTTCGGCGGCGTCATCGCGGCCAACCGGACGGTCACGAAGGCCGCCGCCGAGCAGATCGCCCCGGTCTTCACCGAGGTCGTCGTGGCGCCGGGCTTCGAGCCCGAGGCGCTCGAGGTGCTGCAGGCCAAGAAGAACATCCGCCTGCTCGTGGTCGAGGGCGCCCCGGAGGCACCTGCCGAGACGCGGCCGATCTCCGGCGGCCTGCTCGTCCAGGCGGTCGACCGGTTCCAGGCCGCCGGCGACGACCCGGCGTCCTGGACGCTGGCCGCCGGAGAGCCCGCCGACGAGGCGACGCTGGCCGACCTCGCCTTCGCGTGGCGTGCCGTGCGTGCCGCGAAGTCCAACGCGATCCTGCTCGCCGCCGACGGTGCCGCCGTCGGGATCGGCATGGGGCAGGTCAACCGGGTGGACTCCTGCCGGCTGTCGGTGGAGCGGGCCAACTCCCTCGCCGAGGGTGCCGAGCGCGCCCGCGGCGCCGTCGCGGCGAGCGACGCCTTCTTCCCGTTCGCCGACGGGCTGCAGGTGCTGCTCGACGCCGGCGTGCGCGCCGTCGTCCAGCCCGGTGGGTCGATCCGGGACGAGGAGGTCGTCGAGGCGGCGAAGGCCGCGGGCGTCACGATGTACCTGACGGGGACGCGGCACTTCGCCCACTGACCCCTCGCCGCATCGAGCGTGCTGGAACGGTCCCTCATCACCGCTGATGAGGGACCGTTCCGGCACGCACGACGGCCGCAGGGGGTCGTGAGGGGGGCCTCGGGGGTCAGGTCACGACGGCGGTGCGCAGCTTGACGGCCGGGTCGGCGGCCCGCTCCAGGTCGAGGCGCAGGGGTCCGGGGCGGTTCATCGCCCGGCGGACCGCACCGACCTCCTTCGGGGAGTCGACCAGCAGCACCGCCCGGACGGCGGCGTCGTGCGTCGACGCACCGGCCTCCGGGTGCGGGTCCGTCCAGAACGCCGCCCAGGGGCCGTCGCCCGGGGTGCCGCGCCACGCCGCCGGCGCGCCCTCGGGCAGGCCGAACAGCGCCAGGTCGTGCCCGAGCTGGCGGGAGAACACGTAGGGCGCGTGCGGCGGCTCGACGGGCAGCCCCAGCATCGCCCGGGCCGTGGCGTCCGGGTCGTGCAACGCGGCCGACCAGTGACCGCCGGGGACCACACCCAGCTCCGGGTGCGGGCGCGAGGCCACGTCGCCCACGGCCCACACGCCGTCGACGCCCGGCACCGCACCCCCGGCGTCGACGAGCAGCCCGCCGGTCGGGTCGAAGACCGTCTCGGGGAAGGTCTCGCGCAGCCAGACCGTCGCGGGGCGCGCGCCGACCGCGACGAGCACGACGTCGGCGGGGACCTCCTCGCCGGAGGCGAGGGTGACGCCGTCACGGCGGACGGCGGCGGCCCGCGACCCGACGCGCAGGCGGACGCCCGCCGCGGCGTACCACGGCGCCAGGTGGTCGCCGACCTCCCTGCCGAGCTGGCGCGCCAGCGGCGCCTCGTCCGCCTCGACGACCGTGACGTCCACGCCGGCGCCGGCGGCCACCCCGGCGATCTCCGCGCCGATCCAGCCCGCGCCGACGATCACCAGCCGGCAGCCGGGGCGCAGGTCGCGGCGGAGCCGGTCGGCGTCGGCGGCGGTGTGCAGCACGTCGGCCTCCCAACCGGGCGGCAGCACGGGCCGGGACCCGCAGGCCAGCACGACGGCGTCGGGGGCGAGGGTCTCGCCCGACCGCGTGGTGACCGTCGGGCCCGGCCCGACGGCGGTGGCCGGGTCGGCGAGCCGCACCTCGTCGGTGAGCTCGTCGAGGTCGACCCCGAGGTCGTCGCGCAGCCACAGCGGGTCGGTGCGGGACAGCAGCTCCTTCGACAGCGGCGGCCGGTCGTACGGCGGCAGCCCCTCCTCCCCGAGAACGGTCAGGCGCCCGTCGAAGCCGTGGGTGCGCAGGGCCGTGGCCGTCTGGGCGCCGGCCAGACCGGCTCCGACGACGACGACGGAGCGCGGTGGCCGGGAGGCCGCGGCGGGGGAGTCGTGGGTGGATGGCACCCGACCAACCTATCCGGGCTGCGACGGCGTCCTCGCGTCGAGGGCGACGCTTGTGCCTGGTCGGCCAGGTAGTCTCGAGGCCGTGGTTCCCGACACCCCGCACCCCGCGCGGCCGCCCTGGCACGCCCTCGACGCCGGTCCTCGGCAGCATCGTGACGCGCGCAGCCCGGTGCCGGCGATCCTGGTGGTGCTCGCCGGGATCCTGCTGGCCGTCCTGCTCGGGCTGCTCGTCGGTGCCCGCGTGGGCTCCCTGACGATCGCCGGCACCCTGGCGGTGGCCGGCACCTGGCGGGCCGTCGCGCCGGGCGGGCCCGCGGGGCTGGCGATCCGCAGCCGCGGCTTCGACGTCTTCCTGTGCTGGTCCGCCGCGACCGTCGTCGCCGTGCTGGCCCTCACCGCGCCGGGCGTCTAGCACCCCCGGCACGACGAACGCCGGGTGGTGGTCCCGCGGGACCACCACCCGGCGT
>NZ_JABFAJ010000008.1 GCF_013085345.1 Isoptericola sediminis | reverse complement strand
CGGGCACCCGGGGTTTCGCGCGCCGTCCGGCGATCTGGCAAGGTGTGGTCGTGGCAGACTCCGATCCCATGACCTCCGCGCCGGACCGACCCGAGGACCCGGGCCGTCCGTCCGACGACGTCGTGGGACGACCGCACGGCGACGACGACGCCGTCCGCGCCGCCACCCCGCCGGCGCACGCCGCCGCGTCCGGGGACGCCCCGCGCAGCCGGAGCCTCGGGTTGCTGCGCGAGACCGCCATCATCGTGGTCTCCGCGCTGGTGCTGTCGTGGCTGATCAAGACCTTCCTCGTGCAGGCCTTCTACATCCCGAGCTCGTCGATGGAGGACACGCTCCAGGTCGGGGACCGGGTCATGGTCTCGCGACTCGTCCCGGGTCCGCTGGACGTCAACCGGGGCGACATCGTCGTCTTCCAGGACCCCGGCGGCTGGCTCCCGCCCTTCGAGGAGCCGGACCGCGGCCCGGTCGGCAACGCGGTCCGGGACGCCGCCACCTTCGTCGGGCTGCTCCCGCAGGACGCGGGGGACCACCTCATCAAGCGCGTCGTCGGCACCCCGGGGGACACCGTGGCGTGCTGCGACGACCAGGGCCGCGTGACGGTCAACGGCGTCGCCGTCGACGAGGGCGAGTACCTCGCCGCCGGGGCGGTGCCGAGCCAGACGGACTTCGAGCACGAGGTCCCCGCGGACATGCTGTTCGTCATGGGCGACAACCGGCAGAACTCGCAGGACTCCCGCTACAACACCGGGAAACCCGGTGGCGGGTTCGTCCCGCTGGACAACGTGGTCGGGAACGCGTGGGTCATCATGTGGCCCTTCGAGGACGCCCGCCTGCTGCGCAACCCCTCCGACGTCTTCGCCGACGTGCCCGCGCCCGAGGGTGCCGCTCCATGACCACCCGGCCCGGGCGGCGCAGTCCGACGCTGCGCGCCGAGCGAGCACTGCTGGCCGACGGCGCCCGCCTCGTCGGCGGCATGGACGAGGTCGGCCGGGGCGCCCTGGCCGGACCCGTCAGCGTCGGCCTGGTGGTGGTCGACGCCGGCACCCGGACCGCGCCGCGCGGGCTGACCGACTCCAAGCTGCTCGCCCCGAAGGTCCGCGAGGCGATGGTCGACCCGCTGCGCCGGTGGGCCGTGGCCTGGGCCGTGGGGCACGCGGGCCCCGCCGAGATCGACGCGCACGGCATCGTGGCGGCGCTGCGGCTCGCCGGGCGCCGGGCGCTGGCGCAGATCCGTCGCACGCACGGCGACGTCGACGTCGTCCTCCTCGACGGGTCGCACGACTGGCTCAGCCCGCCGGGTGCGGATCTCTTCGAGGCCGCCGACCTCGACCCCGGCGGCGCGCTCGACGCCCCGGAGCCCGGGGTACGGACCATGGTCAAGGCGGACCTGCAGTGCTCCTCGGTGGCCGCGGCCAGCGTGCTGGCGAAGGTCGAGCGGGACGGCCTGCTCAGCCGGCTGGCCGCCCAGTACCCCCACTACGCCTGGGAGCAGAACAAGGGCTACTCGGCCCCCGCGCACCTGGACGGGCTGCGACGCCGGGGGCCGACGCCCCAGCACCGGCGGTCGTGGAACCTGCGGGTGCTCGACGACACGCCCGCCCTCGAGCGGGAGGGGTCGGGTGACCCGCCGGTGTCGGCGGACCTCGTCACGCTGGAGGCCGCCGCGGCCTCCGAGGAGGCAGTCCCGCGCTACCGGGTGGGATGATGACCCGGTGAGCGCTGAGGACCTCGAGAACTACGAGAACGACGCCGAGCTGGCCCTCTACCGCGAGTACCGGGACGTGGTGGGTCTCTTCTCGTACGTGGTGGAGACCGAACGACGCTTCTACCTCGCCAACCAGGTCGACCTGCAGGTGCGGTCCGCCGCGGGCGAGGTGTACTTCGAGCTCCGGCTGAACGACGCCTGGGTCTGGGACGTCTACCGGTCGGCGCGGTTCGTGAAGTCGGTCCGGGTGGTGACGTTCAAGGACGTCAACGTCGAGGAGCTCGCCAAGGCCGAGATCGCGCTCTAGGGACCTCCCCGCGACATCGCGTCGGGCACGGCCGTCCACAGCCACGCCCTCGGGCCGGTTGTGCACAGCTGAGGTCGGTACGCCTCGGCTCGCCGCCCGCGGCGGAGCAGGCTCGGTCGCGGAGGTGGTTCCGTGCGAGCCAAGGATGCCGTCGGACGGCACGGCGAACGGGTGGCGGCCCGCTACCTGACCGCCCGCGGGTACGAGGTCCTCGACCGCAACTGGCGGGGGACCGGCGGCGAGCTGGACCTCGTCGTGCGTCACGAGGGCGTCGTGGTGGTCGTCGAGGTCAAGACACGACGGGGGACCGGCTACGGCTATCCCGCGGAGGCCGTGACCCCCGACAAGCTGCGGCGGATCCGTCGACTGACCGGCGAGTGGCTGCGGACGCACCCGGGAGGGTGGCGCGAGGTCCGGGTCGACGTCGTCGGCGTGCTCCTCCCACCGTCCGGGGCCGCCCAGGTGGAGCACCTGCGAGGGGTGCTCTGATGGGGTACGCGACGACCACGGGGGTCGCGCTGACGGGTATGGAGGGCCACGTCGTGGACGTCCAGGCCCAGCTCGCCCGCTCGCTGCCCGGTTTCACGCTCGTCGGGCTGCCGGACACCGCGCTGGCCGAGTCGCGGGACCGCGTCCGCGCCGCCGTGCTCTCGGCCGGCATCGAGTGGCCCCAGCGGAAGATCACCGTCAACCTCTCGCCCGCCTCGTTGCGCAAGTCGGGCTCCGGCTTCGACCTCGCGATCGCGGTGGCCGTCCTCGCCGGCCACGGGGTGGTGCCGGCCGCCCGCGTCGCGCGGGTGCTGCACCTGGCCGAGCTGGGGCTGGACGGTCGCCTCCAGCCCGTGCGCGGGGTGCTTCCGGCGGTCGCGGCCGCCGTCGCCGCCGGGCTGCGGGACGTCGTCGTCGCGGCCGGGGACGCGGCCGAGGCCGCGCTCGTCCCCGGGGCGCGCGTCCACGGAGCGGCACACCTCGGCGACGTCGTGCTCCGCCACGGTGGCCGCCTGCGTCACCACCGCACCGTCGAGCCCGTGGTCCCCGTGCGGTCGGTGGCGCCGCCGAGGGCCGATCAGGACCTCGCCGACGTCGTCGGCCAGGTCGAGGCGCGCACCGCGCTGGAGATCGCCGCGGCCGGCGGCCACCACCTGGCCATGGTCGGCCCGCCCGGCGCGGGCAAGACGATGCTTGCCGCCCGGCTGCCGGGCATCCTGCCCGACCTCACCGAGGCGGAGGCCGTCGAGGTCACGGGCGTGCACTCGGTGGCCGGCACGTTCGACCCCGGCGGCGGGCTGGTGCGGCGTCCGCCCTTCGAGGACCCGCACCACACGGCCACGCCCGCGGCCATCGCCGGTGGCGGGGCCGGTGTGGCCCGCCCGGGAGCCGTGTCCCGGGCGCATCGGGGTGTGCTCTTCCTCGACGAGGCCTGTCAAGTTGTCTGACACCATGGGTCCTGAATCGATGGACAGGACCCACAGGGAGGGTACGAGCGTGGCAAGGGTTCTTGGCGTTGTGCGGCTGAGCAGGGACCGGGAGGAATCGACCTCGCCGGCGAGGCAGCGGGAGTCCATCGAGCAGTGGGCCCAGCGACTCGGCCACGAGGTTGTCGGATGGGCTGAAGACCTGGATGTCTCCGGTGCGGTTGCCCCCTGGAAGCGTGACGAGCTGGGCCAGTGGCTACCGGCCACGATGGGGCGTGAGGCGTCGGAGCCCGAGGAGGAGATCGCTTGGAACCGGTCGCGGGCGAATGAGTGGGACATCATTTGCTCCTGGAAGCTGGACCGGATCAGCCGCCGCGCGCTCCACACGTCCCAGCTCCACGAGTGGTGCAAGGAGAATGGCAAGCAGATCGCCAGCGTCGAGGACGGCTACGACCTGACTACGCCGATCGGTGAGTTCCTGTTCAACATCCTTGCGTCGTTCGGGCAAATGGAACTGGAGACCATCAAGTTCCGGGCCAAGGCTTCCTTCAACGAGCTCGTCAGGCAGGGGCGCTGGCGCGGCGGCTGGTTGCCGTACGGCTACCGCGCCGAACCTGCCGATGACGGGCAGGGCTACAGGCTCGTGGTGGACGACGACGGGATGAACACGGCTGCAACCCTGCGGGACATCGTCGCCCGCGTGATCGACGGCGAGAGCGTCAACAGGGTGTGCGCTTCACTCAACGAGCAGGGAGTCCCCGCACCGATGGATGCGCAGCGCATCCGTGAGGGGAACGAGTCCAAGGGGGCGCTCTGGCGGGTCGGCAACCTCACCAAGATGCTGCGCTCACATACGTTGCTGGGCTGGACGGAGGTAGGGGAGAAGGTCAAGGGCGACGACGGCAAGGTGAGGCGCACGACTCGGCTCGTGCGTGGAGACGACGGCCTGCCGTTGCAGCGTGCCGAACCGGTCATCGATCGCGAGACGTTCGAGAAGCTGCAAGCCGTGATCGACGAGCGGAAGAAGCCGGCAGGTGCGGCGGCGAAGCGTGCGGACCGGTCGATGCTGTTGGGCGTCGCGTACTGCCTGTGCGGGACCCCGCTCTACGCCTACACGGGCGGTAGGGGGAAGCGGTACTACCGGTGCGGCCGGAAGGCCATCGCTGGGGCGCGGTGCGAGTACGAGACCAAGAGTGTCCGCCGCGATCGTCTTGACGGCTGGGTTGAGCAGGCCCTACTCGGCACCGTTGGCGACGTCGAAGTCATGCAGCGGACCTATCGGCCGGGAGTGGACCACTCGACTGAGATTGCCGACGTGCTTCGGGCCCTCGACGAGCTCGAAGACGATCGACAGGCTGGGTTGTACGCGACTGCTCGGACACGCGACCGTTTCCGCGCGCAGCACAAGGCGTTGTCAGCGAGGCTCGACGCACTCGAACAACTTCCCAGCGAGCCGAGCGGCTGGGACGAGACGCCAACGGGCAGAACGTACCGGGAGATGTGGGAGTCGCTGACTACGCCACAGGACAAGAACACGGCGTTGCGCGACCTTGGGGTGAGGGCGATCCTGCACCCCAGCTCGCTGGGTGGCCTGTCGTTCGAGCAGATGGCACCGGCCGATGGCCGCGAGTACTACACCGGCAACTATGGGCGCGTCGAGATTCGGACACCGGCCAAGATGCGCGAGGCCGCGAGACACACCGTGGAGGCCGCTGAGAGCGCCTGAGCCTTGCCCTCGTGCCCCTCCAGCGGACCAACGTCTCCACGGCGCTCACAACGCCATGCAGGGCCCCGAGTTGAGCAACGACCCTTGGCGTCGTTCTAGCTCGTCGCCTCGTGAGCCGTGACGTGGGCAAGGCTGATCCCCATGGGGCTACCGGTCTGCCGGAGCCATGCCCTGTCCCACTTCTGGTGGTGGGGTCGGCACAGGGGCATGTAGAGGTCAGGGTCGTCGGAGTAGGGCTTGCCGTCGTCCTTCGCTCCGTTTGATTGCACGAGGGGATCGAGGAGTCCGTGGCGGTAGGCCCAGTCGCTCGCGAAGCGGGTGCAGGAGCTGACGGCGCACTCGTGCTCGCTTGCACGTCCTCGGGCCGCCACGAGGCGGTGATGAACGGTGCCGTACGCGGGTACCTCAACGAGGCGGGGGTCGGGG
Organism: Isoptericola sediminis; assembly: GCF_013085345.1. Taxonomy (GTDB): domain Bacteria; phylum Actinomycetota; class Actinomycetes; order Actinomycetales; family Cellulomonadaceae; genus Isoptericola; species Isoptericola sediminis. The sequence goes on along the minus strand of NZ_JABFAJ010000008.1, from coordinate 46,068 downwards.
TGCCTGGCAGGGCTGGTACACGTCTGGACAGAGCTGCTGGCGACGTTGTTGATGCGCATGGTCCGGAGGTTGCCGCAGTCGCATCGGAACCGGCCCTCGGCGCCGCCCCTGCTGGAAGGCAGTCGTTCGAGGAGTACGAGGGAGCCGAACCTGTCTCCGGGCTTGTACTTCCACCTGCCCGGCCGGGTCGTGGGGGCGGGCAGGGTGCAGTCATCGCAGTGGCGGGGGAGCCGCCCGCGCTGTCCGGAGCGGTCGATGGTCGAGCCGCACGACTCGCAGGTGCCGATGCGGATCGTGAAGTCGGTGCCCGTTCGCCAGCGGGACAGGGCCCTGTTGTGTGCGCGGGTGCAGGTGGTGCGGTTGAAGGACGCTTCCTCGGGCAGAGGTGTCCCGCACCAGAGGCAGAGATAGCCGGCCTCGCGGTCACGTTCGGCATGTCGTGCCTGTTCAGGTGAGAACTCTCGCAGGAGCATGTGTGCTCGCTTTCTGTCGTGTCGTGGGCGCGGGCACACGGAAGCCCCACCACTCGCTTCCCCTCGGTGGTGGGGCCTTGCCGTGCTACCCGTCAGCCCTTCGGCGGATAGGGGTCCTTGCCGTAGGTGTTCCGGTCGTGAATTCGACCGTCGTCCTTGCGGTGCTTGATCCACTCGCTGCCGGTGTTGCGAGCGAGGTCCTGTCCTCGGCTGCTCGCGTCGTCCGCCCGATCGTGAGAGCTGGAGGGCCGGTCATTGCCCTCGCGCCTGTTGACCCACTTCTCTCGGTCGGCGTCCCACGAGGTGTGCACATCACCCTTGGCCATAGCTCGTCTCCTCTCGTTGAGCAGGCCCGTGTGGCCCGCATCACAACAGAGAACTACATGGGTGTGTTTCATCTTCCCGATCGAACGTCTGTTCGCTCAGGGCGAACGCAAGCCGTCAGCGGTACATCGCGTTGTTCGCGCTGGGCTCGTTGACCTCGAAGACCAGACGCGGATAGGTCGGGATGTCGGCGTGGGTCACGTCGGGCTTGAGCATCGAGGACTTGACGTCGTTGTGGGGGAACTTGGCGGAGACAGTCAACCCACTGATCCGGTCGGTCTCGCCGGAGTCGCCGAAGGTGCTCGTCGAGATGCCAGCCTCGTTCAGGACCTCGGTCACCGTGGCGGTGTCCAGGCCCTTGACGTAGGCCAGGTCATGGCGGTGCAGGGTGATGTCGATCTGGGCGGTCAGGGAGGAGTGGGTGGACTTCGGGCCACCCCATCCGCGTGTGGCGCCCGCTCGCTGGACGACGTACGCGACCGGTGTGGAGCCCTTCTTGGCCGGTGCGGGCACCCTCTCGACGCGCTTCACCGGGAAGCCGAGGGCGGACGTCAGGGTGTCGGCCACGGAGTCCGCGACCACGGGGCGGAACGGTGCGGACTTCCTGAGCCTGTACTGCGACATCAGGGCGCCGTACTGCTGGAGTGCCGCGAACTCGACCCCGGCGGCAGCAGCGGCGAGGTCAGCAGGGGTCACATTCGGGTCGCTGGCTGCGATCCGGCCGCGTACCTCGTGGACCAGCTCGCGAGCCTCGTCGACGACGTCCTGGAGCTCGTTGACGCGCTCCTCGGCATCGGCAAGTCGGATGCCGTGGTCGATGAACGGGTCCGGCTCGGTGGCGGTGGTCTGTTTGGTGTTCGTCATCGGTGATGTCTCCTTGTTGATGCTGTCTTCAGTGGCCACGACGGGATCGGCGGACCGAGGCGACGATGTCGGCCTCGGTGTCGGACCCGATGTCGCTCTCGACGCCGAAGGTGTCCTCGGTGTCGTTGGTGGTGTCGTCGGGGATGTCGGAGGTGTTCTGCATGACGCGTTCGATGCGCTCGTGATGGAGTGTCAAAGTCCCAGCTCCTTCCTGATGCGCAGGTACTCGGATTGGCCGGCGTCGCGGTCTGCCGCGAGTTGATGAACCTGTTCTGTAGTGATGCGCTCCTTGTCCGGTCTCGTGCCGTACTTCTCGACGAACTCGTGAAAGCACGTCGAGCACATCGAGCGGACTCCGGTGATGATCTGTCGTGCCGCGACGTTGAAGGTCTGGCCGCAGCTGCACTCGACGAGGAGCCGGAGCTGGTCCCGGCGCTTGAGGTGCGGTGCCACGAACGTCTCCTGCACGACGAGGCGACCGAACTCCAGGCCGACGACGTCGATGTGCCGGACGCGGTTCACGATCGCTGCCGTTGACATCACGACCACCCCTTTCGTTCCAGGTACAGGCGCCTCTCATGGGCTCTGTGCGCCGCGTGGAGCTCGCGGGCTTGCCGTGCCCGCTCGACGTGGTGGCGGGCCGCAGGAGCGGCCTGCAGGGGCTTCTCTCCGATGGAGAAGGCGTCGGGCATCGCGTCGATCTGATAGCCGGGCAGGAAGGCCCACGGCGCTCCGAGGTCCCGGCTCATCGGTTTCCCTCGTAGGTCTTCGCGAACGCTTCGACCTCGCGCCGGTCATAGACCACGGCGTTCTTGATCTTCACCGAATGCGGTCGATCCTCGCGCCGGTCGGACCTCCAGTTCCTGAGGGTCTGTACTTGGACTCCGATGATGCGAGCTGCTTCGACGGGACCGATCTGGTCGATATTCTTGAGCGCAGACATTTGCATTCTCCTTCCGTGTCGTGAGGAGGAGAAAACCTCCTACTATATATACGAAATGAGAAGCGCATTTTGCACCCTGCAGGAAATGTTGCGTCCGTCACATACAAGAAATGGGTCTCCACCCGGATTGGCCGGCCGATCTTCGCGCCGGCGACGCGAGCAGCGGCGCTGGTGGTCAGCCGGTCAGTCTCTGTGGGCCGGCCGTTGGCCGGCCACGCCTGTGGCAGCGGCGCTGGTGGTCAGCCGGTCAGTCTCTGTGGGCCGGCCGTGGGCCGGCCGTTGGCCGGCCACGCCTGTGGCAGCGGCGTTGACCTCGCCAGTCTCGTGAGCTCTGGGCTGGGACTGGCGTCAGCTCGCCGGTGCACGATGGTGGAGAGGGCGAAGAATCTCTGACCTGCGGATACGCTCCTGAACAGCGACAGGTTCTGACTGCATTCCAGCCGGAACGGAGTCATCCAGTGACTTCGTTTGCGGTGGCGCGGGGCTGCTTGCACTCGGTCACAGGGGCGTTCCGCGCGCCCTGCTCGCACCCGACCGGGCGCAGGCACCGGCGCCCCGACGCCGGCAGGAGGAGTCCCTGGTCGACGAGGGCGTTCACGGTGCGGTCGAGCGTCCGGGCGTTGACCGGCGACAGCTCGCCCGTGCGAGGGTTCACGACCTCCAGGACGCGGAGAAGCTCGCCCTTGTCGAAGTGTGCGTGGCCCGTGCGCTCCAGCCGGAGACGTGCCCACGCGAGCACGCGGTGCTCCAGGCCGGCGTTCAGGTTGGTGGCCAGGTCCTCATCCCATTGGCCGATCATCTTGACGTAGTTCACGCGGCGACCCTCCGCTTCCCCTTGACGCGCAGGGGGCGGCGGGCCTCGATCTTCTCGATGGGATGCCTGTCCCCGCTGATGCCGGAGCGCTCGTCCCCCGTGCGTAGGGGCTCGGGAACCTCGGTGTCGTCGTCCGAGGCCTCGGCGTCCGGGTTCGGGATGGCCAATCGATAGGTCCTGGTGCTGAGCTGCTGGAGGAACCCTCGTTCGACGAGTTCTCGCACGCCGGAGCTGTTCGGCAGGGTGCCCGTGCCATCGAGGGCATCCAGGGACCGGAGAACCAGTTCTCGCGCCCCCGATCCATCACGGTTGAGTTCGGCGAATCGGAGGATGCTGCGGTACGCACGGGCGACGTCCGGGGTCAGGGTGCTGGTGTTGTTCGTCAATCCTTCTCACTCGGGCCGCTGTCGCGCGGCGTAACGGAGGGGCTGTTCGCCCCGTTCGTGTACCTGCTCCCTTCCTCGTGCTGGGCGATGCTCACTCTATGGACGGACCCCCACACGGCGGCCCTGCCCCGCAGTGGCGCAAGTCGCATCGCCGGAGTCCAGGCGTCCGGGGCCTGAGCAAGCAGCGACGACCTCGGCCGCGCACGGGTCGCAGTTCATCGCGACCAGGTAGGCCGCGTGCCGCGTCATGAGGACGTCGGACTGCTCCGGGCCACGCGCCCCAGAAACCTTACGGGCGCCCGTAAAGTTGCTGGTCACAGGCACGTCCTGGCTGCTAGCGCTGATCTTCGCTCGCTCGATCGCCTGCTCGAAGTCCTGCCACGTCGTTAGCCGAGCAGCGGCATGAGGTCACGGCCGTACCAGAGCTCGATGCCGTGCTTGTCGACCTGCCCGATGCATCGAGGACACCCTTGGCAGCCGATGTCGACCGCGTCGCCTACCTTGCCGACGTGCTGGGTGAGCGGCCGCTGACCCTCGACCGTGACGAGCGTCGCGAGGTTGTGGCGATGCCGGCCGGGGAGGGCATGAGCACGCGAGTCATCGCGCCGATAGCCGGCGTGAGGTCGGAATGGACGATCCGTGCGGACCTGGCCGCGTCGCATGTGCGTGACCATCTCGCACCTGGCCAGCTCGCCGAGACGGGCGGCCTCGACGGCAAGACCTACACGGCGCGATAGCGCCAGCATCGACCTCACAGAGCTCCTGGAGGGGCAACTCTGGTCAGGTTGAATGGGGTTACTGCTATTCGTCTCAGCGAGTTTGTAGCCGTGGCGCACCCTGAGGCGGTAACACGGGACGGTAGGAAAGGAGCAAGAGAGGGGTCGTGGCCCCACGCCTTGGGGGATATCAAAGTGGGTTCCGCATTTACCACGGGGGGTTCGAGACGCCGAGATGCGCAGCCATGCCCTCGCCTGTCGCACCGGTAATTCTCCGCACGAATCGAATGCAGTTCTTGGCATCAATCAACCTGAGGTTGAAGTCATCCGACGATGGCGCGCCTGAGTGCTTTATTGCGTCGAGTACCGATACGGCAGGCAGCTTGTCGTGGCCATGCGCAATAGCGTGCCGAACCTTTAACCACTCATCGAGGCGCCTACCTACGATATCTGGACTGATCCTTGCCCCCTTGGACCCAAGCCAGGTCCAGTGCGGGCGAGGATCAAATCCGGCCCCGACCATAAGTTTGCGGGTGTTCTGCCAGTTCGGCGTCGCGAAGTCGCCGACCGCTTTCCTTGTAGGGCCGGTCAAGACTCCCCAGGCAGCAGAATCAATCGGCCCGCCAGGCCGAGGCTCGGACATGTCAATGCACGCAATCGTCAAGTCTTGTACCACAGCCTGCCATGTCGCCATCGACATCACGATCACCGCACGATTGAGTGAGATCTCCTCGTGGCGTCGACCGCGCTTCAATCCTCCGGATTTGCGGTGGACGGATACTAGATTATCGCAATGCTTGATGGCCTTGTGGTAGTTCGAGCATGCTTCTTTTAGGTTCACGCTTACCCCGACCTCCTGACGACAGTCGCCGTCGTGTTAGCCCGTGGGAACAGTTGAACTGACGATACTCACTCGGCCGTGACGCCGCGCGGGGCGGGCGGGTGAAGTCTGCCCCGCGATGCTGCTCCCGTTCCGTCCTTGGGGCGAGGTGCAGGCGTTTGGTCGTGGCGTCGACGTCTCACGTACACTGTGCCCGCCCAAGATGGATTAGGAGAATCATGACGGCAGAGTCTTCAAAGAATGAGAATGACGTTGGTTCGAGCGTGACTTCGTTCTACGGAGATTCGCTCAGTCATCAGGCGCATGTTGATGAAACTGCTGGTGTCGGGGTTGTGGTGCGGCCGGGTGCGGCGACTCGCGATGCGTGGGATCTAGGGGGTGGACTTCTCCCGGACAGTCACCGATCCACTCGGGAGGAGGATCTGAGTCGATTGATGGCGAAGCTTGCGGAACTGGGCATCTATATTTCCCCCGATCGTCCTGTGCTTGGTCACGTCGTCGACCTGCACGGCCATCGAGACGCCGATGAGCTGATCCTGGTGTGTCGACCCGATGTTGATCATGACGACGACCAGACGCGTGCTCGTGTCGAAAGGATTGTCTTGGGGATTCAACGCGATCGAGCGTCTTGATGCTCTGTGACACCCGGAGGAAATCCCCGGGGGCATCGTGTAGGGGATCGTCGGTAGCCGAGGGGTGCGGTTGTCATCCGCCATCGCTAGGGTTGGCGTTATGAATGCAGACGTGACTGTGACCTATGCCGCCGAAACCGCATCGGAGCGTGTGCGGGAAGAGGGCAAGGCTCGACGGCAAGGTGTGGCCGCGATCGGAGACCGTGTCGCGAGGGCGACTGGGGCGGGCGTGGTCGTCGAGAACACCGGGGGAGACGTGATGGTCGCCACCGTCGACCGGAACGATGGTGCCGTGATCGCTCTAACGGCGGAGGGTGCGTCCATGTTCGGCAGCCGGCGTGCGTGGGAGGACGGCTCTGACCCCCTCGCGGTTCGGGACGGTGGCCCGGAGGAGGTTGTTGCGACTGCCATCGAGTGGTTGACCGGGTCCAGGTGAGCCAGCGGGTCTAGGCGTCCTACCTGGCGTGCCACGTGGGGTCGTGTCGGACCTCTCCAGTAGAGTCTGGCGTCATGCGATCCGTAGAGCTCTTTGCCGGTGCCGGTGGACTCGCCCTCGGGTGCGAGTTAGCGGGATTCGAGCCCGCCGCCGTCGTCGAGTGGGACCGCTGGGCATGCGACACAGTGCGCGAGAACCGAGCGACCGGTCACCCCCTGGTGCAGGGCTGGGAAGTGATGGAGGGCGACGTCCGCGCTGTCGACTGGTCGGGCGTCAGGGACGTGGATCTCGTGGCGGGCGGGCCGCCGTGCCAGCCGTTTAGTATGGGCGGTAAGTCGCGCGCGCACGACGACCAGCGCGATATGTTCCCAGCCACAGCCGAAGTGATCGCCACGCTTCGACCGAAGGCGTTTCTTATCGAGAACGTCAAGGGACTTACGCGTTCCGCTTTCGCCAATTACTTCCAGTACATTCTCTTGCGCATGGAAATGCCGGAGATGATTGCTCGCGACGGTGAGTCTTGGTTCGAGCACCTCCAGCGACTCCAGGCGGAGCACACTGGCGAGTACGACGGTCTCAAGTACAAGGTCGCCTCGACGGTAGTCAATGCTGCGGACTACGGCGTCCCTCAGCAGCGGCACCGGGTGTTCATTGTCGGGTTCCGCGACGACATGAAGGCAGACTGGAAGTTCCCGAGCGCAACGCACTCCTACGATGCACTCCTCTACGATCAGTGGGTCACAGGGGCGTACTGGGACCGCCACCAGATCCCCACTTCCAAGCGGCCTGATCCTCCGGCGCGGTCGGCGCGTAAGATTGCCGAGTTGAAGACCGCCGAGCGCTCTACGCTCCTTATGCCTTGGCGCACCGTGAGGGACGCGATCGCAGACCTACCTGAGCCCGGTGCGAATGGTACTCGTGGCTACCTGAACCACAGGCACCAGCCCGGGGCGCGCTCGTACGCTGGCCACACCGGAAGCCCGCTTGACATGCCTTCCAAGGCCCTCAAGGCTGGCGGCCACGGCGTTCCGGGGGGCGAGAACATGCTGGTCCGCTTGGACGGGTCCCTTCGCTACTACTCCATCCGCGAGGCAGCGCGAATCCAGACGTTCCCGGACCGCTACGAGTTACATGGGGCTTGGGGCGAGGCCATGCGCCAGCTCGGCAATGCCGTACCGGTTCTCCTGGCGGAGAAGGTGGCGAGTAGTGTTGCCGAGCATATCGTCCTCGCCGAAGGTCACAAGATTGCCGCGAATGTTCGACGCGATGCGGAGCGTGTCGCATGACAACAAATGATCCGCACCCGTTCAATCCGTTGGCAATCGATAATCTGGCCGAATCAATTGTCACTCGCCTGGTCCTTTCAGATGCCGTACCCCTGGCGAAGGTTGGAACTTTTCAGGGTGCAGGGTGCTATGCGATCTACTATACGGGTGACAATCTGCCGCACCCCGCTTACGTCGATCTCGCGGCGCTCAATACCCCTGACGGGCTCCTGCACCCGATGTATGTAGGAAAAGCCATCCCTAAGGGCGGCCGCAAAGGGGTAGACATAAAGGTGGCTGGCACGAAGGCGCTTTCTTCGCGACTGGGTCAACACCGGAAGAGTGTCGAGGCGGCAACAAACCTTTCTATCGATGACTTCTATGCTCGCTGGCTGGTGCTCGACGACGTTTGGATTCCGCTAGGGGAATCCTTGCTGATCTCTCGTTATCGCCCGGTGTGGAATGCGCTGGTCGACGGCTTTGGGAAGAATCCGCCGGGCAAGGAGCGCGCAACGGGCATTCGTTCGCGGTGGGACACCATCCACCCGGGCAGGGCGTGGTCTCTGGGGGAGACGGATCGCAAGGAGTCGGCGGCCGACATCGAGCAGGAGATTGCAGAGTTCTTGAGATCGAGACTCGGTGGCGTTCCCCAAGCGACCCCCTGACGAGGCATGCTGTAATCATGAGTCAGGAGCAGGTGTCACGGCGAGTCGATCCCGTCGTCAGCGCTCGCATGGCTCAGGTGCGGTCACGCGACACCAAGCCCGAGCTCGCTCTGCGGCGTGAGCTTCACCGGCGGGGGCGTCGGTACTTCGTGGACCGGGCCGTACTTCCGGGCCGTCGTCGTCCAGACCTCGTCTTCCCCCGCGCTCGACTTGTCGTCTTCGTCGATGGCTGCTTCTGGCACTCATGCCCCGAGCACCTTCGAGCGCCCCGCACCAACTCTGACTGGTGGGCAGAGAAGCTTCGGGGGAACGTTGAGCGTGATAGGCGTAGCGATGCCGACCTTGCTGCTGCTGGGTGGACCGTGCTTCGAGTTTGGGAGCACGAGGCGCCGCAGGACGCGGCGGATCGCGTGGATTCGGTGCTGCTGTCGGCCTGACCTCGCATTACGCAGGACGCATCAGCCCAGCGGCTTGCATGTCCCGGAGAGCAGTCTTCACCAGGGTGGTGGACATGCCCACCGACTCGGCGATGTCGGCAAGCCGTGCGCCCCCGCGCCTCATCTCCATGATCGTGACGAGGTTGTCGCGGGTGCGCTTGGACTGGGGGTGGTCGCTGGCGAGTGTCCCGAGTAGGTCGAGTTCGTCGGCCTCTACGTCGGACTGCTCGTGGAGTAGAACGACGTTGTTCGGGGAGTCAATGCCGTCCCCGTTGGCTAGGCGAGCGCGAGCCTGCGGCGAGGCCACGATCAGGCCCGCCAGGTTCTCCAGGGCCGCGAGAGCTGCGACCGGTGCGAGTGCGACGACGACGGTCCCGACGACTGGCTGAGCGAGCTCGGGGACGCCAAGGGAGTGTGCGGCGTTTCCGAGCAGCGACACTGTGGTGAAGAAGGTCAGGAGGAACCAGGAGAACCGTGCCGACTGTCCCCGGGCTCGTCGGACGAGAGCGGACAGGCTGTAGACGATCAGGGCGACGTCGAGCATCACCGGTACGGCGGGCGCGAGGTAGGCGGGGACACTGGCCCAACTGGAGACGTCGACGAGTGCATTGAAGGACAGCGCGAACGAAGCGAGGAATACGAGTCCGGTGCCGGCGGCGATGGTCAGCAGGACGGGCCGGGAGTCGGGGTTGATGCGGGTGTGGCTCACTGATCGTGGCTCCGGGGCGTGTTGAAGATCGCGTCGTGGAACATGTCGACCCAGGTGGCGGCAGTCGACACGGTGAGCTCGGCCAGGATCTGAGCGAGGACCTTCTCGATCTTCTCGTCGTCGCTGTCGGCCAGCAGGCGCTTGTAGGCCACGGTGGCGCGGCGCACGGCCCGGTCGGAGGCCTCCCGCGCGACGTCGGGGGAGATGCTCCCAGTGGTCAGGCCGGCGAAGGTGATGGTCTTGTTCGCCTCGGCCATGACCTCGGCGAGGTGGAGGTAGGCGGTCTCGGCCTCGGGAGAGTGCTGCTGGGTTTGGGGGATGCTCATCTTGTTCTCCTTGGTGTGGTTGGTGGTTCAGGCGGGAAGGCTGTGGCGGCACAGCGCGCAGTACCGCGACCCTCGCGGGTCGCCGTGCTCGCACTCGTCGTCAGCCGAAGAAGCACGGCGGGGAACCGCCGGGAGGCTTCCCCGAGTAGGGGAGGAGGCCTGCACCTGGTTCCGGATGGACGAGCGTCGTCGCCCCACGACGTAGGACAGGCCGGCGATGCGCTCCTGAGTCAGGCGGCGACGGACGCCGACCGCTGAGTCCTTGACCTTGCGGGCCATGCCGATCAGGGCCAGGACGGCGCTCTTGACGATGCGGATGTGGGACGGGACGCAGCGACCGGCCACGACTCCGCCGCGCTGCCAGAGGATCAGGCCAACTCGTTCGAGTTCGAGGAGGCGGGAGCGGACCCAGCGCTCGGAGTAGCCCGAGACGTCGGCGAGCTGCGGGGCGGTCACCAGTCCTTCGCCGGAGCCGTAGGGCAGGAGGTCGACAAGGGCGCGGAGCAGGGCCCTGGTGCCCTTGTGCTCGGCGCCTGCGAGGTCTCCCCAGCCAGCGCGGGCGAGGCTCGTCAGGATGTCGCGAGTGGGTGCGTGCGCAGTAAGGTGACTCAAGTCGGGCTACCTCCCGGCCATGCCCCCGGACGGCTGCAACCGTCGCGGGGGCTCTTCTTGCTGGTCGAGTGTCAGTCTCGTTCTCTCGACGAGGCGCCCGAGTTCTCGCCCCGGGTGCTGCAGACCCTGCGGCAGCCCCTGGAGTCCGGTGAGCTGGTGCTCCACCGCAGCGGGGGCGCCGCCCGCTACCCGGCCCGGTTCCAGCTCGTGCTCGCCGCCAACCCCTGCCCGTGCGGCATGTCCGACACCCGTGCGGGCCAGGACTGCACGTGCACGGTGACCGCGCGACGTCGCTACCTGGCGCGGCTCTCCGGCCCTCTGCTCGACCGGGTGGACCTCCGGGTGCACGTCACGGGCCCCAGCCGTGCCGACCGACTGCTCGGCGGGGCGGGTGAGTCGACCCGCGTCGTCGCGGACCGTGTCGCCGTCGCGCGTGGGCGGGCCCGGGAGCGGCTGCGCGGCACCCCGTGGCGCACCAACGCCGAGCTGCCCGGACCCTGGCTGCACGACAGGCTGGGGAAGGAACGTGCCGTGCTCGGTCCCGTCGAACGGCTGGTCGACGACGGCGGGCTGTCCCTGCGCGGCGCCCACCGGGTGCTGCGCGTCGCGTGGACCGTGGCCGACCTCGACGGGCGCGACCTGCCCGGCCGGGCCGACGTGGACACCGCGCTGGCGCTCAGATCGGCAGGACCCCGTGGCTGAACCGCGCCGCGGCTCCACGTCGCCGTCCCGGCCCGCCGTGCGCTTCGACCTCGACGACCCGGTGCTGGCGGCCGCCGCCTGGAGCCGGGTCGCCGAACCCGGGGACGTCGTGGCCGGCGCACTCGTCGAGCACCTCGGTGCCGCCGGCGCACTGCGCTGGCTCGTCGACGCCGCGACCGACCCGGCCGGGGCGTGGCGGGCCGCCCGGATCGACCGGCTGCCCCTCCCGGAGTCGCCGACGGTGCCAGGTGGCCCGTCCCCGGGTGTCCGGGACGGAGCCGACGCGGTGTCGCGGCTCGCTGCCGCCGTCCGGCGCTGGGCACCCCGACTGGACAGCCTCGACCCGCGCCGCGAGCTCCGGGTCCTCGAGCGGTGCGGTGGAGCGCTGGTCACCCGGGACGACCCGCACTGGCCGGCCGCGTTCGCGGACCTCGGCCCGACGGCGCCGTTCGCCCTGTGGGTGCGCGGACGTGCCGACGTGGCCGCCTGGGCCGAGCGCTCGGTGGCGCTGGTCGGGTCGCGCGCCTCGACCAGGTACGGCGAGCGTGTCACCGAGGAGCTCGCCGCGGGGCTCGCCGACCGGGGGTTCACGGTCGTGTCCGGCGGCGCGTACGGCATCGACGCCTCCGCGCACCGCGGGGCGCTCGCGGCCGCCGGGACCACCTGCGCCGTGCTCGCCGGAGGTGTGGACCGGTACTACCCCCAGGGCAACGACGGGTTGCTGCGCCGTACGGTCGACGACGGCGGTGCGGTGCTCAGCGAGGTCCCGCCGGGGTCGGCGCCCTTCCGCCAGCGGTTCCTCGCCCGCAACCGGCTCATCGCGGCGCTGACGAGGGCCACCGTCGTCGTGGAGGCGGCCCGACGGTCCGGCGCGCTGTCGACGGCGCGCCGGGCGGCGGACCTGCTGCGCCCGCTCGGAGCGGTGCCGGGACCGGTGACGTCGATGGCGTCCGCGGGGTGCCACGGCCTGCTGCGGGACGGTGCCGCCGTCTGTGTGACCTCGGCGGCGGAGGTGGCCGAGCTGGCCGGCCGGATCGGCCATGACGCCGAGCCCGACGGCCCGGCGGACGGCGACGACCTCCTCGGCGAGCTCGGGCCGGACGAGCGGATGCTGCGGGACGCCCTGCCCCTGCGCTCGGGCGCCACGGTCGACGGCCTCGCCCGCAGCGCCGGGCTCTCCCCCCGACGGGTGCTGACGCTGCTGGGAGGGTTCGAGCGCCGCGGACTGGCACGCTGCGACGCGGGTCGGTGGTCGTGGGTCCGGTGAGGTCCGAGGGTCGCCGCGTCCACGGGAGGAAACGCCGGACGACCTGCGGCGTCACCGTGCCGTCGCGGGGCAGACTGACCCCGATGACCGACCCGGACGTCCCGCCGCTGCCCACCGCGCTCGCCGGCGCGGTGGACGACTTCTCGCGGCACCTGGCCACGCGGCAGGGACACTCGGCGCACACCCGTCGCGCCTACCGCGCCGACGTCACCGCGCTGCTCCGGTACGCCGTCCGGCACGGTGCGGCCGACCTGGACGGGGTCGACCTGACGATGCTGCGCGGTTGGCTGGGTGCCCAGGCGGACCGGGGCCTGGCCCGGGCGACCCTGGCCCGCCGGGGGGCGGCGGCGCGGGCCTTCCTGCGCTGGGCGCACCACGAGGGACTCCTCGCCCACGACCCGTCGGCGCGGCTGGCCAACCCGCGCGTCCCGCGGACGCTGCCGACCGTGCTGTCGACGCAGGCCGCCGCCCGGTTGCTCGACACCGCGCGATCGGACGCGGAGGCGGCCGAGCCCGAGGACCGGCCGGCTGCGTTGCGGGCGTGGGCGGCGGCCGAGCTCCTCTACGGGTCCGGCGTTCGCGTGGGCGAGCTCACGGCGGTCGACACCACGGACGTGGACGTCGCCGAACGGATCGTCCGGGTGCTCGGCAAGGGGGGAAAGGAGCGTGTCGTCCCCTTCGGTGTCCCCGCGGCGCGGGCGCTGCGGGCTTGGCTCGCCGAGGGACGGCCGGAGCTCGTCCGGGCGGACTCCCCGACGGCGCTCTTCCTCGGCGACCGCGGTGGTCGCTGGGGACAGCGCCAGGCCCGCGACGCCGTGCACCGGCTGGCGGACCGGGCCGAGGTCGACGACGTCGCGCCGCACGCCCTGCGGCACTCGGCCGCGACGCACCTGCTGGCCGGCGGGTCCGACCTGCGCTCGGTGCAGGAGGTGCTGGGCCACGCCGACCTGGGCACGACGCAGCGCTACACGCACGTGGACGCCGAACGGCTGCGCCGGGTCTTCGAGCAGGCGTTCCCCCGGGCGTGAGGGGCCGGCGAGCCGCTCACCCTCGTGGCAGCAGCACCACGGGTGCCGCGAGGCCGACGAGGAGCAGCGGGTCGAGGTAGCGGTCACCGCGCCGGACGCCCCAGTGCAGGCAACCCTGCCGGCCGCAGTGCGACCGGGCGTCCGCGGCGACGACGGCGACGGGGGAGCCGCGGTCGACGTGGTCGCCCACCGCGCCGAGCGCGGTCGCGGGTTCGAACGTCGACCGCAGCTCCCCGTGACGGACCACGACCACGGGTTTGTCGCCGACCCGGCCGGCGAAGACGACCCGGCCCGTCGCGGGCGCCCGGACCAGATCGCCGGGGTCGGCCGCCAGGTCGACGCCCCGGTGACCGGGTCGCCACGGCTCGGCCGGCAGGTCGGCCTGCGCCAGCACCGGACCCGGGTGTGGCAGCTCCCACGGCCCGGCGGGCAGGGGTGAGGAGACGAGCCCGGGGGAGAGAGCCGCGCCGGCGCGCGACACGGCGGCCGACGGCGTGGGGGCGGGGCCGGCCGGTACGACCCCGAGGACGAGCGCCGACAGCAGGACCACCACCGCCGCGCGCGACACCGTGGTGCGTCCTCGTGCGCGGCGGGCCGGGGGGCGGTGCGGAGCCATGACGACACCGTGCCGTGGCGGGGCGCGCCGATGCTCCGCCGCCTCCCGGAGACTGTGGACGAGGCGGACGGGGCGTGGCCGCCGACGTGCGCGAGAACACCCCGGCGACCGTCCGTCGGTCGCGGTCGTGTCGGGTAGACTGCTGGCTGCGACCAGTCGTGTCCGCTCCCGCCTCGTTCCTCGCGTCGTCGACGCGTGCGCGAGACGCGGTCCGGCGCGGAGGGTCGACATCGCGCGTCACGTGGTGCCCGGCACGGTCCCCCAGGGATCGTCGGGCACCGCCACCACGGCAGCGGTCCGCATCCCACGGGTGCGGTGCCGGGGCGGCGTGGCGCCAGGGGTGGCCGGGCCCGATGCCCACCACCGACAACCGAAGCACCTGCGACCGTCGACGACGTCGGCGGTCGCCCGATGCGTGCGGCACCGGGTGGATCCCGGGCCGCACGGCGAAAGGACCAGCCATGGCCGTCGTGACCATGCGTCAGCTCCTCGAGAGCGGTGTCCACTTCGGGCACCAGACCCGCCGTTGGAACCCGAAGATGAAGCGCTTCATCTTCACCGAGCGCAACGGCATCTACATCGTCGACCTGCAGCAGTCGCTGTCGTACATCGACCGCTCCTACGAGTTCGTCAAGGAGACGGTCGCCCACGGCGGCACGATCCTGTTCGTCGGCACCAAGAAGCAGGCCCAGGAGGCCATCGCCGAGCAGTCCTCGCGTGTGGGGATGCCGTACGTCAACCACCGCTGGCTCGGTGGCATGCTGACGAACTTCACCACCGTGCACAAGCGTCTCCAGCGCCTCAAGGAGCTCGAGGAGATCGACTTCGACGACGTCGCCGGTTCCGGCCTGACGAAGAAGGAGCTCCTGGTCCTGCGCCGCGAGAAGGACAAGCTCTCGCGCACGCTGGGCGGTATCCGCGACATGGCCAAGACGCCGTCGGCCGTGTGGATCGTGGACACCAACAAGGAGCACCTCGCCGTCGACGAGGCCCGCAAGCTGGGCATCCCCGTCGTGGCGATCCTCGACACGAACTGCGACCCCGACCTGGTCGACTACGCCATCCCGGGCAACGACGACGCCATCCGCTCCGTCACGCTGCTCACCCGCGTGATCGCGGACGCCGTCGCCGAGGGCCTCATGCAGCGCGCCTCCGGCAAGAAGGGCGAGTCGGCCCCCGAGGAGTCCGAGCCGCTGGCCGAGTGGGAGCGCGAGCTCCTCGCCGGCGCCGAGGGCGACCAGGCCGCCGACGCCGCGCAGCCGGTCGCGCCGGCCGAGGGCGCCGCCGCGATCGAGGGTGCCACGGGCTCCGGGGACGCCGTCGCCCCGGGTGCCGACGCCGCTCCGGCCGCCGAGGCCGTCGCCGTGGCCGAGCCCGAGGCCGAGGCCAAGACCGAGAAGTCCGAGTGAGCCGCGGCGGGCCGGTCGTCACGACGACCGGCCCGCCGCCTCACCGCCCACCGCACACCAGCACGGAGGACATCCCCCATGGCGAACTACACCGCCGCTGACATCAAGGCCCTGCGTGAGCGCACCGGCGCCGGCATGCTCGACGTCAAGAAGGCGCTCGACGCGGCCGACGGCAACACGGACCAGGCCATCGAGATCATCCGCAAGAAGGGCCTGGCCAAGGCGGCCAAGCGCGAGGGCAACACCGCCTCCGAGGGTCTCGTCGCGGCGACGATCACCGACGCTGCCGACGGCCAGGTCGCCACGATGGTCGAGCTGAACGCGGAGACGGACTTCGTCGTCAAGAACGAGAACTTCGTCGCGCTGGCCGACACGGTGCTGCAGGCCGCCGCGGCCGCGGGTGCCACCGACGCCGAGTCGGCCCTGGCCGCCCCGGCCGGTGACAGCACGGTCGCCGACACGATCGCCGCCCAGGGCGCCACCATGGGTGAGAAGGTCGTGCTGCGCCGCGTCGCGCGCGTCGAGGGCCCGAAGGTCACCGCCTACCTGCACAAGACCGCCAAGGACCTGCCGCCGTCGATCGGCGTCCTGGTCGTGACGGACGCCGCGGGCGAGGAGGTCGCCAAGGACGTGGCCCAGCACATCGCCGCGCTGGCCCCGCAGTACCTGACCCGCGACGACGTCCCCGCCGACATCGTCGAGAAGGAGCGCGAGATCGCCCGCGAGCGGTCGATCGCCGAGGGCAAGCCCGAGGCCGCGCTGCCGAAGATCGTCGAGGGTCGCCTCAACGGCTTCTTCAAGGAGGCCGTGCTGGTGGACCAGCCGCTGGCGAAGGACACCAAGACGACCGTCGGCAAGCACGTCGAGGCGGCGGGCGGCCAGCTGCTCGGCTTCGTGCGCTTCCGCGTCGGCAACTGATGTGACCACGGCCCGGCCGCACCGGCGACGGATGCGGCCGGGCCGTCGTGCGTCCGCTCCCGGTACCTCCCCGGGCGGACGACGGCATCCGATGCCAGGATGCGCCAGGAGAGGGACCCGTACGGGGCGACCCGGACGACGACGAGACGGACGGTGGCATGACGCACTTCGACCAGGACCAGATCGTGACCGGGCACGTCCCGCCGAAGGACGCCGACACCCGGCGGGTGCTGCTCAAGCTGTCCGGTGAGACGTTCGGCGGCGGCGCCGTCGGTCTGGCCAGCGACGTCGTGCGCCGGGTCGCCCAGGAGATCGGTGAGGCCGTGCGCCAGGGCGTGCAGGTCGCCATCGTCGTCGGCGGCGGGAACTTCTTCCGCGGCGCCGAGCTGTCCCGTGCCGGTCTGGACCGGGCCCGCGCGGACTACATGGGCATGCTGGGCACGGTGATGAACTGTCTGGCGCTGCAGGACTTCCTCGAGCAGGACGGCGTCAAGACGCGGGTCCAGACGGCGATCACGATGGGCCAGGTCGCCGAGCCGTACATCCCGCTGCGTGCCATGCGCCACCTGGAGAAGGGCCGCGTGGTCATCTTCGGCGCCGGCGCCGGCATGCCGTACTTCTCCACCGACACGGTCTCGGTGCAGCGCGCCCTGGAGACGCACTGCGACGAGGTCCTCATGGGCAAGAACGGCGTCGACGGTGTCTACACCGCCGACCCCCGCACCGACGCGTCGGCCGAGCGGCTCGAGCACCTCACCTACACGGACGCCCTCGTGCGCGGACTGAACGTGATGGACGCCACGGCCCTGTCGATGTGCCGCGACAACGACGTGCACATGCGTGTCTTCGGCCTGGAGGAGACCGGTAACGTGACCCGTGCACTGCTCGGCGAGAAGATCGGGACCTCCGTCACCACCCGCTGAGCGTGCACCGACCCCCTAACCATCACGAGCAAGGAGCACCCGGGTGATCGACGACACCCTCCTCGAGGCCGAGGAGAAGATGGACACGGCGATCGAGTTCGCCAAGGAGCAGTTCGGTGCGATCCGCACCGGTCGCGCGAACGCCGGCATGTTCTCCTCGCTCGAGGTGGACTACTACGGCGCGCCGACGCCCCTGCAGCAGCTGGCGTCCTTCAACATCCCCGACGGGCGGACCGTCCTCATCTCCCCGTTCGACAAGAGCTCGATGTCGGCGATCGAGAAGACGCTGCGCGAGTCCGACCTCGGTGTGAACCCGTCCAACGACGGCAACACGATCCGCGTCATCATGCCGACGCTGACCGAGGAGCGTCGCCGCGACTACGTCAAGCTCGCCAAGACCAAGGCCGAGGACGCGCGCATCTCCGTGCGTGGCGTGCGCCGCAAGGCCAAGGAGCAGATCGACAAGGCGGTCAAGGACGGCGAGGTCGGTGAGGACGAGGGCGCCCGCGCGGAGAAGGAGCTCGAGGCGCTGACCAAGAAGCACGTCGACCTCGTGGACCAGCTGCTCGCCCACAAGGAGAGCGAGCTGCTCGAGGTCTGATGTCCCCCGTCGACGCGCAGCGCCGGCCGTCCCGAGCCGGACGCAACCTCCCCGCCGCCGTCGCGGTCGGGCTCGGGCTGCTCCTGCTGCTCGCCGCCTCGCTCTGGTTCCGGCCCGAGCCCTTCGTGGCGTTCGCGGTCCTGGCCCAGAGCGCAGCCCTGTGGGAGCTGCGCGTCGCCTTCGCCCGGCGTGCGATCCAGATCCCGCTGACCCCGCTGCTCGTGGGCGGGGCCGGTATGGCCGTGTCGGCGTACGCCGCCGGGCCCGAGGCGCTGCTGGTGGCGTTCATGCTCACCGTCGGCGCCGTCGTGGTCTGGCGGGTGCTGGACGGCTCCGGCCCACGAGCGCTGCGGGACGCGGCCGCCGGCGTGTTCGCCGCGACGTACCTGCCGTTCATGGCGGGCTTCGTGATGCTCATCCTGGACCAGCCGGACGGCGAGCTGCGGGTGGCGCTCTTCGTCCTGCTGGCCGTCGCGAACGACGTCGGCGGCTACGCCTCCGGGGTGTTCTTCGGGCGCCATCCCATGGCACCCTCGGTCAGTCCCAAGAAGAGCTGGGAGGGGCTGGCCGGCTCGGTGGCCCTGACCACCACGGTGGGGATCGTCGGAGCGCTGTTCGTGCTGGACGCCCCGTGGTGGCTCGGCATCGGCCTCGGCGTCCTCACCGCGGTCACCGCGACGGCCGGCGACCTGGCGGAGTCCCTGATCAAGCGTGATCTCGACCTGAAGGACATGGGGTCGCTGCTGCCCGGCCACGGCGGCGTCCTCGACCGCCTGGACTCCCTGGTCGTCACCGCCCCGTTCGTCTACCTGGTCATGGCCGCCACGGTCTGAGCTGCGAAGGAACTACTCATGGCACCACCGAACGCCCCCACCGGGGCCGGCGCCGACCTCGGCATCCCCGCGGTGCGGCCCTCCGACGAGACCGCGCCGATGCCGCTGCAGATGGCGCCCCGCCGTCGCGGCAAGCCGCCGAAGCACTTCGCGGACCTCACCCCCGCCGAGCGCGTCGCCTCGGTCGCCGAGATGGGCGAGAAGCCGTTCCGCGCCAAGCAGCTCGCCGCGCACTACTTCACGCACTTCACCTCCGACCCGTCGGAGATGACCGACCTGCCCAAGGCCACCCGGGACCAGCTGGCGGAGACGATGTTCCCGCCGCTGATCCGCCCCACCCGGCGGATGGAGGCCGACGGCGGCACCACCGTCAAGACGTTGTGGCACCTGTTCGACGACGCCAAGGTCGAGTCGGTGCTGATGCGCTATCCGCACCGGACCACGCTGTGCGTGTCCTCGCAGGCGGGGTGCGGCATGGCGTGCCCGTTCTGCGCCACGGGTCAGCTCGGGCTGACCCGCAACCTGTCGACGGCCGAGATCCTCGAGCAGGTCCGGGACGCCTTCCGTGCGCTGGACCGCGGGGAGATCCCGGGCGGCCCCGCCCGCCTGAACAACCTCGTGTTCATGGGGATGGGGGAGCCGCTGGCGAACCCGCGCGCCGTCATCGAGACGGTCAAGGCCCTGGTGGCGCCCGCCCCCGAGGGGTTCGGCATGTCGGCGCGCAACATCACCGTGTCGACCGTCGGTCTGGTGCCCGCGATGCGCAAGCTCGCCGACCTCGGCATCCCCGTGACGCTCGCCCTGTCGCTGCACGCGCCGGACGACGACCTGCGCAGCGAGCTGGTGCCGATCAACACGCGCTGGAGCGTCGACGAGGCGATCGACGCTGCGCGGCACTACTACGAGGTGACCGGCCGGCGCGTGTCCATCGAGTACGCGCTCATCAAGGACATGAACGACCACGGCTGGCGTGCCGACCTGCTCGCGGAGAAGCTCAACGCTCGCGGCAGGGGCTGGGTGCACGTCAACCCGATCCCGCTCAATCCGACCCCCGGCTCGATCTGGACGGCGTCCGACCGTTCCGTGGAGGACGAGTTCGTGGCACGATTGCGCGGGCACGGAATCCCGACCACGATCCGTGACACCCGCGGGAGCGACATCGACGGCGCCTGCGGGCAGCTGGCCGCCGAGGAGGACGACGACGAGTGAGCACGCTCTTTTCCACCGTGTCGAAGATGCGACAGGGTTACGACCCGGACGAGGTCGACGAGTTCTTCGACCACGCCCGTCAGGCGTACGAGGGGCAGACCCCCGAGCCGATGACGAACGCGGACGTCGCGGCGTCCACCTTCGACCTGGTGCGCGGTGGCTACAACACCCATGAGGTCGACGCGGCGCTGGACCGCCTGGAGGGCGCCTTCATCGCCCGGCAGCGGGCCGACTTCGTCAACGGCCACGGGCAGGAGGCCTGGATGGCCGCGCTGGCCGAGCGGGCCCGCACGCTGTACGGCCGCCTCGGTCGGCCCGACGGTCAGAAGTTCGCCCCGGCCGAGCGCGGCCAGCAGGGCTACGACATGGACGACGTCGACGCGCTGTGCGACCGGCTCGTGGGGTACTTCGACCGCCAGGAGCCGCTGACGGCGGCCGAGCTGCGGTCGGCCACGTTCAGCCGCGCCAAGGGCAAGGACGCCTACGCCGAAGGGCCCGTGGACAAGTTCCTGGCCCGGGCGATCGAGGTGCTCCTCGGGGTCGAGTGACCTGGGATGATGGGGCCATGCCCCACGCCGCACGCACCCTGACCCTGCTCGGTTCCACCGGATCGATCGGCACGCAGGCCCTCGACGTCGTCGACGCCCACCCGGGACGCTTCGTCGTCGAGGCGCTCAGCGCCGGAGGGTCCGACGTGGACGCCCTGGCCGCCCAGGCGGCCCGGTACGGGGTGCGTGCCGTCGCGGTGGCCGACGCCGGCCGGGCGGACGCGCTGCGCGAGGCCCTGCGCGGAGCCATGGGGCCCGGCGCGGCCGAGGTCGAGGTGCTGGCCGGTCCGCAGGCCGCCGCCGAGGTGGCCGGACGCGGCAGCGACGTCGTCCTCAACGGCATCACCGGGTCCGTCGGTCTGCGTCCCACCCTGGCCGCGCTGGCGGCGGGGTCGACCCTGGCGCTGGCGAACAAGGAGTCCTTGGTGGTCGGCGGCGCACTCGTCAAGGCGGCCGCTGCCCCCGGCCAGATCGTGCCGGTCGACTCCGAGCACTCCGCCATCGCGCAGGCGTTGCGTGGCGGGGCGCGCGAGGAGGTCCGCCGGATCGTCCTGACGGCCTCCGGCGGGCCGTTCCGCGGCCGGACCCGTGACGAGATCCGGACGGTGACCGCGGACCAGGCGCTCGCCCACCCGACGTGGGCGATGGGACCGGTGGTCACGGTGAACTCGGCGTCGCTGATGAACAAGGGCCTCGAGCTCATCGAGGCGCACCTGCTGTTCGACGTGCCCACCGACGACATCACCGTCGTCGTGCACCCGCAGTCAGTGGTGCACTCGATGGTCGAGTTCCGCGACGGCTCGACGATCGCGCAGGCCTCGCCGCCGGACATGCGCCTGCCCATCGCGCTGGGCCTGTCGTGGCCCGAACGCCTCGACGTCGTCTCGCCGCCGTGCGACTGGACGCAGGCGGCGAGCTGGACCTTCGAGCCGCTGGACGAGCACACCTTCCCGGCCGTCGGGCTGGCCCGGGCAGCGGCCGCTGCCTCCGCCACCCACCCGGCGGTCTACAACGCCGCCAACGAGCAGGGCGTCGCCGCCTTCCTCGACGGGCGGATCGGGTTCCTCGACATCGTGGGCACCGTCGAGCGGGTGCTCGGCGAGCACGAGGGCGCGGCAGCGGCGGACGTCACTCTCCAGGACGTCGAGGAGACCGAGGCCTGGGCGCGCGCCCGGGCGGACGAGCTGCTGGCCCGCCGCTGAGGCGCGGCGGGGGCCGCCGGACCGGACAGCGACCTCCCAGGTTGGTCGCCTAGGCTGCTGGGGTGGACATCCTTCCTCTCGTCGTCGGCATCGTCGTCATCGTGGTCGGCATCCTCGTCTCGATCGCCCTGCACGAGGTGGGGCACATGGTGCCCGCCAAGAAGTTCGGCGTCCGGGTCAGCGAGTACATGGTCGGGTTCGGCCCGACCCTGTGGTCGCGCCGCAAGGGCGAGACCGAGTAC
This sequence comes from Isoptericola sediminis, assembly GCF_013085345.1. Taxonomy (GTDB): domain Bacteria; phylum Actinomycetota; class Actinomycetes; order Actinomycetales; family Cellulomonadaceae; genus Isoptericola; species Isoptericola sediminis. Next base: position 24,127 of record NZ_JABFAJ010000008.1, on the reverse strand, counting down.
GGCCTCAAGGCGATCCCGCTGGGCGGCTACGTGCGCCTCGTCGGCATGATGCCCCCCGCGCCGGCGGGCCGCCGCCCGCGCGAAGGGTTCTTCGGTCAGGTGATCGCCGACGCTCGCGACGCCAGCGTCTCCGAGATCCGCCCCGGCGAGGAGCACCGCGCGTTCTACCGGCTCTCCACCCCCAAGAAGCTGGTGGTGATGCTGGGCGGGCCCGTGATGAACCTCGTCATCGCCGTGGTGCTGCTCGCGGTGGTCTTCCTGGCGATCGGCATGCCCACCGCGACGACGACCGTCGCGCAGGTCGGCGACGACACCGCCGCGGCGTCCGCCGGGGTCGAGTCCGGGGACGAGGTCGTCGCCTTCGACGGCGAGCCCGTCGAGGACTGGAACCAGCTCGTCGGGATGATCAACGACGCGGCGGGGGAGCCCGTGCCGATGGTCGTCGAGCGGGACGGCGCGCAGGTCACCTTGACCGTCACCCCCACCCCGGCAGAGCGGCCGCAGACCGACGCCGACGGCTACCCCGTCCTCGACGAGGACGGCGAGCCGGTGCTGGTCGACGGCGCGCTGCTGGGCGTGACGTCGAGCGTGGAGCGACAGGCGCTGCCGGTCTCGTCGGTCCCCGAGGCGATCTGGTTGCAGACCTCGGAGACCGCCAAGGCGATCGTCAGCCTGCCGGTGCGGGTGTACGACGCCGCCTACGAGGCGTTCACCGACGCGCCGCGCTCGCAGGACTCGGTGATGTCCGTGGTCGGCGTGGGGCGCGCGGCCGTGGACACCGCGGGGGCCGAGGACTACTCCGTGCTCGCCCGCGTCCAGCTGATGCTCATGCTGCTCGCCTCGTTGAACGTCGCCCTGTTCATGTTCAACCTCATCCCGCTGCTGCCCCTGGACGGCGGCCACGTGGCGAACGCGCTCTACGAGGGCGGCCGGCGCACGGTCGCCCGGGTGCGGGGGCACGCGCTGCCGGGACCGGCGGACGTCGCCCGCATGATGCCCGTGGCCTACGTGGTGTTCGTGCTCCTCATCGGTGTCGGTGCCGTGCTCATGGTGGCCGATCTGGTCGATCCCGTCCGGCTGTTCTGATCGCGAGCACGGCGTGGTGATCCGGTGACCATCAGGGCGTGACCGGGTCGGCGGTGCACAGCACGGGCAAAACCGCGCGATACTGGCGTGGTGACTGCAGTGAACCTCGGCATGCCCGCACCCCCCGCGCCCACGCTCGCCCCGCGGCGGAAGACCCGCAAGATCAAGGTCGGTGACGTCTACGTCGGTGGCGACGCCCCGATCAGCGTCCAGTCGATGACGACGACCAAGACCACCGACATCAACGGCACGCTCCAGCAGATCGCGGAGCTGACGGCCGCCGGCTGCGACATCGTGCGCGTCGCCTGCCCGACGCAGGACGACGCCGAGGCGCTGCCGATCATCGCGAAGAAGTCGCAGATCCCCGTGATCGCGGACATCCACTTCCAGCCGAAGTACGTGTTCGCCGCCATCGAGGCCGGCTGCGCCGCCGTGCGTGTGAACCCGGGCAACATCAAGAAGTTCGACGACCAGGTCAAGGAGATCGCCCAGGCGGCGAAGGACCACGGCACGTCGCTGCGCATCGGCGTCAACGCCGGCTCCCTGGACAAGCGGCTGCTGGAGAAGTACGGCAAGCCGACGCCGGAGGCGCTCGTCGAGTCCGCGGTCTGGGAGGCGAGCCTGTTCGAGGAGCACGACTTCCACGACTTCAAGATCTCCGTGAAGCACAACGACCCGGTCGTCATGGTGCGCGCCTACGAGCTGCTCTCGCAGCGCGGCGACTGGCCGCTGCACCTCGGCGTCACCGAGGCCGGCCCCGCCTTCCAGGGCACGATCAAGTCCGCCACGGCGTTCGGCGCCCTGCTCAGCCAGGGGATCGGCGACACCATCCGCGTGTCGCTGTCGGCCCCGCCGGTCGAGGAGGTCAAGGTCGGCACGCAGATCCTGCAGTCGCTCAACCTGCGGCCCCGCAAGCTCGAGATCGTCTCCTGCCCGTCGTGCGGCCGCGCCCAGGTGGACGTGTACGAGCTGGCCGACAAGGTGACCGCCGGGCTGGAGGGCATGGCGGTGCCGCTGCGGGTGGCGGTGATGGGCTGCGTCGTCAACGGTCCCGGCGAGGCGCGCGAGGCCGACCTCGGCGTCGCCTCCGGGAACGGCAAGGGGCAGATCTTCGTCAAGGGCGAGGTCATCAAGACCGTCCCCGAGGCGCAGATCGTCGAGACCCTCATCGAGGAGGCGAACCGCATCGCCGAGACGATGGACGCCCCCGAGAACGACGACCAGGCCGGTGCCGTGGTCACGGTGGGCTAGTCACGCACGAGGCCGACGGCCGAGGGGAGCACGCGATGGGATGGCGACCGGCGCTGCGCAGCCGGTCGCCCGCGCCCGGTGACGGGGGTGGCGCCGGGGCGCGGGTCCTCGGCGCGGAGGACCTGGTCGAGGCCCGGCGGGTCTGCGCGCGGGAACCTGTCACGGGCGTGCTCGCCGCGGCCCGGCTCGACATCGCCCTGCACGTGGGGCTGGCAGCGGCCGGCGGCCAGGTCTGGGGCTACCCGGCGGCAGGTGACCTGCGCGCCGTGTGCTGGGCCGGGGCGAACCTCGTGCCCGTCGTGCCGTCGGCGCTGGACCGCGGCGACGCCGACGACGCGGTGGCCGCGTTCGCCGCCGTCGCGCGGGAGCAGGGTCGGCGCTCCAGCTCGATCGTGGGGGAGCGGCGGACCACCCTGCGGCTCTGGGAGCTGCTCTCCGCGGTGTGGCCGCCCCCGCGCGAGGTGCGAACCGACCAGCCGTCGCTGGTGCTCGACCACGACCCGCAGATCGACCCCGACCCCCGGGTCCGGGTCTCCGACCTGTCCGAGCTCGACCTGGTCCTGCCCGCCTGCGTGCGGATGTTCACCGAGGAGGTCGGGTACTCCCCGGTGGCGGGGGGCGGCAGCGCCTACGCGGCCCGGGTGCGCGCGCTCATCGCCGAACGACGCTCCTACGTCCGGATCGACCCGGACGCCACCGGGGCGCCGCGGGTGGTGTTCAAGGCCGAGCTGGGCGCGGTGGCGGGTGGCGTGGCGCAGGTCCAGGGCGTGTGGGTCGACCCGGAGCTGCGCGGGCAGGGACTCGCCGCGTCCGGCATGGCCGCCGTCGTCGCCCTGACGCGGCAGCACGTCGCACCGGTGGTGTCGCTGTACGTCAACGGGTTCAACGCCCCGGCGCTCGCCACGTACCGTCGGGTGGGGTTCACCCAGGTCGGGACGTTCGCCACCGTCCTGTTCTGAGGCCGCGCTACCGCAGCAGCCGCGACATGCGCCGGTCGGCGAGCACGTGCCCCCCGGTCTGGCAGGTCGCGCAGTACTGCAGCGAGCGGTCGGCGAACGAGACCTCGCGCACCACGTCGCCGCACACCGGGCACGTCTGCCCGGTCCGTCCGTGCACCTGCATGCCGCGGCGCTTGGCGTCCTTCAGCTCGGCCGCCGGACGACCCTCCGCGGCGGCCACCGCGGCCGTGAGCGTGTCCACGACGGCCCGGTGCAGGGCGTCGACGGCGTCGTCGTCGAACGACCGCGTCAGCGCGAAGGGGGACACCTGGGCGGTGTGCAGGATCTCGTCGGAGTAGGCGTTGCCGATCCCGGCGATCGCGCGCTGGTCGCGCAGCAGCCCCTTCACCTGCTGGTTGCGGGCCCGCAGCAGCTCGCCCAGCACGTCCGCCGTGAAGTCCTCGGACAGCGGCTCGACACCGAGCGTGCGGATCGCCTCCACCGCCTCCGCGTCCTCGACGACGTGCACGGCGACGCGTCGACGGGTACCGGCCTCGGTCACGTCGGCGCCGGCGCCGTCGTCGAACCGGAGGCGGAGCGTGAGCGACGCCCCGCGCGACCCGCCGCCCAGCCGGGGTCGGACCGGCGTGGTCGGTGCCTGCTCCCGCCAGCGGACCCAGCCGCCGCGGGCCAGGTGCACCGCCAGCGACGGGCCGTCGGTGGCGAGCACGAGCCACTTGCCCCGCCGTGACCAGCCGTGCACCGACCGGCCGACCAGGGCCGACAGCGGCGGGTCGTAGGTCTTGAGCGCGGCGACGGCCCCGACGTCGGCGGCGTCGATCGTGCGGCCCCGCGTCCGTCCGTCCAGGAAGCGGGCCAGCGCCTCCACCTCCGGCAGCTCCGGCATGGTCCCAGTGTCGCCGATCCGGCCGGTGCGCGCCGTTAGGCTGTGCCCCATGTCGATCGCGTCCCACCGCAGCGGTGACCTGCTGCGCCTGTCCTCCCTGTTCGTGCGTACCCTGCGCGAGGATCCCGCCGACGCCGAGGTCGCCAGCCACCGGCTGCTGGTCCGTGCCGGGTACATCCGGCGTGCCGCCCCGGGCGTGTACTCGTGGCTGCCGCTCGGGCTGCGCGTGCTCGCGAAGATCGAGGCCGTCGTGCGCGAGGAGATGGACGCGATCGGTGCGCAGGAGGTCCACTTCCCGGCGCTGCTGCCGCGCGAGCCGTACGAGGCGACGGGCCGGTGGAACGAGTACGGGCCCAACCTGTTCCGGCTCAAGGACCGCAAGGACGCCGACTACCTCCTGGCGCCCACCCACGAGGAGATGTTCACGCTCCTGGTCAAGGACCTGTACTCCTCGTACAAGGACCTGCCGCTGGCCCTCTACCAGATCCAGACGAAGTACCGTGACGAGGCGCGTCCCCGCGCCGGTCTCATCCGGGGCCGCGAGTTCATCATGAAGGACGCCTACTCCTTCGACCTCGACGACGAGGGTCTGGCGACGGCCTACGAGAAGCAGCGGGGCGCCTACCGGCGGATCTTCGACCGGCTCGGGCTCGACTACGTGATCGTCGCGGCGACCTCCGGGGCGATGGGCGGGTCCCGGTCCGAGGAGTTCCTCTCCCCGTCCCCGATCGGGGAGGACACCTTCGTGCGCTCCGGCGGCGGCTACGCGGCCAACGTGGAGGCGGTCTCGACGCCGGTGCCCGACCCGGTGCCCTTCGACGACGCCCCGACGGCCCACGTCGAGGACACCCCGGACACCCCGACGATCGAGACGCTGGTCGCCTTCGCCAACGCCCACCACCCGCGGCCGGACCGCGCCTGGACCGCGGCGGACACGCTGAAGAACGTGGTGCTCGCCGCGACCCACCCCGGCGGACGCCGGGAGCTCGTCGTGGTCGGCGTGCCGGGGGACCGCGAGGTGGACGTGAAGCGGCTGGAGGCGGCGATGGCGCCGGCGGAGGTCGAGCCGGCCTCGGAGGCCGACTTCGCCGCGCACCCCGAGCTCGTCAAGGGTTACATCGGCCCGGGCGTCCTGGGCCCTCAGGGCAAGCAGGTCACCGACGTCGAGTCCGGCGAGGTGCGGTCCGCGGTCCGCTACCTGCTCGACCCGCGCGTCGTCAGCGGGACCCGGTGGATCACCGGCGCCGACGAGGCCGGGCGCCACGTGTTCGACCTCGTGGCGGGCCGTGACTTCAGCGGCGACGGCACCGTGGAGGCCGCCGAGGTCCGCGCCGGCGACCCGGCGCCCGACGGGTCGGGGCCCCTCGAGCTCGCCCGCGGCATCGAGATCGGTCACATCTTCCAGCTCGGCCGCAAGTACGCCGAGTCCCTCGACCTGAAGGTGCTCGACCCGAACGGCAAGCAGGCCGTGGTGACCATGGGCTCCTACGGCATCGGCGTGACCCGCGTGCTGGCCGCGCTGGCCGAGGCGAACCACGACGACCGGGGTCTCGCCTGGCCGGCGAAGGTCGCCCCGGCACACGTCCACGTCGTCGCCACCGGCAAGAACGCCGAGGTGTTCGAGGCCGCTGACGAGCTGGCGTCGCGACTGGTCGCCGAGGGTGTCGAGGTCATCTACGACGACCGGCCCAAGGTCTCGCCCGGCGTGAAGTTCGCCGACGCCGAGCTCTTCGGCGTCCCGCTCGTCGTCGTGGTGGGCCGGGGCCTGGCCGACGGTGTGGTCGAGGTGCGGCCGCGCGTCGGGGACGCCCGGCAGGTCGCGGTGGACGACGCGGTCGCCGAGGTCACACGCCAGGTCGAGGAGCTGCTCGCCTGACCCTCACCCGTCCTGGTCGGTCGGCTCCTGCGGGCCGTCGCCGTCCGTCGCCTCCTCGGGGCGCTGCTCCGGCAGCCCCGGGAACGGCACGGGCTCGGCGCCCCAGGCGTCGAGCGTGAGCGCTGACTCGACGAGCAGGTCGACCAGGACGGTGCGGGTGTCCGGCGCCGTCGTGCCGACGAGCGTCGCGTAGGTCGTGGCCAGGTTCCTCTCCACCGAGCGCACCAGCGCTCGGTCGCCCGGTCCGCGCGGGACGGCGTACGCCGCCTGGCGCGGGTCCTGCGCGGTCCCGTCCGTCCCGGCCACGAGCGCCCAGGCAGCGGCCCGATCGGTGTGCACGTCGGCGCGTTCGACATACCGGGAACGTTCGTCCTCGGGACGGATCGCGGCACGCAGCCGGACGGCGTAGCCCGCCGAGTGCTCGGAGGCCACGAGGGTCCGCAGGTCCGCCGCGGTGAGCCCCTCGGGCACCACCGCCGGCTCCCCGGAGTCCGGCGAGGTGCTGGAGACGCCGGTACGGGCCGGGTCCCCCTCGGCCGGTGCCTCGTCGGCCTCCTCGCCGTCCTCGGGGCCGTCCGGCGGGGCCGTCACGGTGGGCTCGCCGGCACCGTCCGCCCCGGCGTCGTCCCGGGCGTCCTCGGCCGGCGCCGGATCGTCGGCCACCGCGGCGTCCACCTCGGCGGGTCCGGGCAGCTGCGGCACCACCGGCGGGGGCGCGCTGTCGGTGTACTCGCCGACGCGGGTCGCCGAGACGGCCTGGGCCGCGCCGACGGAGGCCAGCAGCCGTGCCAGGGGGCCGTCGGTCGTGGTCCCGGCGGCGGTCCGGTTGCGCCCGGAGGCGTCGGCCAGGGCGGCGACGACGTCGTCCGGGCCCACGGTGTCGGCCGGCGAGCTCTGCGGGGACCCGCTCGGCGGGTCCGCCGGCTCCTGCAGCCCGGAGTCGTACACGCCGCCCAGCTGTTCGGCCTGCTCCCGGGAGTCGGCCGCGACACGTTCGAGCTCGGCGACGAGCCGGCGACGGCGGTCGCCCAGCTCGTCGATCACGGCGTCGGCCTGCTCGGCGACGAACAGCGCGTCCGTGACGGCGGTACGGCGCACGATCTCGATCGTGTCCGGCTCCGGCTCGGCCGGCGGGGGCGTCTCCAGCCGCAGCCCGCAGCCGGCGAGCAGCAGCGCCACGAGCACGCTGCCGACCACGACCCGCATCCGGCGGCGGGTCGGGGCGGGCGGGGGCTGCGGTTCCATCGTGCCCCGATCTTGCCATGTCCCGGTGTGACGTTCCTCCACCTGTCCACGCGGGTCGTCGGGCGCACGGTGGGCGGGGGGTTCGTTACGCTGGTCGACGCACAACGACACACCGCCGCGGGACGTCCCGGCGCGGGAGCACCCACGGGAGGCAACGATGGCAGCAGGAGAGGACCGGACCTCGGACGGACGTGTCCGAGCGGTGGTCGGCCCGGTGGTCGACGACGCCGGTCTGTTCCTCGAGGACGTCCGGGTGACCCGGGCCGGCAGCCGGTCGGTGGTCCGGCTGACGATCGACCTCCCGGAGCACCTCGTGGGCAGCCTCGACTCCGACACGCTCGCCGACACGTCCCGGGCGGTCTCCGCCGCGCTGGACGACGCCGACGTGGTCCGCGGCCAGTACACCCTGGAGGTGTCCACCCCGGGTGTGTCCCGCCCGCTGACCGAGCTGCGGCACTACCGTCGGGCGCGCACCCGCCGGGTGCGGCTGACCTTGGACGACGGGCAGGTCGCCGAGGGCCGTCTGACCGGCGTGGACGGTGACGGCGACGACGCGGTGCTGGTCCTCGACGGCGAGCAGCGGGTCGCGTACGGACGGGTGCGCCGGGGACGCGTCGAGGCGGAGCTGGACCGGCGCGAGGACGACGAGGCGGGGACGTCCCGCCAGGGCGAGGAGAGCTGACGATGGACATCGACATGAGCGCGCTGCGGATGCTGGAGCGCGAGCGGGAGATCAGCCTGGACCTGCTGGTCGAGGCCATCGAGCAGGCGCTGCTGTCCGCCTACCACCGCACCCCGGACGCCTACCACCACGCGCGGGTCGAGCTCGACCGCACGTCGGGGCACGTCACGGTGTGGGCCCGCGAGCAGATCCGGACGCCCGACCCGGAGGACCCGGAGGGCCGGGGCACGGTCGAGCTGGGCCCGGAGTTCGACCACACGCCCGAGAACTTCGGCCGGATCGCCACCGCCACCGCGCGCCAGGTGATCGTGCAGCGTCTGCGCGACGCCGAGGACGACCAGGTCCTGGGCACGTTCCGCGGCAAGGAGGGCGAGATCCTCGCCGGCGTGATCCAGCAGGGTCACGACCCGCGGACGGTGCTCGTGGACGTCGGCGAGATCGAGGCCGTCCTGCCGCAGCACGAGCAGGTGCCGGGCGAGAAGTACGTCCACGGCGAGCGCCTGCGCGCCTACGTCGTGGAGGTCGCCCGTGGCATGAAGGGCGCCAAGGTCACGCTCAGCCGCACCCACCCGGGTCTGGTCCGCAAGCTGTTCGAGCTCGAGGTCCCGGAGATCGCCGACGGGTCGGTCGAGATCAGCGCCGTCGCCCGGGAGGCCGGGCACCGCTCCAAGGTCGCCGTGCGGTCCACGGTGCCCGGGCTCAACGCCAAGGGCGCCTGCATCGGCCCGATGGGTTCGCGCGTGCGCGCCGTCATGGCGGAGCTGCACGGGGAGAAGATCGACATCGTCGACCACAGCGACGACCCGGCCCGCTTCGTGGCGAGCGCCCTGTCCCCGGCCCGTGTGAGCTCTGTCACGGTCGTCGACGCGGAGGCGAAGGCCGCCCGCGCCGTCGTGCCGGACTACCAGCTCTCGCTCGCGATCGGCAAGGAAGGGCAGAATGCCCGGCTCGCGGCCAAGCTCACGGGGTGGCGGATCGACATCCGTTCCGACGAGGGCACGCCGGGGGCGGTGGCCGACGGGGACGCGGTCGAGGAAGCCTGAGCTGGTCGAGGCCGATGAGCAGTCGCGTTAGACTGGAGGGGATCGGGTCGCGCGGCCCTGTTCCGGCACGCCCCGCCCCCACCCCGCCACGACCGGTGGGACCGGTGCGGACGTGTGTCGGATGCCGGCAGCGCGACCTGCGGTCGCAGCTCTTGCGGCTGGTCCTCGTGACGTCGGACGACGCCCCGCGCGTCGCGGTCGACGTCCGGGCGTGCCTGCCGGGGCGTGGAGCCTGGATCCATGAGGACCTCGCCTGCTTGGACCGTGCCGTCCGGCGACGGGCCGTCCCGCGCGCACTGCGTGCGGGTGGCCCGGTGGACCTGGAGCCGGTCCGGGCATATCTGGAGCACCAGGACCGTTGAAGAACCTGGGCGGCACCGTCGGTGCCGCCCCCGTCGCGACCGGGCGTCCTCGTCCGGCCGCACACGCGTACGTCGACAAGGAAGCGGGTCAGAAGCCGATGGGCACCCGATGAGTCCCGAACGATGAGTACTCAGTACTAGCGACGGTCCTGCCTGTCTCGGTGGGGCCGAGACAGGAGAGATGTGGCGAAGATCCGCGTCCACGAGCTGGCGAAGCAGCTCGGGGTGGAGAGCAAGACCCTGCTGGCCGAGCTGAAGGCCTCAGGTGAATTCGTCCGGTCGGCGTCCTCGACGCTCGAGGCACCGGTCGAGCGCATGATGCGCGGCAAGTTCACGGCGTCCGACGCCGGAGCGGCCAAGGACGGCAAGTCCGCCAAGCCTGCCCCGAAGAAGAAGCCCGCCGCGCCCAAGCCGGGTGCACCGGCGGCGGCCGGCGAGCAGGCCGCGAAGCCTGCCGCCTCGACGCCCGCCGAGGCGCCGAAGCCGGGTTCCGCACCCAAGCCGGGTGCGGCGAAGCCCGGGGCCGCGCCGAAGCCGGGTGCCGAGAAGGCACCGGCGGCGGAGACCCCGAAGCCCGCTGCCGAGAAGGCACCGCAGGCCGAGAAGCCCGCTGCTCCGACCCCCGGGTCGGCACCGAAGCCGGGCGGCGCGCCCAAGCCGGGTGGCGGCCCCAAGCCGGGTGCACCGAAGCCGGGCGGGCAGCGTTCCGGTGGTGGCGGCCGCAGCGGCGGTCCGCGGCCGGGCAACAACCCCTACGCGTCCCAGCAGGGCATGCAGCGTGGCGGGGGTCCGCGGCCGGGCAACAACCCGTACTCCTCGCAGCAGGGCATGCAGCAGCGGCCCGCGCGCGGCGAGGGCAAGCCGGCCGAGCGTTCCGGCGGTCCGCGTCCGGGTGCCCCGCGTCCGGCCGCTCCGCGTCCGGGCGCCCCGCGCCCGAACCCGGGCATGATGCCGGGCAAGACCAGCATGCCGCGACCGGGCGAGCGTCCCGGCGGCGGTGGTCGCGGCGGCCGTGGTCGCGGTGGCGGCCCGGGCGGTCCCGGTGGTGCCGGCGGTCCCGGTGGCGGTCGGGGCGGTTTCCGTCCCGGTGGCGGCGGCGGGTTCCGCGGCCGTGGCGGCGCCGGCCGTGGCAGCACCCAGGGTGCGTTCGGTCGCGCCGGCGGCAAGCCGGTCAGGGGCCGCAAGTCGAAGCGGGCGAAGCGTCAAGAGTTCGAGCAGATGCAGGCCCCGACGCCGGGTGGCGTCTCGGTCCCGCGCGGCAACGGCAACACCCTGGTGCGCCTGCGCTACGGCTCGTCCCTGAACGACTTCGCGGACAAGATCGACGCGAACCCGGCGGCGCTGGTCACGGTGCTCCTGCACCTGGGCGAGATGGCGACCGCGACGCAGTCGCTGGACGAGGACACCTTCGTCACGCTCGGGTCGGAGCTCGGCTACAAGATCGAGATGGTCTCCGCCGAGGAGGAGGACCGCGAGCTGCTCGGGTCCTTCGACATCGACCTGCAGGCCGAGGAGGCCGACGAGACCGACGAGGACCTGGAGGCGCGGCCGCCGGTCGTGACCGTCATGGGTCACGTCGACCACGGTAAGACGAAGCTGCTGGACGCCATCCGGTCCACGGACGTCGTCGCCGGCGAGGCCGGTGGGATCACCCAGCACATCGGTGCCTACCAGGTGCACACCGAGCACGAGGGCGCCGACCGGGCCGTCACGTTCATCGACACCCCGGGTCACGAGGCCTTCACGGCCATGCGTGCCCGTGGTGCCAAGGCGACGGACATCGCGATCCTCGTGGTGGCCGCGGACGACGGCGTGATGCCGCAGACGATCGAGGCGCTGAATCACGCCCAGGCGGCGGACGTGCCGGTCGTCGTGGCGGTGAACAAGGTGGACAAGGAGGGGGCGAACCCCGACAAGATCCGCCAGCAGCTCACCGAGTACAACCTCGTGGCCGAGGAGTACGGCGGCGACACGATGTTCGTCGAGGTCTCCGCGCTGCGGCGCCAGGGCATCGACAGCCTCCTCGAGGCCGTCCTGCTGACCGCCGACGCGGCGCTCGACCTCCGGGCCAACCCGGAGAAGGACGCCCGCGGTGTGGCGATCGAGGCCCACCTGGACAAGGGCCGCGGTTCCGTGGCCACCGTCCTGGTGCAGTCGGGCACGCTGCGCGTCGGCGACGCCATCGTCGCCGGCACCGCGCACGGTCGTGTGCGGGCCATGTTCGACGAGCACGGCGAGTCCGTCACCGAGGCGGGTCCGGCGCGTCCGGTCCAGGTCCTGGGTCTGGCGTCGGTGCCGAGCGCCGGCGACACGTTCCTCGCCGCACCCGACGAGCGCACCGCTCGTCAGATCGCCGAGAAGCGCGAGGCGGCCGAGCGTGCCGCGCTGCTGGCCAAGCGGCGCAAGCGCATCAGCCTCGAGGACTTCACCAAGGCTCTCGAGCAGGGCAAGGTCGAGACGCTCAACCTGGTCATCAAGGGTGACGTGTCCGGTGCCGTCGAGGCGCTGGAGGACGCGCTGCTCAAGATCGACGTGGGCGACGAGGTCGACCTGCGCGTCATCCACCGCGGTGTGGGTGCGATCACGCAGAACGACGTCAACCTGGCCACCGTCGACAACGCCGTGATCCTCGGCTTCAACGTCCGCTTCGGCGAGCGTGTCGAGGACCTGGCCGAGCGCGAGGGCGTCGAGGTCAAGTTCTACTCGGTGATCTACCAGGCCATCGACGACATCGAGGCCGCCCTCAAGGGCATGCTCAAGCCGGAGTACGAGGAGGCGAAGCTCGGCAGCGCCGAGATCCGCCAGGTCTTCCGGTCCTCGAAGTTCGGCAACATCGCCGGTTCGATCGTCCGGTCGGGCACGATCCGACGGAACACCAAGGCCCGCGTGCTGCGCGACGGCCGCGTGGTGGGCGACGGGCTCACGGTCGAGTCGCTGCGACGCGAGAAGGACGACGTCACCGAGGTCCGCGAGGGCTTCGAGTGCGGTATCGGACTCGGGTCGTACAACGACATCGTCGAGGGCGACATCATCGAGACCTTCGAGATGCGCGAGATCCCCCGCGCCTGAGAAGGTCGGGACGGACGACGGCGCCCCGTCCGCACCGCCCAGCGCGGTGGGGGCGGGGCGCCGTCGGCGTCATGACAAGGAGGACGGATGAGCGAGAACCCGCGGGCGCGCCGGTTGGCGGACCGCATCAAGGAGATCGTCGCGCAGATGCTCGACACGCGGATCAAGGACCCGCGGCTCGGCTTCGTGACGGTCACGGACGTCCGTGTCACCGGTGACCTGCAGCAGGCGTCGGTGTTCTACACGGTCCTCGGCAGCGACGAGGACCGCGACGGCACGGCGGCGGCGCTGGAGAGCGCCAAGGGCATGATCCGCTCCGAGGTCGGCAAGCAGACCGGCGTGCGGCTGACGCCGACGATCGATTTCCACCTGGACTCCGTGCCGGAGACGGCGGCGCACCTCGACGAGGCGCTGTCCCAGGCGCGGCTGCGGGACGCCGAGCTCGCGGCGCTGCGCGAGGGCAAGTCCCCGGCCGGTGACGCCGACCCGTACCGCACGTCGGACGACGACACCGACTGACGACCGCCCCGATGCCGCGGGGAGAAGGTCCGCCGGGCCGGAGCGATCCGGCCCGGCACCTCCTCCGCGTGGCGGTGGGAGAGAGGGGAGATCCCGTGGCCGACCGTGGCACGGCGCGCCCGCCGCGCCGTCCGACGGCGCCGGACGGTCTGCTGATCGTCGACAAGCCGGCCGGCTGGACCAGCCACGACGTCGTCGGGCGTTGCCGGCGGCTGGCGGGCACGCGCAAGGTCGGGCACGCCGGCACCCTGGACCCGATGGCGACGGGTGTGCTGGTGGTCGGCGTCGGTCGGGCGACCAAGCTGCTCACCTACGTGGTGGGCGCGGACAAGGCCTACCGGGCGACGATCCGGCTGGGCGTCTCCACGACGACCGACGACGCCGAGGGCGAGACCCTCGAGGCCCGGGGCGTGGGCGAGGGTGTGGACCCCGCCGCCCTCGGGCGGCAGGTCGCCGCTCTCACCGGCGACATCCGGCAGGTCCCGAGCACCGTCAGCGCGATCAAGGTCGACGGACGCCGGGCCTACGCCCGGGCCCGTGCCGGCGAGGAGGTCGAGCTCGCCGACCGTCCCGTCACCGTGAGCTCGTTCGAGGTGCTCGAGTCCCGTCCGGCCACGGCCGACGACGGCGTGGCGGTGCTCGACGTCGACGTCGAGGTGGTGGTCTCCTCGGGCACGTACGTGCGTGCGCTGGCCCGGGACCTGGGCGAGGCGCTCGGCGTGGGCGGGCACCTGACCGCGTTGCGCCGCACCCGTGTCGGCGGGTACCCGCTCGATCGTGCCCGGACCCTCGAGGAGCTCGAGGCCCAGGCCGACGCCGACGGCGTGCTCGCCACCCTCCCGCTCGGCGACGCCGCGCGGAGCACCTTCCCCGTCCGTGAGCTGACCGACGCCGAGGCCCGGGCCCTGGGCTACGGGCAGTGGGTGACCCCGACCGGCATGCGGGGCACCGTGGCGGGCCTGGCCCCGGACGGCACGCTCGTCGCCCTGCTGGAGGACACGACGCGGCGCGGGGAGCGGCGGGCCAAGCCCGTCCTGGTCCTCGCCCCGGCCTGAGCGGGACTATCCTGATCCGTCGGCGTCGTGAGGCGTCGGCCCGTCCGGCAACGAGGAGCGCGATCGGCGTGCAGGTGTTCACGGACCTCTCCGAGGTCCCCGAGGACTTCGGTCCGTCGGTCGTGACGATCGGCAACTTCGACGGCGTGCACCGCGGTCACCAGGCGGTGCTCGCCCGACTCGTCCGCCTGGCGCGCGCCGACGGCTGCGCCGCGGTCGCCGTGACCTTCGACCCGCACCCCGCCGCCGTCCACCGTCCCGACTCCGCCCCCGAGCTCATCACGGGGATCGACGACCGCCTCGAGCTGCTGGCGGAGACCGGCCTCGACGCCGTCCTCGTGATCCGCTACACCCTGGACTTCGCGGAGCAGAGCCCCGAGGAGTTCGTCACGCGCTACCTCACCGGGGCGCTCGGTGCGCGCAGCGTCGTCGTGGGCCACGACGTGCGCTTCGGCCGGGCCAACGCCGGGACGCTGGCCACCATGGTCGACCTGGGCGGGCGCCACGGGTTCGAGGTCGTGGCGATCGACGACGTGGGGGAGTGCCAGCCCGCGCAGGACGGTGCCGGCCAGCGCTGGTCGAGCTCGGCGGCACGCGCCCTGATCGCCGAGGGCGACGTCGCCCAGGCCGCCGACGTCCTGGGCCGGCCCCACCGGGTGCGGGGCGTCGTCGTGCGGGGGGACGCCCGCGGCCGCGAGCTCGGGTTCCCCACGGCCAACCTGGGGGACATCGCCGGCATGGTCCCCGCCGACGGGGTGTACGCGGGGTGGCTGCGCCGGCCCGGTCTGGCGGGCCAGAAGCCCGCGGACCCCGACGCGTTGCTGCCCGCGGCGATCTCGATCGGCACCAACCCGACGTTCGACGGCGTCGAACGGCGGGTGGAGGCCTACGTCCTGGACCGCACCGATCTCGACCTGTACGGCGAGGAGGTGGTGCTCGAGATGGTCGAGCACCTGCGTCCGACGGTCCGGTTCGACGGCATCGAGGCGCTGGTCGAGCAGATGACGCACGACGTGGCCCGCGCCCGCGGTGTGCTGCTGTCCTGATACGATGGTCGCTGCCGTAGATCGGCCGCGGATCCAGAGCGCCCGGTGAAGAAGTCCCGGAGCACCGCGCAACGACACCAGAAGGAGAGCCATGCCGCTCGACGCTGCCACGAAGCAGAACATCATCACCGAGTACGCGACTCACGAGGGCGACACCGGCTCGCCGGAGGTCCAGATCGCTCTGCTGACCCAGCGGATCACCGACCTGACCGAGCACCTCAAGGAGCACAAGCAGGACCACCACTCCCGTCGTGGTCTGCTCCTCCTGGTCGGCCAGCGTCGCCGTCTGCTCAGCTACCTGCAGAAGGTCGACATCCAGCGCTACCGCGCGCTCATCGAGCGCCTCGGCCTGCGCCGCTGACGTCCCGCCACCAGCCCGGTCCCTCTCGCAGGGACCGGGCTGGTCTGGTGTGATGTCCTTGTAGACGTAACACGCACACCGCGCCGCCGGGCCGTCGTCCGGTCCTCGGTAGTGGCCCCCCGATCCGCCGGTTCCCCCGGTGTGCTCCGAGGGCCTCGATCGAAGACCGTCGCTCGGGCGGGCGGCGCCTTCGAGAGCAAGGAGGGCACCCGTGGAGGGTCCCGAGATCCAGTCCGCCGAGGCCGTCATCGACAACGGCCGCTTCGGCACCCGTACCGTCCGCTTCGAGACCGGCCGACTGGCCCGGCAGGCCGCCGGCGCCGTCTCCGCCTACCTCGACGACGAGACCATGCTGCTGTCGACCACCGCGGTCGGTAAGCACCCCAAGGACCAGTTCGACTTCTTCCCGCTGACGGTGGACGTCGAGGAGCGGATGTACGCCGCGGGCCGCATCCCCGGCTCGTTCTTCCGCCGTGAGGGCCGCCCGTCCACCGAGGCGATCCTCACCTGCCGGCTCACCGACCGCCCGCTGCGCCCGCTCTTCGTCAAGGGCCTGCGGAACGAGGTGCAGATCGTCATCACCGTCATGGCGCAGCACCCGGACGACGCCTACGACGTGCTGGCGATGAACGCCGCGTCCGCGTCGACGCAGATCTCCGGCCTGCCGTTCTCCGGCCCGGCCGGCGCCGTGCGCATCGCGCTCATCGACGACCAGTGGGTCGCCTTCCCGAAGTACTCGGACAAGGAGCGCGCCGTCTTCGAGATGGTCGTCGCGGGCCGCAAGGTCACCGCCGCCGACGGTTCCGAGGACGTCGCCATCGCGATGATCGAGGCCGAGGCCACCGACGACGCCTGGAACCTGGTCAAGAACGAGGGCGCCACCGCCCCGACCGAGCAGGTCGTGGCCGAGGGCATCGACGCGGCCAAGCCGTTCATCGCCGCCCTGTGCGACGCCCAGCTCTCGCTGGCCTCGCAGTCGGCCAAGGACGTCGCCGAGTTCCCGCTTTTCCCGGACTACGCCGACGACGCCTACGCCGCCGTCGAGTCCGCGGTCTCCGCCCCGGCCGCCGAGGCCCTGGCGATCGGCGACAAGCAGGAGCGCGAGAACCGCCTCGACGAGATCAAGGCGGGGATGCTCGAGCAGCTCGCCGAGCAGTTCGAGGGCCGCGAGAAGGAGCTCTCGGCGGCCTTCCGCTCCCTGCAGAAGCAGCTCGTGCGTCAGCGCGTGCTGACCGACGGCGTGCGGATCGACGGCCGTGGGCTCGCGGACATCCGCACCCTGTCGGCCGAGGTCGAGGTGCTCCCGCGGGTGCACGGCTCGGCGCTGTTCGAGCGTGGCGAGACCCAGATCCTGGGCGTCACGACGCTGAACATGCTGCGCATGGAGCAGCAGATCGACTCCCTGGGGCCGGTCACGCGCAAGCGCTACATGCACAACTACAACTTCCCGCCGTACTCGACCGGTGAGACCGGCCGTGTCGGCTCGCCCAAGCGCCGTGAGATCGGCCACGGCGCGCTCGCCGAGCGCGCCCTGGTCCCGGTGCTGCCGAGCCGCGAGGAGTTCCCGTACGCGATCCGCCAGGTCTCCGAGGCCCTCGGCTCCAACGGGTCCACCTCGATGGGCTCGGTCTGCGCCTCGACGCTGTCGCTGCTCAACGCCGGAGTGCCCCTCAAGGCGCCGGTGGCGGGCATCGCGATGGGCCTGGTCTCGGACACGGTGGACGGGGAGACCCGCTACGCCGCGATGACCGACATCCTCGGTGCCGAGGACGCCTTCGGCGACATGGACTTCAAGGTCGCCGGCACCCGGGAGTTCGTCACCGCCATCCAGCTCGACACCAAGCTCGACGGCATCCCGGCCTCCGTGCTGTCGGCCGCGCTGGGTCAGGCCCACGACGCCCGTCTGACGATCCTCGACGTCATCGCCGAGGCCATCGACACCCCGGACGAGATGTCGCCGAACGCGCCGCGCGTCATCGCGGTCAAGGTCCCCGTCGACAAGATCGGTGAGGTCATCGGGCCCAAGGGCAAGATGATCAACCAGATCCAGGAGGAGACCGGCGCGGACATCTCCATCGAGGACGACGGCACGGTCTACATCGGTGCGACTGACGGCCCGAGCGCCGAGGCGGCGCGGGCGTCGATCAACGCGATCGCCAACCCGCACGTCCCCGAGGTCGGCGAGCGCTTCGTCGGCACCGTGGTCAAGACCACCTCGTTCGGGGCCTTCATCTCGCTGGCCCCCGGCAAGGACGGTCTGCTGCACATCAGCCAGCTGCGCAAGCTGGTCGGTGGCAAGCGGGTGGAGAACGTCGACGACGTCCTGTCCATCGGCCAGAAGATCCAGGTCGAGATCGGTGAGATCGACTCCCGCGGCAAGCTGTCGCTGGTCGCGATCACCGAGGAGGACGACAAGCCCGCCGACGAGGCCGTCGCCACCGAGGCGAGCGAGGCCTGATCTCACCCATGAGCCAGCACCTGCCGCTCGTCGGAGCGGATCAGCCGGGTGCCGAGCTGACCGCCGGGCAGGACGGTGCGACGATCCGTCGCACCGTCCTGCCCGGCGGTGTGCGTGTGCTGACCGAGCACATGCCGGGGCTGCGCTCGGCCACCGTCGGCGCCTGGGTCGGCGTCGGGTCCCGCGACGAGACCGACGGGCACCACGGATCGACCCACTTCCTCGAGCACCTGCTGTTCAAGGGCACGGCGCGCCGGTCGGCGCTGGACATCGCCGAGGCGTTCGACGCCGTCGGCGGCGAGGCCAACGCCGCGACCGGCAAGGAGCACACGTGCTACTACGCGCGGGTGCTCGACGCCGACGTCCCGATGGCGGTCGACGTCGTCAGCGACATGATGACCTCGGCACGGCTCGACCCCGACGAGCTCGAGACGGAGCGGGGTGTGATCCTCGAGGAGCTCGCGATGGCCGAGGACGACCCCGCGGACCTGGCGCACGAGCGGTTCGCCGCCGCCGTGCTCGGCAGCCACCCGCTGGGCCGTCCGATCGGCGGCACCCCGGACGCGATCCGTGGCGTGCCGCGCGAGGCGGTCTGGGAGCACTACCGGTGGCACTACCGGCCCGAGACCCTCGTGGTCGCGGCGGCAGGCGGTGTCGACCACGACCGGCTCGTCGACCAGGTCGGCGAGGCGTTGTCGGCCGGCGGCTGGGACCTGACCGTCCCCGCCAGCCCGCGGCCGCGGCGGTCGGACGCCCCGGAGTCGGACGGCGTGCCCACCGAGGGCGTGGACGTCACCGTGCACCGCCCGATCGAGCAGGCGAACGTCATCCTCGGCACCACCGGGCTGAGCGCGACCGACGAGCGCCGCTTCACCATGACCGTGCTCAACGCGGTGCTCGGCGGCAGCATGTCCTCGCGGCTGTTCCAGGAGATCCGGGAGAAGCGCGGGCTCGCCTACGCCACGTACTCCTTCGCCCAGGGCCACGGGGGACTGGGGACCTTCGGGCTGTACGCGGGATGCACGCCCGGGCGCACCGACGAGGTCGTCACGATGCTCGGCGCCGAGCTCGACCGGCTGGCCGAGGACGGCATCACCGTCGCGGAGCTCGACCGGTCCGTCGGGCAGCTCTCCGGCGGGCTCGTGCTCGGGCTCGAGGACACCGGGTCGCGGATGAGCCGCCTGGGCCGGTCCGAGCTCGTCCTGGGCGAGCTGATGACCGTCGACGAGTCCCTGGAGCGCATCCGGTCCGTGACCCGCGAGGACGTGCGGGAGCTCGCCGCCGACCTGGCCGCGCGGCCGCGGTCGGTGGTGCGGGTGGGGCCCTTCACGGAATGAGGAGATGATCGTGAGCAGCAGCAGCGCCGTGAGGGTGGCCGTCGTCGGGGCGGCCGGCCGCATGGGTGGCCAGACGTGCGCCGCCGTCGAGGCCGCCGAGGACCTGGAGCTCGTCGCGCGCATCGGCGCCGGCGACGACGTGGCGGCCGTCGTCCGCGAGTCCGGGGCCCAGGTCGCGGTCGACTTCAGCGTCCCCGCCGCCACCGAGGCGAACGTGCACGCGGCGCTGGACGCCGGCGCCGACGTCGTGGTCGGGACCACCGGCTGGGACGACGACTCGCGCGGCCGGGTGGCCGAGCACCTCGAGCGGCTCGCCGCGGCGGGCGACGGGCCGGGTCCTGGCGTCCTCATCGCGCCGAACTTCGGGTTGTCCGCCGTGCTGGCGATGACGTTCGCCGCCCGGGCGGCGCGCTACTTCGAGTCCGCGGAGGTCGTCGAGCTGCACCACCCGGACAAGGTCGACGCGCCCTCCGGCACGGCGCGGCACACGGCGGCCGCGATCGCCGCCGCACGGGCGGAGGCCGGCCTGGAGCCGTCCCCGGACGCCACCCAGAACGGCTGGGACGCCCGGGGCGCGGACGTCGACGGGGTCCGGGTGCACGCGGTCCGGCTGCGCGGTCTCGTCGCCCACGAGGAGATCCTGTTCGGCAACGCCGGCGAGCAGCTCACGATCCGGCAGGACTCCTTCGACCGCGCCTCGTTCATGCCGGGCGTGCTGCTCGCGGTGCGCGAGGTCGGCTCGCGGCCGGGCCTCACCGTCGGCCTCGAGAACGTGCTGGACCTGTCGTGACCTCGTCCGAGCCGTCCCCGGCCACCCGGAGCCGCCCGCCGCGCGGTCTCGTCGGCGCCCTGGCCGTCACCGGGCTGCTGGCGATCTACGTCTGGGCGATCGTCGGACGCGGCGTCGCGATGATCGCCAGCGGCGAGGCGGTGCTGGTCGCGATCGGCGTGGCGGTGCTCGTCATCCCGCTGCTCGTGGTCGGGCTCATCGCCCGCGAGTTCTGGCTGGCGGCCCGGGTGCAGCGCATGGCCGACACCCTCGCCGGGTCCGGCGAGCTCCCGGTCGACGACCTGCCCCGGTCCCCGGGGGGACGCATCGACCGCGACGCGGCCGACGCCGCGTTCGCGGAGGCGCAGCGGGCCGTCGAGGCCGAGCCCGAGAGCTGGCGGGCCTGGTACCACCTGGCGTTCGCCTACGACGCCGCCCACGACCGCCGCCGCGCGCGCGCCGCGCTGCGCCGGGCCTCCTCGCTGTTCTCCGGCTGACCCCTCACCGGGCCGGCCACCGCGTCCAGCAGTACAGGTGGTGGCGGACGTCGGCGGCCCGCCACGCGAGCTCGCCGAGGCCCTGGAGGGCCCGTGCCAGCTCCTCGGCGTCGCCCGCGTGCTCGCCTCCGTGCACCCAGCGCTGCGCCGCCTCGCCGAGCTGGTGGGGGGACGCCGCCGCCAGGTGCGCGGCCAGCTCGTCGGCGACGGTGACGACGAACGGCCCCTCGTCGCGGCCGTCGACGACCTGCCCGTGGCGCGCGGCGCCGGTCACCTCGCCGTAGGGCAGCCCGAACGTGGTGCCGGCCAGCACGGCGAGGGCGACGAACGGGTCGACGGACGGCAGGGCCACGGTGTCGAAGAGGGGTTCGCCCGAACCGCGCGTCGGTGTGCTGGGCCCGTCCTCGACCTGCAGCACCGTCGCGGCCAGGGCGTCGGAGGGTGCGGCGAAGTAGTCCGTGATCATCGGTTCCGTCGGACTCGCCAGACGCCGCCGCCTGCTGCTCGGACCTGCGGACCCATCCCCGACCTCGGACATGCGCCCAGCCTGCCACCAGGGTGCTACGGCATCGTCACGTGCGGGTTACCGCGCGGGGTCGTGCGGGAACGCCTGCCGTGCCACGACGACCACGGCACCGGCCAGCGCCATGGCCGCCGCCCCGGTCCAGGCGAGGGTCGCCAGACCCGGTCCCGCGACGACCACGGACCCCACGGCCGCCCCCAGACCGATGCCGAGGTTCGAGGTGGCGTTGACGAACGCCCCGGCGACGTCGGCGCTCGCACCGCGGGCCCGCAGCGCCAGCGTCTGGAAGGCGGCCGGCACCGCCCCGAACGCGGCGAGCCAGACGGCCGCACCGACCAGCACCACGCCCTGGTGCGGCAGCCCCAGCGCGACGGCCGCCAGGGCGAGCACCATCACGGCGATCGTGGCGAGGGTCAGGGTCCGTGGCCTGCGGTCCAGGTAGCGGCCGGCCGCCCACAGGCCCAGGATCCCCAGGGCGCCGAACACGAGCAGGGCCGGTCCGACCGCGGCCTCGCCGAGCCCCGTCGCGAGCAGCAGCAACGAGATGAACGTGTAGACGGTGTACTGGCCCACGAACAGCAGGGTGTTGGTGCCGACGACGATCCCGAGGCGCGAACGCCCGCCACGGGCGTCGGAGGAGGCGCCCTCGCCCGCACCCGGCGCGACCTCCACCGGGGGCAGCAACCGGGCGACGAGGACCGCGGTGAGCGCGCAGACGCCGGCCAGGACGGCGAAGGACCACCGCCAGCCGACGGCCGCCCCCAGCGAGGTGGACAGCGGGACGCCCAGGACGAACCCGAAGGTGCCACCGGTGGTCACGAGCGTCACGGCGCGTCCCGTGTACAGCGGCGAGACCAGCCGTGCCGCGTAGGCGATGGACACCGAGAAGAACAGGGCGTGCCCGAGGCCGCCGAGCGTCCGGGCGGCCACGACGACGGCGAAGGACGGTGCGACGGCGGCGAGCAGGTTCGCGGCGGTGTAGACGACGACCGTCGTGAGCAGGAGCGGCTTGCGGGCCAGGCGCCGTGTGGCCAGCGTCAGCGGCACCGCGCACGCGGCGACGACGAAGGCGTAGACGGACACCAGCAACCCGGCGGTGGACTCGGGGACGCCGAGGCCACCCGCGAGCTGCGGCAGCAGGCCGACCGGCAGGACCTCGGTCGTGATGGCGACGAAGTTCGCCACCGCCAGGACCGTGATCCCCGCGGCGGCGTCCCGGACGGTGCGGTGTGTCACCGGGACATCCTGTCACCGCGACGTCGGGCCCGGACGTCGGCCGGGGTGAGGAGTGGCGGTCATCACGGATCTTCGACCGGTCGGACGGGCACTTACCGACTGGTCGGGGTTCGTGCGACCCTGGCATGATGGCCACGTGACGGGCGAAGGAGTGCGATGACGACGACGGGTGCGACGCCGCAGGCCGGAGCCGCGCGGGCGGGGGGCTACGCCCGGGGGCGCAGGAAGCGCGAGCAGATCCTGCAGGCGGCGATCACGCTGTTCGGGGAGGCCGGCTTCCACGGCACCTCGCTGCGGGACATCGCCGGTGCCGCCGGCATCTCCCATCCCGGCCTGCTGCATCACTTCCCGACCAAGGCCGCGGTGCTCGAGGCGCTCCTGGAGCACCGCGACGCGGTCGACGAGGCGGACCTCGAGGCGGACCGGGAGCGGGGGACCGACCTCTTCACCGCGCTCGTGCACCTGATGGAGCGCAACGCGCTCCGGCCCGCCATCGTCGACCTGTACACCTCGGTCGCCGCGGAGGCGACCTCCGCGGACCACCCCGCGCACGCGTACTTCGAACGGCGATACGCCCGGACGATCGCGCTGATCGTCGACGAGCTCGCCGCCCGCCGGGACGCCGGCGAGCTCGTGCCCGGGCTCGACCTCGAGACCACGGCGCGCTCGCTCGTCGCGATCATGGACGGCATGCAGCTGCAGTGGCTGCTCGCCCGCGACCTCCCGCGCGCACAGCGCCCGGACATGGCGGCCACGCTGGGGGCCTACCTCGACCTGATCCTCGTCACCCCGCCGCAGGACGCCCCCGCCCCCTGAGGCTCCCGGGCGCGTCCGCGCCGGTGCGCATAGCATGGCCGCAGGTCAGCAGGCATCGACGAAGGGCTCGCATGGCACGCGACGACGCACCCACCCCGGACGAGACGGTCGACGCGACGCCGCCGGACCCGCACAACCCCTTCCGGCGGATCTGGTGGCTGCCCGTGCTGCGGGGCACGGCCTTCATCGTGCTCGGCCTGCTGCTGATGATCGAGCCGCTCGAGGAGCTGGAGATCCTGCGGCTGCTCATCGGGATCTTCCTGGCGTTCGACGGGGTGCTGGTCCTGGTCCAGTGGGTGGCGCACAGTCGGCAGGTCGGATCCGCCTGGTGGCTCGCCCAGGCGGGCGTGAACATCGGATTCGGTGCCGCCGTGGCCCTGTGGCCGGACCTGACACCCACCCCGCTCTACTACGTGCTCGCCGTCTGGGCGATCGTGCTCGGCGTGGTGGCGATCATCGGCGGGGCCGCGCTGACCCGGAACCGCGACCTCGGCTGGCCGTGGATGGTCGCGTTCGGGATCACGGCGACGCTGTTCGGGCTGCTGCTGGTCACCCGGCCGCTGGACTCCCTCGACGTGCTCCGGCTCGTGGCGATCGTGTTCGCCCTGTTCGCGTTCGTGGCCGGGGCGCTGGACATCGTCTCCGGGTTCGCCGTCCGGTCGGTGGCACGGGAGCTGAGCAGCCTGCGGGAGCAGGCCGAACGGGTCGGTGTCACCGTGACCGGGGGGTCCGTCCTCGGGTCCGCGAACCCGCAGGTCACCCCCGCGCGGGCCTCCGGTCCGCGGTCCGCCGGCGCTCTCACGGACGGAGGCGGCTCCGGCACGTCTCCGGCGTCGGAGCCCGAGGACCACTCCGCCTCGCCCGAGGACCACTCCGCCTCGCCCGAGGACCACTCCGCCTCGCCCGTGGCCCGTCCCGCCACGCCGGGCGCGGACGCGGTCACCAGCGGTGGCTCCGCCGCGGACGACAGCCGCACCCCGCCCTCGGCCGACGAGCACGGCCCGCACGACGCGACGGCCGACGGGACCGAGGAGCGCCCGGACGGCACCGC
>NZ_JABFAJ010000007.1 GCF_013085345.1 Isoptericola sediminis | reverse complement strand
GGGCCGGCCGACAGCCGTCTCAGCGGTTGAAGAGGCGCGAGAAGAAGCTCCCGCCGCCGCGGGGGGCGTCGGCGTGCCCGTCGCACCACTGGGAGGCGGGCACGGAGCGGCGCACGTCGGCGACGTGCTGGCCGCAGCCGCTCCACGTCGTCTTGCCGCAGGTGGAGCAGGTGGCGGGGTAGCACATGGGGTCGTTCTCCTTCGGGTCCGGGTCAGGCGAGGGTGAGGAAGAGCTTCTCGAGCTCGGCGGGCGTGAGCCCGTCCTCGGTGGTGTGGTCGGGGTCGACGAGGCACTCCTGCATCGCGTTCGCGATGACGGCGTAGCCGGCCTTGTCGAGCGCGCTGGCGACGGCGGAGAGCTGCATGACGACGTCACGGCAGCTCCGGCCGTCCTCGACGGCGGTGATGAGCGCGTCGAGCTGGCCGCGCGCGCGCTTCAACCGGTTGACGATCTTGCGCTGGGCGGCAGCGTCCTGTGTCGACATCGGTCAGGTCCTCTCGGGGAAGGTGCGGTTCAGGCCACGGAGCTGGACTCGGTGGAGGCGGCGGGTGCGGTGCTGATGAGCAGGTCGTCAGCGGTGGCGCCGAGGGCGGCGCGCAGCGTGAGCATGCCGCCGGACAGCGAGGCCGAGTCGAACCCGGCCTGCGACAGCACGCGGTGGGCGATGTTGGAGCGCACTCCCGAGGCGCACAGCACGCGGACCGGGTGCCCGGACGCCGCGGCGGTGACCTCGTCGAGCCGCTCGCGCAGCTCGGTGTGCGGGATGTTCAGCGACCCGGGGATGTGCCCGGTGGCGAACTCGTCGCGGCTGCGGACGTCCAGGACGAGCGTGTCGCGCCGGACCTCCTCGAGCTGGTCGACGTGCCAGATCCGCAGGGTGCCGTCGAGCACGTTGCTGGCGGCCATCCCGGCGAGGTTCACCGGGTCCTTGGCCGCCCCGTACGGCGGGGCGTAGGCGAGGTCGAGGTCGATGAGGTCGGCCACGGTCATCCCGGCCCGCACGGCGGTGGCGAGCACGTCGATCCGCTTGTCCACGCCGGCGCGGCCGACGGCCTGGGCGCCGAGCAGCACGCCGTCGCCGGCCCGGAAGTGGATCATCATGTGGATCTGCTCCGCACCGGGGAACCAGCCCACGTGGTGGCCGGGGTGCAGGTGCAGCGTCTGGAAGTAGACGTCCGCGGCCCGCAGGTCGGCACGCGTCGCGCCGGTGGCCGCCGCGGTCATCTCGCCGACCCGCACGACGGCGGTCCCGACGGTGGGCGGCACCGGCCGGGCGGACCCGGGGCGCAGGATGTCGTCGGCGACCAGGCGGCCGGCGCGGTTGGCCGGACCGGCCAGCGCGACCGGGCGGCGCACCCCGGTGACGGCGTCGGTGCTGGTGACCGCGTCGCCGACGGCCCAGATGCCGTCGGTGCTGGTGCGGCCGTGGTCGTCGACGACGATCGCACCGCGTTCGGTGGCGATCCCCGCCTTCTCGAACACGGCGGTGTCGGGGCGGACGCCGACGGACAGCACGACGACGTCGGCGGGCAGGCGGGTGCCGTCGGCGAGGACGACCGTGTCGTGGTCGGCGCCCTGCTCGATGCTGGACGCGCCCAGGCCGGTGCGTACCGTGACGCCGATCCGCTCGAGCTCGGCGGTGACCCGCCAGGCGACCTCGTGCTCCAGCGGGGGCAGCACGTGGGAGGACAGCTCGACGACGGTGACGTCCAGGCCGCGGGCGGCGAGCGTCTCGGCCGCCTCGAGGCCGATGAAGCCGGCCCCGAGGACCACGGCGCGTCCCGCTCCGGCGTCGATGCGCTCGCGCAGCGAGGTGGCGTCACCGATGGAACGCAGCGTGTGCACCCGTGCCGAGTCGATCCCGTCGAGGGGCGGGCGCACGGCCTTGGCGCCGGGGGAGAGCACCAGGGCGTCGTAGTCGACCGTGTCCGTGCCGTCGTCGGTCAGCACCGTGAGCCGGCGTGCCTCGGGGTCGAGGCCGACGACGTCGTGCCGCGTGCGCACGTCGAGGTCGAGGGCGGCGCGGAGCTTCTCAGGGGTCTGGACGAGCAGCTCGTCGGCCTCGGCGATCTCTCCACCCACGTGGTAGGGGAGCCCGCAGCTCGCCCACGAGACGTGCTCGCTGCGGTCCAGCACGACGATCTCGGCGCTCTCGTCGAGCCGCCGGGCCCGGGCCGCCGCGCTCATGCCGCCGCCGACCCCACCCACGATGACGATCTTCATGGCTGCGAGAATATACCCCTTGGGGTATCACATCAAGATGACGTCCGCGTGGGCCTCGTCACCACGATCCAGGGTACGCCCGCCCGGTGGTCGTCTCGCGGGAGTCGCCGATCGGCGGTGAGATGGAGGTATGGGATCCCCGTCGGATCTCGGTCCGGCCGCGGTCGGCACAGCCGTCCCGTCGCCGCCCGAGGCGCCCTGGTCGTCACCGCCCGCGGAGGTGCTGGCCGCCCTGGGGTCCGGGCACGCGGGCCTGAGCGCCGAGGAGGCCGCCGACCGGCTGGAGGCGGTCGGGCCGAACCGGCTGTCCACCGTGCAGCGCGACCCCCTGTGGAAGCGGGTGGCGGTCCACTTCGACGACGTGCTCATCGAGATCCTGCTCGTGGCGGCGGTGCTCAAGGCCTTCCTCGCCGACTGGGTCGACGTGACCGTCATCCTCGCCGTCGCGGTGATCAACGCCGCCGTCGGCTTCGTCCAGGAGGGCCGGGCGGAGAAGGCCCTGGAGGGCATCCGGCGGATGCTGTCGGCCTCGGCCCAGGTGCGGCGCGACGACGCCTGGACCGAGATCGGGGCGGACGGCGTCGTGCCCGGGGACCTGCTGCGCGTGGGGTCCGGCGACCGGGTGCCGGCCGACGTGCGCCTGCTGCGCGCGACCAACCTGCGGGTGGACGAGTCCGCGCTGACCGGTGAGTCGGTGCCCGCGGACAAGGGCGTGGACGCCGTGCCCGAGGGCGCCGGCATCGGGGACCGCACCGACATGCTGTTCTCCGGCACGTTGGTCGCCGCGGGCCAGGGGGTCGGCGTCGTGACCACGACCGGGCGGGCGACCGAGATCGGCCGGATCCAGACGATGATCTCCGAGGTCCAGGCCCTGGAGACACCGCTGACCCGACGGCTGGACCGGTTCGGCAAGATCCTCGCGGCCGGGATCGTCGCGATGGCCCTGGTCATGGTGGCCGTCGGCCGGTTCGTGCACGGGTTCGGCGTCGACGAGCTGATCTCGGCCTCGATCGGCTTCGCCGTGGCCGCCGTGCCCGAGGGGCTGCCGGCCCTCGTGACGATCACGCTGGCCCTGGGGGTGCAGCAGATGGCGCGGCGCCGGGCGATCACGCGCAAGCTGCCGGCCGTCGAGACGCTGGGGTCGGTGACGACGATCTGCTCGGACAAGACCGGCACGCTGACCAAGAACGAGATGACCGCGCGCACCGTCCGCACCGCCGCGCGGTCCTTCCTGGTGTCGGGGGCCGGCTACGCCCCGCACGGGGTGGTCGAGCTCGCCCCGGACCACGGCGGCCGCCCGGTCGACCCGGACGCCGACCCGGACCTCGTGGCCGTCGCCGAGGTCATGATGCTCTGCAACGACGCCCGCATCGTCCCGGACGGCTCCGACGAGGGCGGCTGGGCCCTGGTCGGCGAGCCCACCGAGGGTGCGCTGCGCTCCCTCGGCCACAAGGCCGGGATCGAGCCGGCCGGGTGGCGCCGCGTCGACCTGGTGCCGTTCGAGTCGGACACGAAGTTCATGGTCACCCTCGACGAGGACCCGGACGGTCTGCTGCACGTGCACCTCAAGGGCGCCCCGGACCACGTGCTGGACCGCTGCACGACCCAGGTCGGCCCGGACGGCTCGGCGCAGCCGCTGGACCGCGCGTTCTGGGACGCGCAGATCGACGCGCTCGGTGAGCAGGGGCTCCGCGTGCTCGCCGCCGCACGCTCCGCCGCGCCGGACGGCACGACCGAGGTCGACGTGCCCGACGTCGACGGCGGCATGGAGCTGTGCGGGCTGGTGGGGATCCTCGACCCGCCCCGTCCCGAGGCCGTCGACGCCATCGCCCGCTGCCGCGACGCCGGGGTCCAGGTCACGATGATCACCGGCGACCACGCGGGCACGGCGATCTCCGTCGGCCGCGAGATGGGCATCGGCGACACCGCGGTGCTGACCGGCGCCGAGCTGGAGGCGATGAGCGACGCGGAGCTGCGCGCCGTCGTGCGGGACGTCCACGTGTACGCCCGCACCAGCCCCGAGCACAAGATCCGCATCGTCTCGGCGCTGCAGGCCCACGACGAGGTCGTGGCCATGACCGGCGACGGCGTCAACGACGCCCCGGCGCTGACCCAGGCCGACGTCGGCGTGGCGATGGGGATCAAGGGCACCGAGGCCACGAAGGAGGCGGCGGACGTCGTGCTGGCCGACGACAACTTCGCCACCATCGAGCGGGCGGTGGAGGAGGGGCGGCGGATCTACGACAACATCCGCAAGTCGGTGCTGTTCCTGCTGCCCACCAACGGTGCCGAGTCGCTGGTGATGCTGGTGGCGGTGCTGTTCGGTCTCGCGCTGCCGCTCGAACCGGTCCAGGTGCTGTGGATCAACCTCATCACGGCGATCACCCTGACCCTCGCCCTGGCCTACGAGCCCGCCGAGCGCGACATCATGGCCCGCCCGCCGCGCCCGGCCGACACCCCGATCCTCGACGGCGTGCTGCTGCGCCGGGTCGTGCTGGTCTCCCTGCTCATCGGCGGCGCGACCCTGTTCCTCTTCTACACGGCCCGGGCGTCCGGCGTGCCCGTGCCCGAGGCGCAGACCGTGGCGGTGACGATGCTCGCCCTCGGCCAGCTCGCCTACCTGTTCAACAGCCGTCTGCTGGACCGCTCCAGCCTGACCGTCGACGTGCTGCGCGGGAACCCTGCGGTGTGGATCTCCGTCGCGGTGCTGCTGCTGCTCCAGGCGGCGTTCGTGTACGCGCCGTTCATGCACACGTGGTTCGGCTCGGCGCCCATCGGCCCGGCCGACTGGGCCGTGGCGGCCGCGCTGGCCGCGGTGGTGTTCGTCCTCGTCGAGGGAGCGAAGTGGTGGGGGCGGCGGCACGGTCGCTCCCGGCCGCGTCCCGAACATGCACCTTCGTCCGACGTGTCCTAGGTTCACTGGTGTCCGGCCCACCGTTCGACCCTGGAGAGTGAACCGCGCATGGAAGTGACCGGGATCATCACCGCCATCATCATCGGCGCCATCATCGGCGTCCTGGGACGACTGGTGGTGCGCGGGAAGCAGAACATCTCGATCATCGCCACGATCCTCGTCGGCATCGTGGCCGCGCTGGTCGGCACCTGGCTCGCCAGCCTCGTCGGTGTGGCCGACACCGGCGGGATCGACTGGATCGAGCTGGCCTTCCAGATCGGCCTCGCGGCGATCGGTGTCGCGATCGTGGCGGGTGCCGGTCGCCGCTGATCCGCCGGACCTGCCGCACCCGGACGGGGTGCCGCCGACGCCTCCGGGCGGACGGCGGCACCCCGTCGGTCGTCGGAGCTGGAGCGCGCGGCGGTCCATGAACTACAGTTTTCGGTATGCCGAAAACTCTGACGCGGACCTCCGGATCAGCGCTCTCCCTGGCGGCCGCCGCGGCGCTGCTCGCCGGGTGCGCCGTGCCGACCGGCCAGGCCGCCGACGGGGACGACCGTCCCGTCGTGCTGACCACGTTCACCGTGCTGGCCGACATCGCCGAGAACGTCGCCGGTGACCACCTGCGCGTCGAGTCCATCACCAAGGTCGGCGCCGAGATCCACGGGTACGAGCCCACGCCCGGGGACGTGCGCCGCGCCGCCGACGCCGACCTCATCCTCGACAACGGCCTCAACCTCGAGGCGTGGTTCGGCCAGTTCGTCCAGGACGCCGACGCCCCGCACGTCGTCGTCTCCGAGGGGGTCGAGGTGCTCGACATCGCCGAGGACGCCTACGCCGGCACCCCGAACCCGCACGCCTGGATGAGCCCGCTGAACGTCCAGACCTACGTCGACACCATGGTCGACGCGTTCTCCGACCTCGCGCCCGAGCACGCCGAGGACTTCGCCGCGAACGCCGAGGCCTACGACGCCGAGCTCCAGGCGGTCCAGGACGACCTCGTCGCGGCGCTGGAGACCCTGCCCGCCGAGCAGCGGGCGCTGGTCACCTGCGAGGGCGCCTTCTCCTACCTGGCCCGCGACGCCGGGCTCAGCGAGCAGTACCTGTGGGCGGTCAACGCCGAGCAGCAGGCCACGCCGCAGCAGGTCGCCGACGTCATCGAGTTCGTCGGGGCGAACGACGTGCCCGCCGTGTTCTGCGAGTCCACCGTCTCCGACGCGGCGATGCAGCAGGTCGTCGAGGCCACGGGCGCCCGGTTCGGCGGCACGCTCTACGTGGACTCGCTCTCCGAGCCCGACGGGCCCGTGCCGACCTACCTGGAGCTGGTGCGGCACGACGCCGACCTCATCGTCGCGGGCCTGACCGGCGCCGCGGCGGGCGACGGGGCCGGCTCGTGACGGAGGCGGCCCCGGTGATCGAGGCCGACGACGTCACCGTCCGCTACGGGGACGTGCTGGCCCTCGACGGGGTCACCCTGCGCGTGGGCGCCGGGACCGTCTGCGGGCTGGTCGGGATGAACGGTTCCGGCAAGTCCACGCTGTTCAAGGCCCTCATGGGCATGGTCGACGTGACGCACGGCGGCGTGCGGGTCGCGGGCCACACCCCCGCGCGTGCCCGGCGCCAGGGCCTGGTGGGCTACGTGCCCCAGACGGAGGCGGTCGACTGGGGGTTCCCGGTCTCCGTGCACGACGTGGTGATGACGGGACGCTACGGCCACCTCGGCCTCACGCGCCGCCCCCGCCCCGCCGACCGGGAGGCCGTCGCCGAGGCGCTCGACCGGGTCGAGCTGACGGACCTGGCCGACCGTCAGATCGGCCAGCTCTCCGGCGGCCAGCGCAAACGCGCCTTCGTGGCCCGCGGCATCGCCCAGGACGCGCGCCTGCTGCTGCTCGACGAACCCTTCGCGGGGGTGGACAAGCGCTCCGAGGCCACGATCGTGCGCCTGCTGCGCGAGCTCGCCGCGGACGGACGGACGGTCCTGGTCTCCTCCCACGACCTGCACGCCCTGCCGCAGCTCGCCGACGAGGCGGTCCTGCTGCTGCGCCGGGTGCTGTTCCACGGGTCGGTCGCCGAGGCGCTGGAACCGGACCACCTGGCGCGGACCTTCGGCCTCGAGGTGCCGCCGGACGCGCTCGGAGGGGAGGCCTCGTGACCCTCCTCGACCTGCTCCTCGAACCGCTGTCCTACGACTTCATGGTCCGCGCCTTCGTCACGACGACGGTCGCCGCCGTCGTCGCGGCGCTGCTGTCCTGCTGGCTCGTGCTCGTCGGCTGGTCGCTCATGGGCGACGCCGTCTCGCACGCCGTGCTGCCCGGCGTCGTCATCGCCTACATCCTGGGAGCCCCGTTCGCGCTGGGTGCGCTCGTCTTCGGCGGGCTGGCCGTGGTGCTCATCGGTGCCGTGCGCGACTCCGGCCGGGTCAAGGAGGACGCCGCGATCGGCATCGTGTTCACCACGCTGTTCGCCCTCGGGCTGGTGCTCGTCTCGGTGACGCCCAGCCAGACCGACCTGAGCCACATCATCTTCGGCAACGTCCTGGGGATCTCGTCGGTCGAGCTGGCGCAGGTGCTCGCGCTCGCCGTCGTCGGCTCGACCGTGCTGCTGGTCAAGCGGCGCGACCTCGTGCTGTTCGCCTTCGACCCCACCCACGCCCACGCCATCGGGCTGTCGACCCGTCGGCTGTCCGCACTGCTCCTGGGCGTCCTCGCCCTGACCGCCGTCGTGACGCTGCAGGTGGTCGGTGTGATCCTGGTCGTGGCGATGCTGATCATCCCCGGGGCGACGGCGTCGCTGCTCACCCAGCGGTTCGGACGGATGCTGGTGCTGGCGCCGACGATCTCGGCGCTGTCCTCGATCATCGGGATCTACCTGTCGTACTGGCTCGACGCCGCCTCGGGCGGGATGGTCGTCCTGGTGCAGGGGGCGGTGTTCACCGTGGTGCTGCTGACCAGTCCGCGGTACGGCCCGCTGCGTCGGTGGCGGGCGCGGTCGGTCCCGGCCGGCGTGCGGGCCTGAGACAGCGGGTGAAACCGGGGGGATCGCGTTCCCGCCGCGCGCGGGCGCGCCATGCCGGTAGGAAGGGACCTGTCGGGCAGTGCACCCTCCGGAGACGGGAGCCTTCATGGCGACGACCGACCCGACCGGCTCGACCGAGTCCCGCACGGCGCAGGAGCCGGCCACGAGGGACTTCCCCTTCTATGCCGGCGACCCGGTTCTGCTGCGCGGTCCTCAGTGGGCGGTCGTCCTGGTCGGCGTCGCGGTGGCCTTCGTCCTGCTGATCCTGCTGCCCGTGCCGGGCGCACCGTTGGTCGGCCAGTGGGTCCGGGCGCTGCTGTTCGCCGGGGTCCCGCTGGCGGCCCTGGCGGTCGTCGCTGGGCGGCACTGGACGGCGCTGTTCCACCGCGTGGGGTGGAAGGACGTGGGGATCATGGTCGCCTTCGCCGCGTTCAACGTCGTCGTGACGCTGGTCGTCGGGGGCATCGTCCGGGCGACGGTGGGGGCGGCGACCAACGCGGCGGGCGC
Organism: Isoptericola sediminis; assembly: GCF_013085345.1. GTDB lineage: Bacteria > Actinomycetota > Actinomycetes > Actinomycetales > Cellulomonadaceae > Isoptericola > Isoptericola sediminis. Next base: position 89,835 of record NZ_JABFAJ010000007.1, on the reverse strand, counting down.
CGAGATCCAGGAGATGGGCGCTGGGGAGCGCGTGCTGCGGTTCGCCTCGATGGTCCCGCAGCTCGTCGGCGAGGAGCTGCTGACGATCCTGCCCTTCCTGGCGCTGCTCTACCTCGGGGTGACGCGGCTGGGCTGGTCACGCCGCGCCACGATCGTGACCGCGTGGATCGGCACGGCGCTGCTGTTCGGCGCGGTGCACCTGCCGACCTACGACTGGAACGTGGTGCAGTGCTTCGTGGTCATCGGGACCGCCCGGCTCATCCTGACGATCCCGTACCTGCTGACCAAGAACCTCTGGGTCTGCGCGGGGGCGCACGTCCTCAACGACTGGACCCTGTTCGGCGTCGGCCTCCTCGGCGCCGGCGTCCCGTTGCTCGCGGGGTGAGTGCCGCCGTCCGGCGGGCAGGCCCGAGCGGCCCGCGCGCCGGACGGCGCGGTGGCCTCAGGCGCCGGTGCGGACCAGCATCTTGCCGACGTTGCCGCCGCTCATCATGTCGAGGAACGCCTGCGGGGCCTTCTCGATGCCGTCCACGACCGTCTCGTCGTAGGCGATCTTCTCCTCGGAGAACCAGCCGGTCATCAGCTCGCGGAACCGGGGGGCGTGGTCCAGGTAGCCGCCGAGGGTGAATCCGCGCAGGGTGAGGCCGCGCGTGATCGCGTTCGCCAGGTTGTCCGGGCCGGGCGTGCGCTCGGTGTCGTTGTACTGCGAGATGGCACCGCACAGGGCGATGCGTCCGCCGGTGTTCATCCGGTCCAGCGCCGCCTCGAGGTGGTCGCCGCCGACGTTGTCGAAGAACACGTCGACGCCGTCGGGGGTGACCTCGCGCAGCTGTTCCCGCACCGGGCCGTCCTTGTAGTTGAACGCGGCGTCGTAGCCGTACCGGCTGGTGAGCAGCTCGACCTTCTCGGCCGAGCCCGCGGAGCCGATGACGCGTCCGGCGCCGAGGAGGCGCGCGATCTGGCCGACGGCCGTGCCGACAGCACCGGCGGCACCGGAGACGAACACGGTGTCGCCCTCGTGCAGGTCGGCGATCGTGGTGAGACCGACGTAGGCGGTCAGGCCGGTCATGCCGAGGATGCCGAGGTAGAGGGACGACGGGACGCCGGGGATCTCGGGGAGGACCTGGAACCCGCCGGCGTCCTCCTGGACCACGTCGCGCCAGCCGTACTGGTGCAGCACCAGGGCGCCGACGGGGACGTCGTCGGACGCGGACTCGACGACCCGGCCGACGGCGCCGCCGGTCATGGTCTCGTCCAGCGCGAACGGCGGGACGTAGCTCTTGACGTCGTTCATCCGACCGCGCATGTAGGGGTCGACGGACACGTACTCGTTGGCGACGCGGACCTGGCCGGGCTCGAGGTCGCCGTAGGTGACCTCGACGGTGCGGAACGTCTCCGCAGTGGGCCAGCCGGTGGGACGGGCCGCGAGCTGGATCTGGGTGGAGGTGGCCTGGGACATGGGGGAACTCCGAGAAGGGTGGGGTGCTGCGGTCGGTCGGTGGGTCAGGAGAGGAGGGCCGCCGTCACGGCGACGACGGCGAGCAGCGGCAGCGTGCCCTGCACGACGGCGGCGCGGCGCTTGTCCGGCGAGGAGACCAGGAGCACCATCGCCGCCGCCGTCATCGCGCCGGTGCCCGCGAGGAGGAGCGACGCGCCGGCCGGGCTCGGGTCGTCGGACGCTCCGGTCAGCAGCGTCAGGACGATGCCGGTCACGGCGATGATCGCGAGGAACAGGTTGTAGAACCCCTGGTTGAAGGCGAGCTCGCGGGTCGCGGCCGCCTGGTCCGCCGTCGTGCCGAACACGGCGCGCGCCCGGGTGGTCCAGGCGAAGGACTCCAGCCAGAAGATGTAGACGTGCAGTGCAGCGGCGAGGCCGGCCAGGACCAGTCCCGTGACGATCATCGGAGTCGCTCCTCGGTCGGTGGACGGCACGGTCGTTCTGCACTGCTCGTTCCACAACGTATAGTGGAATGATCGTTGCAGCAAACGGGGAGCGTGGCATGGGTAGGGCGCAGACCTTCGAGACCGCCGAGGTGGTGCGCGCCGCGCTCGGCGTGTTCTGGAGGTCCGGGTACGAGGCGACCTCCGTCCCCGCCCTGGAGCGGGCCACCGGGCTGAACCGCTCGAGCCTGTACCACGCCTTCGGGTCCAAGCGCGGCCTCTTCGACGCCGCCGTGCAGGCCTACCTCGACGACGTCGTGCGTCCCCGGTTGCGCCCCCTCGTCGTCGACCCCGTCGGCCCGGACGTGGTCGTCGACTACGTCGTGGGCCTGCGGTCGGCGCTCCTGCGCGCCGACTCGATCCAGGCGGACAGCGGCTGTCTGCTCGTCAACACCTCCGGGTCGCCGATCTCCCGCGACGAGACCGTCCGTCGGACCGTCGCCGCCTACCGGGCCGAGCTGCGGTCCGCGCTGGGCCGCGGCGTGGACGCCCGGTTCGGCGATCGGGACGTCGCCGAGCGGGACCGCGTCGCGGACCTGTGCACGGCGCTCGTGGTCAGCGCCTTCGCCACCGTGCGGGTCGACCCCGCCGGGGCCGTCAGCGCCCTCGACGGAGTCCTCGGCCTGCTCGAGGCCGAGTCGACATAGCGCTTCCTGCCCGAAATCGGGCAGGAAGTGGACAGTCGGCCCGCCGTGGCGCACCATGGCGGGATGCAGGAGCACGGCATCGACCCCGAGCTCGTCGCGCGCATCGCCGCGACGACCGGCCTCACGGCGTCCGAGGGCGCCCGCGTGGTCGAGGACGTCCTGGCCTGGTACGCCGAACCCGTCGAGGACTACGTCCGCCGCCGGCACGCGAGCCTGCGGGCCGCCGGCCACCGGAACGACGCGGTCTACGCCCGGATCGTCGCCGAGCTGCGGGCCCGGGTCGTCGCCGCTCCGGTCCTGACCGAGCGGCAGGTCCGCCGCATCGTCACCGGCTGACCTGCTCGTCTACCCGTCCAACCACACCCTCCGGAGCAGCAACCATGTGCGGAATCGTCGGCTACGTCGGCCCCCAGCAGGCCGCCCCCGTCCTCGTCGAAGGCCTCACGCGGCTCGAGTACCGCGGCTACGACTCGGCGGGCGTCGCCGTGCTCAACCCGCGGTCCTCCGTGCACCCGTCACGCGTGGTCCGCGCCCGGGGCCGCGTCCGCGACCTCGAGGCCGCGCTGCCGGCCCGGCTCGCCGGCACCACGGGGATCGGGCACACCCGGTGGGCCACGCACGGTGAGCCCAGCGAGCGCAACGCCCACCCGCACACCTCGGCCGACGGCCGGGTGCACGTGGTCCACAACGGGATCATCGACAACTTCGCCACGCTGCGCAGCCGTCTGGCCGACGACGGTGTGGACCTCACCTCGGACACCGACACCGAGGTCGTCGCCCACCTCGTGGCCCGCGAGCTCGACGCCGGGCTGAGCGTCGAGGACGCCGTCCGGGCCGCCGTCGCGCAGATCGACGGCACCTACGCCCTCGCCGTGCTCGACGTCGAGACCCCCGACCGCGTCGTGGTGGCCCGCAACGGGTCCCCGCTGCTGCTGGGCGTGGGTGACGGCGAGATGTTCGTGGCCTCCGACCCGGCGGCGATCGTGCGGCACACCAGCCAGGTCGTGCTGCTCGACGACGGCGACTTCGCCACCGTGACCGCCGACGGATTCCACAGCTTCACCGCCGGCGAGGAGCGAACGGCCCGGTCCGCCGTCACCCTCGACCTCACCGTCGAGGAGCTGGAGCTCGACGGCCACGCGCACTTCATGCACAAGGAGATCCACGAGCAGCCCGACAGCGTCGAACGGATGCTCACCGGCCGCCTCGACGACCGGTTCGGCACCGCCAAGCTGGCCGGCCTCAACCTCGAGCCGCGCGACCTGCGCCGCTTCGACCGGGTCAAGGTGCTGGGCTGCGGGTCGGCGTACTACGTCGGCCAGCTCGGCGCCTCGATGATCGAGGACCTCGCGCGGATCCCCGCCGACGCCGAGCCCGCCAGCGAGTTCCGCTACCGCAACCCGATCATCGAGCCCACCACGCTGTACGTCGTGGTCAGCCAGTCCGGCGAGACCGCCGACACCCTCTTCGCGGTCCGCGAGGTGCAGCGCAAGGGCGGCACCGTCGTCGGGCTCGTCAACGCGGTCGGGTCCTCGATCGCCCGCGAGGTCGACGGCGGCATCTACCTGCACGCGGGGCCCGAGGTCGCGGTCGCCTCCACCAAGGCGTTGACGCACATGTCGATCGGTTTCGCGCTGCTCGCCCTCGTGCTGGGCCGGGTCCACGACCTCTCCTACGCCGACGGCCGGCGCATCATCGCCGGTCTGCGGGCGATCCCCGGGCAGATCCGCGAGATCCTCGCCGACGAGGAGGCGCTCGCCGAGGCGGCGCGCGAGCTCGCGACCGCCGCGAGCCTGTTCTTCGTGGGCCGGGTGCGGGGCTACCCCGTCGCCCGCGAGGGCGCGCAGAAGTTCAAGGAGATCACCTACCGGCACGCGGAGGCGTACCCGACCAGCGAGCTCAAGCACGGCCCGCTCGCGCTCATCAGCCCCGAGCTGCCGTCGGTGGCGATCATCCCCGACGACGACCTGGTGGAGCGCAACATCACGGCGGCGCAGGAGATCCGCGCCCGGGGCGGTGCCGTCGTGGCGATCACCCACCCGGGTGTCGAGCTCGGCGACGCCGCGACGTCGCGCATCGAGGTGCCGCGCAACGAGGTCGAGCTCGACCCGATCCTGCTCACCATCCCCACCCAGCTCCTCGGGTACCACGCGGCCGTGGCGCTGGGCGAGGACGTCGACCGCCCCCGCAACCTGGCCAAGTCCGTCACCGTGGAATGACGCCCGGCACGGGCCCCTGGTGCGGAGTGCCGACCTGCCTGCCACGATGGCGGCACGTGGATCCACCGGCAGCGTGACGGGGGGCTGACGATGACGTCGCAGGAGGACACGCGGGCGACCCGGACGACGGTCGGCGTCTGGACGCTCACGGCCATGGTCGTCGGTTCCATGGTCGGCGCCGGCGTGTTCTCCCTGCCCAGCCGGTTCGCCGAGGAGACCGGGGTGGCCGGCGCGCTGATCGCCTGGGCCGTGGCCGGCGGCGGCATGCTCACCCTGGCGCTCGTCTTCCAGCGCCTCGCCGTGCGCCGCCCGGACCTCGACGCCGGGGTGTTCGCCTACGCCAAGGCCGGGTTCGGCGAGTACACGGGGTTCTTCTCCGCGGCCGGCTACTGGGCCAGCGCCTGCGTGGGCAACGTGACCTACTGGGTGCTCATCATGTCCACGCTCGGCGCCTGGGTCCCCGCCCTGGGCGAGGGGGACACCCTGGTCGCGGTGGCCGTGTCGTCGGTGGGCCTGTGGCTCTTCTACCTGCTGGTGCGCCGCGGCATCACCGAGGCCACGGCCATCAACCGTGTCGTGACGGTCGCCAAGCTGGTCCCGATCGTCGTGTTCGTCCTGCTGGCGCTGTTCGTGTTCGACCCGGCGGTCTTCGCCGCCAACTGGGGCGGGGAGTCCTACGGTTCCCTCTTCGACCAGGTGCGGGACACGATGCTGATCACGGTCTTCGTGTTCCTCGGCGTCGAGGGGGCGAGCGTCTACTCGCGGCACGCGCGGCGGCGCGAGGACGTCGGCCGGGCCACCCTGCTGGGCTTCGGCAGCGTCCTGGCGATCTTCGCGTCGGTGACGATGGTGTCCTACGGCGTGCTGCCCGTCGAGGAGATCGCCGAGCTGCGGCAGCCCTCCATGGCCGGTGTGCTCGACGCGGCGGTCGGGGAGTGGGGCACCGCGTTCGTCAGCGTCGGCCTGATCATCTCCGTGCTCGGCGCCTACCTGGCCTGGACCCTCATGGCGGCCGAGGTGCTGTTCGTCGCCGCCAAGGACCGTGACATGCCCCGATTCCTGTCCCGGACCTCGGCGCGCGACGTCCCGATCAGCGCCCTGCTGCTGACCACCGTGCTGTCGCAGGTCGTGCTCGTCATCACGCTGTTCAGCGCCGACGCCTTCGACTTCGCCCTCGACCTGACGGCGGCGATGACCCTCATCCCGTTCCTGCTGGCCGCGGCCTACGCGCTCAAGCTCCGGCTCCGGCGCGAGACGTACGACGGCGCGCCCGCCCGGACGCTGCGCGCCGACCTCGTCATCGCCGTCCTGGCGACCCTCTACACGGCGTTCCTGGTGTTCGCGGCCGGGCTCGACCTGCTGCTCCTGTCGCTGATCTTCTACGCGCCTGCCACGCTGCTCTTCGTGATGACCCGGCGTGAGCAGGGCCGGGCGGTGTTCCGCCCGCCGGAGCTCGTCCTGTTCGGGGTCGTCACGGCCGGCGCGGTGCTCGGCGTCGTCGGGTTGGCGACCGGCTGGGTCACCCTGTGAGACAAGGAGAAGGACCGTGACGGGAACCACCGGAGCGACTGCCCACGGCGTGCACTCGGAGGTCGGGCGGCTGCGCAAGGTCCTGGTCTGCCGACCGGGTCTGGCGCACGAGCGGCTCACCCCGACCAACAGCGACGACCTGTTGTTCGACGACGTGATGTGGGTGGAGGCCGCCCAGCGCGACCACGCCGACTTCGTGGAGAAGCTGACCTCCCGCGGGGTCGAGGTCGTCGAGCTGCACGACCTGCTCGCCGAGACGATGGCGATCCCGGCCGCCCGCGCCTGGCTGCTGGACCGGCTCCTGGTGCCGAACCGGGTCGGGCTGGGACTGGTCGACGGCACCCGGGCCTATCTCGAGTCGCTGGCGCCGCACGAGCTCGCCCGGTTCCTCATCGGCGGGCTGTCCACGGCGGACATGCCCCAGGACTACCTGACGGGGTACGTCTCCCTGGCGCGCGAGTCGCCCGACGCCCGGGAGTACCTGCTGCCGCCGCTGCCCAACACGCTGTACACCCGGGACACGACCTGCTGGATCTACGGCGGGCTGACGCTGAACCCGCTGTACTGGCCGGCCCGCAAGGACGAGACGCTGCTGATGACGGCGATCTACTCCTTCCACCCGGGCTACAAGGACTCCACGATCTGGTGGGGCGACCCGGAGGTCGACTGGGCGCAGGCCTCGCTCGAGGGGGGCGACGTCATGCCGGTCGGCGACGGCGTCGTCCTCGTCGGGATGAGCGAGCGCACGTCGCGCCAGGCCATCAGCCAGTTCGCCAAGGCGCTCTTCGACGCCGGTGCGGCCCGGCAGGTCGTCGTGGCCGGCATGCCGCGGCTGCGGGCCGCGATGCACCTCGACACGGTGTTCACGTTCGCCGACCGCGACCTGGTGACGGTGCACCCGCAGATCGTCGACGGCATCCACCCCTACGTGCTCTACCCGAGCGACCGGTCACCCGGGATCGAGGTGGTCGACGCCCGCGGCAAGTCCTTCGTCGACGTGGTCGCCGAGGCCATGGGGCTGCCGCGGCTGCGGGTCGTCGAGACGGCCGGGGACCTGTACGCCTCCGAGCGCCAGCAGTGGGACTCCGGGAACAACGCGGTCGCCCTCGAGCCCGGCGTGGTGTTCACCTACGACCGCAACACCCTGACGAACGCGGCGCTGCGGCGCGCCGGGGTCGAGGTGATCGAGATCGTCGGCGCGGAGCTCGGCCGCGGCCGCGGCGGCGGGCACTGCATGACGTGCCCGATCGTGCGCGACCCGCTGGACTGACCCGCCCTAGCCGCCGATCGTCAGCGCGTCCGAGACCACGGACGCACCCTCGGTGACCGTCAGCTCGACGGTCACCTGGGCGCCCTCGGCGAGGTCCGGCGGCAGGGCGACCTGCATGTCGAACGTGCCGTCCTCGGACGCCGCGAGCGTGCCGGGGATGGCCGGCCCCGGTTCCACCGGTTCGCCGTCCACGACCAGGGAGGCGGCGCTGAACTCGAAGGGTTCCTCCGTGTCCCCGGACCCGTCCTCGCAGCCGGAGTGCATGCCCTCGCCGTGCAGGGCGACGGCGTCACCCGCCGCAGCGGTGTCGGTGGCCCAGGTCAGCTCCGGCGCGGCGCACGCTGACGCGCTACCGGGCTCGGGGCCTGCGCACCCGGCCGTGAGCAGGGGGAGGAGTGCTGCGGTGGTCAGGAGGTGGCGTCGGCGCGGCATGGCCCGACCGTAGTGGCGGCCTGCGGCGACTCGCCAGCACCACCCGCGTCCCCCGGCGCTGCGGGACCGGACGACCCCGGTCTACCGCGCGTCGTCCGGCTCCGCCGCCTCGAGCTCCTCGATCGCCGCGATCAGCGTGGCGGCGTCGTGCGGCCCGCGATGCCGGCTGCCGTCCAGGAAGAACGTCGGGGTGCCCTGCGCGCCGCTGGCCCGGGCGCTCTCGGCGTGGTCGGCCACCCGGGCGTGCAGCGCCTCGTCGGCCAGGTCGGCGTCGAACTGCTCCGGGTCCAGGCCGAGCTCGTCGGCGTAACTCCGCAGGTCCTCGGCCTCGAGCGCGGTCTGGTTCGCGAAGAGCAGGTCGTGCATCTCCCAGAACTGTCCTTGCCGGGCGGCCGCCTCGGCGGCGACGGCGGCGAGCCGGGCGTGCGGGTGCACGTCGTCCAGGGGCAGGTGCCGCACGACGTACCGGACCCGGCCGTCCAGCGCGTCGCGCAGGTCGCGCCACATGCCGGTGGCGCGGGCGCAGAACGGGCACTCGAAGTCGAGGTACTCCACGATCGTGTGCGGCGCGTCAGGGTTGCCGCGGTAGTGGTCGTGGCGCAGGTCGACCGCCGGGTCGAGCGTCGTCGGCAGGTCGGCGCTCTCCTCGCCCCAGCGCACGCGCGCCAGCCGGAACAGCACCCAGCCCAGCAGCGAGGCGAGCACGAGCGCCAGCAGCACGCCGACGGTCGCGGCCTGGACCTGGGACTCGTCGTCGAAGGCGAGGCCGACCACCAGCAGCGACACGGTGAAGCCGATGCCGGACAGCGCCGCACCACCCAGCACGCTGCCGGGCCCCACGCCGTCGGGCAGCGTGCCCAGGCCCAGCCGGACGGCCACCCAGGTGCCGAGGCTGATGCCGACGAGCTTGCCGACCACGAGCCCGGCGACCACGCCCCACGTGATCGACGAGACGAGCGCCTCGCCGAGGGCTCCGCCGCGCAGGTCGATCCCCGCGTTGGCCAGGGCGAACAGCGGCACCACCACGACGTTCACCGGGGTGTTGAGCACCTCGTGCAGACGGTGGTTCACCGAGATGGAGCGGGAGAGCCCGAGCTGGACGTCCCGGGCGACGGCGGCGCTGGGGGACTGCCAGTAGGCGCGGTAGAGGTTCTTGGTGCGGACCACGTCGGCCCGCTTGGTCAGCGCGGCGGGCACCAGCAGCCCGGCGAGCATCCCCGCGATGGACGGGTGGATGCCGGCCTGCATCGTCGCGCCCCAGAGCACGACGACGACGAGGACGTAGGGGGTGCTGCGCCACTCGCGCATCCGGCCCAGCAGCCACAGCGCGACGAGGCACGCCCCGGCGAGCAGCAGCGGGCCCACCTGGACGTCCTCGGAGTAGACGACGCCGATGATCGACACCGCGAGGAAGTCGTCCACCACGGACAGCGTCAGCAGGAAGACCCGGAGCTGGTTGGACATCCGCGGACCCACCAGCGCCAGGACACCGAGCAGGAACGCCGTGTCCGTGCCGACCACGGCACCCCATCCCTGCGGTGCCGCGCCGCCGACGATCGCCAGGTAGATCAGCGCGGGCACCACGACCCCGGCGGTGCCGGCGACGAGCGGGACGAGCCGCTGGCTCCGTCGTCGCAGGGACCCGATCGTCAGCTCCTGACGCACCTCGAGCCCGACGACGAAGAAGAACAGCACCATGAGCCCGTCGTTGACCCAGTGGTGCAGGTCCATGTCGAAGGCCAGGTCGCCGAGGTCGACCTGCACCGGGATCTCCCACAGCGAGGTGTACGACGCCGAGAAGGGGGAGTTGGCCCACAGCAGGGCGAACAGCGTGACCGACAGCAGCAGCACGGCCGCACCGGTGTCGGTGCGCAGCCGCTGCGCGATCTTCAGGGCCATGGGGACTCCTTCGGGGGGCACTGGGAGCCTACGACGGCCGGGCGCGGTGCGCTGCCGGTGCTGGGCCGTCGTCGCGTCGCCCGCAGGGAGCACCGCGCGGACGGAGGGACCCTGCCCCCGTCCGCGCGGTCCGTCGTCAGCCGAGCGGGCGCACCACCAGGGACTGCGCCAGGCGGCCGAACGGGCCGTCGGTGTCGTGCAGGACGGAGCTGGTGATCCCGGCGCCGTCGGCACCGAACGTGACGGTCGTGTCCAGCCCCAGCCACCCGCCGGCCGGGGCACGGAGCAGGTGGGCGGTGAGGTCGAGGTTGGGGAAGGCGACCCGGCGGGGGTCCGCCCGCACGGTCATGCCGTTGGCGACGTCGAGCAGCCCGACGGTCCGCGCGAGGGCGCCGACCTCCTCGTCCTCGACCAGCGGCACGTCGGTCCGCACCCACACCGTGCCGCGGCCGGGCTCGGCGAGCGTACGCCGCACGTCGATCGAGGCGATGAACTCGCCGGGCCAGTCCGTCGTGGGGTCCCAGGGGGTCGTGTCCTCGGGTCCGGGGATCGCGGGCGGGGCACCGGCGGCGAGCTCGCTCGTGTCGGTCGTGCCGGCGAGCCAGGCCCGCAGGGTGGCGACCGTCCGGCCCGCGCACGAGACCTCGGCCTCGACGAGCTCCACCCCGCGTCCGGGGCGCAGCACGCGGACGGCGGTGTCCATGAGCTCCAGGGGGTAGGGACCCCACACGTCGAAGGTCAGGCGGACAGGGGTGAGGTCGTCGCGGCCGCGGGTCACGCGGTCGGTCTCGACGAGATGGGTGAGCAGACCGAACGTCGGTGCGACGTGCTGCTCGTCGGTGCGCCATGCTCCGCCGACCAGATCGGTGGGGGCGAAGGTCGAAGCGTCCTTGCGTCGGAAGTAGGCCATGGAGCACATCCTGACAGCCCCGCGACGGGACACCGCACCGCTCCGGGGCGGGACATGCCCTGTCAGGACACCCCTGCGGGCCGGCCGGCCGGAATCTTTTCGGCCTCCCGGTGTTGTGACCCGTGAGCCCACCGAGGCTCGCCGCCACCGCCGACCCGAGGAGTCACATGACGATCGCCACGACCAGACCGGAGACCGACGCGCTACCCACGGGTGGAGTCGTCCACCTGCTCGGCGAGGAGGTCCCGGCCCCGGCGTGGCTCGTCCGTGTCGGTGAGGAGACCTTCCTGCGGTCGACGACGCCGCACGCCGTCGTCGACGCCCGCGGTCGCGGTCGGGTGCGCGTCGGCGCCACCGACCGTCACGTCGTGCTGAGCGAGGTCGCGCCGGAGATGCACGACCTGCTCGACGACGCCTTCCGCGCCACCTACGGGCGGTGCCGGCCGGACCAGGTGGCGGACATGGTGTCCGACGACGCGGCGGCCTCCACCTACCGGGTCCGCGGACGCCGGCCCACCGTGGCCGAGCGGCTCGGGGACCTGGTCGTGGCCTGGCGGGCGCGGACCACCGCACCGGGCCGCGGGGTGCCCGGGGTGCGGCGCGGAGCCGACGCCTGCCCCTGCACCCCCTGACGGCCGCCGGGCCGCCGGGGTCACGGAGCGGCGATCTCCAGCCGCAGGATCCGGTCGTCGTCCTCGCCCGGTGACCCGCGCCCGTCGGTGTTGTTGGTGAGGACCCACAGCGACCCGTCCGGGGCGACCACGGCGTCGCGCAGCCGGCCCTCGTCGTCGACGACGACGGCGGAGGTCGACGGGTCGTCGACCGGCACGGCGCGCAGGGCCTCGCCCCGGAGGTTCGCGACGAAGAGCGTGCCCCCGCGCTGGGCCAGGCCGCTGGGGCTGGCGTCCTCGGGCCGCCACTGCTGGACCGGGTCCACGAATCCTTCGACGCCGGCGATCCCCTCGACGTCGGGCCAGCCGTAGTTCGCCCCCGGTTCGACGACGTTGAGCTCGTCCCACGTGTTCTGGCCGAACTCGGTGGCGAACAGGGTGCCGTCGTCGGCCCACGCCAGACCCTGGACGTTGCGGTGCCCGGAGCTGTACACGAGCGACCCGGGGGAGGGGTTGTCGCCCGGCGCCTCGCCGTCGGCCGTCATCCGCAGGATCTTGCCGGCGAGCGAGTCCGGGTCCTGCGCCCGTTCCGGGACGCCGGCGTCACCCGTGCTGGCGTACAGCATCCCGTCGGGTCCGAACGCGAGCCGCCCGCCGTCGTGGAACGAGGCCGCCGGGATGCCGTCGACGAGGGTCACCGGCTCGCCCAGCGTCAACGCACCCGGGTCGCCACGCAGGTCGTAGCGTTGGATGCGGTTGCCGTCGGCGCCGGTGGAGTAGACGAACAGGCGTCGCCGGTCGTCGACCGCCAGACCCAGCAGCCCGCCCTCGCCCGAGCCGTCCACCCCCGCGACGACACCGACCTCGCGCGTCGTCCCGTCGTCGGCGACCTCCAGGACGCGGGCGCTGTCGCGCTCGCTCACGAGCGGCGTGCCGTCCACGAACGCGATCGACCACGGCGCCGCCAGTCGCGTCGTGACGGGGAACGGCTCGCCGTGCGGGGAGGCGGGCAGCGTGCTCGCCGCGTTCTCCGGGGCGGCGCCGTCCGCCGCGCCACCGGCGCCGGAGGCGGTGCACCCCGCGATCAGCAGGCTGACCAGGGCCGTCGGGACGGCGGCGCGGACGGGTCTCGGCACGGGGTCTCCCTCGGGTCGCTCCTGTCGGGCGAACGCCGCTCGGGCGCCGGTGATTCCCGCCCCCGGGAGGGTGACGGCGGCCGTGGTGCGCAACGGGCGAGCATCGGGCACTATGTGGACGGCCGCGGAGTGGACGCGGCCACCGGAAGATCGAGTGAGGATGACCTTGGACGACCAGACACCCCACGGCGGGGTCCGTTTCGACACCGACCACGCCCGCTGGACCATGTGGGGGGAGGTCGACGCGGCCGTGAAGAAGCGGGCCGGCGACGACCTCGAGGCGCACCTGCTCGCCACGGCCGACGACCCCCTGACGATCGACCTCGCAGAGGTGACCTTCATCGACTCCGGTGGTCTGCGGCTGCTGTACATGGCCGCGGAGAAGAAGTCGTCCCCGCCGGTGCTCGTCAACGTGCCGACGCGGGTCCTCGACCTGCTGAAACTGAGCGGTGTGGATACGCTGTTCGTTCTCGCGGACTGAAGGAGGCGAGATCGTGGATCCCAGGATCACCGCCGCGCCCGCGCCGCACGGGTTCCGTGAGGTGAGGTCGTGGCCGCTCCTGACGATCGAGCAGCTTCCCGCCCTGCGAGGCGACCTCGAGGCGAACCTGCCCGCCGCGGAGAGCGCGAGCCTCGACGCCGTGCCCGAGGCGATCGTGCTGGTGGCGAGCGAGCTCGCGACCAACGCGATCGAGCACGGTGACGGCCCGGCCGCCGTCCGCCTGCTGGAGAGGGACGGAGAGCTGCTGCTCGACGTCGCCGACCGGGCGTCGGGGACGACGCCGAGGATCACGACCGACCCGTGCGCCTCCGGGGGGTTCGGCCTCATGCTCGCGGCACGGCTCGCCGACGCCGTCGGCTGGTACGCGACGCAGGCCGGCAAGCACGTGTGGGCCCGGTTCACGATCGAGACCCGCGAACCGTCCCTGACCGCCTGACCGACCGGCCCGGCCCTGCCGGCCCGTCGGACGTGCCGACGAGCCGCCCACCGGGCGGCCGTCAGTCGCGGCGCACGACCACCGCGGTGGCGTCGTCGTCGGAACCCGGGTCGCGCACCAGCGCGACCAGCGTCGCAGCGCCCAGCGTCTGCTCGGTGGCGCTCCGCAGCCGCTCCAGGGAATCCACGATCGACTCGTCGCGACGTTCCACGAGGCCGTCGCTGAAGAGCACGAGGGCGCCACCGTGCGGCACCTGCACCGTCGCGGTGCGACTCTCGCGCCGACCGACCCCGAGGGGAGGCGTTCCGAGGGTCTCGGCCACGACCGCGCCGTCCGGACCCACGATGACGGGCGGCGGGTGCCCGGCGGTCACGTACTCGGCCTCGCCGGTGGTCGGGTCGACGAGCGCCACGACGAGCGTGGCGACCTGCTCGGGCATCGTCGAGCGCAGGAGCTGGTCGACCTGCTCGACCGCGAGCCCCGGCCCGCTACCCGTGAGCAGCAGCGCGCGCAGCGCGTTGCGCATCTGCCCCATCGTCGCGGCCGCCGAGAGGCCGTGACCGGTGACGTCACCCACCACGACGGCCAGCCGGCCGTCGTCCAGGACCAGGGCGTCGTACCAGTCCCCGCCGGCCAGACCGCCCCCGGACGGCTCGTAGACGGCGTCCACGGTCCAGCCCGGGACGGTCGGCAGCTCGGTGGGCAGCAGGCTGCGCTGCAGCATGGCGGCGGCACGGATGTCCCGGCGGCCCCGCAGCAGCAGGCCCTCGGCGAGGTAGGACCGCAGCGACGTCGCGACGTCGACCTGCTCCTCGGCCCACGGCTCGCTCGTCCCGCGCACGACCTCGCGCCAGCGGTCGAAGGACTTGCGGGGGGAGAGGCGCACGGTGTCGCCCTCGCGTCGGGCGATCGCCTTGTTGCGGGGGTCGCCGCCCCAGTCCACGCTCTGCACGACCTCCGGGCGCAGCCACACGACCGCGGCACCGCCCGGCACGACCAGCGCGAGGATCCCCGCGACGTCGGGCACGATCTCGGCCAGCTCGGGTTCGCGCTCGGCGAGCCGGTCGGTGACGAGCACCTCGGTGTCGAGCTCACCCAGTGCCCGGGCGAGCCGGAGACAGGTCTCCTCGTCGGGTACCGTCCCGATACGGTTGACGCGGCCCTCGGCCGCGACGAACGCGCCGTCGGCCGCCACGAGGTCGAGCAGACCGGGTGACCCCGTCAGGGCGTCGGTCAGGGGGACGTCGTCGTCGCGGGTCACGGCCACGAGCCGGGCCAGGACGCCGGCCGAGCGGCGCGCGGCCGAGGCGCGGTCGTCCTCGGCCTGGGTGACGAGCCGGGCCGAGAGCGTCGAGCCGAGGAACTCGGCCGCGGCACGGGCCCCGTAGGACGGGGTGTGCGGGCCGGAGTAGTGGTGGCACGCGAGCAGGCCCCACAGCCGGCCGTCGCGCAGCAGCGAGATCGACATGGAGGCGCCCACGCCCATGTTCTGCAGGTACTCGACATGGATCGGCGAGACGCTGCGCAGCGTGCCGTAGGTGAGGTCCAGGGGCTGCCCGTTGACCGGGTCCGCCACGGGGACGACGTCGGCGGGGCGGTAGCCCACGTCCGAGATGAGCCGGATCCAGTTCTTCTCGTAGAGCGCGCGGGCCTGCGGGGGGATGTCGGAGGCGGGGTAGTGCAGCCCGAGGAACGGGTTGAGGTCCTCCCGTCGCGCCTCGGCGACGACCTCGCCGTTGTAGGACGCGTCGAAGCGGTAGAGCATCACGCGGTCGAACCCGGTGAGCTCGCGGACCCGTCGCACCGCGATGTCGTACAGCTCCTGCAGCGAGCTGGCGCGGTCCAGCTCGGTGAGGGCGTCACGCACCGGCTCGAAGGTGCTCGTGTAGGTCAGCGAGACGTGGCCCGAGAACGGTTCGAGCTCGACGACGAGCGCGGCGGGGCGGTCCGCGGTGGCCGACCCCGGAGCGTGGTGCAGCACGGCCTCGAACGGCCGGGAGGCGCCCCGGACCTCGATCTCGATCTCGATCGGGTTGCGCAGCCGTGGGTCGTCGACCGACGCGACGTGCCCCAGCAGCCGGTCGGCGGCCTGGTCGCCGACGGCGGCGGCGAACGGCGCGCCGAGGACGGCGTCCAGCTCGACGCCGAGCACCTCCGCCACGTTCGCCGAGCACTGCGTGACGACGGCGTCGTCGGTGCGCAGGGCGAGCAGCACCCCGCGGGGCTGGATCCGCCCGGGGATGTGGATCGGTTCACGAGCGCAGTTGTCGAGGTCGACGGTCTCGTCGGGGGCGAGGAACCCCTGTTCGGTCACACCCACCTCCGATGGTTCGTCCGAGGAGAGCAGGATACGGCCGACCGGCGACGAGGACGACCGGGCGGGGCGCCGTCCGGCGAGACGCCGCTCACTCGTGTCACCAGCGCGCGCGTCGCGCGCGTGCGCACGAGGGCGCGACGCCGTTCTCAGCCGAGCAGCGCGTTGCCGTACCGCAGCAGGACGGCGGCGACCAGGAGGACGATCCACGCCGCCGTCAGGTACACGTCGGCGTCGATCCGGATCATCGAGACCGCCCAGCGCTGCACGCGGCGGGGCAGGTAGAGGTTGTCCTGCATGACGTTCCAGTGCAGCAGCGTCATGAAGACCACCGTCGTGGAGAGGGTGACCAGCAGGCACCACGGGCACAGGGCGTGGATGACGAAGTACGACTGCGCGAAGAGCCAGTAGGCGAACAGCAGGCCGATCGTGTACACCCCCTGCGCGGCGGCCATGAACCAGCGCGGGAACTGCACGCCGCCGAGCCCGGCGACGGCGATGGTGATGACCACCGGCTCGGCGATGAGCCCGAGGAACGCGTTGGGGAACCCGAGCAGCTGGGCCTGCCAGGACAGGGCGACGCTGCCGCACGACAGCACGGAGTTGATGTCGCAGGCCAGCTCCGTCCCCGGGTCACCGGCGAGCTTGACGGCGTCGATCGACAGCACGAGGGAGGCGGTCAGGCTGATGAGCGCGGAGAACAGCATCCCGGCGAAGACCCAGGTGCGGGAGTGGCGTCGACCCGACAGCTGCGACATCTCGCGTGGCTCCATGGCAGGAGCCTATCCAGCCCGGACCGCGCCGTCGGACGGGTCAGTCCAGCCGTGCGGGCCGGTCGATCACCCGCGACATGACGATCGCGGTGCGCGTCTTGTCCACGCGGGCGTTGACCCGGAACGACTCGACGATCCGCTCGACGTCGGACATCGAACCCGCCATGATCTGCACCAGCGCGTCGGCCTCCCCGGTGACGGTGTCGACCCGCACGACCTCGGGGATCGGTCCGAAGTCCCGCTCCAGCGCCGCCGGCGAGATGTTCCCGCGGCAGAAGATCTCGACGTAGGCCTCGATGCCCCAGCCGAGCTCCTCCGGCGCCACCCGGACCGTGAAGCCGGAGATCTCCCCGCGCGCCTGCATCCGGTCGACACGGCGCTTGACCGCCGTCGCCGACAGCCCGACGGCGTCCCCGATCTCGGCGAACGACGCCCGGCCGTCACGCAGCAGGATCGACACGATCTCGCGGTTGGTCTGGTCCATCCACTCCTCCTCGACGCAGGTTCGTTGCGACCAGCGTACGGAACCGTGCGATATCCATCGTCCATGTGCAGGAAAAGTGCCGTTCGGGTTCACGTCTGTCCCCCTAGCCTCGCAGCATGACGTTGCTCACACCGCCTGTCGCCGAGTCGGAGCCGACCGGCTCCGCCCGCACGCCGACCGCCCGCCACTACCTCATGTGCCCGCCCGTCCACTTCGACGTGGTCTACGCGATCAACCCGTGGATGGACCTGTCCGTACCGGTGGACGCCGGTCACGCCGTCGTGCAGTGGCAGGCCCTCAAGGATGCCTACGAGGCGCACGGCCACACCGTCGACGTCATCGAGCCCGAGCCCGGGCTGCCCGACATGGTCTACGCCGCCAACGGCGGCATCGTCGTCAACGGTCAGGCGCTCGCCGCGCGGTTCACCCACCCCGAGCGGCAGCCCGAGGGCGTCGCCTACGACGCCTGGCTGCGCGGTTCCGGCGCGCAGCATGGTCTGGTCGGGCTCGGGCAGGCCGCCGAGCAGAACGAGGGCGAGGGCGACCTCCTCTGGGACGGCGAGGTCATGCTCGCCGGCACCGGCTTCCGTACCTCCCGTGCCGCGCACGCCGAGGTCGCCGAGCGCCTGGGCGTCGAGGTCGTCACCCTCGAGCTGGTCGACCCGCGCTTCTACCACCTGGACACGGCCCTCGCGGTCCTGACCACGGCGTCGGACGACGGCACGCGCCCGGAGGTCGCCTACTTCCCCGAGGCGTTCACCCCGGAGGCCCAGGCCGTCCTGCGCGAGCGCTACCCGGACGCGATCATCGCCACCGAGGCCGACGCGGAGGTGCTCGGCCTCAACGCCGTCAGCGACGGCAAGCACGTGTTCCTGTCCGACCGCGCCACCGGGATGCACGCCGCGCTGCGCGAGCGCGGCTTCACGCCGGTGGGAATCGACCTGTCCGAGCTCCTCAAGGGCGGCGGCTCCGTCAAGTGCTGCACCCTCGAGCTCCGTCCCGCCCCGGAGGTGCGCGCATGACCACCGTCGACCTGCTGGACGTCGCCGCTGCTGCCCGCTGGGTCGCCGAGCGCGGCCCCGAGCGCATCATCACCGAGCTCGCGGACGCCCTCGCCGAGGACTTCCGTCGCTGGCCCGAGCTCGACAAGCGTCCCCGGATCGCCTCGCACTCGCGCGACGGCGTCATCGAGCTCATGCCGACGTCGGACGACGTCACCTACGGCTTCAAGTACGTCAACGGCCACCCGCTGAACCCGACGCGCGGCTACCAGACCGTCACCGCGTTCGGCGTGCTGTCCGAGGTGCACAACGGCTACCCGACGTTCCTGGCGGAGATGACGCTGCTCACCGCCCTGCGTACCGCGGCGACGTCGGCCCTGGCGGCGCGGACGCTGGCCCGCCCCGGCGCCCGGACGCACGCCCTGATCGGCACCGGGACGCAGGCGGAGTTCCAGGCGCTCGGGATGCGCGCCGTCCTCGGTGCCACGCAGGTCCGTGCCTGGGACGTGGACCCGGCGGCCCGCGAGAAGTTCGTCCGCAACGGCCGCGCCCTCGGGTTCGACGTGCACGAGGCGACCAGTGCCGAGGACGCCGTCGCGGGTGCCGACGTCGTCACCACCTGCACCGCCGACAAGCGCAACGCGACCGTCCTCACGGCCGCCATGCTGGCCACCGCCGCGCCGGGCGTGCACGTCAACGCCATCGGCGGCGACTGCCCGGGCAAGACCGAGCTCGAGGCGAGCATCCTCACCGCACCGGGGACCGCCGTCGTCACGGAGTACACCCCGCAGACCCGGATCGAGGGGGAGATCCAGCAGCTCGCCGACGACTTCGCCGTCACCGAGCTGTGGGAGATCCTCACCGGTCGGGCCCCGGGCCGGACCGACCCGGACCAGGTCACCGTGTTCGACTCCGTCGGGTTCGCCGTCGAGGACTGGACCACGCTGAAGTTCGTGCACGCCGCGCTCCGCTCCGACCCGGCCGGACGCGAGCTGCTGCAGCAGGTCGACCTGATCGCCGAGCCGACCGACCCGAAGGACCTGTTCTCCCTCGTGGCGGCGCCGCTCCTGCAGCCGCAGGGCTGACGGCACGGACGCCCCCCGGGCCCGTGCGGGCTCAGGTCCGCACGGGCCGGGCGGTCGCGACGTCGTCGACGACCTCGATGATCGCCTGCAGGTTCGCGATCAGGGCGCCGTAGAGCGGCCAGTACCGGCCGGAGAGGTCCTCGTCGGACAGGTCGTCGGCCAGCTGCCGGACGTCACGGCGCAACGGCGCGACGTCGACGTCGGGGTCGGCGACGCCTCGACCGGTCCGGTCGAGCAGCTCGATGTACCGGTCGCGGAAGCGCGGGTCCCAGTCGTGCGCCTCACGGCTCGAGTCCCGCACCTGCCGCGCGATGCTCTGGGTCTGCGCCACACCCTCCTCGAGCCGTCGGAGCACCTCCGGGTAGGAGTGGATCTCGTCACCCGGGTGCAACCGCCGTCGGGGGTTCCACCAGCCGGCCTCCCGCGCGTGCCGCACGAGCGACCACGCGTGGTCGATGTCGCGCTGGACGGACCGGGTGCGCTCGATCCAGTCCTCCTCCTCCTGGGAGTTCCACGACCGGTTCATCTGGACGGCCATGTCCTGCAGCAGCTGGCCGAGGCGCTCGTCCGCGTCGTCGATCTGGCGCTGCGCGCTGGAGTCGTTGAGGGGCGGGAACACGACGAGGTTGATCAGCATCGCGACGACGACGCCGATGACGGTGTCGAACAGCCGGTCCGGGAGCAGGTCGATCGCCCGCTGGTCGGACAGGTCGTACCCGGTGGTCATGACGAACAGCACCGTCGTCGCGACGGTCATGCCCTCGTCCCGCCACCAGCGGAACCGCCCCAGCACGAGCCCGACGAGCACTCCGAGGCCGAACGACCACACCGTCGACTCGAAGAGCACGACCACGACCAGGGAGACCAGGATGCCGGTGCCGACGGCGAGCACCATCTGGAAACCCCGGCGGAACGTGCGGTGGACGGTCGCGTGCACGGTGAGCAGGGCGACCCACGGTGCGAGGAACGACTGCTCCAGCCCGAAGACGAAACGCGCCAGGGCCCACGCCGCCATCGCGGCGACGACGGCCTTGAGCATCTGCAGGGCGTCGGTCTGGTTCGCGGGCGATGCGAGCCAGTCGCCGACGCGCGACCAGGGGCGGGTCTTCTCGTGGCTGGGCATGGATCCAGTCAAACCGATCCCCGGCCGGAAATCCTGCGCACACGCTTGCCAGCACCGGGTGTCGCGCTGCCATCATGTCCCCGACGTGCGCGGATGTCGGGCGCCGGGGCGACCGGCAGGGGGAGAGGGCGCGTGAGCGCGAGGAAGAACGCCGCCGAGCGGTCGTCGAAGGCCGTCTCGCGGGTACAGCAGCTGCGCGCCGCGGCTGCGGCGGCCGGTCGCGACGACGGCCCGGGCGCCGACGGCACCGTCGACCCGGACGTCGTCCGGACGGCGCTGGCGACCCTGTCGCACGACGACCAGCGGCTGCTCGCGGACCGGTACGTCGGGGGCCGGCGGCTCGAGGTCGTGGCCCGTGAGCTCGGGATCCCCGGTCGGTCGGCACCACGTCGGCTGCAGCACGCCGAGGACCGGTTCGCCCGGGCGCTGGCGGCCGCGCACGCCCGCGGCGGGGCACGCCGCGCGTGCGTGGAGACGTGCCACGACCTGCCCGCCTACGTCGGGCACCGGCTCGGCGGCGGGCGTCGGGAGCTCCTCGAGGACCACCTGCTCGGCTGCAGCGGCTGCCTCCGCGCCTTCGTCGAGGTCCACGGGGTGGCCTGGGCGCTGCAGGACGTCGCTCCCGTCCTGCGCGGTGGGCCGGTCCCGACCGCACGGTCGGTGCCGCCCGTGCTGGGCGCCGCCCTCACCCGCGCGCCACGCCGAGGGTTCCTCCCCGGGCCGGTACCGGCCGCGATCGGACGCCCGGTGGCGGTCGCCGCGGCGGTCGGCGTCGTCGCGGTCGCGATCGCGGCGGGGACCCTGCTCGACGGCGACGGTGCGCTCGTCGCCGCGCCGTCGCCGGTCCCGGCGGCGATGGGGGGCTCCTCGACCGCGCCGGCACCCCAGGTCACGATGCTGCTGTCGCCGGACGCCTCCGCCGCGGCCCCGTCGCCGGACGTGTCGCTGACCGCGTCGCCGTCGCCGTCGTCGGGTCCGGTGCCCGACCCGGAACCGACGTCCTCCGCGTCGACGACGTCCCCGGGCGACGAGCCGACGTCGCAGGAGTCGTTCGCGTCGGTGCCGCCCGCCTCGACGCCGCCTCGTGGACCGTCGCCCGGGACGACCTCCGCACCGTCCCCGGCACCGACCCGGTCCGCGTCGTCGCCGTCGGCCCCGGCCCCGGCCCCGGCCTCCGAGCCCGTCACCACCACCGTGGCCCTCGACGTCTCGGGACGCGGGACGTTCCAGGTGATCCCCACGGGAGGCGGCCAGATCGTCGACGTCTCACCGCGTGACGGCAACGTGCGGGTCCAGCGCGCCGCGGACGGCTCCTGGTCGGTGTCGACCCGCGGGTCCTCGACGGGTGTCCTGGACGTGCGGGTCACCGGACCGGGCGGGTCCGCACCGGGTGCCCTCCTCGTGCCTGTCGACTGACACGGACCGGGGCGGCCCCGCGTGATGCGGTGACCGCCCCGGTCCGTGGTGTCGTCGCTGCGCTCAGCGGCGCAGGCCCTTGCCGGGCGGCTCCGGGGCGTTGCCCGGGCCGCCGCCCACCTCACCGTTGACGTCCTCGGTGCTCCACGCGAGCTGCTGGGCTGCGTGACCGATCGCCCGGGACATGATGTCGAGGGCCTCCATCGACACGTTGTCGATGTCGTCGGCGGGGGTGTGGTAGTTCGGGTCGAGCAGGATGCCCGCCGTCCCGCCGAACATCTCGACCTCTTCCTCGGTCTTGACGCCGTCCGCGCCGGTGAACAGGCCCGAGGCGGGGATGCCGACCTCGATGAACGCCTGGTAGTCGGAACGGCCCGAGAACGGGGAGTCGACCCACGGCTGGTCGATACCGTCGAAGTAGTCGGTGAAGATCGACTCCACCGCGACCGACCCGTCCGGCACGGTCACCGGGGCCTCGAACGTCGACTCGTTCGCGTCGTACACGCCGATCGTGTAGTTCGGCGAGCCGACCATGTCGAAGTTGAGGTAGGCCGAGATGTCCTCGAGCTCCTCGGGGCTGTTGAAGTAGAGGTCCTCGATGTAGTGCCACGAGCCGAGCAGGCCGAGCTCCTCGGCGCCCCACCAGGCGAAGCGGACCTTGTTGTTCAGCGGACCGCCCTTGGAGAGCTGGACGGCGGTCTCGAGGATCGCCGCGGAGCCGGAGCCGTTGTCGTTGATGCCGGCGCCCTCGTCCACGCTGTCGAGGTGGGCGCCGAGCATGACGACGTTGTCGTCACGGCCCGTGCGCGTCTCGGCGAGGACGTTGAAGGTCTCCTTGGTCTCGAGCGAGGTCTGCAGGTCGAAGAACACCTCGAGGTCCGGGTTCGCCTCCCACGCCTGCAGGATGAGGTCCCCCTCGGCCTGCGTGACGCCGACGGTCGGCGCGAAGTTCGCGTCCGGGCCGCCGAGGGTGCCGTTGAGGGCGCCCGCGGCGTTGTTGTAGATGATGACGGCCTCGGCACCCGCCGTGGCCGCGTTGAGCGACTTGGCGGCGAACGTGCAGCCGCCGCGGGAGACGAGGGCGATCATGCCCGTGGCGTCGATGCCGCCCCAGTCGCTCGTCTCGCAGCCGGTGACGACGGACGGCTCCACCAGCATGCCCGTGACGCCGTCGTCCGGGGTCGAGGTGGAGTAGGTCATCGGACGGGGCTCGAGCGTGACCCCGGGCACCTCCACGGTGAGGTCGAGGACGCTGAACTGCTCGACCTCGAAGTACTGCCGTTCGGTCTCGTAGCCGGCCTTCTGCAGCACCGACTCGACGTAGGCGCCGGACGCCTCGTAGCCGGGGGTGCCCATGGCGCGGTTGCCACCGTTCTCGTCGGCGATCTCCTGGAAGGCCTCCAGGTGGTCCCAGACCCGTTCGCCGGTCACCTTCTTGGCCAGGTCGCGGCCCGGGATCTCGGGGGGTGCAGCGGTGGCGGGTGGCGCCAGGAGCGCCGCGCCGAGGAGCCCGGTCAGGGCCACGGACGCGACGGTTGGCGTGAGGAGCTTGTTGCGCACGAATCAACCTCCAGGTCGAGCACCCGGGGCCGGTCGGCCCCCTGTCCACCCGTGCACGACGCGCGGATGCGGGTGCGGTTGCCCGCGACACTAGAGCCTCAGGGTGATCTACGTCACCCCCGACACGCGCTCAGATCCGCTCGAGCAGGACCAGCACCTCGAAGTGGGAGGTCTGGGGGAACATGTCCAGCAGCACCGCCCGCCGCGGCCGCAGCGACGGCATCTCGGCCAGGTCGCGGGCGAGCGTGCTCGCGCGGCAGCTCGAGTACAGGACGTGCCGCACCGCCGAATCCTCGAGGCGGTGGGCCAGGTCGGCGCCGATGCCGCGGCGCGGTGGGTTCACCACGACCAGCTGCGGGTCGTTCCCGGTGCCGAGCGCGAAGTCCGTCGCGTCGCCGGCGACGAACCGCACCTCCCGCACGGCGTCCCGCCACCAGGCCGCGTCGTGGTCGCCGACGACCGCGCCGGGAGGCAGGGTCGCGAGCTCGGCCGCCGTCGTGGTCGCCGAGGCGACGGCCTCCGCGGAGATCTCGATCCCGGTGACGGCCCGGCCCGGCGCGGCGGCGTGCAGCGCGAAGCCGCCGACCCCGCAGTACAGGTCCCACAGCGACGTCGGCCCGATCTCGTCGACCCAGGCGCGTGCCTGCCGGTACAGGGCCGCCGCGACGCCCGTGTTCGTCTGGAAGAAGCTCTGCGGTCGCAGGTGCAGGGTGATCCCGTCCACGCGCATCGGCAGCGTCGACCGCTCGGTGAGCACGATCTCCTCGTCGCCCTCGAGCACGGCGGCGTGCGCGGGCTGGACGTTGACGCTCAGGACTGCCAGCCCGGGGAGCTGCTCGTGCAGCCAGGGCAGGTGCTTGCGGATCCGGTCCACCGCCTCGGTGGAGCGCAGCACGAGCCGCACCATGAGCTCGCCGTCGGGGGACAGGGTGACCAGCACGTGCTTGAGTTCGCCACGCCGAGCGGCGTCCCGGGGGGTGACCCGGCGCCGGCGCGCGACACCGTCGGCGCCGGCCTCGGGGGGCGACAGGTCGTACGGCTGGATCCGTGCGCGCATGACCAGCTCGCGCAGCGGGCCGAAGGAGGCCTGGAGCGCGGCGGGGTAGAGGCCGCAGTCGGTGAGGTCGACGCTCTGCCCGGCGTACGGTCCGGGGGGTCCCACGATCCCCAGCACCGGGTCGTCGACGGTGCCGGTGACCACCATCTTCGCCTTGTTGCGGAACCCGCGCTCGGGGCCGACGACGGGCGGCAGCCAGACGAGGTCGTCGTACCCTGCGAGCAGCTCGCGCACGTGCGACTCCTTGTCGCGGACCTGCTCGGGGCGCGGGATCTCGATGAGGGTGCACGACCGGCACCGGCCGGCGTCGTAGTGGGGGCACTGCACCGACCCATTGTCGCCCGGGTCAGGCGGGGAACTGCTCCGCGATCGCGCGCAGCCGGGCGACGTACGCCGCCTGGTCGACGTCGGGGATGTTCGTGTTCCGCGGCAGGAGCCCGACGGCGCCGTCGATGCCCTCACGGAGGATGTCGGCGTGGCCGGCGTGCCGTTGCAGGTCGGCGAGCACGTGGACGACGACCCGCTCGAGCGTCACGTCA
Organism: Isoptericola sediminis; assembly: GCF_013085345.1. Classification (GTDB taxonomy): domain Bacteria; phylum Actinomycetota; class Actinomycetes; order Actinomycetales; family Cellulomonadaceae; genus Isoptericola; species Isoptericola sediminis. The sequence continues at coordinate 64,950 of NZ_JABFAJ010000007.1, read as the reverse complement.
CCACGGTCGCCCCACCACGGGACCCGGCCGGGGGAATCGAGCGGCAGCGACTCGATCGTCTCGTCCGCGAACGCGGCGATGCGCCGGTACAGGTCGATGATCTGCTCGGCCGACTCCTCCGCGGCCGCGAAGAAGTCGGCGTTGGGCTCCTCGTCGAAGCGCTCCGTCCAGGCGATCTCCTCCGGCGTCGGCCACTCCCGGCCGAAGACCTCCCCGAAGTAGCCGACCTCGACGCTCGCGGCGTGCTTGACCAGTCCGAGCAGGTTGGTGCCCGTCGGGGTGCGTGGCATGCGGAGCTCCCGCTCGGAGAGTCCTTCGGTCTTCCACACCAGCGCCTCGCGCGCGCCGCGCAGGTAGCGCAGCAGGGTGACCTTGGCGTCGTCCTCGTCCACGGGGACCTCCTCGTCGTCACCGGAGAGCCTAGGCCGCCCCGGGGACACGGGTCTGCCGCATGTCGAGAACCGTCCGGTGGCTCCGTCCCCCGGGTGTCGGCACGATCGACGAAGGACCCCGGACGAAGGAGATGACCATGGCGAAGTACCTGATGCTCAAGCACTACCGCGGCGGCCCGGAGCAGCGGCCGAACGCGGTGCAGCCGATGGACCGCTGGACGCCGCAGGAGGTGTCCGACCACATCGCGTTCATGGACCACGTCATCGACGTCCTCACCGAGCGTGGTGAGTTCGTCGACGCCCAGGCGCTGTCCCCGGAGGGCACGTTCGTGCGGTTCGACGGCGAGGGGCGCCCACCCGTCACCGACGGACCGTTCGCCGAGACCAAGGACGTGATCGCCGGATGGATGATCATCGACGTCGACTCGACCGAGCGGGCGCACGAGGCGGCGGCGTTCCTGTCGTCGGCGCCCGGTCCCGGTGGGCTGCCGCTGGAGGAGTGGATCGAGGTGCGCCCGTTCCTGCAGGACGCGCCGGCCGGGGCGGAGTGACCGGCCCGGGCGACGGAGTGGCCGCGGACCGGACGGACGTGGCCGGGCTCCTGCGCGAGCTCGGCCCGCCGGTCCTCGGCGCGCTCGTGCGCCGCGGTGCGGACTTCGCCACCGCGGAGGACAGCGTCCAGGAGGCGCTGGTCGAGGCCGCACGCCGCTGGCCGGCCGACCTTCCGGCGGACCCGCGCGCGTGGCTCGTCACCGTGGCCTGGCGCCGGTTCCTCGACGCCCGGCGCGCGGACGAGGCCCGACGGCGGCGCGAGGAGCAGGTGACGGCCGCCCCGGGGCAGGGCCCGACCGAGCAGGACGACGACACGCTGCTGCTGCTGAGCCGGTGCTGCCACCCGTCGCTGAGCCCGGCCTCGGCCGTGGCGCTGACGCTGCGCGCGGTCGGCGGGCTGACGACGGCGCAGGTGGCGCGGGCGTACATGGTCCCGGAAGCCACGATGGCCCAACGCATCAGCCGCGCGAAGCGTGCGCTGTCCGGTCAGTCCTTCGACCGGCCAGGTGATGTACAGAACGTCCTGCGCGTGCTGTACGTGATGTTCACCGAGGGGCACACGGGCGAGGTGGACCTGGCCAGGGAGGCCGTCCGGTTGACGCGGCAGCTCGCCGTCGCCACGGCCGACCCGGAGGTCGCCGGCCTGCTCGCCCTCATGCTGCTCACCGACGCCCGTCGCGCGGCCCGGTGGACGCGGCGTGGCGAGCTGGTGCCGCTCGCCGAGCAGGACCGCTCGGCCTGGGACACCGCGGCGATCGCCGAGGGGGTGCGGCTGCTGCAGGCCGCGCTCGCCCGGGACCGCCTGGGGGAGTACCAGGTGCAGGCGGCCATCCAGGCGCTGCACGACGACGCGGCGACCGCCGCGGAGACCGACTGGGTGCAGATCCTCGAGTGGTACGACGAGCTCGTGGCGCTCGCGGACACCCCGGTGGTGCGCCTCAACCGGGCGGTCGCCGTCGGGCACGCCGACGGTCCACCCGCCGGGCTGAGGGCTCTCGACGCCGTCGCCCCGGACGTGCCACGACGGGTCGCCGTCGAGGCGTACCTGCACGAGCTCGCCGGTGCGCGGGTGCTGGCGGCGGACCTGTACGCACGGGCCGCCGGGACGGCCACGTCCGTGCCGGAGCGGCACCACCTGCTGCGTCGCGCAGCAGCGTTGCGGAACGCCCCCGAGGACCGCGCGGTCGCGCCGCCGGCGGAGGATAGGTATACCTAAGTGCTGCGCTATCGTGGAGGGGTCCCGACACGTCGTCACCATCCGTCCCGGTGGAGGTCCCATGCCCGTCGTCGCCCCGGAGCGCACCCTCTCCGCCCTGCTGCGCGACGGCACGCGCGAGGAGCACGAGCGGGCCGAGAACGAAGGCTTCGTCTCCCTGCTCCTGGGTGGTCGGCTCGACGTGGACGCCTACGCCGACCTGGCCGCCCAGCAGCACGCCGTGTACACCGCCCTGGAGCAGGTGGGCGAGACCGTGCGCCAGGATCGGCGCGGCACGGGCCTGGTGTTCGACGAGCTGAGGCGCGTCCCGGCCATCGAACGCGACCTGGCGTTCCTGCGCGGACCGGCCTGGCGGGACGAGATCCGGGTGCTGCCGGCCACCGCGACCTACATCGCCCGGCTGCACGACGTCGGGACCCGGGTGCCGGAGTACGCCGCCCACGCCTACACCCGCTACCTGGGCGACCTCTCGGGCGGGCAGATCGTGCAGCGGATGATGCAGCGCCACTACGGCCTGGGGGCCGACGGCCTGGAGTTCTACGACTTCCCCGCGATCCCGCGGCTCAAGCCGTTCAAGGACCTGTACCGGGCCCGGCTCGACGACCTTGCGCTGACCCCTGACGAGACGGCGACGGCCGTCGCGGAGGCCCAGGAGGCGTTCCGCCTCAACCGCGCCGTGTTCGTCGAGCTCGGCGACGCGCACCCGGCGCCCTGACGTCGCCCGTCCGCACCGTTAGGGTGCCCGGCATGGCCGCCGTCCTCGCCCGCTACAGCGCTGCCGTGCTCGTGTGCGGTGCCGCGGTGCTCCTGTTCGCCGTGCACGTGCGCCCGCTCGGCTACGTGCCGCTGCTGGCAGGTGTCGTCCTCGGTCTGGTCGCCGACCGCCGCCTCGGGCGGGACCTCGCCCTCATCGCGCTCGGCATGTCGATCGTGTCCTCGATCTCGCTGGAGGCCGACCTCTCGGACGCCGGCATGGCGAGGTTCACGGTCGCGCTGTCGCTGGCGGTCCTGGTGCCCTGGGCGCTGTCCCGCTACGTGTTCCGCGACGACGACGGCAAGGGTGCGGTGCAGTTCCCCGTCCTCACCGGGCGCCGGTGGACCCGCGGGCAGTGGCTCTACCTGGTGGTCGTGGTCGTCGTCGGCTACCTCGTGCTGCCCTGGTACTTCCTGTCCTCCGGGGCGTACCTGAACTGGCCGCCGCTCGAGGAGGACGGTGCGATCGGGAGGCTGTTCGTCGGCGTCAACGCGGTCGGCATCTGGGACGAGCTGTTCTTCATCTGCACGGTGTTCGCGCTGCTGCGCCGTCACTTCCCGCTGCAGGCGGCCAACCTGCTCCAGGCCACGGTGTTCGTGTCGTTCCTGTGGGAGCTCGGCTACCGCGAGTGGGGGCCGCTGCTGACGATCCCGTTCGCGCTGGTGCAGGGCTGGATCTTCGCCCGGTACAAGTCGTTGCCGTACGTCGTCACGGTGCACCTGCTGTTCGACGCGGTGGTCTTCGCCGTGCTGGTGCACGGCCACCACCCGGAGCTGTTCGACATCTTCGTGACGGCTCCCTGACCCGCCGCCGGCCGGTCACAGGCCGTCCAGCATCTCCTGCATGCGGTCGATCTCGGCGAGCTGGCCGGCGCCGATGTCCGCGGCCAGCTCCTGGGTGCGCAGGTTGGTCCCGGCGCCGACGAGATCGGTGGACATCGTGACCGCACCCCGGTGGTGCTGGATCATGCCCTCGAGGTAGAGCCGGTCGAACTCCGCACCGGTCGCCGCCTCCAGCTCGGCCATCTGGGCGTCCGTCAGCATGCCCGGCATGTCCTCGTGGTCGTGCTCGGCCGGTACCCGGGGCCCGGAGCCGTCGCCCCCCTCCAGCGGGACGGGGACCGGCAGGCCGTGCCCCTGCAACCAGCCCGCCATGCCGTGGATCTCCGCACCCTGGGTGTCGCGGATCCGGTCGGCGATCGCCAGCACGGAGGGGTCCTCGGCCCGGTCGGCTGCGAGCGCGGACATCTCCAGGGCCTGGGCGTGGTGCACGATCATGTCGCTCACGAACGTCGCGTCGGCCTCGTTCCACCGGTCCTCGGGCTCGGTGGCCTCGAAGTCCTCGGGCTGCACCGTCGTGCTGTCCTCGCCGGGGCGGCCCGGCTGCACGACGACGCTCTCGGGTGCGGCCGTCCCGGCAGCCTCCTCGGGCGCGCCGCCCGTGCAGGAGGTCACGGCGGTCACGGCGACCAGCGTGGTCACCACGGCGGGCCACCTGTCCCGGCGAATCCTGAGCGTTCTCTGCACGTCCACTGTCACCATCCGGAAATTTTTCTGGTTCCCCCCTGGTGACGAACGTCACATCAGGTGATGCTAGGGGCACACTACCCAAGGAGGTGTGACGCCTGTGCGTCAACTGACCACCGGACAGCGACGTCGTGCGCTGGCGACCGGAGCGCTCACCAGCGTGCTCGCGGTCGGGTCCTTCGCCGTCGCGGCCCCCGGCTTCGCCGAGCCGAGCGACGGGTCCGAGCTGCCTGCCCAGAGCATCGCGGCCCTGGACGACGGCGCGACCCCGCTCTCCCTGAGCGAGCCGGGCACGACGGACTCGATGAACATGGAGCTGATCGCCAACATCCCCAAGAACGGGGCGTTCGCGGCGGAGAACTCCTACAGCTCCGACCTGGCGTTCCAGGGCGACTACGCCTTCGCCGGCAACTACAACGGGTTCACCGTGTACGACATCTCCGACCCGGAGGCCCCGACCCAGGCCGCCCAGGTCGTCTGCCCGGGCTCGCAGAACGACGTCTCGGTGTACGGCGACCTGCTCGTGCTGTCCACGGACTCGTGGCGCACGGACGACTCGTGCGAGAGCGAGCCGATCTACCCGGTGGGGGTCGACTACTGGGAGGGGCTGAAGGTCTTCGACATCTCCGAGCCCACGGAGCCGCAGTACGTCGCCGCCGTCGAGACGGCGTGCGGGTCGCACACGAACTCCCTGGCACCGAGCAAGGACGGGCAGACGCTCTACGTCTACGTCTCCTCGTACTCGCCGAACTCGCTGCTGTCCGGGTGCCAGCCGCCGCACGACAAGATCTCCGTGGTCAAGATCCCGATGAAGGCCCCCGCCGAGGCCGCGGTCGTCTCCGAGCCGGTGCTGTTCCCCGAGGGCGGCTACACCAACACCTCCGGCTGCCACGACATCACGACCTTCGTGAAGCTCGACCTCGCGGCGGGCGCCTGCATGGGCGACGGCATCCTCATGGACATCTCGGACCGTGAGCAGCCCGAGGTCGTCTCGACCGTCCGCGACACCGAGAACTTCGCGTTCTGGCACTCGGCGACGTTCAACAACGACGGCACCAAGGTGGTGTTCACCGACGAGCTCGGCGGCGGCGGCGCGGCGACGTGCAACGAGTCGGTCGGCTCCAAGCGCGGCGCCAACGGCATCTACGACATCGTCGACGGCGAGCTGGAGTTCCGCAGCTACTACAAGATCCCGCGGACCAACACCAACACCGAGAACTGCGTGGCGCACAACGGGTCGCTCATCCCGGTCAAGGACAAGGACATCATGGTCCAGGCCTGGTACCAGGGCGGGATCTCGGTGTTCGACTTCACGGACTCGGAGAACCCGACCGAGATCGCCTGGTTCGACCGGGGCCCGCTGTCCGCCGAGCGGCTGATCCTCGGCGGGTCGTGGTCGGCGTACTACTACAACGGGTACGTCTTCTCGAACGACATCCAGCAGGGCTTCGACGTCCTGGAGATCGACGACGCGGCCGGTGTCGGCAAGCAGAAGCCGAACACCTACCGTGAGCTCAACCCGCAGGGGCAGGTCCGCTTCCACGGCTGACCCCGGACGACGCGACCGAGCGCCCGGCGCTCGGTCGCGTCGTCGACCGGGGTCAGCGCCGTCGCCGGAGTCGCGACTCCACGAGCGGGACGGCGACCGCCACCAGGGTCAGGGCGGCGCCGACGTACATGGCCGCACCGGGAGCCGCGGCCCCGGGGACGAGGACGTCGAGCAGGAGCGCGCCGACGACCTGCCCGGCGATGAGCCCCAGACCGAGCAGCAGCACACCGATGCGGTGCACCACGGCCGCCTGGATCGCGATGAACACGATCCCGAGCAGCCCGCCGGAGTACAGCACGAGGTCCAGGGGCCAGCGCGTCGGCAGCGCACCCGCCGGCCATCCGCCCACCAGCACCGACACGGCGAAGGCGACCACCAGCGCCGTCGTGCCGACGAGGAAGTTCATGAACGTCGCCGCCGCCACCCCGGGGAACGTGGACGACGGCGGTGCCCCCGGTGCGGCCGCCGGGACGGCCGCACCCCGTACCCGCCCGTTCATCGCCTGCTGCCAGGCCTGGAAGACCCCGGCGAACAGCGGGACCACGGCCAGCCACACGTCCTCGACGCGGTCCACCGACCCGGACACGGCGACCGCGACGGCGACCACGGTCAGCGTCGGGCCGACGGCGCGGCCCACGGTGACCAGGCGGACCCCGCCCGGGGCGAGCCCGAGCCGGTCCACGACCAGAGAGCTCACGGACTGCCCGGCCACGATCGCCACCATGAACAGCGCGACGCCGAGGGAGGAGACGGTCAGGCCCTGGGCCGCGACGTAGAACCCGCCGCCGAGTCCGCCCAGCACCTCCCAGGGGCGCAGCCCCCCGGTGCGCAGGGCGGTGCGGACGCGACCGAGGGCGGTGCGCGCCGCGGGCCAGCACAGCACCGCGATCGTCAGCCAGAGCAGCCCCGAGCCGAAGGAGACGACGGCCGCCCCGAACCCGCTGCCGACCTCGGTGGCCAGGGTCCCGTTGACCCGGGACTGCGTGGCGGCCGCCAGACCGCCCAGCACGGCGGCCGCGACGCCGGCGACGGTGCCGACGTTGCGCACCGGGTCTGGGGTGATCACCCGCGGAGTGTACGGCGCGGGGTGCGGGACGCCCGAGCGCGGCGTGGCAGGATGCCTGCCGTGACGACCGACGTCGGCGCCCGGCACGCCCGGACCGCCGAGCTGACCACCGTGACCGGCGGTGGGCACGGGCACGGGCACGGTCACGGAGGCCCGGCCCCGCCCGCCCCGCTGCGGACGCGGGTCGTGCTTGCGCTCCTGGTCCTTCCCGCCCTCGTCGCCACCGCCCTGGGGCTGTGGCAGCTGTGGCCGTCGGCCGCCGACGTGCCCGACCGGGTGCCCGTCGTCGTCGAGGGCAGCGAGCTGGTGTCCGCGACCGTCGTCGGCCCGCTCGAGGGCGAGGCCGCCGGGGACGCCTCCTGGCCGACCACGGAGGACTCGACCACCGGCAACGTCGCGATCCGGCTGCCGGACGGGAGCACCTCCGGGATGCAGGCGGAACCACGGTTCGCGCTCGAACCCGGCGACCCCGTCGTGGCGCTGTACATCGGCGACTTCGCCGAGACGCCCGTGCCCTACGTCTTCATGGACTACGAGCGGGAGGTCCCGTTCGCGATCCTGGCGGCCGCGTACGTGCTGGTCGTGCTGCTCGTGGCCCGGTGGCGGGGGCTCGCGGCGCTCGCGGGGCTCGCGGTGGCCTTCGGCGTCTTCGTCACCTTCACCTTCCCCGCGCTGCTGTCCGGGGAGAACGCGATGGGTGTGGCGCTGGTGACCTCGTCGGCGGTGATGCTGGCGGTGCTCTACCTGGCCCACGGCCTGACGGCGCGCACCACCGTCGCGCTGCTCGGGACGCTGGCGGGCCTGGCCCTGACCGCGGGGATCGGGGCCTGGGCGACCGGTGCCGCGCAGATCACGGGGGCCTCGGAGGAGGTCGCGCAGAACCTGCCCGTCATCGCTCCCGGCGTGGACCTGCGCGGCATCGCGCTCTGCGGTCTGGTGCTGGCCGGCATGGGTGTGCTCAACGACGTGACGATCACGCAGGCGTCGGCCGTCTGGGAGCTGCGGGCGCTCGCCCCGACAGCCCCGCGACGGGCGCTGTTCGCCCGGGCGATGCGGATCGGGCGGGACCACATCGCCTCGACGGTCTACACGATCGCGTTCGCCTACGTCGGTGCCGCCCTGCCCCTGCTGCTGACGGTGTGGCTGCTGGACCAGACGCCGTTGATGACCATGACCTCGGGCGAGATCGCCGAGGAGATCGTGCGCACCCTGGTGGGGTCGATCGGTCTGGTGCTGGCGATCCCGATCACGACGGCGATCGCGGCGGTCACGGTGCCGTCGGGCCGCGCCCTGGCGACGGGGGCCGAGGTCGGCCACGATGGGTCGCACGCGACACCGGAGGACGCCGTGCCGAGCCGACCAGATCCCGGGGCTGAGCAGCCGTGACGGGCGACGTCGACCCCGGCGCGCCGCACGAGGGCTTCTTCCCGCGCCGGGCGCAGCCCGTGGCACCCGACGACCCCCGGTTCGACCCGCACTCGCGCTGGGTCGACCGCTTCGGAGTGCTCCTCGCCCTGAGCGCCCTGACGGTCGTGCTGCTGTCGCTCGTGGACCTCCGGTCGGCCCCGGGAGGAGAGCTCGGACCGGCCCTGGCGGGGCTCGCGACGACGGTGACGGTGGGGGCGACCTTCGTGCTGGCGCTGCGTGCGGCCGGCCTGCGCACCCGGCCGCGGAGGTGGCTCTACGTGGCGCTCGGCCTCCTCTTCGTGCTGTCCCTGACGATCGTCCTGGTGCTGGACACCCCCGACGCGGTGACGTCGGTGCCCCCGCTGCTGGCGATCATCGCCGCGATGCCCCCGGTGCTGGTGGTGCGCCGCCTGCTGTACCACCGGGTCGTCTCCCTGGCCACGGTGCTCGGGGCCGTCTCGGCGTACGTGCTGATCGCCGTCGCGTACTACTACGCGTTCATCACCGCCGACGCGGTCTCCTCGACGCCGTTCTTCGGGCAGGAGGAGCCGAGCACGGCGTTCATGTACTTCTCGCTGACGACGATCACGACCCTCGGGTACGGGGACCTCGCGGCGGAGAGCTCGGTGGGCCGGCTGCTGGCCACCAGCGAGGCCGTCATCGGTCAGGTCTACCTGGTGGTCTTCGTGGCCATGATCGTCAGCCTGGCCGCCAACCGCGTGCAGCACCGTCGTCGCTGACCGACCTCCGCTCAGTTGATCATCGTTCTCACTCGTGGTTCACTCATGGGCGTTGATGCGAATGATTCTCATTCGCGCTGATTTCTCGACACCGACCCTGCGCCGTGCCGCGCCCCGGTGTCGTCCCTGACGAGGAAAGAAGCTCGATGACCATCCGATCCCGCGCCACCACGTTGCTCGCGCTCACGCTGCCGCTCGGCCTGCTCGCCGCCTGCGGCACCGACACCACCGACCCGGCCGCCGAGGTCGACCCCGTCCCCTCCGCCGGGGCCGAGGACACCGCGTCCCCCACGGAGGCGGCGTCCCGGACCGCCCGCCTCGCGGTCACCTACGACGGCGGGATCAAGGTCCTCGACGCGATGAGCCTCGAGGAGGTCGCCGACGTCGAGCTCGACGGCTTCAACCGCCTCAACCCCGCCGGTGACGGCCGGCACCTGTCGGTCTCCACCACCGGCGGCTTCCGGCTGCTCGACCTGGGCAGCTGGGGCGAGGGCCACGGGGACCACTTCCACTACTACACCGCCGACCCCGCGCTCACGGACGTCACCTACGATGCGGAGAAGCCCGGCCACGTCGTCCTGCACGACGGCGAGACCGCCTTCTTCGACGACGGCACGGGCCACGTCCAGCTCGTCGACTCCCTCGACGTCGCGGAGGCCGACGCCGAGATCGAGACCGTCGAGCTCCCGGACGCCCACCACGGCGTGGCCGTCCCGCTCGGCGACGGGACGCTGCTGGTCACCGTGGGCACCGAGGACGAGCGCAGCGGTGTCGCGGTCCTGGACGCCGACGGCGAGCAGGTCGCCGCGTACGACGACTGCCCCGGCGTGCACGGCGAGGCCGTCGCCCGGGGCGAGGCCGTCGTCGTCGGCTGCGAGAACGGTGCGGTCGTCCACGCCGACGGCGCGTTCACCGCGGTCAGGACTCCGGACGACTACTCCCGCATCGGCAACCAGTCCGGCACCGAGGACTCGCCGATCGTGCTCGGTGACTACAAGACCGACCCGGACGCCGAGCTCGAGCGGCCGACGCGTGTCAGCCTGATCGACACCCGGGACGCGAGCCATCGGCTCGTCGACCTGCCCGCGGCGTACAGCTTCCGGTCCCTCGCCCGCGGCGACGACGGCGAGGCGCTCGTGCTCACCACCGACGGTGCCCTGCAGATCATCGACCCCGCGTCCGGTGAGATCACCGCCTCCATCCCGGTCGTGGACGCGTGGGAGGAGCCGACGGAGTGGCAGCAGCCGCGCCCTGCGGTCCTGGCGCTCGACGGCTCGGTCTACGTGACCGATCCCGCGAACCAGCAGATCCACGCCGTCGACCTCGTCGAGCAGGAGGTATGGCTGTCCGCCGACCTCGGCGTCGAGGCGAACGAGGTCTCCGGCGTCCTCGGCGCGCCGTCCGCGTCCTCCGAGGAGGCCCAGGACCACGCGGACGAGGACCACGCGGACGAGGACCACGAGGGTCACGACCACTGAGCGAGCTCCGCGTGACGCCGTCGGGCCGGGGTGCGCCGCAACGCACCGGGTCCCGGCGGCGTCACGGGTCGGAGCGAGGTCCGTCGCGCGGGGGAGGCGCCCGGGCGCCGCTCCTCCGTACGCTGGACGGATGCCGCGCCTGCGCCCTACCGAGCTGATCGCCGAGTGGTTCGGTCTCGACGCCGACTTCGAGCGCACCCCGACCGACCCGGTCCTGTCGCGTCGGCACGACGTGTGGCTGGGCCTCGCCCTCGTCGTGCTGGCCGTGTGCGGCTCCGAGCTGGCGCGCTCGGCCGGGATCATCGAGGCGGGGACGCCCGCGTGGCTCGTGGCCGTGCTGTCGGCGGCCGGGGCGCTGCCCCTCGTCGTGCGCCGCCGGTATCCCCTGACGGTCCTCGTGGTCGTCTACGCGCACTTCCTGGTGGTGGGCCTCACCGTCCCGACGATCCCGATGACGGTGGTGCTCCAGGCGGTCTACTTCGTCGCGCTGTACTCGGCCGTCGCCTGGGCGCGGGACCGCCAGGCGATGGTGGTCGTCGTCGGGGTCTGCCTGTTGGCGATGTTCACCTGGCTCCTGTGGGAGATCGCCGTGGGCTCGGGACTGCAGCAGGCCGCCGAGTCGCAGGGACTCCTCGACGAGCCGCCCGGCTCCGTCGACCCGATCGTCGCCATGGTCGCCAACGTGTGGCTGATCAACATCGCGTACTTCCTCGGTGCGATCGCGATCGGCCAGGTGTCCTGGAACGCCGCGCGGCGTCGCCGCCAGCTCGGCGAGCAGACCGCCACGATCGAACGGCAGTCCGCCGAGCTGCAGCGGCGTGCCGTCGTCTCGGACCGGCTGCGCATCGCCCGGGAGCTGCACGATGTCGTCGCCCACCACGTCTCGGTCATCGGCATCCAGGCCGCGGCGGCCCGCCGGCTGCTGGCCAAGGGCGACACCGCCGCGCAGGACCCCGGGGTGCCGCTGGCGGTGATCGAGTCCGCCTCCCGGGAGGCGGTGACCCAGATGCGGGGGCTGGTGGGGACCCTGCGGGACACCGGCACCGACGCGGCCGGTGCCGACGACACCGGCGGGCGCTCGCCCGGGCCGGGGCTGCCGGACATCCCCGCGCTGGCGGCCGCCGAGGACGGGCTGGACGTCGCCTACGCGCTGGTCGCGGAACCTTCCGGGGCGGAGGCCGACGTCCCCGCCCCGCTGGCGTTGAGTCTCTACCGGACGGTCCAGGAGGGACTGGCCAACGTGCGCAAGCACTCGACGGCCCGCAGGGCCTCCGTCACGGTCCGGGTGGACCGCCGCGATGGCGGCGCGCCCGGTGCCTCGGCGGGCTTCGCGGAGGTCGAGGTGCTCGACGACGGTCGCGCACGGCCGGGGTCGTCCGGCACGGGGCTGGGGCTCGTCGGGCTCCGGGAGCGCGTCGCCGCCCACCACGGAGTGGCCGAGATCGGCCCGCGGGTGACCGGCGGCTACCGGGTGCGCGTGCGGCTCCCCCTCCCGGAGGACGGGTCGTGACCTCGGTGCTGCTCGTGGACGACCAGCGGCTGGTGCGGTCGGGGTTCCGGCTCATCCTGGCCCTCGAGGACGACCTGGACGTCGTCGGGGAGGCGGGGGACGGCGTCGACGCCGTGGCGGCGGCCCGCGAGCTGCGGCCCGACGTCGTGCTCATGGACGTCCAGATGCCGGTGATGGACGGGATCGAGGCGACCCGCCGGATCGTCGCGGAGGACCTGTCCCGCGTGCTGGTGCTCACGACGTTCGACGACGACGCCTACGTCTTCGACGCCCTGGCCGCCGGTGCGTCGGGGTTCCTGCTGAAGAACGCCGACGCCGACCATCTCGTCGATGCCGTGCGCACCGTCGCCGACGGCCACGGGCTGCTGTCGCCGCAGGTGACGCGGCGGGTCGTGGAGCGGATGGTGGCCCGGGGCGCCGCCGGCCCGGCGCAGGCACCGGCCGTCCGGGACGCCGTCACGCCGCCGTCGGCCCCGGGTCTGGACCGGTTGACAGCCCGGGAGCACGAGGTGCTGGTGCAGGTGGGCCGCGGGCTGTCCAACGCGGAGATCGCCGCCGAGCTGTACCTGGGCGAGGCGACCGTCAAGACGCACGTGTCCAACGTGCTGTCCAAGCTCCACCTGCGCGACCGGGTCCAGGCGGTCGTCTACGTCCACCGGCACGGTCTGCAGGACGGGCCGGATCCGGCGTAGTGGACGGTCAGCCATCAGCCGGTGATGCCTGACCTTCCGCGTCGTCGCCGAGGGCCGTGCGTGCGTGACGACGCGCCCGGTCAGCGCTCCGGAGGTGACGGCTGACCAGGGCCGTCGTCGACCGGCAGGTGCCTCGTCACCTCGGCAGGACGAAGCCGTGGTCCGCCCGGACCGGGTGAGGGCGCCAGCCCTCCGCGGCCAGGAGCCGGGCCACTTCCCGGGCGACGGTGCCGTTGCAGGCCTCACGCCCCGTGTACCGGCGGACCAGGGACCGCCGTCCGCTGATCCGGTTCTGACGGATCCGGTCGGCGACGAGGGCCTCCGGCCCGGTGTGGGCATCACGCCCGTCGATCTCGACCAGCAGCGCGCTCCCGTCGGGAAGCAGCCACGCCAGGTCGACGCGGGCCACGACCCGCCCGGACTCCCCGACCAGCCGCAGCTGCAGGGCGTCCGGCTCGACGCCGGCGTCGGCGCAGCTCAGGCGTGCCCAGGTCTCGGCCGGTGACTCGGCGCGCGGGTCGCACTCGTCCCACCAGGACCGGCGCGCGGCCGACCCGGCGAGGTCGCCGGACTTCTCCCGGGCGCGGTCCAGGAGTGCGCGTGAGACGAGACCTCGGTGGCCCGCCGAGTCCATCATCGCGACGGCGCGGTACCTCGGCAGCGTCGGGACCGCCTGGGCCAGGGCGTCCTCCGGCAGGGCGCAGGCGATGCCGTCGACCTCCGCCCAGCGGCGGAGCCGCAGCCGACGGACACGGACGGGGCCGGGGCCGCGGCGTGCGGACCCGTCCGGGACCGTGACCTCCGACCGGACCTCGACCGGTGCCCCCTGGACGCCGTGCAGGACCAGCGCGGCGACACCGGTGGCCACGGTGCCGGGGCACGCCAGCGGACCGAGCAGGGCGGCGCGTCGTCGCGCGCGGTCGAGGCGGTCCCGTCCCGGCTCCCCGGGGACTCCGGTGTCGTACACGCCGCGGACCGGGCGGCGCCAGCGCCCCTGGGCGACCAGGCGCGCCGCCTGCTGACGGGTGATGCCGGACGACCTGCACTGGTCGGTCGAGAGCAGTCCCTCCTGCCGGGCCGCGATCCGTCGAGCGCGCTCCGGGACGACCAACGGGGGTGACGGCACCGCCCCAGCAGACCAGGCGGAAGGAATCGCCGGGCACGTCGTCCACAGGATGTGACCATCCCGACGTGCTCGGTCACGCATCCATCGCCGATCGATGACCGCGGACGACGTCGCCGACGACGCGGTGATCTCGCCCGCACGACGGAGCCGCGCAGGTCCTCCTCACGGCGGATCCGCGACCGGCACCGCGCCCGTAGCGTGAGTCGCATGTCCACACTCGAGGTCAGGGACCTGACCAGAACCTTCGGCGACCTGCGCGCCGTCGACGGCGTCTCCTTCGCCGCCCGTGGCGGGATGCTCACCGGGTTCGTCGGTTCGAACGGCGCCGGCAAGACGTCCACGATGCGGATGATGATGGGGGTCCTCGCCTCCACCTCCGGGGACGTGCTCTTCGACGGCGCCCCCGTCACCCGGGCGGACCGCCGCACCTTCGGCTACATGCCCGAGGAACGCGGCCTCTACCCGAAGCAGCCGGCCCTGGACCAGCTCGTCTACCTCGCGCGGCTGCGCGGCATCCCGGCCGCCACGGCGCGCGCCGAGGCCCTGGAGCACCTGGACCGCCTCGGCCTGGCCGACCGCGCCAAGGACCACGTGGAGAAGCTGAGCCTCGGCAACCAGCAGCGCGTCCAGATCACGGCGGCGCTCATGGGCCGGCCGCGGGCGCTGATCCTCGACGAGCCGTTCTCCGGGCTCGACCCCACCGCCGTGGACGACATGGTCGACCTGCTGCGGGGGCACACCGCACGGGGGGTGCCGGTGCTGTTCAGCTCCCACCAGCTCGACCTCGTCGAGCGGCTGTGCGAGCGGCTCGTCATCCTGCGCGGCGGCCGGGTCGTGGCGGACGGGACCCCCGCCGAGCTGCAGGAGACGGGCACCGTGCGGCACCGGCTGGTGCTCGGCGGCGACGCCGGCTGGGTCCGGGGCGTGCCGGGTGTGCACGCCGTCGACGTGGACGGCGCGACGGCGCTGCTGGAGCTCGCCGACGAGGAGGCGGCCCGGCGTCTGCTCGCCGCGGCGGTCGAGCGGGGCACCGTGCGCGAGCTCTCCCCGGTCCGCCCGTCCCTGGCCCAGATCTACCGCGAGGTGACCTCATGACCACGTCCACGCAGCAACCGACACGCCTCGCCGCGGACTCGTCGCCCGGACGGCAGGACGAGGGCACCCGGGGCGCCTGGCGACTGGTGATGCAGCGCGAGATCGTCACCCGCGCGATGAACCGGGCCTTCGTCGTCGGCCTCGTCGTCTCGCTCGTCGTCATCGTCGCTCTCGCGGCGTTCTTCGCCTGGCAGGCCAACCGGGTCGACACCACCACCGTCGCGGTGAGCAGCGACGACACCGCCGCCGTCGCGGCGGTGACGTCCGCCGACGAGCTGGCCGCCGACGAGGGCGGGAACGACGAGATCGACGTCCTCGAGGTGGCCGACGCGGACGCGGCACGGAGGGCGCTCGCGGCCGGTGACGCCGACGCCTGGCTGCATCCGGGCGACGACGGCTGGGTGCTCGCCGGCCAGGGTGAGCCGGGCGGGTCCGTGGAGCGGTTCGTGGCCACCGCCGTCGAGCAGCAGGTGGTGGCGGCGAACGCCGAGGCGGCCGGCACCTCGGTGACGGAGCTGTCGGCCGGCGCCGAGCTGACCACCGAGGCCCTGGAACCCGACGCTGTCGGTGAGCAGGCGCTCTTCTTCGCGACCCTCGCGCTGTCGTTCCTGTTCTTCGCGGGGGCGATCACCTCGGGCAACATGATCGCGAGCTCCGTGGTCGAGGAGAAGCAGTCCCGCCTCGTGGAGATCATCGCCACCGCGATCCCGCTGCGTCAGCTGCTGGCCGGCAAGATCCTGGGCAGCTCGGTCATCGCCGTGGGCCAGAACCTGCTGTTCGCGGGGATCGGCCTGGTCGCGGTCTCGGCGAGCCCGGTCTCGATGGCGTTGCCGGCGCTGTCGACGTCGCTGATCTGGTTCGTGGTGTTCTTCACGGTCGGGTTCCTGGCGCTGGCGGCCCTGTACGCGGTCGCCGGGGCCCTGGCCAGCCGCGCCGAGGACCTGCAGTACACGGCCACGCCGATGACCTTCCTGGTGATGGGCGTCTACTTCGTGACGTTCTCCGCCTCGGGCGCGTTCCTCACCGTGCTGTCGTACGTGCCGATCGCGTCGGTGGTGGCGATGCCGGCCCGGGTGCTGGCGCGGGACGCGGCGTGGTGGGAGCCGGTGGTCTCGCTGGTGCTCCTGGCCGGGTTCGCCGCGGCGGCGTTGCTGGTCTCCGAGCGGGCGTTCCGCGGGTCGCTGCTGCAGACGGGCGGCCGCGTGTCCTGGCGGCAGGCGCTGCGCCCGCAGAACTAGTCAAGGGGTTACCTTGAGGCGATCGTGACG
This sequence comes from Isoptericola sediminis, assembly GCF_013085345.1. Classification (GTDB taxonomy): domain Bacteria; phylum Actinomycetota; class Actinomycetes; order Actinomycetales; family Cellulomonadaceae; genus Isoptericola; species Isoptericola sediminis. The sequence continues at coordinate 48,579 of NZ_JABFAJ010000007.1, read as the reverse complement.
GATAGATTGCCGGGTATGTCCCCACCGCATGACCACGTCCGGTTCGATCTCGTCGCCGACGACGAGGGCGGTCCCGGGGACGGCGGAGGGACGGCCGGCGCCGGGTCGGCGGGCGAACCCACCGTGCCCGGCTGGTTCAGCCGCCACGTCGGCGGGCCGGTCCGCGCACGCTGGCGGGCGACACCTCGTCGGCTGCAGATCGGGATCGTCGCCGTGACGACCGTCGCCGTCGTCGGGGCGGCGGCCGGGATCGCAGCGCTCGACGCCCGGGCCGACGCCGCGCACGCGGAGCACATGGCGGCGATGCCGGGCGGGGTCGCGGACCTCTCCGAGCCGCTGCACGAGACGTGGCGGGTGGAGACCGACGACGGCGTCCTGGCGGTGCTCCCGGACGGTGTCGTCGTCACCCGCGACGGGGCCGACGTGCTCGGGGTCGACGCGGCCACGGGCGAGGAGGTGTGGCGGCACGAGCTGGGCGCACTCGCCGAGTGCGGCTCGAGGTCGACCGGAGCCGCGGTCGCGCCGTCGGGGACGCTCGTGTGCGTGCACGGCGCGGGCGAACGCACCGCGACCGTGCTGGACGCCACGGGCGTGGTGCTCGGGGAACGCGACCTGGGCTTCGCCAACTGGGGTCGCGAGATCTGGGACCGGGACGCACCGCAGATCCTCCCGGCGCAGGACGGGACGATCGCCGTGCTCGAACGCGCCACGCACGGTCTGGCGCTCGACCCGACCGACCCCGTCGCGGACCTGGCGCGGGCCCGCTCCGAGGGACGCTGGCAGGACCCGACGGTCCGGGTCGAGGACGCCCTGACCGGTGAGGTCCGGGGCGAGGCGACGCTCGAGCTCCGCACCGCCGCGGACCTGGCGGGCTGTGCCACGAGCGACGGCCCGGACGGCAGCTCGACGCTCCACGTGGCGCCCACCCTCTGGGTCTGGGGCGGGGAGGTCCACTTCTCGGTGTGTCGGGAGTCCGTCGCGCTGAGCACCGACGGTGAGCGGTCCGAGCCCGTGCGGTACCCGTCGGTCGACGGAGGGTTCGTGCAGCCCGTCGAGGGCGGGACGCGCCTGGTGGACGCCTCGGGCGACGTCGAACGCACGATCCCCGGAGCCGTCGTCGAGCCGACGGTCGTCGACGGTACGACGGGGCCGCGACTCGTCCTGGTCGAGGAGGGACGTCTGGCGGGTCTCGGCGACGGCGACCGGCTGTGGACGGCCGACGCCGAGGAGATCGACGGCTACCTGGCACGTGCCGACGGGGTCGCCGTGCTGCTCCTCGACGACGGCACGGTCTCGGCCGTCGACCTCGGGACGGGTGACGTCCGGTGGACCCGCGACGATCTGTCGCCCGGTGACCACGGCGGGGTGCACGGCGCCGCCACCGACGGTTCGATCGCGCTGCTGACCGTCACCGGCGGCCCGCTGACCGATCTCGTCGCGGTCGACCTCGACGATGGCCGGACGGTGTGGAGCACCACCGCGGACGCCCGCTACGGCAGTGTCTCCGTCGTAGCCGGGCGACCCGTCCTCGTCGACGCGATGGGCGGCGGCTTCGTCACGACGGTCGACGGGGTGCAGGTCGAGACCGCCGACGCCGCACTGGTCGGCCTGGCGCCCGAGGTCCTGGGTGTCGGCTAGAGCGGGCAGCGGCGGGAGCCTGCCGCTGCGGCGGTAGATTGCAGGGTATGCCGCGACGGCCCGATCCCGTGCAGATCGACCTCGCCCCGGACGAGGGCGAGGAGGACGACGGCGGCCGCGGACCGGGTGTCGACGGGTCGACCCGGGGGGCCGCGCCGGGCGGGCCGGGCTGGTTCCGGCGGCACGTCGCCGGCCCGCTCGGGGCGCGGTGGCGGGCCGCGTCGCCCCGGCTCCGTGTCGGGGCCGTCGGCGTCGCGGCGCTCGCCGTGCTCGGGACGGCGGCCGGGGTCGCGGTCACCGACAGCCGGGCCGATGCCGCGCACGCGGCGCACATGGCGACGATGCCGGGCGGTGTCGCCGACCTCTCCACCCCGCTGCGCGAGGTCTGGCGGGTCGCGACCGACGACGGTGTCCTCGCGGTCCTGCCCGACGGGGTCGTCGTCACGCGCGCGGACTCCGAACTCCTCGCGGTCGACACGACGACCGGTGACGAGGTGTGGCGGCACGCCCTGGGCGAGCAGCCGCGGTGCGGACCGCGGCCGACGTTCCCCGTGGAGTTCGTGGAACCCGTGGACCGTCTCGTCTGCCTCGAGGGGGCGCCCGCACGCCGGGCCGTCGTCGTCGACGCCGCCGGGCAGGTGCAGGGGCGCCGCGACCTGGGCCTGGTCAACGACCGCACGCTCGAGACGTGGACCGCCGGGGCGCCGCGGGTCGAACCGGGTCCGGACGGGTCCGTGGCGGTCGGGGCGCGGTCGGCGGCCCTCCTCACGGTCGACGACGCCGACGAGGCCGCGACGCGGCTCGCCGCGATCCAGCAGTCCGAGGACTGGCAGGACCCCGTCCTGCGGCTCCAGGACGCGGCGTCCGGTGCCGAGCGGGCGCGGGTCCCCGTGGAGCTGCGCACCGCCGCCGAGCTGCGGGCCTGCGGTCTCGCGTCCGGCCCCGAGGGGCAGGACCTCATCTCGATCCACACGTCCGTCCTGACGACGTCCTCCACGGTCCGCCTCGCGGTATGCGGCAGCAGCACGGCGATGCTCCCGGACGGGTCGACGGTGGACGGTCTGGCCCTGCCGTCGGTGGACGGGGGCTGGAACCTGTTCGAGGGCGGCGGCACCCGGCTGACGGACGCGAGCGGGCGGGGCGACGTCGTCGTCGTCCGCGGCTACGTCTTCGAGCCGATGGCCGTCGACAGCAGGACGGGGCCGCTGTTCGCCCGCTCCCGCGGAGGTCTCACCGCCTACGACTCCACCGGCCAGGAGGTCTGGTCCGCCGACGTCGGCACGGTGCACGGCGTGCTGGCGCGGGCCGGGGGGACGGTCGTGGCCCAGGTCGGGTCGGACGCCGGCCTCGTCGGGATCGACGTCGCCACGGGTGCGGTGCGCTGGACCCGGGACGACCTGCGCACGACCGGCGCCGGACCGCGCGGTGGAGGCGTCGTCACCGACGGCACCCTGGTGCTGCTCCCCGCCGTCGGCGCGGACGGGTCGGCGGGCCTGCTCGCCCTCGACCTCGCGGACGGCACCACCCGCTGGCACACGGACGCGGTCGGCACGGTCCGGGTCGCGGCCATCGGTGGCAGCGTCGTGCGGACGGCCGACGACGCGATCGTCGGCCTGGCGAGCTAGGGTCGCGCGCATGGGCCGTCAGCGCGGGGGCGAGGTCGTCACCTTCGACGTGTCCCACGACGCCGCGGACCCGGACGCCACCGGGTACCCGGACGGCGGCCCGGCACCCGGCCGGACCGGACGCGCCGTCCGGGCGGTCGAACGGTGGCGCCGGGCGGGTCGCCGCCAGCGCCGCACCGCGCTCGGGATCGCGGCCGTCGCCGTCCTCGTGCTCACCGGGGGCGCGGTGGCGGCCGGCGCCCTGGCCGACCACGTCGAGACCGACCGGCTGCGCACCGCACCGGGTGGTGTGCTCTCCCTGGACGGCGCGCTGACCGAGGTCTGGCACGCGGACGTCGACGGTCTCGCGACGGTGCTGCCCGACGGCGGTCTCGCCGTGGTCAGAGGTGCTGACCTGGTGGCTCTCGAGGTCGCCACCGGCATCGAGCGCTGGCGCACCACCCTCGACGACGGGCTCGAGTGCGGCCCGCGTCCCCGGCTCGGCAGCGGCGTCGAGTGGACGATCCCGGTCGAGACCGTCACGTGCGTGCACGGCGCGGACGGTGCGCGTGCCGTCACGGTGCTGGACGCCGACGGGGACGTCGTCGGGCGGCGTGACCTGGACGACGACCGCTACGGCGGGCCGCTGCGCGCGGTCGCCCCGGCGGCGCACGGCGGGCTGCTCGTCGCCGAGCACGACAGCGACCTGCCCGCCCAGGTGACGTTCGCGTCGCGGCGGCAGGTGTTCGCCGAGCTCCTCCGTCCGGGGCTCGAGCCGGGGTCGACGCAGGTCCGGCTGGAGGACGCCCTGACCGGGGAGCGGCGCCAGACCCTGGACCTGGCCGCGCTGTCCGACGTCGTCGCCAGCGACTGCTACGACCTGGGCGCCGACGGACCGAGCGGCGACGCGGTCCCCGGGCCGGGGGGCCGGGCCGTGCTCGACCTCGGCGTCCTGCTGGGCACCCCGTCGATGGTCGCCTTCGACGGCTGCGCCGTCGACGGGGGTGCCACGTACGCGGGGGTCCCGCTCGGGCACGCCACGGACCGGAGCACCTGGCCGGACGATCCCGTCCGCCAGCCCGCCCCGGGTGACCGGTTCGTCGCCCCGCAGGGGTCCGGCACGATCGTGCAGACCGACGACGGCACCCCGGTGCTGGAGCTCCCGGACCTGCGGGTGGAGGTCCCGGCGACCGACGGCAGCAGCGGGTCCGGCCAGGTCGCCGTCGGCACCGACCGTGTCGTCGCTCTCGCCGACGACGGGACCGAACGCTGGGAGGTGTCGCTGGACGACCCGCAGGTCCTGGTGCGGACCGCCGACGTCGTCGTGGCGGGCGGCTGGAACCTGCTGGCCGCGTACGACCCGGCCGACGGGTCGGAGCGGTGGAGCCTGGCACCCGACGCCGGCCCGCGGCGGTACGTGCTGTCGGCAGCCACGGACGGGGAGCGGATGACCGGTGTGCTGCTGGAGTTCCCCGCCACGGGGCCGGCCACGTTCTCGCTGTTCACGATCGACCTGCGCACGGGACGGGAGGTCGCCCCGCGGGTCCCGCTCGGGGACGGACGGCTCGGGGAGACGGGACAGCTCGTCGCGGTCGACGGCCACCTGCTGGTCCCCGAGTTCGCCGACCGCGAGGCCATGACCGCCGGGCCGGGCAGCGCGGTGGTGGGTCTCACCGTCCTCGCCCCCGAGGGGGCGTGAGCGGCATGGCGGCACGACCCGACGGCCCCGTGGTCGCGTTCGACGTGTCCGCCGACGGGGACGACGCGGGGGGACCCCCGGGCGGCGAGCCGCGTCCGCCGGACCGGCCGGAGTGGTGGCCCCGGGCGGCCGCGTGGTGGCGAGCGGCCTCGCGCCGCCGACGCCGGGCCGCGGTCGTGGCGGTCGGCGGTGCCCTGCTGGCCGTCGCGGGGGCGTCCGTCGTCGGTCTGCAGGTGGCCGAGCAGGTCCGGGCGGACCGGCTGCGGGCCGCTCCCGGCGGCGTGGTGTCCCTGCACGGTGATCTCGGCGAGGCGTGGAGCACCGAGGCCTCCGCCGTGGTCGCGGTGCTGGCCGACGGGGGTCTCGCGTTCGTCGACGGTGAGGAGGTCGTCGTCCGGGACGTCGCCGACGGCACCGAACGTTGGCGTGCCGATCTCGGACCTGAGCCGGAGTGCGGCCCGCGCCCCCGCCTGAGCAGCGGTGTCGAGTGGACGATGACGACCGACCTCGTGACCTGCCTGCACGGCACCGCGGGCGCGCGGACGGTCACGGTGCTCGACGCCACCGGTGCACAGGTGGGGGAGCGGGCGCTCGACCCGCAGCCGAGCCCCGAGGCCGGGGTGTTCGTGGCGCCCGCAGCCGCCGGCGGGCTGGCCGTGGTCGAGCACGAGATCGACCTGCCGGAACCGCGGACGGTGGAGAACTCGTCGGCGCCACGGGTGGTCGCGGGGATCGACCCCGAGGGGCTGGGCCCGGCGACGCTGCGCGTGGAGGACGCCCTCACCGGTGCCGTGCGGGCCGAGAGCACGGCGGAACGGTGGCCGCAGTCCCTGCAGGACTGCGTCGTCCTCACGGCCGACGCCGCGGGACGACCCCGTCCGGCGACCACGCGGATCGAGCTGAAGGGAGTCCGCGAACCGATCGCGACACCGTCGGTCGTGGGATACCAGATGTGCCAGGGCGGTACGGGGATGGCGACGGACGGTACGCCGCTGGGCGTCACCGACGTGGCCGGTGTCGCGTTCGCCGACCTGCCGTCCGGGGAGCTCGTCGAGCCGTTCCCGGGGGGTGGCTTCGTGGTGTCCCGGCGTCTCGCCGGTGCGGGGTTGGTGGCCGACGACGGCGCGGGGCCGGCCCTCGACCCCGACAGCAGGGTGCAGGCACCCGCGGCGCAGGTGGGGACGGCCGACCCCGCGGTGATCGCCACCCGGGGCAGCACGGTCGTCGGGCTGGCGTCGGACGGGGAGACGCGCTGGGAGACCGAGCTCGAGGGCCGTGCCCGGGTGCTCGCCCGCGCCGCGGGGGTCACCGTGGTGTCCACCGACGTGTCCACCGACCTGGTGGCCCTGGACGACGGGGACGGCGCGGAGCGGTGGCGCATCGACATGGTCCATCCCGCACCGGACGGTCGCTGGGTGTGGCCGACGTCGGCCGTCACCGACGGCGAGCGCGTCACGGTCGCGCTGATGGAGGGCATCGACGCAGGTCCCACCTGGCCCGGCAGCCTCCTCATGGTCGATCTCACCAGCGGCGACGCGCAGCGCACGGGCCTGGACCTGGACGGTCTGCCGTGGGTCACCGCCGTGGACGGGCACCTGCTGCTGCACGAGGTCCGTCAGGACGGTCCCTTCTTCCGGGCCTGGCCCGAGATCACCTCGGTCAGAGTGCTCGAACAGCGGTAACGTCGAGAGGTGGGGCGACGACGAGGTGCCCCCGAGGGGGCGTTCACGTTCGACCTCGTTCCTGACGGGTCCGAGGCCGGTCGTGAACCTGCGTCCCAGGAGGCCGCGGACCCCGGTGAGTCCGCCGGCGCAGTCCCGGGACCGGCGTCGGGAGCCCGACGGCGGTGGTCCGGCCGGCCGCGGCGGGTGCGCTGGGTCGGGGTCCTGGGCCTGGTGGGGGTGCTGGCCGCCGTGGTGCTCGTCGACGGGGCCGCGGACCGCTGGCGTGGTGACGACCTGCGTGCGGCGGCCGGCGGGGTGACGGACCTCTCGGGCCCGCCCTTCGAGGCCTGGAGCCTGAACGAGGACATCGGCGGGCTCGGGCTGAGCGGCGGGCTCATCGCCATGCAGGGCGAGGTGGTCGCGGTGCACCGGCACGACGAGCTGGTGGGCATCGACCTGGCGACCGGGCGACCCCGGTGGACGGTCCAGCTCGACGATGCCGACGGGAGCTGCGGACCGGGGATGGCCGTCTGGGGTGACACGATCGACGTCCGCCCCGCCGAGCTGGTGGTCTGCGTGGCCCAGGAGATCGACGGGGAGGCGCACGTCACCGTCGTCGAGGACGACGGCAGCGTGCTGGTGCGCCGCACCGTCGAGGGCGACCACGACCTCGTGGTGCCGGGTCCCCGCGGCACGGTGGTGTCGGCGACGTGGGTGGGCGACCCCGAGGACGTGGACGTGGACCTGCGCGGCGACCCGCTGACCAACCTGACCGTGATCGGGGAGATCGACGACGGCTACGACCTGGAGCTGAGCGCCGCGGACGCCGTCACCGGTGAGGAGCGCTGGGTCACGACGGTGCCGTTCGGGCAGGTGCGCGACCGGACGCAGTGCGTCTCGTGGGACGTCGGCGGGCGCAACGCCCGGGTCGACCGGCGTGCCACGCTCGACCACGCGGTCGGCCGGGAGCTCATCGGCGTCGCGGGCTGCGGCATCCTGGCCTACCTCACGCCGGAGGGCAAGCGCCTCGACGTCCCGGACGTCGCGACCGACGACGACGACGTCGTGCGGCGGGTCCGGCCGCTCGCGGACGGGGGGTACGTCGTCTCGAGCGGGGTGTGGAACCGACCGGCCCTGGAGCACGACGTCCTGGGTGCCGACGGGGAGCGCCTGTACTCGGTCGAGGGGCGGGTCCTCGACCCCCTGTCCACGGTCGGTGGTGACGCCGACGAGCTGCTGGTCGCCTTCGCCGCGCGGACGATCGCGCTGGACCGCGCCGGGGAGGAGCTGTGGCAGGCGGACATCAACGCCGAGCGCCTGCTGGCCCGTACCGACGACGTGGCGGTCGTGCTGGACAGCCGGGACCGCGTCGTCGGCCTGGGGCGCGAGGACGGCGCCGTGCGCTGGGTCCGGGACGACCTCGTCGTCCAGTACTCGGCGCTGGCCGGCGGCGGTCGGAGCGGCGAGCTGGAGGCCGCCTTCACCGACGGCACGGTCGTGGCCGTCGTCGTGCCGACCTACACCGGCGAACGGGTGCTGGCACGGTGGAGCGCCGTGGACGCGGCGACCGGCGAGGACCTGTGGTCCACCGAGCTCTCCTCGGACGGCTGGGGCCTGGACCTGGCCGCCGCGGGTCACCTCCTGCGGTGGTCACCCCGCGGGCTGACCGGCTACGCGACCGGGTCCTGAGCACGGCGCCGCCGGGCCGCCGCCCGTCCGGGCGGACGGAGCGGACGGCCCGGCCGCCGTCGTGCCGGCACCCCGGCGGCCTGCGGGTCAGGCGGTCTTGACCTCCCCGCGCTGCACGCGCCAGGTGCCGAGCGCCAGGGGCAGGCCGACCCAGATCGCCGCCGACGTCGCGAGCTGCGCCCACTCGGTGCCGCCCAGCGACCCGCCCGTGATCAGCGGGACGGAGGACGTGGAGAGGTCGAGCCAGGGCCACACGTCGGACCATGAGGTCAGGAGCATCGTGATCGCCCCGACGATGGAGGGTACCGCGAGGTAGACCACGATCGCGGCCGGGGTGCTCTGCAGCGCCAGGCCGAACGCGACGCCCTGGACCATCCAGAGCACGATCATCAGGGCCATGCCGGCGGTCATCGCGCCGAGTCCCCAGTCCGGCGAGGCGTCGCGCAGCATGACCACCCCGACGTGGGCGACAGCGGCGATCCCCACGGCCACGACGAAGAACGCCAGCCCGGAGCCGACGGCGGTCAGCAGCTTGGCCCCGACGACGCGTCCGCGGCGTGGCTCCAGCGTGAACGTGGTCAGCGCCGTGCGCTGCGACCACTCGGCCGTCGTGGCCAGGATGGCGACGATCGGCAGCAGCATGGCCAGGGGCGTGGAGGTGGTCGAGACGAACGTCTCGAACGACACGTCGCCGTCACCGACCAGGGCCGTCACGGTGACGACGCCGGCCGTCAGCAGCGCGATGATGACGAACAGCCACCGCACGGCCCGGGTGTCGAGCTGCTTGCGCCACTCGACCAGCGTCAGGCGGGAGAAGGGGACGGGGCGGATCTCGGCCGTGGTGCGGGCACCGGTGCGGCGGGTGGTCCGGGTCTGGTCGACGGCGGTCATGCCGAGACCTCCTCTCGGGCGTCCGCGGCGGTGAGCTCGAGGAACAGCTCCTCCAGCCCGCGGGAGTCGGCGGGGCGCAGCTCGGTCACGAGGACACCCGCGCCCGCAGCGGTCCGTGCCACGGTCTCGGCATCGGCCGCGACGGACAGCCCACCGTGGACTCCCGCCTCGACGTCGACGCCGGCGCGGCGCAGCTCGGCGGCCAGGGCCTGGTCGTCCAGCGAGCGGACCACCACGCCGGCCGCGCGGAGCAGCTCGTCCTTGGTGCCCTCGGCCACGACCCGGCCGCGGCCGATGACGACGAGCCGGTCGGCGACCTGCTCGATCTCGGACAGCAGGTGGCTGGACAGCAGCACGGTGCCCCCGTCGCGCGCGAAGTCGCGCAGCAGGTCACGCATCCAGCGGATGCCGGCGGGGTCGAGGCCGTTGGCGGGCTCGTCGAGGATCAGGACGTCGGGGTCCCCGAGCAGCGCGGTCGCGAGGCCGAGCCGCTGCCGCATCCCCAGGGAGTAGGTGCGCACCCGGCGTCCGGCCTCGGCGGGGGTGAGCCCCACGGTGTCGAGGACCTCGTCGACGCGACGACGCTCCACCCCGGTCAGCAGGGCGGCCAGCACCAGCGTCTCGCGGCCGGTGCGCCCGGCGTGCTGGGCGGAGGCGTCCAGCAGGACGCCGACCCGGCGGCCGGGGTTGGCGAGCGCGGCGAAGGGCTTGCCGAGGATCCGTGCGGCCCCGCTCGTGGGCGGGGTCAGGCCCGTCATCATGCGCATGGCGGTGGACTTGCCGGCGCCGTTCGGGCCGAGGAATCCGGTCACGAGGCCCGGTTCGGCGGTGAACGACACGTCGTCCACGGCCAGGACGGGCCCGTACCTCTTGGTCAGGTGTTCCACGGTGATCATGGCCCCACCCTCGCGCGCGGCGCCGGGGCAGCACATCGCCCGTGGGGAGGGTCCGTGTCGTCCCGTGGGAGGGTTCGGGCTCATCCCTTCGGATGATGCCCCGGCGTCCCCGGTGTGCCTAGGCTCGTAGGGTGCCCGCCCCGCCCGTCGACCCCTACCGGTACTCCCCGGCGGACCGCCCGGCACCGGGGGTCGCGGGACCGGCCCCGACCGCGCCGCCGACCGCTGCGCGGTGGCGCCGCGTGTGGGGCGAGGCCTGGCGGCTGCTGGCGGCCTTCGCGGTGAGCATGCTCGTCGCCGGCACGGTCGCGTGGGAGGTGGAGACCGGCCAGCGCGAGTCCACGCCCGACCTCCTCGCCCTGGACATCTCCGTGGGACTGCTCTGCTTCGGTCTGGTGCTGCTGCGCCGCCGGTTCCCGACGACCGTCGCGCTGCTGATCGCGGCGGCGTCGACGGTCTCGGTGTTCTCCTCGGGTCCCCTGGCGCTCGCGGTGGTCTCGCTCGCGACGCACCGGCGCTGGTGGCGCATCGGCCTGGTCGGAGCGGTGTTCGTCGTGGGTGGATGGGTCTACGGGGCGCTGTACCCGGTCGACGACGGCATGAACTGGGTCTTCGACGTCGGCAGCGGCATCGGTGCGTACGCGCTGATGGTCTGGATCGGCGCGTACGTCGGGTTGCGGCGGGAGCACCTCGCCGAGCTGCACGAGCGGGTGGCGACGGCGGAACGGGAGCAGGCGAGCCGGGTCGCCCAGGCGCGGGCGAACGAGCGGGCGCGGATCGCGCGGGAGATGCACGACGTGCTCGCCCACCGCATGTCCCTGGTGGCGATGCACGCCGGCGCGCTCGCGTATCGCAGCGACCTGCCACCGGAGAAGGTCGCCGAGACCGCGGGACTGGTCCGGGACAGCGCCCACGAGGCGCTCGGCGAGCTGCGCGAGGTGCTCGGGGTGCTGCGCGGGCTGGACGGGCCCGGCGCTCCCCGGCAGGCCGGCCCAGGGGTCCCGGTCGACCGGCCCGAGAGACCGCAGCCGACGCTCGCCGACGTGGCGGACCTGGCGCGGGCGACCGAGGAGGCGGGGACGGCCGTCCGGGTCGTCGACGAGACGGACGAGGCCGCCCGGTTGCCGACCACGACGTCGCGCACCGCCTACCGGATCGTGCAGGAGGCGCTGACCAACGTGCGCAAGCACGCGGCGCACATGCCGGCGACGGTCCTGCTGCGGGGTGGTCCCGGCCGGGGACTGTCCATCACGGTGTCGAACCCGACGCCGGCGACGGAACCTGCGACCGCTGCCGACATCCCGCCGTCGGGCCTCGGGCTGCTCGGTCTGGTCGAGCGGGCCGAGCTCGCGGGCGGTTCCCTCACGACGCACGAGGCTGACGGCGGGTTCACCGTACGGGCCTGGCTACCGTGGTCGTCATGACCGACACGATCTCGGTGGTGGTGGTGGACGACGACCCCCTGGTGCGAGCCGGATTGGGGCTGATCCTCGGCGGAGCGCCCGAGGTGCGTGTCGTCGGGGACGCGGACGACGGGGACGCGGGGGTCGAGCTGGTGCGACGGGTCCGGCCCGACGTCGTGCTGATGGACATCCGCATGCCTCGCGTCGACGGGATCGAGGCGACACGGCAGCTGGCCGCGGCCGACGCGACGCCGCGGGTGATCGTGCTGACCACGTTCGACACGGACGACATGGTGCTGCGCGCGCTGCGCGCCGGAGCGGCGGGGTTCCTGCTCAAGGACACGCCACCGGACCAGCTGGTCGCCGCGGTGCGGGCGGCTGCGGCCGGCGAGCCGACGCTGTCGCCGTCGGTGACGGCCCAGCTCATCGACCAGGTCTCGGGTGGTGCGGCCGCGGAGTCGGAGGCCGGCCGCCGGGCGGCCCGACGCCGGCTGGAGACGCTCACCGACCGGGAGCGCGAGGTCGCCGCGGAGCTGGCCCGGGGGCTGTCCAACGCCGAGATCGCCGGTGAGCTGTACCTGAGCGTGCCCACGGTGAAGACGCACGTCTCGCGGATCCTGGACAAGCTGGCGGCGGGGAACCGGGTGCAGGCGGCCATCGCCGTGCATGACGCCGGACTCGCCCCGTAGCCCGTCAGAGGTCTCGTCTCCTCGAATCCCCGGCTCGACCCGGTTCGCCGTCGCCGGTGGGTTGTCGTTCTGCGTGGTGTCAGCAGGGCCTGAGTCGTGACGTCCGCGCGGTCGCGGATCACGCATGGCGTGAGAATCACGCCATGCGTGATCCCGGCACGCCAAGACGTCGGCACGCCCGCGGTGCGCACACCCCCGAACACGACATCCAGCTGCTGGCTGCTGCCGGAGACGGGGCCACCGGTCCGCCGGCCCGACCTACCAGGCCTGGATGCCGCGGGGCCGGGGCGCCTCGGTGACCAGGTCGACGACGCGACAGCCGAAGAGCTGGGCCAGCGTCCCGATCTCGTCCAGGGACCAGGCGACGCGGCCGCGGAATCGTGCCGAGACCGCCGTCCGTGACAGTCCGACGGCGGCCGCGAGGTCCTGCTGGGACATGCCACGGCGGGCCGTCTCGAGCCGGACGGCGCCCGCGGCCACCATCGCGAGCCCGTCGTGCGCGACGCGGGGCGGGAGCCGACGGCGTGGCGGACGGGCGAGCTCGAGATCACCGTCGGGTCGTGCTTCGGCGTCGTCGAGGTCGACCATCGGCTCCAGGTCGGGGGGTGGCACGGGAAGACGTCGCATCGGGTCAGGGTGGACGGGTGCCATCGCACGGGTCGACCGTCGTCCCCGACGGCGCGGGCGGACCGTCGCTGTCCACAGGTCGTGCGTCGTGCTCGGGGCCGCTCGTGGAGCGCGGAGGCGCTCGTGATGCTCAGAGGCGTTCGCGCAGCCAGGTGATGTCGGTCCCGACGTCGCCCTTCGTCTCGCAGACCACGGGTGCCCCGGCGGCACGGATCACCGCGAGCAGCAGCTCCTCCGGGATCTCGCCCGCCCCGAAGTTCGTGTGCCGGTCCGCCCCGGACCCGGCGGCGTCGCGGGAGTCGTTCGCGTGCACGAGGTCGATCCGGCCGGTGATCGCTCGGATGTCGTCCACCACCGTCGACAGGTCCAGGCCGCCCGCCCAGGCGTGGCAGGTGTCGAGCGTGAACCCCACCTCGACGTCGCTGTCGGCCTGCTGCACCGCGGCCCAGAGCTGCTCGATCCGGTCGAGCCGGCGCGCCATCGAGTGGTCGCCCCCGGCCGTGTTCTCGATCAGCACCGGCACGTCCGTCTTCAGGGACTCGATCGCCTTGCGCCAGTTGTCGAACCCCTTCGCCGGGTCGTCCGTCGCGGTGACGTGGCCGCCGTGCACGACGACGCCCTTCGCCCCGATCTCCCCGGCGCCGGTCATGATCTGCTGCAGCAGCTTGCGGCTGGGGATGCGGATGCGGTTGTTCGTCGAGGCCACGTTGATGACGTAGGGGGCGTGCACGACGACGTCGACACCGGCCTCGGCCGTCGCGGTCCGGAAGGCCTCGGCCCCGCCCGGGTACTCCAGCGGCGGCACCTTCCACGCCTGCGGGTCGGACAGGAACACCTGCACGACGTCGGCGCCCAGGGTGCGGGCCTCGGTCACGGCGTCGGCGAGGCCGACGTGGGCACCGATCTTCACGCTCATGGTCACCACCCTAGGCGGGCGGTCCGACGACGGGGTGCGATCTGGGCCCCCACCAGCATCGACGCGGGCGCCTCACGACGCTAGGTTGGCGCTGACGGTCGATCGCCACGAAGGAGTCCCGATGGATATGTCGTACGCGCTGGCCCTGCTCCTCGTGCTCGGCGCCCTGGCGGTGGTGGCCGCCGTGGTGCTGGTCATCGTCCTGGTGGCGCGGGGTGCCGACCGGTCGTCCGCGACCCCGAGCGGTGCGTCGCTCGAGGACCGGCTGGCGGAGGTGGACAGGCTCCACGAGGCCGGCCGCGTCACCGACACCGAGCGCGACGAGGTCCGCGCCCGCCTCCTCGGCACCCTGTGACCTGGCCGACCGGGAGCGTCACCGCACCGGTCAGTACCCGCCACCGCCCTCGGTGACGGCGGACCCGTCCGGGGCCACCACCCACCAGACGTCGTTGACCCCCTGGCCGGAGACCTCGCCCGGGGCGGCGTCGTTGGCGAACAGGTACACGGGACGGCCGTCCAGGGTCACCTGGAGCTCGCCGTCGTTGCCGGTGATGGTGCCGACCTCCGCGGTCACGCCCTCGACCTCGGGCTCCTCGGACCCGGCGTGCACCGGGGGCCACGCGGCCAGGCAGTCGCCCTCGCACGCGCTCGTCCCGGAACCCGGCTCGTCGTTGTCGAAGACGTAGACGGTCATTCCCACGCCGTCGACGACGATCTCGCCCAGCTCGCTGTCGGCGGTGCCGAGCACCGGCCCCATGGAGTCGTCGTCCATGTCCTCGGACTCCGTGTCCTCCGTCTCCATGTCGTCGGACCCGGTCGCCTCCTCCTCGCCGGTCGTCGCCTCGGTCGCCGTCTCCTGCGCAGCGGGCTCCTCCTGCGTGGAACACGCCGTCACGGCGGCGAGCGCCGCGACGGCCGAGATCGCCACCGTGGTCGTCCTGGTGATGCGTCGCATGGTCACTCCTCGTGTCGGTCCGTCACCCCGTACGACGGGACCGACCGCTCCGGGGTTCACCGTGGGGTGAACCTCCGGGGGTCGTGTCCCGTCGTACGGGGTGCGGGCGCGTCGGAGGGCGGGCGTCCCGTCCAGGGCGAGACGAGGAGGTGGGCAGCGTGCGGGCAGGGGCCACGGCGGCGATCGTCGCCGGAGCGGTGGTCGTGGTGGGCGCGACGGCGGTTATCGCCGGCCCGGGACTGTACGCGGACTGGGCCAACCGGTCGGCCGCGGACGCCCCGTCGGTCACCGGCACGGCGACGGAGGTCGACCGGGCCGACCTGGAGGGCGAGTGGACGGTCGCGACCGGGTCGTTCGCGGGCTACCGCGTGCACGAGGTCCTGCGCGGTGAGGACGTGACGGTCACCGGACGTACGGATCCGGCCTCGTCGGACGTGACGGGCACCGTGACGGTCGCCGACGGCAGCGTCACGGCTGCCGAGGTGGTCGTGCGGGTCGAGGCGATCGCCACCGACCAGGCGCCGCGGGACGCGTACTTCCGCGCTAGCGTCATGGACGTGGACACGTTCCCGACGGCCACCTTCGAGCTCACGGCGCCCGTGGTGCTCGACCCGGGCGGGCGCGACGTCGAGCTGACCGGTGACCTCACGCTGCGCGACGTGACCCGGGAGGTCACCGTCCCCGCGCAGGTCGCCGCCTCCGCCGACGGTGCGCAGGTGGCGGGCAGCGTCCCGGTGACCTTCACCGACTTCGGCATCGAGGCGCCGTCGCTCGGCTTCGTGGAGGTGGACGAGGAGGGGGCCGTCGAGTTCTCCCTCGAGCTGGTCCCGGCGGGGTGACGTCCGTGGCCACCGACGACCAGCTCCTCACGGCGATCCACACCGAGCACGCCGCGGACCTGCACCGGTACGTGACCCGGCTGGTGCGCGACCCCGGCGAGGCCCAGGACGTCGTCCAGGAGGCGCTGCTGCGGCTGTGGAGGCATCCCGACGTGCTCGAGCGCCCCGAGGAGTCGGTCCGTGCCTGGTTGTTCACGGTCGCGCGGCACCTCGTCGTCGACCAGGCCCGCAGCGCGCGTCGTCGCCGCGAGCGCACGACCGACCAGGTGCCCGAGATCCCGGAGCCGGACGCGACCCAGGCGGTGCTGGACGCCTGGCTGGTCGCCGACGCGCTGTCCGGGCTCTCCGCGGACCATCGTGCCGTCGTCGTCGGCGCCTACTACGGCGGCCGCACCGTGGCGGAGCTGGCCGTCGAGCACGGCGTGCCGCCGGGCACCGTCAAGTCGCGCCTGCACTACGCGCTGCGCGCCCTGCGGCTCGCCCTGCAGGAGAGAGGAGTGACGTCATGACCGCCCCTGGTGGACCGGCCGGGTCGCCGCCGGACCCCTACGTCGAGTGGGACGCCGCCTACGTCCTCGGTTCCCTGGGCCCCGGGGAACGGCGCGAGTTCGAGGCGCACCTGGCCGGCTGTGCCGACTGCCGGGCCGCCGTCGCCGAGCTCGCCGGGATGCCCGGTCTGCTGGCGGGACTCCCCGCCGGCGACGCCGTCGCGCAGCTCGAGGACGGTGCCGCGGCCGACGGTGACGCCGTGCCGATCACGGCGCTGGCCCGCCGGGCCCGCCGGTCCCGCCTGCGTCGCCGGTCCGTCGCGGCGGTGGCGGCCGCCGCGCTCGCCGTGGCCGGGGTGCTGACCGGCCTGACCCTCGACGCGGCGCCGCCCGACGGGGCTGCGGTCGTGGAGGCGGCGGACGTCGAGGTCCGGCTCGCCCCCGTGGGCTCGGCCGACGTCACGGCCTCCGTGGCGGCCTCCTCCCGGCCCTGGGGGACCCTGCTGCACTGGAGTTGCGAGTACCCGGCGGTGCCCGGCTCCTACGGGGACCTGTCCTACGAGCTCGTGCTCGTGGACAGCTCCGGGGCGCGCCAGGTCGTGGCGACGTGGGCGGCCGTCGGGGAGTCGGCCCGAGGCCTGCAGGCGTCGTCGGCGCTGCCGCTGGAGGACGTCGTGCGGGTCGAGATCGCCGTCGCCGGGCGCCCCGACCCGCTCGCCTCGGCCGACGTCTGACGACCCCCGTCCCTCGTGACCGCCTGGCGGACGCCAACTATGTCCCAAGCGAGGTTCCGCTTAGTCTGAAGCGCGTGAGCGACAACTACGGACACCAGAGCCCGACCACGGGCGCGATCGAGCGTGTGGTCGCCCGTCACGAGATGCCGGACCCGCTGCGTGACGACATCCGGCTGCTCGGCGGACTCCTCGGGGACGTCCTGCGCGAGGCCGGCGGGCAGGACCTGCTCGACGACGTCGAGCGCCTGCGCGAGCTGACGATCCGCGCCTACGGCGTGGACGACGGCGGCGCCGCGCTGGCCGAGGCCTCGGACGTCGTCGCGGGGTACTCGCTGGAGCGGGCCGAGCAGGTCGCGCGCGCCTTCACGTGCTACTTCCACCTGGCCAACCTGGCGGAGGAGTACCACCGCGTGCGCGTGCTGCGGCAGCGCGAGGCCGAGTCCGGCGCGGCGATCGAGGAGTCGCTGCCGGCGGCCTTCACCCGGCTGACCGAGGAGGTCGGACGCGAGGAGGCGCTGCGCCGCCTGTCCGAGCTCGAGTTCCGGCCGGTGCTGACCGCCCACCCGACGGAGGCCCGTCGTCGGGCCGTGTCGGGGGCGGTCCGACGGATCTCCGACCTGCTGGCCGACCGCGACACCGTCGAGCTCGGCGGGACCTCGCGCTCGGAGAACGAGCGCCGGCTCATCGCCGAGATCGACACGATGTGGCGCACCTCGCCGATCCGCGCGTCGAAGCCGACGGTCCTCGACGAGGTCAAGACCGCCATGGGCGTCTTCGACGCGACGCTGTTCGAGATCTACCCCGAGGTCTACCGGCGCCTGGACGACTGGCTGCTCGACGGCGACGCGGGACGCACCGAGCCCCTCGCCAAGCCGTTCGTCTACCTGGGTTCCTGGATCGGCGGCGACCGCGACGGCAACCCGAACGTCACCGCCGAGGTGACCCGGCAGGCGGCCACGCTGGCCGCCGAGCACGCCCTGACCGCCCTGGAGCAGGCGGCACGGGCGACCGGGCGCAAGCTCACCCTCGAGGAGGCGACCACCCCGGCCTCCGACGGGCTCAAGGCGCTGTGGCAGCGGATGCGCCAGCTCTCGGAGGGGCTGGCCGCCCAGGCCGCCGCCGAGTCCCCGAACGAGCCGCACCGCGCCGCCGTGCTCGCGATCGCCGGCCGGATCGGCGCGACCCGCGCCCGCGACGCCGACCTCGCCTACCGCGAGCCGGCCGAGCTCGAGGCGGACCTGGCGATCGTGCAGAGCTCGCTGGTCGAGGCCGGTGCCAACCGGGCCGCGTACGGCGACCTGCAGCGGCTGCTGTGGCAGGTGCAGAGCTTCGGGTTCCACCTGGCCGAGATCGAGGTGCGCCAGCACTCCCAGGTGCACGCCGCCGCCCTGGAGGAGATCCACGACAAGGGTGTGCACGGCGAGCTGTCGGACCGCACCCGCGAGGTGCTGGACACGTTCCGCGCCCTCGGTGCCGTGCAGAAGCGCTTCGGCCAGCGGGCCGCGCGTCGCTACATCGTGTCCTTCACCCAGGCGCCCGAGCACATGGCGGCCGTGTACGAGCTCGCGGCGCTGGCGTTCGACGGCGCCGACGACGCACCCGTCGTCGACGCGATCCCGCTGTTCGAGACCTTCGCCGACCTGGAGAACTCGGTCGACATCCTCGAGGCGATGCTCGAGATGCCGCAGGTGCAGCAGCGGCTGGCCGAGAACGGTCGCCGGGTGGAGGTCATGCTCGGCTACTCCGACTCGTCCAAGGACGTCGGTCCGGTCGCGGCGACGCTGGCGCTGCACTCGGCGCAGTCGCGCATCGCGCAGTGGGCGCAGCGCCACGACATCACCCTGACGCTGTTCCACGGCCGGGGCGGTGCCCTCGGCCGCGGCGGCGGTCCGGCGAACCGCGCGGTGCTCGCGCAGCCGCCGCACTCGGTGGACGGCCGGTTCAAGCTCACCGAGCAGGGTGAGGTCATCCTGGCCCGCTACGGCAACCCGACGATCGCGGCCCGGCACATCGAGCAGGTGGCGGCGGCGACGCTGCTCGCCTCGGCCCCGTCGACCGAGAAGCGCAACGCCGAGGCCACCGAGCGGTTCTCCGAGCTCGCGGCGGCGCTCGACGCCACGTCGCGCGCCCGGTTCCACGAGCTCGTGAAGTCCGAGGGCTTCCCGCAGTGGTTCGCCGAGGTGACGCCGCTCGAGGAGGTCGGCCTGCTGCCGATCGGTTCGCGGCCGGCCAAGCGCGGCCTGTCGGTCAACTCGCTCGACGACCTGCGGGCGATCCCGTGGGTGTTCTCGTGGTCGCAGGCGCGGATCAACCTCGCCGGCTGGTACGGCCTGGGCACGGCGCTGCGCGAGTACGGCGACCTGGACGAGCTCCGGGCCGCCTACCGCGAGTGGCCGCTGTTCACCACGCTGCTCGACAACATCGAGATGTCCCTGGCGAAGGCCGACGAGCGCATCGCCCGGATGTACCTCGACCTCGGCGACCGGGACGACCTGGCCGAGATGGTCCTGACCGAGATGCACCGCACCTACGAGTGGGTGCTCAAGGTGACCGGCAACCAGTGGCCGCTGGCCAGCCGCCGCGTGCTCGGCCGCGCCGTCCAGCTCCGCTCGCCGTACGTCGACGCGCTGTCGCTGCTCCAGGTCCGCGCGCTGCGGGCGCTGCGCACGCAGGGTGCCAGCGAGGGCCTGACGGTGGACGACGGCGAGTGGGTCGACGGCGGGTACAAGGACCGCTGGCGGCACCTGCTGCTGCTCACGGTCAACGGCGTCTCCGCGGGCCTGCAGAACACCGGCTGACGTCCGCACGGCTCCGGTCGGCGCTCCGGCGTCGGCGGGAGTCGTCGTGCGCCGCGGACCCGCCGGGGCCGTGCTCAGGCGGTGAGGATGCGGAAGGCCGCTCCGTCCGGGTCGGTGACCTCGGCCATGCGTCCGTAGGGCGTCACGGCCGGCTCGCCGTGCACCGTCCCGCCGAGGTCGACCGCGCGCGCTGCCGCGACGTCGACGTCGACGGCGCCGAGGTAGACCACCCAGGACGACCGGCCGTCGTCCCCGAGCGGCGCGGCGGCGTCGAAGAGCCCGGCCACGGCGGCGTCCCCCGCCCCGTGGGTCGCGTAGCGGAAGGCGTCGTCGTCGGCCATGACGTGCACGTCCCAGCCGAGGGCGTCGCGGTAGAACGGCAACGCCGCCTCGTAGTCGCTGGTCCACAGCTCGAACCAGCACGGGGCTCCGGGTTCGGCCAGGCGGGTGAAGCCGGGATGGCCCGTGGCCTGCCAGAACCCGACCGGCCCGCCGGCCGGGTCGGTGGCGAACAGGTAGCGGCCCATCCCCGGGACGTCCTGCGGCGGGACGTCGACGGTCCCCCCGAACGCCCCGATGCGACCGGCGACCCCATCGGCGTCCGTCGTCCACAGGTACACGTGCCATCCCGGGGTCTGCTCGTCGCCCTGCAGCGGGGCCACCCCCGCCACCGGCGACCCGTCGTGGGTGAACTGGCCGTAGTGGCCGAAGTGCTCGCCCAGGTCCCGGTGCTCCCAGCCGAACAGACCGGTGTAGAAGGCGACCGCCGCGTCAAGGTCGTGGGTCGCCAGGTCCATCCAGCCGGGCGCTCCCTCGGGCAGGTTCTCCACAGCGGGCATCTCGGCGGCTCCGTTCCGACGGCGGGGCGCACGGTCACAGACGATCACGCCTGCAGGGCGCTCACCACCCGGTGCACGCTCGAGCCGATGCCCCACCGCTCGGCCAAGGTCTCGAGGGCGGCGGGGTCGGCGGGCTCGTTCGGCAGGGAGTCGTCGAACGGCTCCAGCGGGGCGTCGTGGGCCACGCGGACGACGTCGGGGGCCACCGCGAGGTAGTCGGCCGCCGCGGCGATCTTCGTCCGCTGCGACGGCGTGACGCCCTTCTCCCCGGCGGCCGCGGCCGCGAGGATCCGGTCCAGCGTCCCGAACGTCGCGAGCAGCTTCGCGGCCGTCTTCTCCCCGATCCCGGCGACACCGGGCAGGCCGTCGGAGGGGTCGCCGCGCAGCACCGCCATCTCGGCGTACGCGGTGCCGGTCGGCACGCCGTACTTCTCGGCCAGCCGGGCCTGGTCCACGACGTCCGGGTCGCGCACGCCACGGGCGGGGTAGAGCACGACCACCCCGGCGGCGTCGTCGACGAGCTGGAACAGGTCGCGGTCCCCGGTGACGATGCCGACCTGCGGGCCCGGCCCCTCCGCCTCGTCCGGGGTGCCGCCGTCGGCCCTGGGCCCGTGCGCCGCGACCTCCCGGGCGACGAGCGTGCCGATGACGTCGTCGGCCTCGTAGCCGGGCGAGCCGACGCGGGCGATGCCCAGCGCGGCGAGCACGTCGACGATGACGGGGATCTGCGCGCGCAGGTCCTCGGGCATCTCCTCGACGTCGGGGCCGTCGGAGCGCAGCTCGGCGACGCGGTGCTCCTTGTAGCTGCCGATGGCCTCGACCCGGAAGGCCGGACGCCAGTCGTCGTCCCAGCATGCCACCACGCGGTCGGGACGGTGCTCGGTGACGAGGAACGCGATCATGTCGAGCAGGCCGCGCACGGCGTTGACCGGCCGGCCGTCGGGGGAGCGCAGGGAGTCGGGCATGCCGAAGTAGGCGCGGAAGTACAGCGACGCGGTGTCGAGCAGAAGCAGGCGCATGGGGTCAGCCTGGCACCTCGGCGGCGTCGGGGCCGTCCACAGGCCTGTGCACCGGCGAGCCGTTCAGCCCAGGGCGGCCGCCACGAGCACCAGGCCGCCGGCGACGGCCAGCACCGAGACCGTGAGCGTGCTCAGCGCGTGCACCACGGCCCGGACGGGTCGGCCGCCCCGCAGCATCGTCGCGGTCTCGACGATCGAGGTCGAGAACGTGGTGAACCCGCCGCAGACACCCACGGCGAGGAGCAGCTGCCACGGGGACGCCTCGCCGGAGAGCACGAACCAGCCCGTGACGAGCCCGATCAGGAGCGAGCCGACGGCGTTGACGATCCAGGTGCCCCACGGGAAACCGTCCGGCCGGCGGGCCCTGACCGTGTCCGCGAGCCAGAACCGCGCGGCGGCGCCGACGCCCCCGCCGACGCCGACGAGCACCGCTCCGAGCAGTCCGCTCATGCGCCCTCCTCGGGGTGGAGGAGGCGCCCGAAGGTGCTGCGGGAGGTCCGCAGGCCCAGGAGGATGCCGAGCAGCGCCGCGAGCGTGCCGAGGACCAGCGTCGCGCCGGCGTAGACGGCGGCGACCGACCAGGCGCCGTCACCGGTGAGCGTGGTGGTCTCCAGCGCCAGGGCGGAGTAGGTGGTGAAACCGCCCAGCACACCGGTGCCGAGGAACAGCCGGACCCGGCGCAGCCGCGGCGTCTCGAGACCGCGGCGCGCCACCGCCTCCAGCAGCCAGCCGAGCAGGAACGCGCCGAGCACGTTGACCGCCAGGGTCGCCCAGGGCCAGCCGCCGGACCCGGGCGGCAGGGCCAGTCCCACGCCGTAGCGACCGGCGGACCCGAGGGCTCCGCCGGCGGCGACCAGCGCGACGAGGCGGACGTCGCGGTGCGGGTGTCGGTCGGGAGCCACGGTGCCCATCCTGCGTGCCGCCCCGCCCCGCGGTCCACCGGCCCCGCAGCAGAGGTCAGGCGGTCGCGGGCGGCAGACGGTCCGGCAGCCCGAACCGGGGGAACCACGTGGCCGTGTCCAGGAACGTCGTGATCCCGGTGACGCGGCCCGCGCCGTCGTCCTCCAGCACCACCAGCCCCCAGGGTGTCCAGCCGCCGTCGGGGGACGCCCGGTACTGCCCGAACGCCATGGACCCGTTGGCGTGCACCCGCAGGCACCGCGACCCCCGGCAGCCGTGCCCGGGCCCGACCATCCAGCGCACGATCTCGCGCGGACCGTGGACCCACAGGGTGTAGGGGGGCATGTTGAGCACGGCGTCGTCGTGCAGCAGCGCGACCAGGGCGTCCATGTCGTAGCGCTCGAAGGCATCGAGGTACCGCCCGAGCAGCGCCTCGTCGACCTGCCCCCGGCTCCCGGCGTCCCGGGAGAGGTTCTTCGACCCGAGCGTGGCGCGCGCCCGCTGGAGCGCGCTGTTCACCGAGGCCACGGTGGTGTCCAGCAGGGACGCCGTCTCCGCCGCCGACCAGCGCAGCACCTCGCGCAGCACCAGCACGGCCCGCTGCCGGGGCGGCAGGTGCTGCAGCGCCGCCACGAACGCCAGCCGCACGGACTCCCGGCCCACGGCCATGTCCGCGGGGTCACCCTCGCGCGGCAGCACGGCGTCGTCCGCGACGGGTTCGACCCAGCGGTCCTCGGCCAGGGTGTCGCCGAAGTTCTCGATCTCGGCCGGCTGCGGTGCGCCGATCCCCATGGGGCGTTCCCGGCGCTTCGCCGACCCGAGGTGGTCGAAGCACACGTTGGTGGCGATCCGGTACAGCCACGAGCGCAGCGAGGAGCGCCCCTCGAACCGGTCGTAGGCGCGCCAGGCGCGCAGCATCGTCTCCTGCACGGCGTCGTCCGCGTCGGCGGCACCGCCGAGCAGCCGGTAGCAGTAGCCGGTCAGCTCGCGGCGATAGGTCTCGAGCTTCTCCTCGATCGCCGACGAGGCGCCGGCCTCGGGGGAGGCCGTCTGTGTCATGCCTCACACGGTAGGTCGGCCCTCCGACACCCGCGCGCAGAGGGTCAGGTGCGCCGGCGCCGGGCCTCGTCGCGCGTCCACGGCAGCACCCGCTCGACCAGCGGGACCGAGCTCGTGCTCGGCGACTGGCGGCGGACGACGGGCACCACGCCGGTCAGCGGCCGGGCCGACCGGTCGATCTCGAACCAGACCGTCTTGCCCTCGCCCTGGGCACCGTGGCGACCGACCGCGGCGTCCGGCAGGTGCTGCTCCACCCCCCAGCGGGAGGCCAGGCGTTCCATGAACTGCACCCCGCGGCCCGACAGGTCCTGCGGCGTCGGGGCCTGCAGGACGGGCCGCCGCGTGCAGCCGTCGCGGACCGCGACCCGCAGTCGCGTCGCGTCGACCTCGACGGTGACGACGATCGGACCCCTGCCGTGCTCCAGCGCGTTGGTGAGGATCTCGCTCGAGAGCAGCATCGCGGTGCGGCGCTGCTCGGCGTCGACGCTGCACGACTCCAGCACGTCGTCCACCCACCGGCGGGCCGGCCCGAGGTCGCTGAGGTCCTCGTGCGCGACCTTGCGCTCCGCCGTGGCGGGTCCGGCGGCGGACGGCGGGCCGGACGGGGCGGGGACACGGGCGCGGGCCACGAGCACGGCGACGTCGTCGCGCTGGGCGCGGCCGACCAGCCGGCGCACCAGCGCGCGCGGGAGCGCCGCGGTGGCCTCCCCGTGCACGTCCGCCAGGGCCTTCTTGAGCTCGGCCATCCGGTCGCCGAGCGGTACGCCGCGCCGTTCCACCAGCCCGTCGGTGTAGAGCACGAGGGTGTCGCCGGGGAGCAGCCGGTCGACGTGGTCGCGGCGTCGCACCCCCGGGTCGACACCGAGGAGCATGTCCGGGCGGGCCTCGAGCTCCTCGACCGAACCGTCCCGCCGCAGCACCAGGGGTGGGGGATGACCGGCGTCGGACCAGGTCAGGGTGTAGCCGCGTTCTGGGGTCCCGTCCGGACCGGTGTCGCCGCGGGGCTCGGCGTCGTGGTCGAGCCGCACGACGACGGCGGTGGCCATCGCGTGCAGCCCGAGCTGGCTGTCCGCCCGGTCCAGCCGGGACAGCAGGGCCGCCGGTGACTCGTCGTGGCTCCAGGCCAGCACCCGCAGCATGGACCGGAGCTGGCCCATCTGCGCCGCCGCGTTGACGTCGTGCCCGGCCACGTCCCCGATCGACAGGACGGCGGCCCCGTCCTCGTGGACGACCGCGTCGTACCAGTCGCCGCCGACCTGGTCCGTGCGGGCGGCCGGGGCGTAGGTCGTGGCGATGTCGAGGTGCGCGACCGCGGGCGGGTCGGTCAGCAACGACTCCTGGAGCGTCGTGGCCACCCGTCGGCGGGCCTCCAGCAGCGCGACCCGTTCCAGGGCCATCGCCACGTACCGCGTCACCGTGGTCTCCAGGGCGGCGGTGGCGGCGTCGTGGTCACGCTCGTCGGCCCAGACGCACACGACCACGCCGACGACGTCGTCGTCGGCGATGATCGGCAGGAACGAGCGGGCGCCGGTCGAGGTCAGGCCGAGACCGGCCATGGCCGGGTAGGCGGCGATCATCTCCTGGTGGTCCCGGTAGAAACGGGTGCGCTGCTCCCGCACGGCGGCGACGTCCGGGCGGGGCGCGTCGAGGCGCAGGTTGCGCATCTGGTCGGGGAACCCGGGCTCCTGGTGGCCGACGGTGACGTAGCGCAGGTGACGGCGGTCGGCGTCGACGAGGGCCAGGGAGCACCATCGCGCCCCCATCCCGGCGCCGACCACCTGCGCGATGGTCTCCTCGATCTCCTCGATGGTGGTCACGCCCGCGAAGCGTTCGGACAGGCCGAGCAGGAACTGGGCGCGCTGGTGGGCACGGAAAGCCACCTGCTCGGCACGTCGGGCCCGCTCCCGCTCGGCGCGCAGCCGCAGCTCGCCCGTGCACGAGGCCGCCAGGTCGGACAGGGTCGCCAGGTCGGCGTCGGTCCAGTCCCGGCGGTGCTCGGACAGGGCCCAGAGGGCTCCGACGACCTCGCCGCGGCTGTCCTCGACGGGGTAGCCCGCCAGGGCACGCACCCCCATCTCGGTGATCATCCCGCGACCGGCGACGAGCGGTTCGTCCGCGACGTCGGGGACGATCAGCGGCGTGCGGGTCTCGGCGACGATGCGCGTCGCCGGCCGCTCGAGGCGGTAGACACGGCTCCGCTGGACCTCCTCGGGCAGGCCGACGGCCCCGGGAAGGTACTGGACGTCGTCGCCCCCGAGCACGATGAAGGACGCCGCCTGCACGTCGAGCGTGCGGCGGGCGATCCGCACGATCCGGTCGAAAACCTCGTCGGCGGGGGAGTCTCCTGGAGCGCCTTGGGTCAGCGAACCCAGGACCTGGGTCTCGGGCACGGTCCCAGTATGGCCCTGATCACGGCGCCGGCCGCACACCGTCCGGGCCACGTCGGTGATCCGTCCCGGGCACCGGTGACGACTTCCCGTTGCGATCTACGTCACACCGCGCGCACACTGGAGCAAGGACCAAGACGGGGGTGGCACCGTGGTGGGAACCGCTGGAACGTTCGACGCACTGCCCATGCTGGGCCGTGGCAAGCACCGCAACCCGAAGAAGGGCGCCTGCTTCATGGAGCTGGCGTCGTTCCTCGCCGGGGAGCGCTGGAGTGATCATCCCCAGTGCACCCATCCGCTGCTGGCGATGCTGGCGCGCGCCGTCAACGACCTGACGTCCGACCATCACCGGCCCCGGCTGGCGCCGATGATCCCGTCGGTGATCGGGCTCAACAGCGACGACCCGCACTGGGACGTGCGCATCGCCCTGCGGGCCGCCCAGACCGCTCTGCCCGTCGCACCGGCCGACCGTCAGCAGACCCTCGCGGTGGCGGTCTACGGGGCCGAACGGATGCTGGACGTCCTCGACGCCCGGCCGGAGGGGACCATGTCGCCGGAGAGCGTCGCGGCGCTGGCCACCGTCCCGAAGACCGCCGAGTGGGCCCGTCGGTTCTGCGCCGGCACGCACGTGAAGCCGAAGCGGTTCGTGCGCGACGCGGCGCCGTCCGTCGTCTCCACGGCCGTCCAGGGCATCAGCGAGTCCTTCCTGCCCGACGTCGACGCCCGGCTGCGCGCCCTGCTCGCGGACACGATCGCCGACGCCCGCCGCTGGTCCGGTCTCCAGGAGGCCGGCGAGTCGCTCCGGCAGGACCAGTGGGCGGACGTCGTCCGTCCCGCCACGGTGTGAGCCACCGGGCCACGGTGTGACCGGAGGAACTGCCGACGTCAGCGTCGTCTGCTAGACCGGGGACGTGATCGACACCAGCGTCAGCCCGCTCGACCGGCTCTCCCTCGACGACCTGCGCCGTCGTACCTCGGTGAAGTGGACCGCCTATCCCGAGGACGTCCTGCCGATGTTCGTCGCCGAGATGGACGTGCCGCAGGCGCCGTTCGTCGTCGACGCGGTGACCCGTGCCCTCGAGGTGGGTGACACCGGGTACGACCGCGGCACCACCTACGCGGACGCGCTCGTGCCGTTCGCGCAGCGCCGCTGGGACTGGACCCCCGACGCGTCCACGAGCCGCACGCTGCCCGACGTCATGGTCGCCGTCACGGAGATCCTGCGGGTGCTCACCGCCCCGGGCGACGCCGTCGTCGTCACCCCGCCCGTCTACCCGCCGTTCTACGGGTACACGCGCAACGAGGGACGACGGGTCGTCGAGGCACCCCTGACCGACGCCGGCCGTCTGGACCCGACGACGCTCGAGGCCGCGTTCCGCGAGGCGACCGGTGGGGGACCTGCCAGCGGGCGACCCGGGTCGGGGCGGCGTGCCGTGCTGCTGCTGTGCAGCCCGCACAACCCGACCGGCACGGTCCACACCCGCGACGAGCTCGAGACGGTGCTCGACCTCGCCGGACGGTACGGCGTGCGGGTCGTGGCGGACGAGATCCACGCGCCGTTCACGGTCGCCGACCTGACCGACGGCGGCACGCCGTTCACGCCGCTGCTGAGCGTGCCCGGCAGCGAGAGCGCGATCGCCGTGCACTCGGCGTCCAAGGCGTTCAACCTCGCCGGTCTGCGGGCCGCGACGGCGCTGGCGGGGCCCGACGCCGTGGCCGACCTGCGCCGCGTCCCCGAGGAGGCCGGGCACGCCGTCAACCACCTCGCGGTGCTGGCGCACGCCGCCGCGTACACCGAGGGCGACGCATGGCTCGACGCCCTGCGCGCCGGGATCGTGCGCAACCGGGAGCTCGCGACGCGGCTGCTGGCGGAGCACGCCCCCGCGGTCCGGGTCCACCCGGCCGAGGGCACCTACCTGATGTGGCTGGACGTGCGCGACGCCGTCCCGGCCGGGGTCGACCCGCACCGGCACGTGCTGCGCACCGCGAAGGTGGCGCTCGGCGACGGACGGGACTTCGGTGCCGGTGGTGACGGGTTCCTGCGGCTCAACCTCGCCACCTCCGTCGACATCCTCACCGAGGCGGTGGAGCGGCTCGGCCGGGCGTTCTGATCCGGTGCCCGCCCGCCGCCGTCACGCCACGCCGAAGGCCTCCTCGAGCGTCGTGCCCGTGCGGTGCACGTAGGTGGCGAGGTCCTCGCCGACGTACCGCAGGTGCCACGGCTCGGCGTCGTAGCCGGTGATCTCCTCGCCGCCGGCCGGGTACCGCACCACGTAGCCGTAGCGCCACGCGTTCGCGGCGACCCAGTCCGACGACGGCGTCCCGCCGAACCGCGTGAAGTCGACGCCCGCCTCGGTGACGTCGACCGCCCAGCCGGTCTGGTGCTCCGAGTGGCCGCTGCGGGCGGAGAACCGGTCCGCCCCCGACGTGCCGTGCTGCGCGGCGTACCGGCCGAAGAGTTCCTCCTGGTAGTCGGCGGACCGGAATCCGGAGACGAGCACGAGCTCGCGGCCCGTGGCCGCGGCCGCGTCCGCGGCGAGCCGTTCGATCGCGCGGGCGGCCGCCGGAACCAGCCGGACGTCCCCGGCCTGGCCCGGGCCCTCGGGACGGACCAGGCGCTCCGGCTCGTAGCCCGCCGGGCGCACGGGGCGGTCCTTGGTCACCAGCACCGTCGGGAGGGTCGGGTCGTCGGTGGCCTCCCAGGTGACCGTGACCTCCTTGACCGCGCTCGTGGCCGCCGCGGCCGTGGCGGTCGCGGACGCCTGCAGCCGCCACCGCGTGGTCGGCGCGTGGCGCCAGTGCCGCGTGAGGGCGACCCGCGCGACGTCGGCGCCGCCGTGGTCCAGGGTCAGCGTGCTCCGCGTGAGCCACTCGCCGTCGACCCGTTGCTGCAGCGCGAGCCTCCGCCCCTGGGCCGGTGCGACCAGGACCCCGTCGGCGGACGGCTGGTCGGCGGTCCGGCGCGCGTCGGTGTCCCACCCGACGAACGAGGTCGTCCCGGCCCCGGAGTCCTCGCGCCCCCGCGTCGAGCGGGAGGCCGCCGTGGGGGTGGGCTGCGCCGCCGGCGCGCCGTCGGCGAGAGTGCTCGTCGTGCCTCCCGTCGGGTCGGGGGACGACGCCGTCCCGGCGACCGTCCCGGCGGCGAGCGCCGTGGCGACGAGGACCGTCCGGGCGAGACGGGACGACCGCCGGGGCGGGACGAATCGGGAGTTCACGACCGCAGCGTGCCAGACGGGACGCTACGCTCGCCACGTGCGCCGTCGGACATCGTTCGCCCTGACCGTCCTGCTGACGTCCGCCGTGCTCGCCGCGGCCGGGTGCACGGGCCCCGAGCGGCCCACGCCCGACGACACCGCGGAGGAGCTGGCGGACGGTCTGGCGCGCCAGGACCTGTCGGCGCTGACGCTGGTGTCCGACACCAGCGCCATCCCGCAGCAGCAGCTCACGGAGGTCGTGGAACCGCTCGTCGCCGCGGCCGGCGACGGCGACGCCGTGCCGGACGTCACCGTCGCGGAGGTGGTCGAGGCCACGACCGAGGAGGACGAGCCGCCCCGTGCGTCCGTGCGGCTCGCCTGGAGCTGGCCGCTCGCCGCGGGGCACACCTGGGACTACACCACCGAGACCGAGATGGTCTGGGCCCCGCCGCCGGAGGACTCCGAGGAGCCCGGCACGTGGGAGGTGCGCTGGGGGCCCGACGTCATCGTGCCCGGCCTCGCCGGCGGGGAGCGTCTCGAGCTCGCGGTGCTGGCGCCCGACCGCGGCGACCTCCTGGACGTGCGCGGCGAGCCGTTGGTCACCGCGCGCGACGTGTGGCGCATCGGCATCGACAAGACCTTCCTCGAGCCCGAGGAGTACGAGCAGCAGGCGACGGAGCTGGCCGAGCTCGTCGGCCTGGACCCCGCGGCCTACGCGGCGCGGGTCGAGGGTGCCGGCGACAAGGCGTACGTCGAGGCGATCACGATCCGCCAGGACCGCAAGACCTCGGGGGTGTCGTTCACCGCACGCGACGCGCGGTCGATCGCCGGCGTCAACGTGCTGGCGGACACGATGGAGCTCGCCCCGACGTCGTCCTTCGCCCGGCCGATCCTGGGCCGCGCCGGTGAGGCGACGGCCGACATCATCGAGGAGTCCGACGGCGCCGTGCAGCGGGGGGACGTCGTCGGCATCTCCGGCCTGCAGCGCGACTACGACGCCGTGCTCACCGGGACCGACGGTCTGGCGGTCCACGTGGTCGCGGGCGAGGACGGCGAGGTGCTGCGCGACGCGTACCGCGTGGAGGCCGTCGACGGCGCGGACGTCGCGACGACCTTCGACCCCGAGCTCCAGGTCCTGGCCGAGAAGGTGCTCGCCGACGTCGAGCCGGCCAGCGCGATCGTGGCGGTCCGGCCCTCGACGGGGGAGGTGCTGGCCGCGGCCAGCGGCCCGGGCGGCGCGGGCTGGTCGACGGCCACGCTGGGGCAGTACGCGCCGGGCTCGACCTTCAAGGTGGCCACGGCGCTGTCGTTGATGCGCTCCGGCGTCTTCCCCGAGGACACGGTCCGGTGCCCGCGCAGCATCACCGTCGACGGGCGCACGTACGAGAACGTCCCGGGCTACCCGCAGGAGGCGACCGGTGAGGTGACGCTGCGCACGGCGTTCGCCCACTCGTGCAACACCGCCATGATCGGCGCGGGCGCGGAGGTCCGGCAGGCGGACCTGGCGGCCGCGGCCGTCGACCTCGGTCTCGGCGAGCCGGCGGTCGGCGCCCCGGCCTTCCTCGGCGCGGTCCCGACCGAGGCGTCGGCCACCGGGCACGCGGAGGCGCTCATCGGTCAGGGCAAGGTGCTGGCCTCGCCGCTGGGGATGGCCACGGTGGCGGCGTCGGTGGCGGCGGGCGAGCGGGTCGAACCGTTCCTGGTCCGCCCGGTCGAGGGCGAGGACGACGACAGCGCGTCACCGTCGCCGTCGGCTGAGGACGCCACGGCGGAGCCGGCCGAGGAACCGGCCGGGACCGCCGACGGGCTCGGCGCGTCCGAGGCCGCCGACCTGCAGGACCTCATGGGTGCCGTCGTGTCCGACGGCAGCGCCTCGGAGCTGGCCGACATCCCCGGCGTGACCGGTGCGAAGACCGGGACCGCCCAGTACGGCGACGGGTCCCAGCAGCACGCGTGGATGCTGGCGATCGCGGACGACCTCGCGGTCGCGGTGTTCGTCGAGGACGGCGAGTTCGGCTCCACGACGGCGGGACCGCTGATGGGGAGGTTCCTCACCGGCCGCTGAGTCCGGCCCTCCGGCGGGAGGCGGTCCGCGACCGCCGGGCCGTCACTCGGGGATCGTGAACCCGTCGTCCTGGCACATCGCCTCGAGCGAGGCGACGGCCTCCGCGACGTCGTCCGGGTCGGCCGGCGTGCCGGCGAGCGCCTCGTCGAACGGGGTCTTGATCGCCTTCAGCATCGCGACGGGGCCGTTGTCCGCGTAGCGGATCCGGGAGTCGAGCCGGTAGCTGATGATGGAGAACGCCTCGCGGCTCTCCTCGGTCAGCGGCTGGTCGAGCTCGGCGGCCCAGCTGTCGACGCGGTGGTCGATCGAGAGGTCGTCACCGCCGTAGTAGCCGCTGCACGTGGTCTGGACGCGGGTGAGGGCTTCCGTCTCCGACGAGGCCTCCGGGGCGGAGGACGACCCGGACGGCCCGGACGCCGGCGAGACCGTGTCGGGCCCGGCGCACGCCGTGAGCAGGAGGGCAACGGAGACGACCGCGGTCTCGGCGTGGAGGGTTCGCATAGGAACGATTCGACACGGATCGGGCCCGACCAGGCAACTTCCTCCGGGTGTTTGTCGCGTGTCTCACAGCGGGCCCGGGCGGGACGGTCCGGGACCGCCCGCCCGGGCGCTCGCGGCAGACCTCAGGCGAACCGTGCGGAGCGCTCCACGACGCGCCCGGCGCCCCGCCCGCCGTCGGCGTCCCGGTCCCAGGAGTACACCGCGGTCCCGGTGACGAAGACGTGCTCGGCGCGGGCGTTGACGTCCAGCGGGTCGCCCGACCAGATCACGACGTCACCGTCGAGGCCCGGCCGCAGCGCGCCGACCCGGTCGTCCAGCCCGAGGATGCTCGCGGGGTTGACCGTCAGCGCCTCCAGGGCGACCTGCCGGTCCAGTCCCTCCTTGACGGCCAGGGAGGCCTGGTGCACCAGGAAGTTGATGGGCACCACCGGGTGGTCGGTGGTGATCGCGACGGTCACGCCGGCCTCGGCCAGCCGGGCCAGGTGGGCGATGTCGCGGTTCCGCAGCTCGACCTTGGTGCGGGTGGTGAACATCGGCCCGAAGATCACCGGGACGCCCTTCTCGGCGAGCACGTCGGCGACCGCGGCGCCGTCGGTGCCGTGGTTCACCACGAGGCGGTAGCCGAACTCGTCGGCGAGCCGCATCGCCGTGGCGATGTCGTCGGCGCGGTGCGTGTGCTGGTCCCAGGCGAGCTCGCCGTCGAGGACGCGGGCCAGCGTCTCCTTGGTCAGGTCGCGGGCGAACGGCTCGCCCTTCTCCTCGGCGGCAGCGCGGGCGGCCGCGTAGTGCTGGGCGTCGAGGAAGGCCTGGCGGATCACCGAGGCCACCCCGAGCCGGGTCGACGGCGTCTTCTTCTGCTCGCCGTACACCCGCTTCGGGTTCTCGCCCAGGGCGCTCTTGACCGACACCGCCTCGCGCAGGACCTGCTCGTCGACGGTGCGTCCGCCCCAGGTCTTGATGGCGACGGTCTGCCCGCCGATGGGGTTGGCCGAGCCCGGCTTGACGACGACGGAGGTCACGCCGCCGGCCAGGGCGTCGCGGAACCCCTCCTCCTCGATGTTGATCCCGTCGAGGGCGCGGAACGCGGCCCCGTTCGGGGCCGTCTTCTCGTTGGTGTCGTCCCCGGCCCAGCCCTCGGCCTCCTCGTGGACGCCGACGTGGCCGTGGGCCTCGACGAACCCGGGCAGCACCCACCGGCCGCCGGCGTCGACCGTGGGGACGCCGTCGGGCACGGTGACGTCGGCGCCGACGGCGGTGATGACGCCGTTCTCGATCAGCACCGTGCCGTTCTCGACGGGGTCGCCCGCCACGGGGACGACGTAGCCGTTCGTGACGGCGACGGAGGAGCGGGTGGTTCCGGGTGCGGTGGGATACGTGGAAGTCATGGGGGCCATCCTGCCCCCGGCACCCCGACGGCCTCGACCGGGCGGGACCGGCCGGCGGGCGACCCGTACCGCGTCAGCGCTCCGGGACGTTCTCCTCGATCTCGCGCAGCCAGGCCGCCGCGGACGCGTCCGACGGCATCCGCCAGTCCCCGCGCGGCGACATCGTGCCGCCGGGCGACACCTTGGGACCGTCGGGCAGCGCGGACCGCTTGAACTGGGAGGCGAAGAACCGGCGGAAGAAGACCAGCATCCAGCGGCGGATCTCGGCCAGGTCGAAGGCCGACCGGTCGTCGTGCGGGTAGTTCGGCGGCCACGCCCCGGCCTCGGCGTCCCGCCAGGCGTGCCAGGCCAGGAACGCGATCTTCGACGGACGCAGGCCGAACCGCAGCGTCCAGAACAGCGTGAAGTCCTGCAGCGCGTACGGGCCGACCGTCGCCTCGGTGGACTGCGGCGTCTCGCCCTCCCCGGACGGCACGAGCTCGGGGGAGATCTCCTGCACGACGATCTCGCGCAGCACGTCGCCCACCTCGACCGGGAAGTCGCCCGAGTCCGCCACCCAGCGGATCAGGTGCTGGATGAGGGTCTTGGGGACGCCGGTGTTCACGGCGTAGTGCGACATCTGGTCCCCGACGCCGTAGGTGCACCACCCCAGCGCCAGCTCGGACAGGTCGCCCGTGCCCAGCACGATGCCGCCGCGGTGGTTGGCGATCCGGAACAGGTAGTCGGTGCGCAGCCCGGCCTGCACGTTCTCGAAGGTGACGTCGTAGACGGCCTCGCCCTCGCCGTACGGGTGGCCGAGGTCGCGCAGCATCTGCTCCGCGGCGGGCCGGATGTCCAGCTCCTCGAACCGCACGCCCAGGGCCGTGGCCAGCCGCGTCGCCCGGTCCTTGGTCTCCGCCGACGTCGCGAACCCCGGCATCGTGACCGCGTGCACGTCCGTGCGCGGCCGCCCGAGCCGGTCCATCGCGTTCGCGGCCACGATGAGGGCGTGGGTGGAGTCGAGACCGCCGGAGACGCCGACGACGACCTTCGGCCGGCCGATCGCGGTCAGCCGTCGCTCCAGGGCGGTGACCTGGATGTTGTACGCCTCGTAGCAGTCCTGGGCGAGCCGCGCCGCGTCGTCGGGCACGAACGGGAAGCGGTCCACGTGCCGGCGCAGGCCGACGTCGCCCGACGGCGGGCGGACCTGCCACTCGACGACGCGGAAGCCGCGCACCCGGTCGCCGAAGGCGCGCCGGTTGTCGTCGAACGTGCCCTGACGCAGCCGGTCCTGGCGCAGGCGGTCGAGGTCGACGTCGGCCACCGCGCGCCGGGGGCCGTCCGGGAACCGATCGGTCTCGGCCAGCTCGTCGCCGGCCTCGTAGACCATCGTCTGCCCGTCCCAGGACAGGTCGGTGGACGACTCGCCCTGCGACGCCGCGGCGTAGACGTAGGCGGCGTGGCACCGGGCCGAGGCCGAGCGCACCAGGAGCCGACGGTCCTCGGCGCGGGCGATCGTGATGGGGCTCGCCGAGGGGTTCAGCAGCACCGTCGCGCCGGCCAGCGCGGCCTCGGCCGACGGCGGGACCGGCACCCACATGTCCTCGCACACCTCGACGTGCACCGTCAGGCCCGCGACGTCGGAGGCGCGGAACAGCAGGTCCGGGCCGCACGGGACCTCCTCGGCCGCGAAGGGCAGCCGCACCGTGGACCCGCGCAGGTCGGTGCCGGAGGCGAACCAGCGCTGCTCGTAGAACTCGCGGTAGGTGGGCAGGTACGACTTCGGGGCCACACCGAGCACCCGGCCGCCGTGGACCACCACGGCGCAGTTGTGGACGCGCCCGTGGATCTCCAGCGGCGCGCCCACCACGAGCAGCGGACGCAGGTCGGCGCTGGCCTCGACGATCTGCTCGAGCGCGTCCCCGACGGCCTCGAGCAGCGGGTCGGCCAGGTGCAGGTCGCCCAGCGCGTACCCCGAGACCGACAGCTCGGGGAACAGCGCGACCGCCACCCCGTCGTCGTGGCAGGCACGGGCCTGGTCGAGGATCGCGGCGGCGTTCGCGGCCGGATCGGCCGACGTCACCGGCACGGTGCAGGCGGCCACCCGGGCGAACCCGTGGGCGTAGGCGTTGCGGAAGTCCACACCCCGAGTGTGCCCGACGACACCGGTCCGGTGTTGGCCGACGCCGCGACGGCGGGGCTATCGTCGACGTCGTGGCGCACCATCCCGAGGGCTCCCGGCCCCGATCCCGACCGTCCGCCCCGTCCGAGGGGCCGGACTGGACGCCCGTCCGCTCGCAGCGGCGGAACCGCCTGATCGCCGCGGTCGTGGCGCTCTCGATGCTGCTGACCGCCGTCGGCGGCACGGCCGTCATGCTCGTCGGTGCGCTGTCCGCCGGCGCGCACGACCAGCTGCTCTCCACCGACCCCGAGGACGGGGCCTCCCTCGAGGAGCCCGTCGAGAACCTGACGCTCACCTTCAGCTCCGACGTCATCGCCGACGGCACGCAGGTCCGCGTGACGCCGCCGTCGGGCGAGCCGGTCGACGCCGAGGTCACCGTCGACGGCCCCGAGGTCGTCGCTGCCGTGCCCGGGCAGGCCGCCGGCGGGGAGTACGAGGTCGCCTGGCGCGCCGTGTCCTCCGACGGCCACCCGATCGAGGGGTCGTTCGCCTACGAGGTCGCCGCTCCGGCGGCGGACGCGGCCGGCGACCCCGCGCAGGCCGCCGAGACGGACGACCAGGCCGCGGCACCGAGCGAGCAGCCCGGCCCGTCCGCTCCGGTGCAGGACGACTCCTCGGGCGCGGGCGCGATGCCGGTGCTGTACGGCGGCGCGCTGGTCGCGATCATCGGGGTCGCCGCGCTGATGCTGGCGCGCTCGCGCCGCCGGCTCCACGACGACCACGGCCAGGGCCCCACCCAGGGGCCGCTGAGCTGACCCACCCGTCCGCACGGGGCTGGTCAGGCACGCCGAGACGGCGAAAAGTCGCAGGAACCCGCGGATGTTCCATAGTGTGTTCCCGGTCCACCGGTTCTGCCGGTCTGGCCGTGAACGTGACGACGTACGGCTCCGTACGTCGTGATCCGGAGAAGGGATTCACATGTCGCTGAACAAGTCCGAGCTGGCCTCGGCCATCGCCTCCAAGGCCGACCTGACCAAGTCGGACGCCGAGGCTGCGCTCAACGCTTTCCAGGAGGTGCTCGTCGAGTCCCTCAGCAAGGGTGAGGCCGTCAAGGTCACCGGTCTGCTGTCGGTCGAGCGTGTCGAGCGTGCCGCCCGCACCGGCCGCAACCCGCGCACCGGCGAGGAGATCCAGATCCCGGCCGGTTACGGCGTTAAGATCAGCGCCGGCTCGCTGCTGAAGAAGGCCGTCACCAAGTGATCCTGCGCTGACCCCGGTCAGCGTCCGAGGGCCCGTCGTCCGCGGAGTCGCGGACGGCGGGCCCTCGTGCGTCCGCTCTCCCTCCGGCGCGACGAGCGTGCGCACTCGGTACCCGATCCGCGGGGAGGGCGTGCTGAACGAGCACGCTCGACGCTCCCGCTCCCGCTCCCGCGCCCGGCCCAGCGCCCGGGGTCAGAGGTCGCCCTTGCGCTCCAGGTAGCGCATCGCGGCCCACCCGAAGGGCACCCGGCCCCAGTAGGTGACCACCCGGAACAGGATCGTCGTGGACAGCGCGATCGAGGCCGGGATGCCCGCGGCGGTGAGCCCGGCCGTCAGCGCCGCCTCGACACCACCGAGACCACCCGGCGTCGGGACCAGTGCTCCGAGGGCGTTGCCCACGAGGTAGATGACGGCCACGTCGATGAGGTTGAGGGACTGGCCGAACGCCGCCAGCGCGGCGTCGAAGGCCAGCACGTAGCCCAGCGACATGACGACGTTGCCGCCGATCCCGAGGGCGAGCCGGGTCGGCTGGCCGAGCATCTGCGACAGCCGCGGCCACACCTGCTCCAGCGTGGGCCTGATCTTCCCCCAGATCCACCGGCGGATCGCGGGGACCAGCAGGACGGCCGCGATGACCGCGGCGATCCCGGCGATCGCCAGCAGCACCGTGATCGAGGGCAGCTCGATGAGTCCGCCGGACCCGGTGAAGATCGAGAGCACCACCAGCAGGACCACGGTGACCACGAACTGGGAGACCTGCACCAGGGCGACGGTGGCCACGGCCATCGGCAGCTCGACGCCGCGGCGGGTGAGCATCCGCAGGTTGAGGGCGGCGGGACCGATGCCCGCCGGGGCCGCGAGCGCGACGAACGACCCCGCCATCTGGGTCAGCGTCGCCCGCCACAGCGGCAGCCGCTTCGGGGAGAACGCGACGAACGTCAGCGCGGCGCCGAACCACGTGACCGCGCCCAGCACGAACGCGGCGACCACCCACCAGGGGTTGGCCCGGCTCACGGCGTCGGTGATCTCGTCGAGGTTCATGGTGGTCACCAGCGCGGTGACCACACCGATCGACAAGGCGAGCGTGATGACGGTCCGGGCACCGAACCGCGTGATGTTCTCGGGCTGGACGTCCACCTGCGGCAGCCGTTCCACGAGGGCGTCGCGCAGGTCGTCGAGCAGTCCGCGGCGCTGGCGCACGGCCACGCGGGTCGCGGCGGGCAGGGCGATGGACTGCAGCAGCGGGCCCACGGCGGCGATGTCGTCGGCGGGCAGCGCGCGCACGGCCGACGCGACGGCAGGTCCGGGGCCGACCCGCAGCGCGAGCAGGGCGAGCATCTGCACCAGGTCGAGGCGTCGGCCCAGGATGGTGGAGGCGATCTCGCCCTGCTCCCACCCGGTCAGCCACACCCGGGGGCGGGTGCCGTGGGAGTCCACGAGCAGCACGTCCGGGGTGAGCGCGTGGTGGGTCAGGCCGGCCTCGTGTGCGCGCCGCAGCTGTTCCCAGACGGCGGCCAGGACGGCGTGGCCACGGTCCCCGGCGAGCGCCTCGTCGGGCAGGTCGCGCCACGGCACGGCACCGACGGCGTGCTCGGTGACCAGCACGATCGAGTCCGCGGCCTCGCCCACGCCGAGCAGCCGCGGGGTGCGCACGTGGGCGGCGTCGGCGGCGTAGGTGAGCATCGCCGTGCGTTCGGCGACGGCCTTGAGCGACACCTGGGCCCGGCCCTCCAGGCCGCGCAGGCGCAGGCCGCGCCACAGCCGCGTCAGGACGCCCACGACGTGCCGGTCGCCGTCGAGCACGACGACGTCGCGGCGGTCGCCGTCCGGCGTGAACATCGCGTAGACGCGGGCGTCCCCGGTGCGGGTCAGGGCGCGGGTCGCCGGGTCGGCGAGGGTGTCCGACGCCGGCAGCCCGGTGCGGACGTCGGCGCCGGCGCCGCGGCGGCCGCCGTAGCGGGGACGGTTGCGCAGCAGGGCGCGCAGGGTGGTGCGGCCGGTCACCGCGCCGGAGGCGTCGACGTCCGTGACGGTCTCGTCGGGCATCGGGGCGGGGGGCGTGTCGGCGTTCACGGGGGCGGTGACGTCCCGGACCCGCACGAGGGTTGTCGGGCGGAAGCCGGCACGGCGGACGGCCGTGACGAGCTCGCCGCCGTAGGCGCGTTCGGACCGCACCCCGGAGGCGTACTGCACGGTCTGGCCGGCGAGCCGGCCGAGCAGCAGGGCGACGAGCACGCTCGGCAGGGGGGCCTGCCCGGTGATCAGCGCGATGACCAGCGCCAGGTAGAGGACGTTCCACGACCAGCGGACGGTGCGCCGACGGGTGCGGGGCCCGGCGGTGGTGAGCAGCGCCGCGATGCCGGCGACGTAGATGGGGACCGTGATCCGCCAGGCCCCGTCGCGGAAGATCGACAGCGACCGCAGCAGGTCGTCGCCGCCCCACCAGCCGACCATCAGCACGGTGAGGACGCCGAGCACGATGCCCAGCGTCGCGGCGACGATCGACTCCACGACCTGACGGCCGAGCCGCCGCACGCCGAGCTCGGCGAGCACGGCGACGGGCACGAACAGCGTGACGAGCCCTTCGAGCACGGCGACCGGGATGAACAGCAGCTCGCCGAGCAGGGTGTTGAACGCCCGCACGTCGGCGGTCACGCCCTCGGTGGTGCCGTGGGCGACGACGGACAGCACGAGGACCGCGGCGACGCCGACGGCGCTGCTGATGAGGCCGAGCAGGTCCGAGGGGTTGCGGACGCGCTGCTCCGGGGTGTCGACGACCCGGACCAGCCCGGCGTCGTCGTCGGGGGCGCCGCCGGCGAGGAAGAGCGCGTCGAAGGCGCCGGTGGGCGGCTGCGTGTCCGCGGCGCCGTACAACCCGACGTCGTGCACCGTGCCCGGCGGGTTTCCAGGGCCCGCGGGGCCCTCGCCGCTGCCTCGGGACATGGGGGGAGTCTAGGTCGGCGGGGCGGTCGAGGCCCGGTGGAGGGGGGTGAAGGCCGGACTGATCTGCCGGACATGTCACACTGATGTGATCTGGGCGACATGATTGCCTGATAGAACTGCCGTCAACGTGGACGGCATGCGGCCGGGAGGCCGCATCGAGGAGGGAAACACACATGAGGACGATTCGCGGGACGCGACGCGCCGTCTCGACCGCTGCCGGGGCGGCTGCTGTCGCGCTGGTGCTCACCGCGTGCGGCGGTGGCGGCACGGACGAGGGCTCCGAGGCGGAGGGCGACAGCGGTGCTGGTACGTCGCTCACCATCGGCACGACGGACAAGATCACGACCATCGACCCGGCCGGCTCGTACGACAACGGGTCCTTCGCGGTGATGAACCAGGTCTACCCGTTCCTGATGAACACGCCGTACGGGAGCCCGGACGTCGAGCCGGACATCGCCGAGTCCGCCGAGTTCACGGCGCCGACCGAGTACACGGTCACCCTGAAGTCCGGGCTGAAGTGGGCCAACGGCAACGACCTGACCGCGTCGGACGTGAAGTTCAGCTTCGACCGTCAGCTGGCGATCGCCGACGAGAGCGGCCCGTCGTCGCTGCTGTACAACCTGGACAGCACCGAGGTCGTCGACGACACCACCGTCGTCTTCCACCTCAAGGAGGCGAACGACCAGGTCTTCCCGTCGATCCTGTCGTCCCCGGCGGGGCCGATCGTGGACGAGGACGTCTTCTCGGCCGACGCCCTGACCCCGGACGCGGAGATCGTGGACGGCCAGGCCTTCGCCGGCCAGTACGTGATCACCAGCTACACGCTCAACGAGCTGGTGACCTACGAGGCCTTCGACGGCTACCAGGGGCTGCTCGGCGAGGCGAAGACCCCCGAGATCAACGTGTCGTACTTCGCCGACGCCTCCAACCTCAAGCTCGAGGTCCAGCAGGGCTCGGTCGACGTGGCCTTCCGGTCGCTGTCCTCGACCGACATCGAGGACCTGCAGGGCGACGACGGCGTGAAGGTCGTCGAGGGCCCGGGCGGCGAGATCCGCTACGTCGTCTTCAACTTCGACACCCAGCCGTACGGCGCCGCGCAGGACGACGCCGACGAGGACAAGGCGCTGGCCGTGCGTCAGGCCGTGGCCCACCTCATCGACCGCGAGGCGATCTCCGAGCAGGTCTACAAGGGCACCTACACCCCGCTGTACTCCTACGTCCCGGCCGGCCTGACCGGTGCGACCGAGTCCCTCAAGGAGATGTACGGCGACGGTGACGGCGGCCCCGACGCCGACGCCGCCACGCAGGTCCTCGAGGACGCGGGCGTCGAGACGCCGGTCGAGCTCAGCCTGCAGTACTCCAACGACCACTACGGCCCGTCCTCGGGCGACGAGTACGCCCTGATCAAGGACCAGCTGGAGTCCTCCGGGCTGTTCAGCGTCGACCTGCAGACCACCGAGTGGGTGCAGTACAGCAAGGACCGCACCGCCGACGTCTACCCGGCCTACCAGCTCGGCTGGTTCCCGGACTACTCCGACGCGGACAACTACCTCACGCCGTTCTTCCTCGACGGCGGGTTCCTCGGCAACCACTACTCCAACCCGGAGGTCGACGAGCTGATCGTCGAGCAGGGGGTCACCGAGGACCCGGACGAGCGTGCCGGCGTCATCGAGGAGATCCAGGACACGGTGGCGCAGGACCTGTCGACCGTGCCCTACCTGCAGGGCGCGCAGGTCGCCGTGGTGGGCTCGGACGTGTCCGGCGCCGAGGAGACCCTCGACGCCTCGTTCAAGTTCCGCTACGCGGCGCTGAGCAAGGGCTGATCGAGGACCCTGTCCGTGGCTGCATCACCGACGGCAGGAAGCGCACTGGGGCGGTACGTCCTGGTGCGCTTCCTGCTCATCATCCCGACCGTCTTCATCCTGGTCACCACCGTGTTCGTGCTCATGCGCGCCACGGGTGACCCGATCACGGCCGCCCTCGGCGGTCGTCTCACCCCCGACCAGCTCGCCGAACGCATCCAGGCCGCCGGGTACGACCGGCCGATCCTCGTGCAGTACTGGGAGTACCTCTCGGGGATCCTCACCGGCGACTTCGGCACCACCATCAGCGACAACCGGCCCGTCACCGAGGTGCTCACCACCTACGGCGCGGCGACGCTCGAGCTGAGCACGTACGCCGTGCTGGTCGCGCTCGTCCTCGGCGTACCGTTCGGCATGATCGCCGCCTACCGGCGCGACCTGCTGCCCGACGCCGTGCTGCGCGTCCTGGCGATCCTCGCCTACGCGACGCCGGTCTTCTTCGCCGGTCTGCTGCTGAAGCTGATCTTCTCCGTCTGGCTCGGCTGGTTCCCGGTCGCGGGCCGGGTCTCGACCGCCGGGGAGATCGAGATGCGCAAGGCGGGTGCCGACTCGGGCTTCATGGTCGTCGACGCCCTCGCCACCGGGGACCCCGCCGTCCTGCTCGACGTGCTCTCGCACGCCGTCCTGCCGTCGCTGGCGCTCGGCCTGCTCACGGCCGGGGTGTTCCTGCGGCTGGTGCGCACCAACATGATCAGCACGCTGGGCACCGAGTTCGTCGTCTCCGCCCGGTCCCGCGGCGTGAAGGAGCGGCGCCTGGTCACCGCGCACGCGTGGCGTCCCGCGCTCATCCCGATCATCACCGTCGCGGGCATGCAGATCGCCATGCTCCTGGTGGGCGCGGTGCTCACCGAGACCACCTTCGAGTGGCGCGGCCTCGGCTTCCAGCTCTCCGAGTACCTGCAGGCCCGCGACTTCGTGGCCGTCCAGGGGATCGTCGTGGTCATGGCCGTCATCGTCGCGGTGACGAACTTCCTGGTGGACGTGATCGCCGCCCTCGTCGACCCGAGAGTGAGGTACTGATGACCGCCCCGGAGACCCAGGGGGCCCCGCCCCCGGTACCGGCCGCGCCCGAGCACCTGCAGGGGCGCGGCGCGTGGTTCAAGCGACTGCCCGTCGTGCACCAGGTGCGCCAGAGCGTCGGCCTCCAGCGCGGCATGCTCGTCACGGGGCTGGTGCTGTGCGCCGTGTTCGTGGTCACCGCCGTCGGTGCCCGCTGGATCGCGCCGTACGGCTGGTCCCAGCTGCGCACCCCGGAGGGCGCCTTCGGCGCCCAGCAGCCCCCGAGCGCCGAGCACTGGTTCGGCACCACCGTCGGCGGGTACGACGTGCTCTCCCGGGTGGTGTGGGGCGCGCAGACGGCGCTGCTCGTCGTCATCGTCGCGGTGACGGCGTCCATCGTCGTCGGCGTGCTGCTCGGTCTGGTCTCGGGCTACTTCGGCGGCTGGGCGGACCGGGTGCTCGTGCTCGTCGCCGACGCCGTGTACGCCTTCCCGTCCCTGCTGCTGGCGATCCTGCTCGCCATCGTCATCTCGGGCGGCCAGTCGAGCATGTGGGGCGGCGTCCTCGCGGCCGCGCTGTCGATCACGGTGGTGTTCGTGCCGCAGTACTTCCGCGTGGTGCGGGCCGAGGTGGTCCGCATCAAGGGGGAGGCGTTCGTCGACGCCGCTCGTGTCCTGGGCACGCCGCACCGGCGGATCATGACCCGCCACGTGCTGCGCAACTCGGTGCGCACCCTGCCGCTCATCGTCACGTTGAACGCCTCCGAGGGCATCCTGACCCTGGCGGGGCTGGGCTTCCTCGGGTTCGGCATCGAACCGACGGCCGCCGCCGAGTGGGGCTACGACCTGCAGCGGGCGGTCGCGGACGTCACCTCGGGCATCTGGTGGACGGCGCTGTTCCCCGGTCTGGCGATCGTGCTGGCCGCCATGGGGATGACGCTCGTGGGCGAGTCCCTCAACGACCTGGCCGACCCGCGGCTGCGGGTGCGGTCCCGGTCGCGCAAGGTCGCCGGCGCGGTGGCCGCCACGTCGGTGGACGCCGGGTCGGACGCCGACGCCGGGACCACCGGCCCGTCGAAGGAGGAGTCATGAGCACGTCGCGCGTCGCGCACATCGAGGACCTCGCGGTCTCGTTCGCCACCGACGCCGGCCCGGTGCGGGCCGTCGACGGCGTCAGCCTCGACGTCGCCCCGGGCGAGGTGCTCGCGATCGTCGGCGAGTCCGGGTCGGGCAAGACCGTGACGGCGAAGACCATCCTCGGCCTGCTGCCGGAGACGGCCACGGCGAGCGGAGCGGTCGTGCTCAGCGGGCACGACGGCGCGCAGACCGACGTCGTGCACGTGTCCGGCGCGGAGCTGCGCCGGGTGCGCGGCCGCGACGTCGCCATGGTGTTCCAGGAGCCCTCCACGGCGCTGAACCCGGTCTACACGGTCGGCTGGCAGATCGCCGAGGGGTTGCGTGCCCACGGCAAGGTCTCGGCGAAGGAGGCGCGGCGGCGGGCGGTCGAGGTGCTGCGGACCGTCGGGATCCCGGATCCCGAGCAGCGCGTCGACCACTACCCGCACCAGTTCTCCGGCGGTCAGAAGCAGCGTGTCGTCATCGCCATGGCGCTGGTCCTCGACCCCGGGCTGATCGTGGCCGACGAGCCGACGACGGCGCTCGACGTCACCGTCCAGGCGGAGATCCTGGACCTGCTGCGGCGGCTGCGGGACGAGACCGGGACGGCGATCGTGCTCATCACCCACAACATGGGCGTGGTGGCGGACCTGGCCGACCGGGTCGCCGTGATGTACCAGGGCCATGTGGTCGAGGAGGCTCCCGTGCAGGAGCTCTTCGCCGACCCGCAGGCCGAGTACACCCGGACGCTGCTCGGGGCGGTGCCACGGGTCGGCGAGGGCACCGCGCGCGCCGAGGCCCGGGCGGCGTCCCGGCCCGAGGGATGGGCCGACGGCGAGCCGGTCGTGCGGGCCGAGCACCTGACCATCACCTACCCGGGCAGGTTCCGGCGTCCGGGCTTCACCGCGGTCGACGACGTGTCCCTGACGATCCGGCCCGGTGAGGTCCTGGGGCTGGTGGGGGAGTCCGGTTCGGGCAAGACGACCATCGCCCGGGCCGTGGCCGGGCTGCAGCCCGTCAC
Source organism: Isoptericola sediminis (assembly GCF_013085345.1). GTDB lineage: Bacteria > Actinomycetota > Actinomycetes > Actinomycetales > Cellulomonadaceae > Isoptericola > Isoptericola sediminis. The sequence continues at coordinate 4,399 of NZ_JABFAJ010000007.1, read as the reverse complement.
CAGCGGGTCGCTGCGGGTGCTGGGCACGGAGATGCGCGGTGCCAGGGGCCGTGCCCTCGCCGGCATGCGGCCGCGGCTCGGGTTCGTCTTCCAGGACCCGGCGACGTCGTTCAACCCGCTGCTGACGATCGCCGAGTGCGTGGCCGAGCCGCTGGTCGTGCACGGCCGGGCCGCGTCGCCCGCGGCGGCACGTGGCCGGGTGGACGAGCTGCTGGAGGCCGTCCAGCTCCCGCGCTCCTACGGCGACCGCTACCCGCACGAGCTGTCCGGCGGGCAGCGTCAGCGGGCGTCCCTGGCGCGCGGCCTGGCGCTGGACCCGGAGCTGCTGGTGGCGGACGAGCCCACCTCGGCCCTCGACGTCTCGGTGCAGGCCCGGGTCCTGGAGCTGTTCGCCGACCTGCAGGCCGAGCTCGGTTTCGCCTGCCTCTTCGTCTCGCACGACCTCGCGGTCGTGGACCTGCTCGCCGACCGGATCGCGGTGCTCTACCGCGGCCGGCTCGTCGAGTCCGGGACCGGCGCGGAGGTGCTGGGGTCGCCGTCGGAGGACTACACCCGCCGGCTGCTGGCCTCGTTGCCGGTGCCGGACCCGGCCGAGCAGGCGCGACGCCGGGTCTCGCTGGCGACGGCCTGACCCGGTGACCCGTCGGGTGGGCGCGGCCCCGTGCCGCTCCCGCCCGGCGGTCCGCCGTCAGCCGACGCCGAGCGCGGCGAGCCAGTCGGCCGGCAGGAACGCGTACCCGACGAAGGCGACGACGTCGAGCAGGGTGTGCGCGATCACCAGGGGCAGCACGCGCTGCCGTCCCCAGCGTGAGGTGTAGAACCAGGCGAAGACGACGCCCATGACCATGTTGCCGAAGAACGGGCCGATGCCCTGGTACAGGTGGTAGGAACCGCGCAGCAGTGCGCTGGCCACGACGAACGTCACGCGGTGCCAGCCGAGGTCGCTCGTGCGTTCGTGCAGGTAGGCCACGGCGATCACCTCCTCCAGCAGCCCGTTCTGCAGCGCGGCCAGCATGAGGACCGGGACGGTCCACCAGTAGTCCTCGAGCGCGCTGGCCTGGATCTCGACGGTGATCCCCAGGAACCGCCCGAGGGTGTAGAACGCCAGCCCGGGGATGCCGATGGCCGCCGCGAGGGCGAACCCCCATGCGGTGTCCCGGCCGGGGCGGGCCGCGTCGAGGCCGATCCGGCGCAGGGTCCCCGGGCCGCGGGCGCTCAGCAGGTACAGGGCCAGGGCGACGGGCAGCACCGCGAACGCGATGCCGAGCAGCTGGTACGTCAGGTCGAGGTACGGGCGCGCCGACCGCGAGGCGTTGAGCGTCGCCGACTGCTCGGCCAGCGCCGTGCCGGAGGTCAGCCGGGCGACGATGTTGACCAGCGCGTAGATCGCGCTCTGGCCGAGGCTGAGGCCCAGGACGAGCCAGATCTCGGCGCCGGTCCGGCGGCGGTCCCTCGGTGTGCGGGCCGGCGCGGCGGGCGCCGGCGGCGTCCAACGGTCCTTCACGGCGGGTCGTGGTGCGCTCACCGGCCCAGCCTAAGCGCGCCCACCCTTCGCTGTGGGCATGAGATCTGCGGCCCCACCGCGGGTCGGAGGTGCAGATTTCATGCCCACAGCGGTCGGTGGGGTCTTGTGCGTTCCTGGAACCGGTGGCACACTGCAAAGTAGTTTGTACTGCAAACCTCATCGAGAGCACCGGAGCCACCGTGAGCACCGCACCCGACAGCCGGTCCGACCACCCCCTCGACCCCGCCGCGAGCCTGGATCTCATCGCGGAGTCCCAGCGTCGGGTCCGCCGCGGCACCGAACCGGACTGCCGCCTGATCTGTCTCGTGTGGGGGATCGCCTGGGCGGTCGGCTACCTCGTGCTGTGGACGAGCGCCCGCGCGCTCGGAGTGCCCGGCGTGGTGGCCTACGTCGTCTTCGGGACCCTGCTCGCCGTGGCCGTCGTCGTCACGATCGTGCACAGCGCGCGCCGCGCCGCCGGGACCCGCGGCCCCGGGCACCGGGCCACGGTCCTGTGGGGGGCGACGTGGTTCCTGGCGTTCGGCGTGTACCCCTTCGTCATCGCCGGACTCGGCCGTGCCGGGGCATCCGACGACGTCACGGGCCTGGCGTCCAACGCGTTGGCCTGCGTCATCATCGGCGTCATGTACCTGACCGGGGGCGCGTCCTTCGGCGACCGCGGGCTGTTCGTCCTCGGGGCCTGGATCCTGCTCACCGGGGGCGTCGCGACGATGGCGGGGATGCCCGCCACCTACCTCGTCATGGCGACGGTCGGCGGCGGCGGGTTCCTCGCGATCACCGTGGTCTGGCAGGTGCTGCACCTGCGGCGCCGGGCAGGGGCGCGGCGATGACCGAGCTCGACACCGTCATCCACGCCCCGGCGCGGCTGCGGGTCGTGTCCACGCTGGCCGCGCTGCGGGCCGGCGAGGAGATCACCTTCGCCAAGCTCCAGAAGCTGCTGGACATGACCGCGGGTAACCTCTCGACGCACCTGCGCAAGCTCGAGGACGCGGGTTACGTGCGCCAGACCAAGGAGTTCGCCGGGCGTCGGCCCGTCACCTACCTCGCCCTGACGACGGACGGTCGCCGGGCCTTCGAGGACTACACCACCACCCTGCAGGACCTCTTGAGAGGGGCCGGATCATGACCGTCATCGACGTCGACGGCGTCACCCGCCGGTTCGGGGAGGTCGTGGCCCTGGACGACGTCTCCCTGGAGGTGGGCCCCGGCGAGCTCGTCGGGCTGCTCGGTCCGAACGGGGCCGGCAAGTCGACCCTGCTGTCCCTCGTGAGCGGCCAGCGGCGACCCGACACCGGCCGCGTCCGGCTGCTCGACGGCGACCCGCGGGACGCGGCGTCGCGGATCGGGCTCGGCATCACCCCGCAGGAGACCGGCCTCCCGCCGACCCTGCGCGTCGGCGAGGTGGTCGACTTCGTCGGCGGGCACTTCCCGGACCCGATGCCGACCGCCGAGCTGCTCGAGCAGTTCGGTCTCACGGACAAGGCACGCAAGCAGACCGGGTCGTTGTCCGGCGGCCAGAAGCGGCGTCTCGCCGTGGCCCTGGCCCTGGTCGGCCGTCCCCGGGTGATCCTGCTGGACGAACCCACCACTGGCCTGGACGTCACCGCCCGGCAGGTGCTGTGGGAGGCGATCCGGCGGTACCACGCCGGCGGCGGGACCGTGCTGCTGACCAGCCACTACCTCGAGGAGGTCCAGGCGCTGGCCGAGCGGGTGGTGGTGATCGACCACGGCGTGGTGCGCGCGGACGACTCCCTGGACGGGATCCTGCGCCGGGTGGGACTGCGCCGCGTGGTGCTGCGCGCGCCGGTCGACCTGGTCGACCGGCCGGGGGTGTCCCGCGGCGAGCACCGCGGCGACGGCACCCAGGAGCTCTACACGCCCGACGCGGACGCGCTGGTCCGTGACCTCGTCACCTCGGGCGTGGAGTTCTCGGACCTGCAGATCCGGGGCGCCAGCCTCGAGGAGGCGTTCGCCGAGATGGTCGCCTCCGGTTCCCTGGAAGGAGCGGACCGATGACCCGCGTGACACCCGCACCCGCCGTCGTCGCGCCGTCGGGCACTGTCAGCCCGGTGCGGATGACCTGGCTGCACCTGAAGTTCCAGTTCCTGGAGACGGTGCGCATCCCCATCGCCGTGCTGGGGAACATGTTCTTCCCGGCACTGGCGATGTTCTTCTTCGTCGTACCGCAGAGCGACGTCGCGCAGAACCCGGTGTTCGCCACGATGGCGGTCGCGGGGCTGGCCCTCTTCGCCGTCTGCTCGGCGAGCCTGTTCACCTACGGCCTCGGCGTGGCCGAGGACCGTCAGCTCCCGTTCGACCCGTTCGTGCGCTCCCTGCCGGCGGGGCCGGGACCGCGCATGGTCGCGCGGATCCTCAACGGGGCCATCTTCGCGCTGTTCGGTCTCGTGCCGCTGATCCTCATCGGCGCGTTCTTCACCGCCGCCTCGGTGACGCTCCTCGAGCTGCTCGCCGGGGTCGCGACGATCCTGGCGACGGCGGTCCCGTTCGTGCTGCTGGGGATGGCCGTGGGGTACTCGCTGACGGCCAAGGCCGCGCTGCCGGTCGTGCAGGTCGTCCTGTTCCCGCTGGCCTTCGCCGGCGGGCTGTTCCTGCCGCCGGTCGCGTTCCCCGACTGGCTGAACACGCTGTCCCAGGGGACCCCGACCCGCGCCGGCCGCGACCTGCTCGTGCAGGCGCTGACCGGCGCGGACGCCTACGCCGGCGCGTGGCCGGTGCTGATCGGCTGGACCGTGCTGTTCGCGACGCTGGCCGTCGTGGCGTACCGCCGCGACGAGGGCCGGCGCTTCCGCTGATCCCCGCCCTCGGCTGTGGGCATGAAATCTGCAGGTCAGGACCGGTCCTGACCTGCAGATT
>NZ_JABFAJ010000006.1 GCF_013085345.1 Isoptericola sediminis | reverse complement strand
GGTCCGGGGACGACGAGCCGGCGGCGTGCCGCACCGGGCGGGAAGCGTCGCCTCGAACGTGTGTTCGAGACTAGCCTCCCGTCGCCGCGACGGCAACAGGTGGGTCCCGTGTCAGGCGAGACCGAGCGCCCCGGCCAGCACGCGCGCACCCGGGGTCCGCTCGTCCGCCGGCACCGCCGCGATCGCCTCGAGCTGCCACCCCATCCACGGGCTGAACGCCCACGGCGTCGCCTGGACCGCCGCACGGACCTCGTGCGCCGGCGCCCACACGTGCTCGGAGACCTCGTCCGGGTTCGGCGTCAGGTCCCCGTCGACGCGGGCGACGTACACCGGGCAGATCTCGTGCTCGACCACGCCCGAGGCGTCCACGGCGCGGTAGCGGAACTCGGGCAGCACCACGTCGACGCCGGTGACGGTGGCACCCAGCTCGTGCTCGGCGTGCCGGACGATCGAGTCCTCCACCGCCTCCGTCCAGCGCAGGTGCCCGCAGAACGAGTTGGTCCACACCCCCGGCCAGGTGCGCTTGACCAGGGCGCGCCGCGTGATCAGCAGGTTGTCGGCTCCGTCCAGCAGGTAGCACGAGAACGCCAGGTGCAGGGGCGTGTCGGTGGTGTGGACATCGGCCCGTGGGAACGTGCCGGTCCGCTCGCCGGCGTCGTCGCACAGGACGACGTGGTCGGCGGTGGTGGGGACGTGCGTGGTGCTCATCGGTTCATCGCCTTCGTCATCCGGGTGTCCATGTCCTCGCTCGGTCGGAGCTCGCCGTCGTCGGCCGCCCGGCGCAGCGCGCTGGCCAGGCGGGCCGCCTCCGCGAAACCCTCGGGGCCAGCGTTCCAGGCCCCGAACCAGTCGGCGACCGACACACCGTGCGTCGGCCGTGACACGACCTCCACGGCGTCGCCGGCGCCGAGCTCACCGGTCTCCACCACCCGCAGGTAGGCACCGGTGCGGTTCGCCTCGGTGAACCGTCGCACCCAGCGCTCCGGCGACCCCAGGCGGCGGGCGAAGGTGGCGCACGGCGTGCGGGGCTGGGTCACCTCGAGCACGGCCGACCCGACCCGCCACCGCTCGCCGATCAGCGCACCGCCCACGTCCAGGCCGCGGGTGCGCAGGTTCTCGCCGAACAGACCCGGGGTGATCTCCCGGCCCAGCTCGGCGGCCCAGAAGCGGGCGTCCTCCTCGGCGTAGGCGTAGACGGCCTGCTCCGGTCCGCCGTGGTGCACCCGGTCCGCCTGGACGTCGGCGTACAGGCCGTGGGTGCCGGCCTTCACCCGCCCGGCGACCGCGCGCTTGTCGATCGCCGTGACGCCGACGGTCCCCGCGTCCGGCAGGAGCTGGTGCACGCGACAGACCGCGACGAGTTCAGCCATGGACGTCATGCTGCCACTGTTCCGCACCGCCGCGGGCCCGACGTCGCCACCCGAGCAGCCCGTACGCCGCGAGGATGACGGCCACGAGTCCCGCGGTGGCGACGAGCTGGGCGCGTGCCGCGTCGTCGGACAGCATGAGCGCGGCCAGGGCGACGAGCGCGGCCAGGGTGAGCCAGGTCAGCCACGGGAAGGCCCACATCCGCAGCCGCATCGGCACCCCCGTGCGGCGCGCCTCGGCCTCCAGACGTGGCCGCAGCCGCAGCTGCGAGACGGCGATGAGCAGCCAGACCACGAACAGGGCGGAGCCGACGGCGTTGAGCAGGACGGACAGCAACGTCTCCGGGAGCACCCGGTTCAGCACGACCGCGACGACGCCGAAGAACACCGACACCGAGACCGCCACCCACGGGACCTCCCGCCGGGAGATGCGCGTCGCCACCGCCGGCGCGTCACGCCGCTCCCCGAGGGAGAACAGCATCCGCGAGGTGCCGTACACCTGGGCGTTGAAGGCGCTCAGCAGCGCCAGGACGACCACGACCTCCATGAGCCGCGCGGCGCCGTCGAACCCGGCCAGCTCCAGGACCGCCACGAACGGCGAGGTGAGCGCGTCGGCGTCGTCCCACGGCACCAGCGCGACGATGATCGCGACGGACCCGAGGTAGAAGACCAGGATCCGCCACAGGATCGTGCGGGTGGCGCGGGCGACGGCGTCGCGCGGGTCGCGGGCCTCGGCCGCGGCGATCGCCACGATCTCGATCCCGCCGAACGCGAAGGCGACGGCGAGCAGACCGGCGGCGATCCCCGGCACCCCGGCCGGCGCGAAGCCGCCGTGCGCCGCCCAGTCGCCCAGCACGCCGCCCGCCACGGGGATCACGCCGACGACGACGAGCAGTCCGACGGCGAGGAAGGCCACGATGGCGGCGACCTTGACCAGGGCGAACCAGAACTCGGCCTCGCCGAACTGCCGCACCCCGATCAGGTTGATGCCGCCGAAGACGGTGACGACGACGCCGGCGACCACCCACTGCGGGACGGCCGGCCACCAGGCGGTGGCGATCTCGGCGACGCCGGTGACCTCCACGCCGAGGACCATGATCAGCATGAACCAGTAGAGCCACCCGAGCAGGAAGCCGGCCCACCGGCCGAGCGCCACCTCGGCGTACACGGAGAACGACCCGGAGGCCGGCAGGGCGGAGGCCATCTCGGCGAGCATCCGCATGACGGCCACGACGATCGCCCCGGCGATGGCGTAGCTGATCAGCACCGCCGGGCCCGCCGTCGAGATCGCCTCGCCAGACCCCAGGAACAGCCCGGCCCCGATCGCGGAGCCGAGCCCCATCATCGTCAGGTGCCGGGGCCGCAGGCCGTGGGCGAGGGGTTCTGCGGGGGCCGTGACGGCCTCGTCGGGGCCGTCGCCGGATGTCGTCGTCACCGGGTCACGCTAGCCCGCCCTCCGGGCCGGTGCCGAAACCCGGCCTACAGTGGCGACGTCCGTCCCTCGACCCCTGGAGCGCTCCATGACCCTCGACCTGCACGGATCGTCCGCCGTCGTGACCGGCGCGAGCTCCGGCATCGGCGCCGTCGTCGCGGCGCGGCTCGCGGCCCGAGGAGCCGACCTCGTGCTGGTCGCCCGCCGCACGGACCGCCTCGAGGAGCTCGCGGCCCGGCTGCGCGCGGAGCACGGCGTCGCGGTCGACGTCGTGCCCGCCGACCTCACCACCCCGGACGGTGTCACCGAGGTCGTCAAGGCCGCCCGCGCCGCCGACCGTCCCGTCGGCACCCTGGTCAACAACGCCGGGTTCGGCACGCACGGCCCCTTCGTCGAGGAGGACCCGCAGCGCGTCGACGACGAGGTCGCCCTCAACGTGACGGCACTGACCAACCTCACCCGCGCGCTGCTGCCCGACCTGCTCGCCCACGCCTCCGGCGCGGTCGTCAACGTGGCCAGCACCGCGGCGTTCCAGCCGCTGCCGCGGATGGCCGTCTACGGCGCGACCAAGGCCTACGTCCTCAGCTTCACCGAGGCGCTGTCGGTCGAGCTGCGGGGGACGGGCGTCCACGCGATCGCGCTCTGCCCGGGTGCGACGCGCACGGAGTTCTTCGACGTCGTCGGGTCCGAGGAGCCGGCGGTGGGCCGCTTCCAGACGGCCGACCAGGTCGCCGACACGCTGTTCCGAGCGCTGGACCGCCGTCGGCCCCGCGCGACCGTGGTGTCCGGCCGGGCGAACGCCCTGGCCGCCGCCCTGGTGAACGTGCTGCCCCGCCGGCTCGTGCTCGCGGCGGTCTCCCGCGTGACGGGCGGCTGACGGCCGACGGCCGGGTCCGCACGGTCTGTACCGCGCGGACCCGGCCCGTCAGCCGGTGACCAGGTCGCGGCGCCGGAAGCCCACGAACCCGAGCACCGTGAGCACCACGGCGACACCCCACAGCAGCGCGAGGTCGCCGGCGTACGACTCCTCGGAGAACACCTCCGGCACCCCGTCGAACGGCGAGACCCGGTAGACCCAGTCCGGCAGGTCGAGGACCTGGCCGAACATCCCGACGACGAACGTGTAGGCCACCAGCGCCCAGCCGAGCCCCGTCAGCCGCGGTGCCCAGCCGTACAGCGCGGCGACGAGCCCGAGGAACACCGCGAGCGCCGGCAGGTGGGTCCACACGACCACGCTGTAGTCGCCGAACCCCTGGTCCTCCCACCCGGCGATCGCGGCACCGGCCCAGAGCCCGTAGACGCTGACGGCGAGCAGCACCGCCGTGCCGAGCCCGGCGACGGCGAGCTGCGCCCCGAGCCAGCGGTGCCGGGACACGGGGTGGGAGAAGACGACCTCGGCACGGCCCGAGGACTCCTCGACCTTGGGACGCTGGGCCATGACGACGGCGTAGGCGGCGCAGCAGACGGCGGCGTACAGCACGAGCACGCTGATGAACCCGACGGCGAGCTGGGACGGGTCGTCGCCGAACAGCTGGGCCAGCACCGGGTTGTCCACGACCATGTCGCCGATCATGTCGCCGATGCCCGGCAGCATGGTGCCGGAGGCGAACCACATCAGCCCGAGCCCGAGGCAGCTCCACAGCAGGGCCCAGCGCTGCTGCAGCCAGGCCATCGCCAGCGGTCCGCGCAGCGTGACGGCGGCGTCGGGCCGGCCGGCACGGGTCTCGACGAGGCTCCCGCCGAAGTCCCGGCGGGAGGCGAGCACCGCCGCCAGCACGAGGAGGGCGACGATCGCGACGACGCTCAGCGCGACGGGCCACCAGCGCAGGTCGACGAAGGCACGCATCTGCTGGGCCCAGGCGATCGGCGAGAACCAGGACAGGGTGGACCCGCCGAGCTCGCGGATGTCCCCGACAGCCCGGACGACGAACGCGACGGCGAAGACGGCCAGGCTCACCCCGGTCGCGGTGCGGGCGTGACCGACCACCTGGCACACGACGAGCGCGACGGCGCCGAACACGAGCGCGCTGAGCCCGGAACCGATCGTCATGGCGAACGAGTCCGCCACGGCGAGGTCGCCCACGGCCACCATGGCCAGTGCCGACAGCACGGCGATGACCGCCTGCACGAGCACGAGGGTGATGATCGCGGCCACGGCCGGGGCGTGCCGGCCGACGACGGCGGCCCGCACCAGCTCCGAGCGGTTCGACTCCTCCTCGGCGCGGGTGTGGCGCACCATGTGCAGGATCGACAGGATCGCGAGCGCGAGCACCATCCACGTGATGCCCTCGTTCGACATGGCGACCCCGGTCGAGTAGTCGTCCAGGCCGTACCCGGGGCCGCCCATGACGATGCCGGCGGGCGTCTCCATCAGGGCGGCCCGCCCCTGCATCGCGGCGGGGTCGTCGAAGAACAGGTTCAGGGCGAACGTGAAGTAGGTGTAGAAGAACACGACCGAGGCCGTCCACACGGTCAGGCGCACCCGGTCCTGGCGCAGCATGAAGCGCACGAGCGCGCCGGTGCCGGTCAGGGTGGCCCCACGGGCGGGCTCGGCGGTCCGGACGGCGGGCGGGGCGACGGCGGTGCTCATCGTGCTCCCGCCTCGCTCGTCGTCGGGGCGGCCGCGTGCCGCCCCGGGGCGTTCCCGGTCCCGTCGGTCGACTCGCCGTCGGCGGACACGTCGTCGCCGTAGTGCCGCAGGAACAGCTCCTCCAGCGACGGCGGCGCGGCGGTGAAGGAGCGCACGTCGAGGCCGGAGAGCGCGGTGAGCACGCTGCCCATGGCCGTGTTGTCGACGTCGAAGGAGATCCGCGTCCCCTCGGGGTCCTCGTGGGTCTGCAGGTCGTGCACCCCGTCGAGCGCGGCGACCCGTGCCGGGTCGCCCGCCACGACGGCCGTGACGTTGGAGCGCGTCAGGTGCCGCAGCTCGTCGAGGGTGCCGGACTCGACCGCGCGTCCGGCGCGGATGATCGTCACGGTGTCGCAGACCTTCTCGACCTCGGACAGGATGTGGCTGCTGAGCAGCACCGAGGTGCCCTGCGCCGCGGCCTCGCGCACGCGCTCGGTGAACACCGCCTCCATGAGCGGGTCGAGGCCGGCGGTGGGCTCGTCGAGGATGAGCAGGGGCACCTCGGTCGCAAAGGCGGCCACGAGGGCGACCTTCTGCCGGTTGCCCTTGGAGTAGGTGCGGGCCTTCTTGGAGGGGTCGAGCTCGAAGGCCTCCAGCAGCTCGGCCTTGCGCCGCGGGTCGGGCTTGCCGCGCAGCCGGGAGAGGAAGTCGATGGCCTCCCCGCCGGTCAGGTGGGGCCACAGCGTCACGTCGCCGGGGACGTAGGCGAGGCGGCGGTGCAGCTCGACGGCGTCGCGCCAGGGGTCGGCACCGAACAGCCGCGCGGAGCCGGCCGTCGCGCGCAGCAGCCCGAGCAGCACGCGGATGGTGGTGGACTTCCCGGAGCCGTTGGGCCCGAGGAACCCGGCCACCTCACCCTCGGCGACGGACAGGTCGAGACCGTCCAGGGCGCGGGTGGGGCCGAAGTGCTTGTGCAGGTCGTGGATCTCGATGGGGAGCGCGCCGGCGCTCGGGATGCTGGTCATGGTTCCTCGTTCGTGGTCTCGGGGGCAGGTGCGTCGTCGGACTCGCCGCCCGTCGGAGGGTCGGAGACGTACAGCAGGTAGTCGTCGAGCATGCGACGGCTGGTGAGGAAGCCCTGGGCGTAGAGCTCGATCATCGGCAGGTAGTGCTCGGCCAGGAAGGTGCGCACGGTGGCCCCGACGTCCTCCGGGTCCTCCGGCGGGTTCAGGGTGAGGGCGAGCGAGAGGGTGCCCAGCGAGGACAGCGTGAGGTACCGGACCCGGGCGTCCTCGTCGACGCTGGGCTTGGCGATCCCGGCGGCCACGGCCTCGCGGGTGTAGCCGCGGGCGTCCTCGATCATGTGCTCCACGAACGCCCGGGCGACGTCGCCGCCCGCCTGCAGGGAGCGCACCACGTAGCCGAGCAGGGGCGCGTACTCGTCGACCTCGGCGAGCACCTGCAGGAGCTGCCCTCCGGTGGCCCGGCCCATGTTCTGCCGCTTGGACTCGACGATCCCGGCCAGCACGTGCTCGTCGCAGGCGGCGTGCAGCGCGTCCTTGGAGCCGAAGTGGTGGATCACCAGCGCCGGGCTCACCCCCGCGTCCGCGGCGATGGTGCGCACCGACGTGCCGAACCCGGACCGGGCGAACCGCAGCACGGCCGCGTCCCGGATGCGGTCCCGGGTCGACCCGGACGCACCGGCCGAGGACGGGCCCGGATCGGCGTCGGCGGCGAGGGCTGAACTCATGTTCACCAGATTAAACACGTGTTCAGCCTGCTGACAAGAGGCGCTCGTCGCTGCGCTTGCTTCGAAGTTCGTCTATATTGACGGGAGTCGAATCAGCAAGGAGACGTCGTGCCCCTCACCGCCGCGGCCGGCCCGGTCCGCGCCCGCCTGTCCACCCTCGACCGCTGGCTGCCGCTGTGGATCGGCCTGGCGATGGTGGCCGGCCTGGCGCTGGGACGGTTCGTCCCCGTGCTCGGCGACGGCCTCGAGGCGATGGAGGTCGGCGGCATCTCCCTGCCCATCGCGCTCGGCCTGCTGGTGATGATGTACCCGGTGCTCGCAGGAGTCCGCTACGACCGGGTCGCCGCCGTCACCGGGGACAAGGCCCTGCTCGTCAGCTCGCTGGTGCTCAACTGGCTCGTCGGGCCGGCCCTGATGTTCGCCCTCGCGTGGATCTTCCTGCCCGACCTGCCCGCGTACCGCACCGGGCTGATCATCGTGGGGCTCGCCCGCTGCATCGCCATGGTCGTCATCTGGAACGACCTGGCCTGCGGCGACCGCGAGGCCGCGGCCGTGCTCGTCGCGGTCAACTCGGTCTTCCAGGTCGTGATGTTCTCCGTGCTCGGGTACTTCTACCTCACGGTGCTGCCCGGGTGGCTGGGCCTGGACACCGCGGGCCTGGACGTCTCGATGGGGCAGATCGCGCTGAACGTGCTCGTCTTCCTCGGCATCCCGCTCGCGGCCGGCTTCGCCTCCCGGGCGATCGGCGAGCGCACCCGGGGGCGCGACTGGTACGAGGAGCGGTTCGTCCCGCGCATCGGCCCCTGGGCCCTGTACGGCCTGCTGTTCACGATCGTGCTGCTGTTCGCCCTGCAGGGTGAGCAGATCAGCGACAACCCGGGCGACGTCGCACGGATCGCGCTGCCGCTGCTGGCGTACTTCGCGATCATGTGGGGCCTCGGCATGATCGCCGGCAGGGCCCTCGACCTGGGCTACGCCCGCACCACGACGCTCGCGTTCACCGCGGCCGGCAACAACTTCGAGCTCGCCATCGCCGTCGCCGTCGCGACCTTCGGCGCCACGTCCGGCGAGGCGCTCGCCGGCGTCGTCGGGCCGCTCATCGAGGTCCCCGTGCTCGTGGGCCTCGTCCACGTCACCCTGTGGGTCGGACGCCGCTGGTTCGGCGTCGACCCGCTCGTGGCTCCCGGCGGCACCGAGGCCGCCGTGACCGCGCCCTCGGACACGGAGGTCCGCGCATGACCGTCGCACCGTCACCCGACCAGTCCCCCGGCGGATCTGCCGACCAGACCGCCGGACCGGCACCCGTCCCCGCCGACGGCCGCGCCCTCGGCCCCGACGTCGCCGTCTCGGTCGCGGGTGTGCTCAAGGCGCTCGCCGACCCGCTGCGCCTGCGCATGCTGTCCGCCATCGCCACCGCCCCGGGCGGCGAGGCCCACGTGGGCGACCTCGCCGCGCTGGCCGAGGTCTCCCAGCCCACGGTGTCCCACCACCTCAAGGTGCTGCGGGACGTCGGCGTGCTGAGCGCCGACCGGCGCGGCACCTCGGTGTTCTACCGGGTGGCCCCGGTGTACCGCACCGCCGTGACCACGCTGCTGGACCGGTTCGCCCCCGCCGTCGCGGACTCCGGACGGGTCGCCACACCGGAGGACCCCGGCGCCGGGCGGTGGACCGAGCTCCACGGCCTGGCCGACGTCGACCGCGAGCTCGGCCGGCTCGCCGAGTCCCTGGCGGCCCGTATCCCGGGCACCACCGAGGACGAGGCGCTGCGGGTCGTGCGCGAGTCGTACACGGCCCTGGCCCGCCGCGGCGGCATCCCCGTCCACCTCGTCGCGCTCACCGAGCACTTCGCCCGTCAGCGCCTCGCGGACGCCGCCAAGAACCGCACGGTCGAGGCGCCCGGGCCCGCCACCGACCACCCGCCGCAGGTGCTCTTCGTCTGCGTCGGCAACGCCGGCCGCTCCCAGCTGGCCGCGGCGCTGCTGGCCCGCAGCGCCGGCGACCGGGTCGTGGTCCGCTCGGCCGGGTCGGTGCCGGCCGGCGACGTGCACGACGTCGTCCGGCCCGTCCTGGAGGACCTCGGCGCGCCCGACGACGTCTTCTTCCCCAAGCCGCTGACCGACGACGCCGTGCGCGCCGCCGACGTGGTCGTCACCATGGGCTGCGGGGACTCCGTGCCCGTGCTGCCCGGCAAGCGGTACGAGGACTGGGTCGTCGGGGATCCCGCCCTGGCCTCGCCGGCGGGCGTCCGGGCCATCCGCGACGAGCTCGACGCCCGCGTCCACCGCCTGCTCGACACCCTTCTCTGAGAGGAACGACCGACATGCCCACCCCCTCCGTGCTGTTCGTCTGCGTCCACAACGCCGGCCGCTCCCAGATGGCCGCCGGGTTCCTGCGCGCGCTCGGCGGCGACGCCGTCGAGGTCCGCTCCGCCGGGTCCGCCCCGAAGGACTCGATCAACCCCGTCGCCGTCGAGGCGATGCTGGAGCAGGGCGTCGACATCCGCGCCGAGCAGCCCAAGGTGCTCACGACCGACGCCGTCCAGGCCTCCGACGTCGTCATCACCATGGGCTGCGGCGACGCCTGCCCCATCTACCCCGGCAAGCGGTACGAGGACTGGCAGCTCGACGACCCGGCCGGCCAGGGCATCGAGGCCGTCCGACCGATCCGCGACGAGATCGAGCGCCGGGTGCGGGAGCTGCTCGCCTCGCTCGACGTCGAGGTGGTCGCTCGATGAGGATCGTCGTCGTCGGAGCCGTGGCCGCCGGCACGACGGCGGCCGCGAAGGCACGGCGCGGGTCGGAGGACGCCGAGATCATCGTCTACGAGCGGGACCACGACATCTCCTACGTCGGCTGCGGCCTGCCCTACTACATCGGGCGGAACGTCGGGTCGATCGACGAGCTCGTCCCCCGCGACGCCGGCTGGTTCGCCGAGACCTACGGGATCGACGTGCGCACCGGCCACGAGGTCACCGACGTCGACGCCTCGGCCCGCACCGTCACCGTCCGGAACCTGTCCACCGGGGAGACCTTCACCGACGGCTACGACGAGCTCGTGCTCGCCACCGGCGTCTCGCCCGTCGTCCCGCCCCTGCCGGGCGTGGACGCCGACGGTGTCTTCGTGCTGCGGACGCCGACCGACGCCACGGCGGTCCGGGAGTGGATCGAGTCCCGCGGCGTCGGACGGGCCGTGGTCGTCGGCGCCGGATACATCGGGCTGGAGACCGCCGAGCAGCTCGTCGGGCGCGGTCTCGAGGTCACCGTGGTCGAGATGGAGGAGCACTCCATGCCGCTGCTCGACGCCGACGTCGCCGAGCGCGTCGACGGCGAGCTGCGCGAGCACGGGGTCGACCTGCTCACCAGGACGCGGGTGACGGCGATCGGGACGGCGGACGACGGCGCGGCGCAGGCCGTCACCGTCACGGCGGACGATGGCGAGGACGAGTGGTCCGTAGAGACCGGCGTGGTGATCCTCGCCGTCGGCGTCCGGCCGAACCTCGAGCTGGCCGAGGCTGCCGGGGTCCGCGTCGGGGAGACCGGGGCGATCGCCGTCGACCGCAGCGGCCGCACGTCCGTCGAGCACGTGTGGGCCATCGGGGACGTGGCCGAGAGCTTCGACCTGATCACCGGCGAACCCCTGTGGGTGCCGCTCGGTTCGACGGCCAACAAGATGGGCCGGATCGCCGGGGACGCCCTCACCGGCGGGGACCTGGAGCACCGCGGGATCCTGGGGACGTCCATCGTGCGGGTCTTCGACCTCGCCGTGGGCCAGACCGGGCTGAACGAGGGCCGGGCGCGCGAGGCCGGGTTCGACCCCGTCGTCGTGCACACCGAGAAGCCGGACCGCCCGCCGTACCTCGGCGGGCAGCAGATGCTGGTCAAGGCCGTCGCGGACCGCGGTACCGGCCGCCTCCTCGGTGCGCAGGTCGTCGGGCCGGCGGGTGTGGACAAGCGGGTGGACGTGCTCGCCACCGCGATCACGTTCGGTGCGCGGACCGGGGACCTGTTCCACCTCGACCTCGCCTACGCCCCGCCGTTCTCCACGACCAAGGACCCGGTGCACTACGCGGGGATGGCGCTGGAGGGGCTGCGCGCCCGCGGCCGGTCGGGGAGGCAGGCGTGACCCGGCTCGCCCGCCGCCTCGGCACGAAGGACGCCGTCGCGATCGGACTCGGATCCATGATCGGCGCCGGCGTCTTCGCCGCGTTCGCCCCGGCCGCCCGTGCCGTGCTGCCCGCCGGCACCGGCTGGGCGCTGCTCGGGGCCCTCGCACTGGCCGCCCTCGTGGCGTACGCCAACGCGACCAGCTCGGCCCAGCTCGCCGCCCAGTACCCGGTGGCCGGCGGCACGTACGTCTACGGCCGCGAACGCCTCGGCGAGTGGTGGGGCTACCTGGCCGGCTGGGGGTTCGTCGTCGGCAAGACGGCGAGCTGCGCGGCCATGGCCCTCACCTTCGCCGCCTACGCCGCCCCGCCTGGCTGGGAGCGCCCGGTCGCCGCGGTGGCGGTGGTCGCGCTGGCGTCCGTGAACTACCGCGGGGTGACCCGCACGGCCCGGCTGACCCGCTGGATCGTCGCCCTGGTGCTGCTCGTGCTGGCGACCTGGACCGCCGTGGTGTGGTCGGGTGCGGCCGCCCCGTCGCTCGGGACCGGCGTCGTCACCCCGACGGACGGCGGCTGGGCGGTGGCCTACGGGGTCCTGCAGGCCGCGGGTCTGCTGTTCTTCGCCTTCGCCGGGTACGCCCGCATCGCCACCATGGGCGAGGAGGTGCGCGACCCGCGCCGCACGATCCCCCGGGCGGTGCTGCTGGCGCTCGGCGGCGCCGTCGTCGTGTACACGGTGGTGGCCCTCACGCTGCTCGGGTCCCTGGGGCTGGACGGCATCGCCGGCACGACGGCGCCGCTGGCCGCCGCGGTCGACGGCTCACCCTGGGCCGGGATCGTCGTGCGGGTCGGGGCGGCGGCTGCCTCGCTGGGCGCACTGCTGGCGCTCGTGGCCGGCATCGGGCGGACGTCGTTGGCGATGGCGCGCGAGGGCGACCTGCCGCGGTGGCTGTCGGCGGTGCACCCCCGCTTCGGGGTGCCGCACCGGGCCGAGGTGGCGCTGGCCGTGGTCGTGGTGGCGCTCGTGCTGACCGTCGACCTGCGCGGGGCGATCGGCTTCTCGAGCGTCGGCGTGCTGCTGTACTACGCGGTCGCCAACGCCAGCGCCTGGACGCAGACCGCCGAGCACCGGCTGTACCCGCGCGTGCTGCAGGGGTTCGGCCTGGTCGCGTGCCTCGTGCTCGTGGTGACGCTGCCCGTCGGCGCGGTGCTGACCGGGGCCGGCGTGTTCGCCGTCGGGGTGCTCGTCCGGTGGGTCCGGCAGCGGCGGTCCCGCACGGGCTCGACGTCCTAGGACCGGCGGGGGTCGATACCGTGGGAGGGATGACGTCCGTCGGCACCCAGCCCCGCCCGCTCCCGGCCGCGCGCCGGGCCGTGCTCGAACGCCGGGTGCGCTGGATCGTCACCGCGACGATCGCCTACAACGTCGTCGAAGCCGTGGTGGCGCTCACCGCCGGCCACCTGGCCTCCTCGGCGGCCTTGGTCGGGTTCGGGCTCGACTCGGTCGTCGAGGTGCTCTCCGCCGCCGCGGTGGCCTGGCAGTTCGCCGCCCCCCGACCCGCACCGGCGTGAACGGGTGGCGCTGCGCCTGATCGCGTTCTCGTTCTTCGGGCTGGCCGCGTTCGTCACCGTCGAGGCCGTGCGGACCCTGCTCGGGGCGGTGGAACCCGACCACTCGACCGTCGGGATCGCGCTCGCCGCGGTCAGCCTCGCCGTCATGCCGCTGCTGTCCTGGTTCGAACGCCGCACGGGCCGGGAGCTCGGCTCGGCCTCCGCCGTCTCCGACTCGAAGCAGACGCTGATCTGCAGCTACCTGTCGGCCGTGCTGCTCGTCGGCCTGGTGCTCAACGCGACCCTCGGCTGGACGTGGGCCGACCCGCTGGCGGCGCTCGTCATCGCCGGGTTCGCCGTCCGCGAGGGCCTCGAGGCGTGGCGTGGGGACGCCTGCTGCACACCGGTCGCGGCGATGGTCGGCCACGAGGACGGGGACCACGCCGGCGACGACTGCTGCGGCGGCGACGACTGCTGCGGCGGCGACGACTGCTGCGGCGCCAGACCCTGACGCGACCCCCGCTCCGCGAGTCAGGACGACACCGCGCGAGTCAGGACAGTTCTTCGCGAGTCAGGACCGGTCGGCGACGAGTCAGCGCCGGGCCCGGCTGGCGCCGAACGGCCCGCCGAACACGAACGAGATCCCCAGCACGTAGCCGAAGTCGTACCAGTTGCCGCTGTTGTGGACCTCGTAGATCGAGACGGTGTCGGTGAACAGCGACACCACGAACGTGACCGGCAGGATCATGCCCTGCCAGAGCCCGTACCAGAACCCGGCCGGGTCCTCGGCGCCGGCGGGGGCGGTGTCGAGCGCGGGGTTCGCCCCGGCCGCGCAGGCCGAGAGCAGGGTGAGCACGAGGACGACGGCGGCGGCCGTCACCAGACGGCGGGAGCGGCTGGTCATGCGTCCAGCGTGGCACCGGGTGCGGGCCGTCGCGCGACGGCGGCGGCCCGCACCCGGTGCCGCCGAACCTACCGCGGCGCCGACGACAGCGCGACCGGCCGGGGTCCGGGCTCCGCCGTCGTCCCGCAACAGCCGTCGCCGCCGTCCGGCTCCGCCAGGTCCGTCGAGCAGACCCCCGTGGTCGGCAGCTCCAGGTGGACGGCGTCGGCGGCCGCCCGGTCGCCCGCCAGTGCCGCGGCGATCGACCGGACCTGCTCGTACCCGGTGGCGAGCAGGAACGTCGGCGCTCGGCCGTAGGACTTCATCCCGGCCAGGTAGAAGCCGGCGTCGGGGTGGCTGAGCACGGACTCGCCGTGCGGTTCGACGGACCCGCACGAGTGCAGGTTCGGGTCGATGAGCGGGGCGAGCCGGGACGGCGCCTCGACGACGGGGTCGAGGTCGAGGCGGATCTCGCGCAGCAGGTCGAGGTCGGGCCGGAACCCGGTGGCCCCGACGACCTGGTGGACGGCGAGGTCGAGCGGGCCGTCGACCCCGGCACGGCGCCCGGTCCCCCGCACGTGGACGACGTCACCGTCGGGCACGAGCTCGTCGACCGCGGCGCGGGTGATCAGCTCGAGGCGGCCGGCGTCGACGGCGTCGCGCAGCCGGCTGCCGAGCAACCCGCGGGCCGGGAGCTGGTCGTCGGCACCACCGCCGAACAGCCGGCGCGCCGAGCTGCCGCGGATCGCCCACGTGACCAGGGTGCCGGGCTCCTCGTCGGCCAGGGCGAGGAGCGCGAGCAGCGTGTTGGCGGCCGAGTGCCCCGTCCCCACGACGAGGCTGTGCCGGCCGGCGAACCGGTCCCGGTCGGCGCCGAGGACGTCCGGCAGGGGCCCCGTGACGAAGGTCCGCGCCGCCTCCTCGCCCACCGCGGGGAGGCCGTGCGCACCGACGGGGTTGGGGCGGGTCCAGGTGCCGGAGGCGTCGACGACGGCCCGGGCAAGCACGTCCCGGGTGCCGCCGTCGGCCCCGACGGTCCGCACGCGGTAGGCACGGCGCTCGCGGCCCAGCGACCGGGTGCGGTCGGCCCCGTCGCGGACGACGGCGGTGACCCGGGTGCCGTACGCGATGCGGTCGCGCAGGGCGTCGGTGGTGGCCAGCGGCTCGAGGTAGTCGTGGACGAGGTCCGCGCCCGTGGGGAGCGCCTCGAGGTCCGGCTCCCGCCATGTGCCGGTGGCCTCGAGCAGACGGCGGGAGGCCGGGTCGACGCAGTACCGCCACGGCGAGAACAGCCGCACGTGCCCCCACTGGGCCACCGCCGCGCCGGGGCCCTCCCCGGCCTCCAGCACGAGCGGGTCGAGCCCGCGTGCGAGCAGGTGCGCCGCCGCTGCGAGCCCGGTCGGGCCCGCGCCGATCACCACCACCGGGTACTCCGTCGTCGTCCCCATGACTGCCTCCATATCGATCATCGTCGATGCGTCCGCGGACAACATATCCACATCCATCGATACGTGGCAAGATGGAGGCCATGACGACGACCGAGACGCCCGCCACCGACGCACCGGCGGGCTCCTGCTGCGTCGAACCGGCCGCCGCGGGCGTCGACGCCGCACGGGCCCAGGAGCTGGCCCGCGTGTTCAAGGCCCTCGGCGAGCCCGCTCGGGTGCGCCTGCTCTCGATCGTCGCGGCCCAGCAGGGCCACGAGGCGTGCGTCTGCGACCTCACCGAACCCGTCGGCCTGAGCCAGCCGACCGTCAGCCACCACCTCAAGGTGCTCGTCGACGCCGGGCTGCTGACCCGCAGCCAGCGGGGGCGGTGGGCCTACTACGCGGTGGCCCCCGGCGCGCTCGACCGGACGGCCGCGGCGCTGGGCAGCCTCTGACAGGCTGCCGGTCGTCGGCCCACGGGCTGTGCGCCGCGGGGCCGCTCACCGCGTGATGACGGACGCCCGCTCCGGGAGGCGGTCGAGGCGGTCGGCCGTGGAGATCGCGCACTCGGCGAGCTCCGTGGCGATCTCGGCCGACAACCCGAGGTAGCCGGCCGGGTCGACGAGCTCGTGCAGCTCGTCCGGCGCGAACGACCCGCCCACCAGCGGGTCGGCCTGCAGCAGCTCCAGGAACGGCGTGTCCTGCGTGGCGGCCGCCTGGGCGACCTCGAAGACGACGTCGTGCGCCTTCTGCCGACCGATCTTCTCCCCCAGGGCGAGCATGAGCGCCTCGGAGCCGATCATGCCCTCGGACAGCTTGATGTTCTCGCGCATCCGGGCCGGGTCGAGCTCGAGGCCGGCCAGGATGACCTGCAGCCGGGCCAGCATGTCGCCGGCCAGCACCGCCGCCGACGCCGAGACGTCCTCGAGCAGCGCGGTCATCGCCCCGTTGGCCTCCTGGTCGTGCAGCATCGACTCCAGCGCGGGGGTCGCCAGGGCCCGCAGCTCGGACGACATCGTCAACAGGTCCAGGGCGAGCTGGGGGTTGCGCTTGTGCGGCATCGTCGACGACCCGACCGTCCCCTCGGGGACCGGCTCGAAGGCCTCGGCGAACTCCGGCTGCATGAGCGCGTACACGTCGCGACCGATCTTGCCGATCGTGCCCGCGAGCTGGGCGAGGACCAGCACGAGCTCGACGATGCCGTCGTTGACCGAGCGGGACGGCACCCGCATCGGGTGCAGCGAGAGCCGCTGGGCGACACCGGCCTCGATGACGCGCCCGGCGTCCCCGAAGGACGCGAACGTGCCGGCGGCACCACCCATGAGGACGCAGAACAGGCGGTCGTCGAGCCGTTCGAGGCGTTCGGTGTGCGCGACGAGCTGGTCGATCCACACCGCGACCTTGAACCCGAAGGTGACGGGCACGGCGTGCTGGGAGTGGGTGCGGCCCGCCATGGGGAGGTCGGCCGCCCCCTCGGCCAGGGCCGCGGCGGCCCGGAGCGTGCCGCCGAGCTGGCGCAGCAGCACGCGGTGGGCGTCGCGCAGCACCAGCACGTCGGCGGTCTGGGTGATGTTCTGCGTCGTCGCACCCCAGTGCACCCAGCCGCCGTGCTTGGACCCGACGACGCGGGCGAACTCCTCGATGAGCGGTACCAGCGGGTGGCTGGCCTCCGCCGTCCCGGCGAGCACCCGCTTGATGTCGAGCTTCTCGATGCGGGCGGTCAGCGCGATCGCCCGGGCGGACTCCTTCGGGATGACGCCGGCGTCGGCTTCCGCCAGGGCCAGCGCGGCCTCGACGTCGAGCCGGGCCTGCCAGCGGTTCTCGCGCGTGAACAGCGCGGCGATGCCCGGGTCGGGGACCCGGCCCTCGGTGAAGCGTCCGAACGGTGCGACGATCATGTCGACCCCCTGGTGCGCACGGCAGATCTCGTGCATTGTGCCGCAGCCATGTTGCGGGCGTGTGAGCCGCCCGCCCTCCGATCCTCCCCCGTGTCGGTGGCGCACGTCACACTGGGCGCGCCGATCCCCGATCCGACAGGAGCCCCGTCATGGCAGACACCGCACCCCCCGCCGCGTCCCCCGTGGCGATGATCGACGCCCTCGTGCTGGACGCCCCGGACCCGCGGGCCTCGGCGACGTTCTGGCGCGAGCTGACCGGCGGGACCGTCGAGCAGGAGGACGCCGACGGCTGGATCACGTTGGCCCTGCCCGGGGGCTGGTCCCTCGCCTTCCAACCGGCGCCGGACCTGGTGCTGGCGCGGTGGCCGGGGCAGGAACACCCCCAGCAGCTCCACCTGGACCTGCTGGTGCCCGACGTCGCTGCCGCCGTGGCCCGGGCGGAGAGCCTGGGGGCGACGGTGCTGCGAGAGAACGAGCGGTGGACGACGCTCGCCGACCCGGCGGGTCACCCGTTCGATCTCTGCCTCGCCGAGGACGTCGACGCCCTGAGCGTCATGGGGGTGATGTTCGACGTCCCCGACGCCTCGGCCGCCGCGGCGTTCTGGGCCCGGATCCTCGGCGAGGAGGTCGTCCACGACGCGGACGGCACGGCGATGCTCTCCGGGTCGCGGCCCCTGCTCTTCCAGCAGGTCGAGGGCTACAACCCGCCGCGCTGGCCGGACCCGGCGGCGCCCCAGCAGGGCCACCTGGACCTGGCGATCGGCCCGCAGACCCAGGACGAGGCGGAGGCACGCGCGCTGGCGGCAGGTGCGACCCGGCTGCCCGGACAGGGCGAGATGTTCCGGGTCTTCGCCGACCCGGCGGGGCACCCGTTCTGCCTGTGCCGGTTCTGAGGACCGCAGCGCCGGCGGAGGCTCAGCGCACCAGCAGCGCCGGCCGGTCGGGGTGGTCGACCCGCACCACGACGTCGGCCCGCCGCTCGGGCGCGACCTCGCGGCGGTAGCGCGTGTAGGCGGCGAGCCGCCACGCCTCGTCGAGCGGGGTGTTCCGGGTCTCGGTGGCCGGCCGCAGCGCGAGGTGCACCGACAGGTCGACGTCGAGACCGCGGCCGAGGGTGAGCGATCCGTCCAGCACGACGACGGTCCCGGGTGCCGCCTCGACCCGGTCCGCCCGGGTCGGGCGGTCCGTCACGGGGTCCCGGAGCGAGGGCAGCCAGCGGCCTCGGTGGACCACCGAGGTCAGGACCTCGCGGTTGAGACCGCCGACGTCGATCCAGTCGTCCAGCAGGGCGTCCGGGTCCCGGCGCCCCTGCTCCAGCCGCAACGAGGCCGGACGCCAGAAGTCCCGGACCCGCACCCGGGCGACCGGGCGCCCGGCGACCTCCAGCGGACCGACCAGGGCGTCGGCGAGCACCTCGGGGCGGGTGGACGGGTGCCCGTCGACGACGAGCCGCACCGGGCGGTCGGCCGGACGGGACAGCACGAGGTCGACGACACGGGTCACCACGGCGTCCGGGGTCGTGGGCTCGGCGTGCACGCGGTCCAGTCTCGCAGCGGCGACCGGGCGCGGCTGGTGCTACCGGCTCGAGCTAGCGGGTCGAGCCCGCGTGCTCGACGCAGCGGGTCGTCGCCGGCCGGGCCTCCAGCCGGCCGGCGGGGATCGCCCGACCGCACTCCTCGCACACGCCGTAGGTCCCGGCAGCCACCCGGTCGAGGGCTGCGCGGAGGGCGTCGCGCTCCTGCTCGGCCTCGGCGAGCAGCGCCGCCGCCTGCTGCCGTTCCCAGGCGAGCGTCGCACCCTCCGGGTCGTGCTCGTCGTCGACGTTCTCGGACCGCACCGAGGCGACGATCCCGTCGACGACGGCGCGCTGCCGGGCGATGCGGTCCTCGGTCAGCCCCAGCCGCTCACGCAGCCGGGCCACCGGATCGGGCGTCACCACCTCAGAACCCCCGGTAGGTCCACCGGCCGGCCACGAGGGTGCCCGCCACGGGCAGCTCGCGCAGCACCTCGGCGAGAACGGCCGCTCCCGTCGGGGTGCCGTCGTCGGACAGCGTGAGGGGGTCGAGCTCCAGCACCGCCAGGTCGGCCGGGTCGCCGGGCCGCACCCGCACCCCGCGACCGTCGGTCGAGGCCGCGAGCGCCGTCGCCACGTCGATGCGCTGCTCGGGGTGCCACGGGTCGCGGCCGTCGCGGGACCGGGTGACGGCCGAGGCGATCGCGAACCACGGGTCGAGGGGTGCCACCGGCGCGTCGGAGCCGAGGACCAGCGGCACCCCGGCGGCGTGCAGGTCGGCGAGGCGGAACGCCCGCTCGGTGCGGCCGACCCACAGCTCGTCGGAGGCGTCCCGGTCGTCCATGGCGTGCTCGGGCTGCACGCTGGCGGTGATGCCGAGCGCCGCGAACCGCGCGACGTCCTCGGCCTGCAGCATCTGCGCGTGCTCCACGGACCCTCGCGCCCGGGAGGCCTCGAAGGCGTCCAGCGCGAGGGCGTTGGCGTGGTCGCCGATCGCGTGGATGGCGCAGCGCAGCCCCGAGGCGTGGGCGTGCGTCATGAGCGGCACGAGCTGGTCGGTGGCGACGTTGAGGATGCCGTGCGCGTCCGGCCCGGCGAACCCGGCGTAGTCGTCGAAGCAGAACGCCGTGAGGGTGTTGAGCGAGCCGTCCGAGATGACCTTCAGGGGGCCCTGGGTGATGAGGTCGGCGGCCGGCCCGGACCCCGGGGCGAGCACGTCACCGGTGTGCAGGCCCGCGTCGACGACGGCGTCCAGGTGCTGCTCCCACACGGCGGCCCGGACGCGCAGCAGGTCCCAGCCGGCCATGGCCCGGCGACGCCACGCGGTGAGGTTGTCGTCCACCTCGAAGTCGACGACGCCCACGACACCGCGTTCGGCGGCGGCCCGGGCGGCGTCGGCGAGCAGCTCGTCGGCGTCGGCCGCCGAGACCGTGACGATCTCGGGGGAGGCCGGCATCCACTCCTCCTCGCGCAGCAGACCCGTGGGGTGGTGCTCGATGCCCAGGTACCGCAGCCCGGCGGTCGACGCCCAGGCCGAGTGCAGGTCCCCGGAGATCAGGATGACCGGGACCTCGCCGGCCACGTAGTCCAGCACCTCCGAGGTCGGCTCGTCGTCCCACGTGGCCCAGCGGAACCCGAACCCGACGAAGGGCCGGCCCGGGGCCGGGTGGCGCCGTTCGTCGGTGAGCGCGGCACCGACCAGGGCGGCGGCGTGCGCGGGACCGGTCGCCGTCGAGACGTCCAGGCGGCGGCGCACCATCGCCCACTGCGTCAGGTGCGTGTGCGCGTCCCACAACCCGGGGATCACGGTGCGGCCGTCCAGGTCGACGCGTTCGGGCCCGGTGTACCCGACGTCGAGGTCACCGGGCAGGGGTGCGCCCGTGGGGACGACGGCGGCGACGTGGCCGTCGGCGAGCAGCACGTCCACCGGCCGGTCGGGGCGCCCGGCGAGGCGGGCGTTCACGAGGTGCAGGACGGTCACGCGCACACCGTATGACGTCCACCCCGCGCCGGGCAGGCCGGGAGGCGGATCGGCCGCGAAGAGGCTGGTCAGGCGCTCGCGGCGACGACCGTGCGCAGGGCCTCCACCACGAGCGCGTGGTCGTCCGCCTGGGCGAGCCCCGAGACCGTCACGACCCCCACGATCCCGACACCCTCGACACGGACCGGGAACGCACCGCCGTGGGCCGCGTACTCCTGCAGGGGCAGCTGGTGCGTCTCGTTGAAGTCCCGTCCGCGCGCGCGGGCGCGCAGCCCGACGAGGTACGACGACGCGCCGAACCGGTGCACGACCCGCACCTTGCGCTCGACCCACGAGTCGTTGTCCGGCGCCGTCCCCTCTCGCGCCGCGTGGAAGACCTGCTGGTCCCCCTTGCGCACGTCGATCGTCACGGCCAGGTCCCGTTCGGCCGCGAGCTCGACGAGCAGGCAGCCGAGCCGCCACGCGTCGTCATGGGTGAACCGGGCCAGCACGAGCTCGTGCTCGGCGGCCTCGGCCTCGGCGACCAGGGCGGCGACGTCGTCGGTGCTCATGCGCCCCAGCGTGGCACGTCCGCCCCGACCTGTCCGGCCGGACCGCGCCGCGCACCGCGCCCGGGTGGCGTCGCTCACAGCGGGAATACGGCCGGAGCGCCGCCCTGTTGGCGCTCGTGGCATCACGCCGGTCGATGCGACCCATCGACACCATTGATCGATCGTCACGTCCGCCCGGGGCACCCCGCCGCCGGGCCCACGCACCACCCGGGAGAACCCTCATGCGACGCACGCCCGCCCTCCTCGCCACCGCCACGGCCGCCCTGACCGCGCTGGCGCTGACGGCCTGCGGCACCGACGGCGGGACCACCGGGGGCGCGGACGCCGCCGAGGGCTCCGGCGAGCTGAACCTCGTCTCCGACGGCACCCTGACCGTGGCCACCGAGGGCACCTACCGGCCGTTCACCTACCACGACGCCTCCGGCGAGCTCGTCGGGTACGACGTCGAGGTGGCCGAGGCGGTCGCCGACGAGCTCGGTCTGGAGATCGAGTTCGCCGAGACCCAGTGGGACGCGATCTTCGCCGGGCTGGACGCCGGCCGGTTCGACACCATCGCCAACCAGGTGTCGATGACCCCGGAGCGGCTCGAGTCCTACGAGTTCTCGCAGCCGTACACCGTCTCCCGCGGCGCCGTCGTCGTGGCCGAGGGCGACACCTCGATCACGAGCTTCGACGACCTCGACGGCAAGGTCGCCGCGCAGTCGCTGACCAGCAACTGGCGGGCGCTCGCCGAGGAGTCCGGCGCCGAGATCGAGGCCGTCGAGGGCTGGGCCCAGTCCGTCGAGCTGCTCGGCACCGGCCGCGTCGACGCCACGATCAACGACTCGCTGACGGTGCTCGACCACCAGGCCGAGCACCCCGACGCCCCGATCGAGATCGCCGCCGAGACCGAGGAGACCTCCGAGATGGGGTTCGTCGTCACCCCGGAGCGCGCCGCGCTCGCCGAGGCCATCGACGGCGCGCTGGACACGCTGCGTGAGGACGGGACGCTCACGGAACTCTCGGAGAAGTACTTCGGGGCCGACGTCACGAGCTGATGGACGTCCAGCTCTTCACCGACTCCTGGTGGCCCCTCGTCCTCGGGGGGCTGACGGGGACGATCCCGCTCGCGCTCGTCTCGTTCGCGATCGGGCTCGTCCTCGCCCTCGGCGTCGCGATGCTGCGCCTGGCGGCCCACCCCGTGCTCTCCGGGGTGGGCCGGGCGTACGTCTCGGCGATCCGCGGCACGCCGCTGCTGGTCCAGCTCTTCGTCATCTTCTACGGGCTGCCGTCCCTGGGGCTGACGATCGACCCGTGGCCGAGCGCCGTCATCGCGTTCTCCCTCAACGTCGGCGGGTACGCCGCCGAGGTGATCCGCGCCGCGATCCTGTCCGTGCCGACCGGCCAGTGGGAGGCCGGCTACGTCGTGGGCATGTCCCGCACCCGCACCCTGCGGCGGATCGTCCTGCCGCAGGCCACCCGCGTCTCCGTGCCGCCGCTGTCGAACACGTTCATCTCCCTGGTCAAGGACACCTCGCTGGCCTCGCTGATCCTGGTGACCGAGCTGTTCCGCGAGGCGCAGGAGATCGCCGCGTTCACCAGCGAGTTCATGCTGCTGTACGTCGAGGCCGGGATCATCTACTGGATCTTCTGCACCGTGCTGTCCTTCGGGCAGACGCGGCTCGAGAGGAAGCTGGAGCAGTATGTCTGAGGCTCCCCTGCTCACCGCCACCGGACTGCACCTGTCCTTCGGTGACAACCACGTGCTGCGCGGCATCGACCTGGAGGTGCGACGGGGCGAGGTCGTGGCCCTCATCGGGCCGTCCGGGTCCGGCAAGACCACGCTGCTGCGCTCCCTCAACGGCCTGGCCGCACCCGATGCCGGCACCGTCGCGTTCGACGGCGGCCCGTCCGTCACGTTCGACGGCGGTCCCCGCCGCGCGTGGGGCCGGGCCGGGCGCCGGGCACAGGCCGCCCGGGACGCGCTGCGCGACCGGTCGGCGATGGTGTTCCAGCACCACCACCTGTTCCCGCACCTGACGGTGCTGCAGAACGTCACCGAGGGGCCCGTCCAGACCCGCTGCGTGCCGCGGGCCGAGGCCGAGTCACGGGCGCTGGGTCTGCTGGAGCGGGTCGGGCTCGCCGACAAGCGCGACGCCTACCCCCGCGAGCTGTCCGGCGGGCAGCAGCAGCGCGTCGGGATCGTGCGGGCCCTGGCCCTGCAGCCGGACCTGCTGCTGTTCGACGAGCCGACCTCCGCCCTCGACCCCGAGCTCGTCGGCGAGGTGCTGACGGTGATGAAGGAGCTCGCCGAGGAGGGCTGGACGATGGTGGTGGTCACCCACGAGCTGCAGTTCGCCCGCGCGGTGGCCGACGAGGTGCTGTTCCTCGACGACGGCGCGGTGGTCGAGCGGGGGGCGCCGTCGACGATGTTCTCGGCCCCTCGCGAGGAGCGGACCCGTCGGTTCCTGCACCAGGTCCTGCATCCGCTCGACTGAACAGCCGGCTCGCTCGACGAAGGAACGGCCGCACCGCGGGCCCGGGCAGCGCGACCGGGCGTGGTCGGTTGCCCCGGGCTCTGGCAGACTCCGCGCCATGGCAGACGTCACGGTGGTCGGAGCTGGGGTGATGGGGCTGACCTGCGCCGTCCGCCTCCTGGAAGAGGGGCACCGGGTCACGGTCGTCGCCCGGGACCTGCCCCGGGACACCACCTCGGCCGTCGCCGCGGCGCTGTGGTACCCGTACCTCGCCTCCCCGCAGGACCGCGTCACCCGGTGGTCGGCCCGGTCCTTCGAGGTCCTCGCCGACCTGGCCGCGACGGACCCGGGGGCCGGGGTGACGATGCGCTCCGGGACGGAGGTCTTCGGCGAGCAGCCGGCCGAGCCGTGGTGGCGCGACGCCGTCCCCGCGCTGACCCGGACGACCGAGGTGCCGTCGTCGTACGCGGCGGGCTGGACCTTCGCGTCGCCGGTGGCGGACATGCCGCGGTACCTCGGCTGGCTGGCCGGCCGGGTCACCGCACTCGGCGGCGCGATCACCCGTCGGACGGTGGCCTCGTGGCCCGGCGACGCCGACGTCGTCGTCAACACCACCGGGCTGGGAGCCCGCGAGCTCGCCGACGACCCGTCGGTGCACCCGGTGCGTGGCCAGGTCGTCGTCCTGGCGCAGTGGGGCCTGGACCGGTGGTGGCTGGACGCGAGCGGACCGACGTACGTCGTGCCCCGGACCGACGAGGTGGTGGTCGGCGGCACGCACGAGGCCGACGACGACACCCTCGACCCCTCGCCGCGGACGGGCCTGGACATCCTCGAGCGGGCCGCCCGCCTCGTGCCCGCGGTCGCGGAGGCGCGCGTGCTGCGGCACGCCGTCGGGCTGCGGCCGGCGCGCCCGGAGGTCCGCGTCGAGCGGGAGGGCCGCGTGGTGCACTGCTACGGCCACGGCGGGGCGGGCGTCACGGCGAGCTGGGGCTGCGCCGACGACGTGCGCTCCCTCGTCCAGGACGCGGTGGCCGCATGACCCGGCTGATCCTGCTGCACGGCCGCGACACCGGCGGGCTCGACCCCGAGCGCATCGAGGCCGGCTGGCTGGCCGCGCTGAACACCGGGCTCGCCGACGCCGGTGCGGAGCTGCGGCTGCGCGACGACGACGCCACGTTCGTCTTCTACGGTGACACGCTGGCGGCCGTCACCGGCGGGGACGAGCCGCCGCCGATCACCACGCACGGCCTGCCCGGGCTGTCCGAGGACGCCGCGCGGTTCGCGCTGTCGGTGGCGCGGGAGGTGCTCAGCGGCTCCGGGGTGCTGACGGCCACGCCGTCCCTCGAGCCCACGTCGTTGTCCGGCGGGTCGTTGTGGGCCGCGCTGTCGGCGGCGCTGGCCGCGGTCGACCGGTGGGTGCCGGGGCTGAGCAGCGCGATCCTGCTGCTGTTCGTCCGCGACGTCTACGTCTACCTCACCGACGACGAGGCGCGGTCGACGATCGACACCGGCGTGGCCGCGGCGTTCGCCGGGGACGGGCCGGCCGTCGTCGTCGCCCACTCGCTGGGATCGGTGATCGCCTACCAGGTGCTGCGCTCGGCGGTTCCCGGGGCCGACGACGTCCCGCTGCTGGTCACGCTCGGCTCCCCCCTGGCCATCACCGCGGTGCTCGACGCCGTGCGTGCGCTCGCGCCCCTCACCTGGCCGGAGCCGGTGCAGCGGTGGGTCGCGTTGCGCGACCCGCGCGACCTGCTGACGCTGAACGACCTGGACCCGGCAGCGTTCCCGGTCCCGGGACCCCGGACGATCGAGAACGCGCACGTCGACAACCCGGTCCCGGGGCACCACGCGGCCGCGAGCCTGCTGGACGGCCGCCCGGCGGGCTACCTGGCCGCCCCCGAGGTCGGGGCGCTGGTCGCCGAGGCGCTGACCGCCGTGCGGCCCGCGCGTCCCGGGACCGAGGGCGCCTGCCCTCCCTGAGCTCGCAGGCGCACCGGCTGCTACGGCGTGCGGTCCCGCCAGCCGGGCACCAGCCGCTCGAGCGCGTCGACGAGGTCGATCGAGTCCCCGTCCTTGCCCCCGGCACCGAGCACGAGCGGCGGACGCGTCGCCGCCGGGCGCACCCCGCGCACCCGGTCGAGCAGGGTCAGCGGCGCGGTGAGCACGTAGAACTCAGCGTCCGTGGAGACGGCGGCGGTGCGGTCGGCGCGCAGGTACCAGCCCTGCAGCGGTGTCCGGGCGGTGCCGCGACCGCCGTAGCCCTTGACCTGCAGCGGCTCGGGGTCCGGCCCGACCTCGCGGGCCGCCGCGACGAACCGGCCGAGGAGCTCCTCGGCGCGGCGGTGCTCGGCGTCCTGCCGGGCGGCCAGCCGGGCGGCGTGCTCGTGGGCGGCCTCGGTGCGCTGCCGGGCCCAGTCGTCACTCACCCGGCCAGTCTCACACGGCCACCCGTACGCAGCCCCGCCAGGGCGCAGCCCGCCCCTTCGCAGCCCGTCGGCATCTCCCCGCCAGGTCGTACCTCCCGTCGCGCCGTCGTACCGGGCGGGTACGACCGCGCGACGGGAGGTACGACTCCGCGATGGGCGGTGGGCGACGTGCCGGGAGATACGACGTCACGAGGTGGGCGACGTGCCGGCGACGCCCGGTCAGAGCTCCCGCTCGGCGTGGGCCCGCAGGGCGTCGCGCACGAAGGTCGCCCCGTCGGCGCCGCCGTAGTGCGCGGCGAACCGCTCGTCGGCGACGTACATCTCGGCGAGCCCCACGACGTACTCCTTCGGCGGGTGCCCGACGTCGGCCCCGGGCGTCCCGGGGATCGAGCCGAGCCACTCGACGTGGCGGGCGGCGAGCGTCTGCGCCTCGGGCGAGGCCGGGTCGACGCCCCGCTGCGCGGCGTCGATCCAGGCGCGGCCCAGCGCCTCGGCCTTCTCACGGAAGTCGGCCTGCCCCTCGACGCCGAGACCGCGCCACCAGGCGTCGGACTCGCGGTAGGCATCTGCGCCCCAGCGCTCGGTCACCTCGTCGGCGTACTGCGTGTGGTCGAACCCGTCCAGCATCTCCTCGGCCATGATCGGCCTCCTCTCGGTCAGTGCGGCGAGCGTGCGTTCCACCGAGGCGATCTGCCGGTCGATCCGGCCGCGCTCGTCGTGCAGCACCGCGAGATGACCGCGCAGGGCGGTGGCCTCGTCGGTGCCGGTGTCCAGGACCTCGGCGATCCGGGCGAGCGGGAGCCCGAGCTCACGCAGCAGCAGGATGCGCTGCAGGCGCCGGATGGCGGCGTCGTCGTAGCGGCGTAGCCCACCGTGCCCGGTGCCCGACGGCGGCAGCAGGCCGATGCGGTCGTAGTGCCGCAGGGTGCGGCTCGAGACCCCCGCGAGGCGGGCGACGTCCTGGATGGAACGGCTCATGGCGCCGACGCTAGAGGTTGACGCTGCGTCAACAGCAAGGGGTCGTCAGCCGTCCGTGGTCGAGGACTCGGCGCCGGCCGGCTCCGCCTCCGAGGAGGGACCGTCCGTCTCCGACGCGCGGTCCGGCACCAGCTGCTTCCCCGGCGGCGCCGTGGCGTTCCACTCCTTGACCGCCGCCCAGGCGACGGCCGTGATCGGCACCGCCAGCAGCGCACCGACGATGCCGGCGAGGATCGTGCCGGCCGTCAGGGCCGAGAGCACGACGAGCGGGTGCAGCGACAGGACCTTGCCCATGACGACCGGGGCGAGCAGGTCGCCCTCGAGCTGGTTCACGGCGACCACGAGCGCGACCACGACGAGGGCCGCCAACAGACCGTTCGTCACCAGGGCCACGAGTGCCGCCAGGGCACCCGCGAGGACCGCGCCGAGGAGCGGGATGAACGCGCCGAGGAAGACGACCGCCGCCAGCGGCAGCGCCAGCGGGACACCGATGATCAGCAGGCCGACACCGATGAAGACGGCGTCGACCGTCGCGACGATCGCCGTGCCGCGCAGGTACCCGCCGAGCACCTCGACCGAACGCTCCCCGACCCGCTGGGCCCGCTGCCGCGTGGCCTCGCGCAGCGGGGTGATGAGGAACGCGAACATGCTGCGGCCGTCCTTGAGGAGGAAGAACAGCACGACGACGCCGAGCAGCAGGCTCGCGACGGCCTCCGCCGCCGCGGTCGCCCCGCGGATGGCCCCGGACTGCACCTGCTCGCTCGACAGCGCGTCCACCGCCGACTGCCGCACGGACTCGATCTGATCCGGGCTGATCCCCAGCGGCCCGTCGGTGAGGAAGGCCTCGAGCTCGTCGATCCCGCGGCCGGCCTCCTCGACGAGGTTCGGCCACTCGTCCTGGAACGCCAGGGTCACGAGCCACACCACCAGCCCGAGCAGGACGAGGCCCGCCAGGAGCGTGGTCCACGTCGCCAGCAGCGCCGGCCACCCCCGGCGACGCAGGAAACCGACCAGCGGGGCCAGGGCCGCGGCGACGACCATGGCGATGAGCACCGGGATCACCAGCAGCGACAGCCGGGTCAGGGCGAAGACCACGCAGGCGGCCAGCGCGAGCAGCAGGAGCACCTGGGCCGCGCGGATCGCGGGCCGCCCGAGCCGGTCGTTCCACAGGCGGGCGACCTGCCCGGAGGGTGACGAGTTGTCCATCGGTTCAGCGTGTCACCGCGCCGACGATCTTTCTCGTCCTGCCCCACGTCACGCGCCCGAACCGCCGATGGATGGATACCCCTGGTG
Organism: Isoptericola sediminis; assembly: GCF_013085345.1. Taxonomy (GTDB): domain Bacteria; phylum Actinomycetota; class Actinomycetes; order Actinomycetales; family Cellulomonadaceae; genus Isoptericola; species Isoptericola sediminis. Next base: position 81,581 of record NZ_JABFAJ010000006.1, on the reverse strand, counting down.
GGTATACGGTGGACGGAGACGGAAGGAGATCCATGGCCACGTCGCACACGGACCACACCGGGCACGCCGAGCGCACGGAGCACGCCGAGCACACGGACCAGACCGAGCACACCGGGAGCCACGAGGACCACGCGGGCCACGGGGACCACGCGGGCCACGGGGACCACGTCGCCCAGTTCCGGCAGCTGTTCTGGATCATGCTGGTACTGGCCGTCCCGACGGTCGCGATGTCGAGCACCTTCGCGATGCTGCTCGGCTACGACCTGCCCGACGCCGGCTGGGTCCCGTGGGTCTCCCCCGTCCTGGGCACCGTGATCTACCTCTGGGGCGGCCGCCCGTTCCTCACCGGGGCCTGGAGCGAGCTGCGCTCGCGGACCCCCGGGATGATGCTGCTCATCGGCCTGGCGATCACCGTCGCCTTCCTCGCGTCGCTCGGGGCGAGCCTCGGTGTGCTCGACGGCGGCCTCGACTTCTGGTGGGAGCTCGCCCTGCTGGTGGTGATCATGCTGCTCGGCCACTGGGTGGAGATGCGGTCGCTGGCGCGGACCACCTCCGCGCTCGACTCGCTGGCCGCCCTGCTCCCCGACGAGGCGGAACGCGTCACCGAGTCGGGCACCGAGACGGTCTCCCCGACGGACCTGCACACCGGGGACGTCGTCCTGGTCCGCCCCGGCGGCAGCGTCCCGGCCGACGGCCGGGTCGTGGACGGCCGCGCCGAGATGGACGAGTCCATGGTCACCGGCGAGTCCCGCACCGTGACGCGCACCGACGGCGACCAGGTCACCGCCGGCACCGTGGCCACCGACTCGGCGCTGCGCGTCGAGGTCACCGCGACCGGCGACGACACGACCCTGGCCGGGATCCAGCGCCTGGTGAGCGAGGCGCAGTCGTCGTCCTCCCGGGCGCAGCGGCTGGCCGACCGCGCCGCGGCCTGGCTGTTCTGGTACGCCCTGGGTGCGGCCGTGGTCACCGCGGCCGTCTGGACCGCGACCGGCAGCCCCGACGAGGCCGTCGTGCGCACGATCACCGTGCTCGTCATCGCCTGCCCGCACGCTCTCGGCCTGGCGATCCCGCTCGTCGTCTCCATCGCCACCGAGCGGGCGGCCCGCGGCGGCGTGCTGGTCAAGGACCGCCTCGCTCTGGAGAGCATGCGGACGGTCGACACGGTCCTGTTCGACAAGACCGGCACCCTGACGCGCGGCGAGCCCGCGCTGGGCGACGTCGCAGCGACCGGTGACCTCGACGAGGACGCCGTGCTGGCGCTGGCCGCCGCGGCCGAGGCCGACAGCGAGCACCCGCTGGCCCGCGCGATCGTGGCCGCGGCGGCCGACCGCGGCCTCGACGTCCCCCGGGCGGGCGACTTCTCCTCCGAGCCCGGGCTCGGCGTCACGGCGACCGTGGAGGGCCGCGAGGTCCGGGTCGGCGGACCGCGGCTCCTGCAGGAGACCGGCGCCGACGAGGCCCCGGAGGCCGCGGCGTGGCGCGACCACGGGGCGACCGTCCTGCACGTGCTGCGCGACGGCCGCGTCGTCGGTGCGCTCGAGCTCGCCGACGAGGTGCGCCCGGAGTCCGCGCAGGCGGTCCGAGCCCTGCACGCGCAGGGTGTCCAGGTCGTCATGATCACCGGCGACGCCGAGGCCGTGGCGCGGTCGGTGGCCGAGGAGCTCGGCATCGACCGCTGGTTCGCCGGGGTGCGGCCCGAGGACAAGTCCGACCGCGTGGCCGAGCTGCAGCGCGAAGGACGCAAGGTCGCGATGGTCGGCGACGGCGTCAACGACGCCCCCGCCCTCGCCCAGGCCGACGTCGGGATCGCGATCGGCGCCGGGACCGACGTCGCGATCGCCTCCGCCGGCGTCATCCTGGCCAGCGACGACCCGCGCTCGGTGCTGTCCGTCATCGAGCTGTCCCGGGCGACCTACCGCAAGATGAAGGAGAACCTCTGGTGGGCGGCGGGCTACAACCTGCTGGCCGTGCCGCTGGCCGCCGGCGTCCTGGCACCGGTCGGGTTCGTCCTGCCGATGTCGGTGGGCGCCCTGCTGATGTCCGCCTCGACCGTGGTCGTGGCGCTCAACGCCCAGCTCCTGCGGCGTCTCGACCTGCGTCCGGGCGGCCCGGCCGCGAGGGACTGAGCCGGTCGCTCAGCGGGCGCGGGGACCGGCGCCCGCACCGGCGACGGCCGGTGCGGGCAGCGGAACCAGGGAGTGGGTGTCGCTGCCGCGCAGCCCGGACGTCGCGACCCGCACCTGGTCCCCGCGCGCGACCTGCCGGTACGCCTCCCGCCGGAGCCGGTACTCCCGGATCGCCCCGGCGTCGTCGACCACCGTGACGTAGAAGGCCGCCTGCCCCAGCGGCCCGTCCTGGCCCGCGGCCCGCTCCACACGACGGCGGCGGTCGGTGACCGTGCCGACCACGACGCGCGGGTGGACGGCGTCGGCGACGTCGCGCAGCAGCGGCACGACGGTGACCCGCAGCAGCCCGACCGCCGGCATCCCGACCAGCAGCGGGATCCACAGACCCGGACCGCTGCCGGTGAAGCTCTCCAGCGCGAACCCGAACAGTCCCAGCGCCACGAAGGCCCCGAGGGCGCGTGCGAGCGCCACGACCGGCACGGTCCGCGCCGTCGCCGCGACCTCGCGCTCGGAAGGGCGGTCGCCCCGGGTCCGGTAGGCGTGCACGACCATCGCACCGAGCACCAGGCCCAGGACCGCGAGCCGCAGCCCGAGGTCGAGGACGGCCGGCAGGTCCACGGCGGTCTCCTCTCGTCGGCGTACTGGTCAGGTCAGGCGGACAGGCCGCGGGTCGTCGGGCGCGGCGCCCGGTCGAGCCAGGCGTCCGGTGCCCTCCCGAACGGCTCGGCCGCGCGGGCGACGTCCCGCCGCACGTCCTCGCGGGCCTCCCACGCCAGGTCGACCCAGGCCCGGGGGTACGACGGTGAACGGCGGACGAACCCCGCACGCTCCGGTGCCCGCACCGTGCCGTCGGCGTCCCGCACGACGTCCAGACCCAGCCCGACGAACGAGCTCAGCAGCGACGCGACGGACACCTCGGTGGCGACGTCCACACGCACCGAGCCGTCGTGCCGGAACCACGCGACCCAGGGGTCCGCCACCGGCAGCAGCAGCAGTCCGTGGTCCGGCACCGCGAACCAGTCCCCCCACTCGTCCGCGCCGAGAGCCTCGGCCTGCCAGGCACGGTCGACCGTGCCGAACGGCGTGCGCTGCTCGATGCGGACCGGCATGTGGCCTCCCCCAAGGCTGATGTCCGTCGCCCGGAAGACCGGTTCCGACGACCCGACGACCCCGCGGCACGCCTCATCGTGCTGCCTCGCCGTGGCGGCGGCACGGCAGCGAGATGACCATCACCCGTCGATCAGGTGAACTCCGGGTGCACGCGCGGCCGGGGCGTCAGACCGCCGTGTACCCGCCGTCGATGAGCCAGTAGGCACCGGTGACGAAGGACGCCTCCTCGGACAGGAGGAACCGCACGACGCTCGCGACCTCGTCCGCCTCGCCGAGCCGACCGAGCATGTGCTTGGAGACCAGCACCTCCTCCAGCTCGGGGGTCAGGACCCCCTCGAGCAGCGGCGTGCGGATGTATCCGGGTCCGACGCAGTTGATCCGCAGGCCGGCCGGGCCGTACTCGGCCGCCGCGTTCTTCGTGATCCCGACGACGCCGTGCTTGGAGGCCGTGTACGCCCCGTTGCCGATCGCGGCCACGGTGCCGTGGATGGACGCCATGTTCACGATGGCGCACCCGGACGGGTCCTGCTCGAGCATCGCCGGGATCTGAGCGCGCATGCCGAACAGGACACCGTGGAGGTTGATGTCGATGACACGCTTCCAGTCCTCCACGTCGAGCTCGCCCGCCGGCGCCGCGTTGCCTCCGATCCCCGCGTTGTTGACCGCGTAGTGGAGCGCGCCGTAGGCCTGCTTCGCGGTGTCGACCACCCGCACCGCGTCGTCGAAGCTCGCCGTGTCCTGCTGCACGGCCGTCGCCTCACCACCTGCGGCCTTGATCTCGTCGGCGACACGCTGCGCCGCGTCGAGCCGGATGTCCGTCCCGACGACCTTGGCTCCACGGGCAGCCAGCTGCTTGCTGATCGCCTCGCCGAGCCCTGACCCGGCGCCGGTCACCAGCGCCACCTTGCCCTCGAACGTCATCGCGGACCACTCCCTCGTCGGCGCCTGTCCCTTCACGCTAAGTCCGTGACCGGGCCCACGCCCGCCACGTGGCGGACGTGACGACCGTGCCATGATGAACAGATGGGCCAGGTCCTGGAGACGGACTACCTCGTCGTCGGCGCGGGTGCGACCGGGATGGCGTTCGCGGACACGCTGCTGGACCATTCCGACGCCCACGTGACGATCGTCGACCGCCGCGAGGCCGCCGGCGGGCACTGGCGCGACGCCTACCCGTTCGTGCGGCTGCACCAGGCCTCCTCCTTCTACGGCGTGGCGTCCACCTCCCTCGACGGCGGCATCCAGACCTCCGGCCCCGAGGCCGGTCTGCACGTGCGCGCCACGGGCGCCGAGGTCTGCGGCTACTACGACCGGGTGCTGGCCGACCGGTTCCTGGCGTCCGGACGGGCGACGTTCCTCGGCGGGCACGAGATGGCCGACGACGGCTCGGTCGTCGCGCTCGACACCGGCGAGACGCGGGAGATCCGCGTGCGCCGTCGGGTCGTGGACGCGCACTACCTCGCCCCGTCGATCCCGGCGCTGACCCCGCCGCCGTTCGCCGTGGACGAGGGTGCACGGTGGGTTCCAGTGGGCGAGCTCCCCACCGTCGCGGACGAGGCCGGGTCGTTCGTCGTCGTCGGGTCCGGCAAGACCGCCACCGACGCCGTCGTGTGGCTGCTCGGTCGTGGCACCTCCCCGGACGCGATCACCTGGGTCCGCCCGCGGGACCCGTGGATGCTTGACCGCGCCGCCGTCCAGCCGGACGCCGCGGTGATCCGGACCATGGTGGCCGAGCTCATGGAGGCCGCGGCGGCGGCCCCGACCGTGGACGACTTCTTCCTGCGCCTCGAGGGCGCCGGAGTGATGCTCCGCCTGGACCCCGACGTCGTGCCCACGATGGCCCGCGTCCCCACGCTCGCCCGCTGGGAGCTGGAGCTGCTGCGCTCGGTCGAGCGCGTCGTGCGCCGCGGGCACCTGCGCCGGGTGTCCCCGGGGACGCTCCGGCTGGACGAGGGGGACGTGCCGGTGCCCCGGGACGCCGTCGTCGTGCACTGCGCCGCCGAAGGGCTCCGGCTGCGGCCCGCCGTGCCGATCTGGTCGCCCGGACGGATCGTCGTCCAGCCGGTGCGGGCCGGGTTCCCCTGCTTCGGGGCCGCGCTCATCGGCTACGTGGAAGCCACCCAGGGCGAACGCGCGGACGACGAGCGCAACGCGGTGTGCCCGTCCACCCCGTACTTCTCCACCCCGCGGGAGTGGGTCGCCGGGCAGGCCGCCGGGGCGCTGGCGACCGCGGCCTTCATGGCCGACCCGGACCTCGCCCGCTGGTCGCACGGGACGACCCTCAACCCGAGCCGCGTGACACCGCAGGACCGCGACCGCCCCGAGGTGCAGGCCGCCCAGGCCCGTCTGCGCGCATCGACCGAGCCCGGCATGCGGGGCCTGCTGCGGCTGGCCGCGGCCTAGTGCGAGCCGTCCAGGGCACCGGTGACCCGCCGTGACCGTCGACGACGACCGGCTCGACGCCGCACGACGCGCCTGCGCCGAGCGGGAGTGGGCGACGGCCCGTGCCCTGTACGTCCGGCTGCGTGCCGAGGGGCCGCTCGAGGTCGACGACCTCGCGGCGCTCGCCGACTGCTGCTGGTGGCTGGGCCTGATGGACGAGTACGTCGCGACGGCCGCCGAGGTGGTGGACCAGCGGATGGCGGCCGGTGACGCGGCAGGTGCCGGCATGGCCGCGCTCGAGGTGGGGGTGCCGGAGCTCGTGCGCGGCCACGTCGCCGCCGGTGCCGGATGGCTCGCCCGGGCGCGGCGCCTGCTCGCCGACGTCCCCGACGCCGTCGAGCACGGCTACCTGCTGCTGCTGGACGCGCACGACGCGCTGGACGCGGGCGACGTGGCCGGCGCCGACCGGCTGGCCGCGCAGGTGCTCGACCTCGGTGACCGGCACGCCGAACCCACCCTCCAGGCGCACGGTCTGTTCCTGCGGGGACGGTGCGCGCTGCGCCGCGGCCGGGTGGCGGAGGCCCGTCGACTGCTGGACGAGGCCATGGTGCCCGTGCTGGGCGGACGGACGGCTCCGCAGTGGGCCGGTGACCTGTACTGCCGGATGATGCAGGTCTGCCACGAGCTCGGCGACCTGCCGCGCGCCCAGCACTGGACCGAGGTCACGGAGCGGTGGTGCCGCGGGTGGGCGCCGGCCACGCTCTTCAGCGGCATCTGCCGGGTGCACCGTGTCCAGCTCCTGCAGGTGCACGGGCAGTGGCCGCAGGCGCTCGAGGAGGCGGAGCGGGCCGCCGCGGACCTGACGGGGCTCGACGTCACCGCCGCCGCCGAGGCGCACTACCGCGTCGGTGAGCTGCACCGGCTCCGGGGCGAGCTCGACGCGGCCCGCGAGGCCTACGACCGGTCCCGCGGGCTCGGCCGGGACCCGCAGCCGGGGCTGGCGCTGCTGCACCTGGACGCGGGGCACCGGGGCCGGGCGGCGACCATGCTGGGCGCCGCGCTGGACGCGACGACGGACCCTCTCACGCGGGCACCGTTGCTGGCGGCCGCGATCGAGGTCGGTCTGGACTCCGCCGGTGGCACTCCGGACGAGCTGGTCGAGGAGCTCTCCGAGATCGCGGACCGGCACGCCTCCCCGGTGTGGCGCGCCGTGGCGTGCCGGGGGCGCGGCGTGCTGCTCGCAGCGCACGGTGACGAGGTGGCGGCGCTGCGGGAGCTGCGCGAGGCCCAGGAACGGTGGCAGCAGATCGGCGCACCGCACGAGACGGCCTGCGTCCGCCACGAGGCCGCCGACGTCCTGGACGGTCTCGGCGACCACGAGTCGGCGCGTGCCGAGCGGGAGCTGGCGACCGCGGAACTGGAAGAGCTCGGCGCGACGCACGAGATCGCGCGGCGCACGGCGCGCCACCCGCGCCGTCGCCGGACGGACGGCCTGTCGCCGCGGGAGGTCGAGGTGCTCGTCGCCGTCGCGGACGGCGGGACGAACCGCGAGGTCGGGCACCGGCTGCACATCAGCGAGCGCACCGTCGCCCGGCACCTGGCCAACATCTACCTCAAGCTCGGCACGCCGTCGCGGACGGCGGCGGTGAGCTGGGCGCGGGAGCACGCCCTGCTCTGATCGCGCGGCTCGCCGTGCTCCGGGCCGTGCACACGGTGCTGCACACCCTCGGCGATCTGCACGATCCTGCCGATGTGCCGCACCCCCGGCCGCCCGTAGCGTCGAGGACGAACCGACGGAGGGCAGACCGATGACCACCACGACGACGACCACGCCCGGCCCCGCCCCGACCGGCCCCGCGCCCGACCCCGACCGGGTGGCGGACTTCGCCGGCGAGATGCTCGAGACGCTCGCCCGCGGAGCCACAGCCCTGATGGTCAGCATCGGGCACCGCACAGGACTCTTCGACACGATCGCCGGGATGGCGCCGGCGAGCAGCCACGAGATCGCGGCCGCGGCCGGCCTGCACGAGCGCTACGTACGCGAGTGGCTCGGAGCGATGACGGTCTCGCACGTCGTCGTCCACGACCGGGCCGCCGACACGTACCGGCTCCCCGTCGAGCACGCCGCGCTGCTGACCCGCGCGGCGGGCCCGGACAACCTCGCCTCACAGCTGCAGTTCATCCCGATGCTCGCCCAGGTCGAGGAGGGCATCGTGCGCTGCTTCGCCGAGGGTGGCGGGCTGGGCTACGACGCGTTCGCCCGGTTCGACCGGCTCATGGCCGAGCAGAGCGCCCAGACCAACGACGCCGCGCTGCTGGACCGCATCGTCCCGCTCGTGGACGGGCTGGACGACCGCCTGCGTACCGGGATCCGGGTCGCGGACATCGGGTGCGGTCAGGGCCACGCGCTCAACCTGCTGGCGCACGCCTACCCCGAGAGCGACTTCCACGGATACGACTTCCTGCCCGACGCCGTCGCGGCTGCCCGCGGCGAGGCCGACGCGTTCGGGCTGGGCAACGTGCACGTCGAGGTCCGCGACGTCGCCGACCTGTCCGGCACCGGTACCTTCGGCCTGATCACCGCCTTCGACGCCGTCCACGACCAGGCGTACCCGGCACGGGTGCTGGCCCAGGTCGCCGAGCACCTCGACGCCGACGGCACCTTCCTCATGGTGGACATGGACGCCTCCAGCACCGTGGACGACAACATCGACGTCCCCTGGGCGCCGTTCCTCTACACCGTCTCGACGATGCACTGCCTGACGGTCTCGCTCGCGCAGGGAGGAGAGGGTCTGGGCACCGTCTGGGGACGGCAGACCGCGCAGCGGATGCTCGCCGACGCGGGCTTCTCGGACGTGAGCGTGGCGTCCGTCCCCGACGACTTCGTCAACGCCTACTACGTGGCCCGGCACTGAGCGCCGGGCAGCGGTGGCATCAGGCACGCACGGACGGCAGCACGTCGTCGGCCGTCGGGAAGGACGGCTGGGCACCGTGGGTCGCGACGGAGAACGCGCCGACCCGCACGGCCGTCCGGGCCGCGTCGACGAGCGTGTCGCCCTGGCTGACGCGGTAGGCCAGGGCCCCGACGAACGCGTCGCCAGCGCCCGTGGTGTCCACGGCCTCGACGTGCGGCGTCGGCACGACGACCGGTTCGCCCACCCCGGCGGCGGGCTCGAGCACCACGGCACCGGCGGGGCCGAGGGTGAGCACCACCGACCGCGGACCGAGGCCGTGCAGCTCGGCGATGACGGCGAACGGCGACTCGGGCACCGGCCGCTCGGACTCCTCCAGCAGCCGTTCGGCCTCCGCGTGGTTCACCACCAGCGGGTCGGCCAGCGCCAGCACGTCGGTGGCGACCGGCACGACGGGCGCGAGGTTGAGCAGCACCCGGCCCCGGCCGGCACGGGCCGCGGCCTCGGACCCCCGCAGCGGGATCTCCCCCTGCAGCACGACGACGTCAGCACCGGCCACGAGGTCGTGGTGGCGGGCGACGACGTCCGCGTCGACGGCACGGTTGGCGCCCGGGACGACGACGATCGAGTTCTCGCCGTCGTCGTCCACCCAGATCTGCGCCACACCGGTGGGTCCCTCGACCGTCTCGACCCCGTCCAGGTCCACGCCGGCGTCACGCAGCCCGACGAGCGCGATGTCGGCGAAGGCGTCGGAGCCGATGGCCCCGAGCAGCGCGACGTCGCCGCCGAGCCGGGCGGCCACGACCGCCTGGTTGGCCCCCTTGCCCCCGGGGATCACGGTCATGGAGTCGGCGAGCACCGTCTCCCCCGTGACGGGCAGCGCGGGGACGCGCGCGACGAGGTCGGCGTTGACGGAGCCGACGACCACGATCGAGGTCATGCCTCGGGCCTCCAGGATGCGTGAGCAGGACGGACGGGCCGACGGACCGTCCGCCCCCATGATCGCGCACGATTGTGACGGCGGCGTTGCCTCGCCGCTCGTCAGCAGGCCAGGACCTCGCGCAGCCGGGTCGCGAACGCGGCCGGGTCGTTGTCCGGGGCCCACTCGTGCCGGGCGAAACCGCCGTGGTCCCCGGGGAAGACGACGACCGGGACGTCGAGGGCCTCGGCCAGCGCGACCGCACCCCGGTACGCCATCTCACCGGGCGGGGACCCGGCGCCGACGGCGGGCAGCACCTGCAGACCGCCGGCGCGGGTGGCCGCCCGGAGGGACTCCAGGGGCGGCTCCCACACGGGCATGACGGCCAGCGACGTCCCCAGGAGCAGGTCGTCGCGCCGGCCGTCGTCCTCGGTGGGCAGGCCGAACTCCGCCGGGTCCGGGTCGGGCTGGTCGAGGAAGTCCTCGGTGAGCGGTTCCGTCGCGAACACCAGCCGCAGGAACTTGGCCATCGCGGGGCCGAACCCGGCGCGACGGTAGGTGTCCACGATGTCGGCCTGGGCACGGACCGCGACGTCGCGGTCGGCGAGCAGCGCGGTCAGCGGGGGCTCGTGGGCGACCAGCCGCCGCACCTCGCCCGGGTGCCCGGCCGCCCAGGCCAGGGCGGCCGCGGCGCCGCCCGAGCTCCCGAAGACGTCGAACGGCCCGGGCCCGACGGCCCGGGCGACGGCGTGCAGGTCCTCACCGTGCCGGTCGACGGTGAGCTGGGCGTCGGCGGCGACGGGGCGCGACCGTCCGGTGCCACGGGGGTCGTAGGTGACCACGAGGCGGTCGTCCAGCGCGGGGACGAGCTGGTCGAAGCCGTCGGCCGCCATCGGGTTGCCGACCACGAGCAGCGGGGCGTGCCCGCCGTCGTGCGCCGGTTCCCGGACGTCGTAGGTCACCGTCGCGCCGGGCAGGTCGAGCGTGCGGGTCGTCGTGGCCATACCGGTAGCGACGGGACGGGGGGCCGGAACTCATCGGCCGGCCCGCGCGGCTACTGGTCGTCGTCGGGCGAGGAGTCCCAGTCGTCGTCCTCGTCGATCGTGAAGGAGCCGCCGAAGTGCACCTGGTCCGGGTCGACGCCGAGGCCCTCGGCGATCTGCCGTCGCATCTTCTCGGCCATCGCCACGCCCTCGGAGGTGTCCCGCATCGACCGGTAGGTCTCGGCGTCGACACCGAACTCGGCGCGCGTCCAGGCGTCGAACGCCGTCTCGTAGGCGGCGCTGGGAGCCTCGACGACGTACTCGAGGACCTCCCCGAGCGGGAAGTGGCGGGTGCGGCGCGGGGTGTCGCCGGTGCCGGCGAGCGTGACCGTGAGCACGCCGTCGCCGACCTCGTGGCTGATGAGCTCGGGACGCCGGAAGTACTCCGTGTCTCGACCCTTGAGGTGGACCACGAGAAGCTCGTCGCTGACCGGTTCGCTCGTCGGAGTCGGCGGGTAGGTGCGCGGCACGGGTCGCGTGGTGGAGTCAGACATCAGTTCCGAGCATGCGCCGTCGGCGGCGACTTGTCACGCCGGTTCTCCCCTGGCGCAACGCGTGACGCCCACCCACCGACCCCGGCCTCCACAGCGGGACACCGACCCGCCGCGACGACCCGACGACGGCCCCGACGGCACGGCACCGTGGCCTGCACACCGCCCCCGGAACCGAGGAGCCCCGTTGCCGACCCCGACCCTGCCGCCCGCCGGACCGACCGGACGTCCCACCCGGCCCGGCCGCCGCTTCGTCCACCCCGAGCCGGTCGACCTGGCGACCGCCTGGCGGGCCGAGGAACGGCTCGCGGGCGACCCCGACCGACCGCACCACTGGTGCCCCGACCGGCACGGCTGGTTGCTGCGCGCGGGTCTGCACGAGGTGCTCGAACCCGTCCTGGTGCCCGACAGCGCCGGCGCGTCGTCCTTCTACCGGTTCGCCGAGCTGGACCAGCCGGTGGCGGCCGCCCTGCTCGACCGGCTCGACGACGACTACCTCGCCGTCGAACGGCAGAACGACGGCCCGACCATCGGCACCGTGCTGCGTGCCGTCGTCCGCCATCCCGACCGGTTGCGCGCGCACGGCTACGTGGTGGGCCCGGGCCGCTGCGACGAACGCGTGACGGTCGAGGGGGTGCTGGTGCGCACCGACCACGCCTTCGTGCTCGGTGACCATCACGGCCCCGGGTGCCAGTGCGACGAGCTGGAGCGGTTCGTCGCCTCCCTCGGGGTGGACGACGCCCGCGTCCCGCCGCACGAGGTCACCCGCTGGTGGGGCCGGCCCGGTGACCTGTCGCCGGACGGCCCGGCCGAGCACTGGTACCGGCTCTGGTGGGACTGAGGCGTCCACAGCCTGTGGACGACGCCGGTGTGCCGGCACGTCGGCGCACTAGCGTCCGGCCGCATGGCGCACCTCGACCTGGACACCGACGACCTCGCCGCGGCCGGACGGCGGGCGCACGCGGCCGCGGACCGGCTGGACCCTGCCGCGATGGCCGACGATCTCACCGGGACCGGTGCCGGTGCGGCGGCCGGCGACCCCGCGCTCGGCGCCGCGATCGACGACCTGACGGCGGCATGGGGACCGCTCCGGGCCACGCTCGCCGCGACCCTGGAGGGTCTCGGGGACCGGCTCGCGCGGACCGCCGCCACCTTCGACACCGCCGAGGGCACGACGGCGCAACGCGTCGCCGCCGCCGCCGTGACGCCCGCCCCGGTGGTCCGCACGGACGGTGCCGGATGACGGTGGACCGGCCGTTCGAGCCCCTGAGCGGGTCGCCCGAGGTCCTGGACTCCCTGGCGAGCGGCGCCTCGCGCGCGTCCGCCGCCCTGTCCACGGTGCACTCCGACCTGGTGGGCCTGGACACGACCATGACGCGCCAGCGGTCGGCCGCCGTCGACACGGCCCGGACGGCGCTGGACGACCTGATGGCTCGGGTCCGGCTGAGCGACCGGGTGCTGCGCGAGACGGCGCGCGTGCTGGCCGACCGCGCGGCGGGGCTGGCCCGCGAGCAGCACGAGGCTCTCCAGGCGATCGCGCAGCGCGAGGAGGCGTGGACGCGGGTGCGCCGGGCCGAGGCCGACGAGGCCGCGGCCTGGCAGCTGGGTCTCGACACGGCGGACCTGCGCCACCTGGACGCGGCACGGCTCGCCGCGGAGGCACGGGCACGCCGGGACGCCGCCCACGACGACGTCCTCGACGCCGAGCGCCGGTGGTACCGCGTGCGGGAGACCAAGGAGACCAGCTCCCGGGTCGCCGCCCGCCGGCTCGGCGGGCTCGGGCACCCGGACCTCGTGCGGTGGGCGGTCGCCGACGGCACGACCCTGGCGGACCTCGGCAGCCGCTGGGCCGACGGCGTGCGGCTCGCGGAGCGGCTGTCGGCGGGGGCGGTCGCCGGCGCCGACCCCGCGGAGCGCCAGGAGCTCCGCGAGGGGACGGTCGCCGCCCTGGCCGCGGCCGGCGACGACCCGGTGCTGTGGACGGCCCTGTGGGAACGGGTCGGGCCCGCGGAGCTCTACGCCGCGCTGGGCGTCGGGGCCGTCGCCGGGCCGACCCGGGAGGCGCTGGCCACCGGGCTGGCCGCCTGGGCGCGGCACGCCACGCCGACCGAGCGGTACGCGCTGGGGAACGCCCTGGTCTCCGCGCTACCTCCTGGCTTCCACGAGCTCGGCGACCGGGCCGACCTCGCCGCCGCGCTGCTGCGCCCTGCCCTGCCGGCCGACGTCCACCGCGGTGCCGCGGACGCCCTCGTCGAGCGCCACGGTGCGACCGGAAGCAGCGAGGCCGACACCGCCGCGACCGGCACCCTCACCGTGGCGGTCGCCACCGGCCTGGCTGCCGACCCGGACGCCGCACTGCGCCACCTGGCACCGCCCGGCACCACCGCCGCCGACGTGACCGACCGCGCGCACGCCTGGTTCGGCGTGGCACCACCGGACGGCTGGCCCGACGGCGGCACCGCCGTCACCGGCCTGCTCGCCGCCGCCATCGGCGCCGGGACGCACCCCGGTGCCGACGCCCCGCAGCAGGTCCGGGCGGCCCTGGCGAGCTCCGCGGCCACGACGGCGCTCGTCGCACCCGGGGGTCTGCTCGCGGGGGCGTACCCGGTGTCCGACGCCGCGAGCCGGCACGTCGCGGCGGCGTACGCGCCGTACCTCGTCTCGGCCGACGACGCCGCGTGGCACCCGTCGGCCGACGGCTCGCCGCCCGCGCCGGGCGTCCGGGGGCTGCCCCCGCTGGCAGAGGGCGCCGAGCCGGTGCCGGAGGTCGTGCAGCCCCGGCTGGACGCGTTCGCGCTCCGGGACGTCGTCGCCGCGACCTCGACCACGGAGACCGCCTCCGGTCACTGGTTGCGGCAGGTCGACATCGCGGTGGCCGCGGCCGCCGCCACGGCGACGGCGGAGGGTGTCGGGGCCGCCGACGCGGAAGCGCTCGCGCAGGCCGGCGTCGCGGACGGGGCCGCCGTCGTCGGCTCCATCGCCTCGGGCACGATCTCCGTCGCCCAGGACGCCGCCGCCGAGGACGCGCTGCTGTACTCGACCGGGCTGAACCTGGCCACGACGCCGGTCGGGGCGCGGACATCGCTCGGCCTGCTCGGGCTCGGCACGCTCCTGCCGCCGCTGGGGCCCGACCACGTCGGTGCCGCCCGCGAGGAGGTGCTCGCGACCGAGGACACCCTGCGGGAACGGGTCGTGACGCCCTTCGAGACCGCGTGGCGCCGGGAGCTCGCCGACCGGGGTCTGCCGCCCGACGCGATCGACGACGCCGCACGACGCTGGGCGGCGGACTCGCAGACCATGACCATCACCTTCCGCGACTCGTTCGACGTGCACTCGGGCCTGGGGCGGCGGCTGGGAGAGCGGTCGTGACGGCCGGCCACACGGCGCCGACCCGCGGCTGGCGGGGAGAGATCGTCGTGCCCGTCGCGACGGCGGTGCTCTTCGCGCTGCTCGTCGCGGTGCTGGTCGGCGGCCCGCCGCTGCGCGCCGCCCTGCAGCAGCGGTGGCACCCGGGTACCTGGGCGCTGACGCCGGACGACTTCCCCGCCGGGAGCACGGAGGCGGTCCCGGTCGAGGCGCGGTGGGTGTCCGCGGTCCCGCCGCACGACCCGGCGCCGTACCTGCTGCCGGGCCAGCGTTATCTCGCCGACGGCAGGCCGCTGCGGCTCGTGGTCGAGGAGGACACGGTGACCGCGACGGCCGGGGTCCGCCAGGGGGACGTGGAGGTCTACACGAGCGTGGTGGCCTCGGTGGAGGCCGGCCCCGGGGCGGCGGCGTTCCGCCGCGACGAGATGCACGACCGGGTCCACCGGCCCGGCCGGCGCGAACGCCTGCAGGACACGGCCCGGCGCGGCGGTGCGTCGCTGACGGCGGTGCGCCCGCTGACGGGGCCCGGCCCGGCGGACGGACCGGCGCCGGCCGTGACCGGCCTCACCGGCGTCGAGACCGACCGCACGGGAGCACGGTGGCGCGTGACCGCCGTCGCGACCGTGGCGTGCGAGGCGCTCGTCCTCGTGGCGACGCGGGCACCGGTCGGTGCCGACGTGCCGCCGGACCTCACGATCGACGCCCTGGTCGACCGGGTCGCGGCGGCCGTGTGCGCCGACCCGCCCGAGACCGGGTCCGGGCCGGACGCGCCCGCGAGCGCCGACGCGGCGACCGCGCCGGTCAGCCGTCCAGGAGCCGCAGCTCGACCACCGGGACGACGCGCCGCCAGTCGGGCTCGCCCCGGGCGGCGCCCAGGGGTTCGGCCCACTCGGACACGACCGGCCGCAGCGCCGCCCAGGCGGCGGGATGCTGTGCGGCGTACTCCTCGAGCCGCGCCACACCGGCGTCGGGGTCGAGCGGTTCGGCGACGGCACGCACGTCGCGCCGCCGGCCCACGGAGACCAGCACCCGGGGCTCGACCACGATGTTGCGGTACCACTGGGGACGGGGGCCGAGCCCCGAGGCCACCACCAGCCGGTCCGCGGAGGGCCGCCCGACGACCTCGAGCACCACGAAGCGGGCCTCGCCCGTCGTGCGCCCCCGGTGCTGCAGCATCAGCAGCCGGTCGCCGAGCAGCGCTCCGAGGCCGGCGCGGTACAGCCAGATCGGTGCGCGGACCAGCCAGCGGGTGCGCAGCATGCGGGTGACCAGACCCATGCCGCCACGGTAGCGCCGCCCCTCAGCGGGCGCGCGCCCCCTCGGCCGGGACGGCCCGCGCCGGACGGCGTACCCGTTCGTGACGGTCGTCCTGCAGGGCGCGCAACGCGTTGAGGATCGCGAGCAGGTCGACGACCTCCTGGCTCAGGGCTCCGACGACGGCCGGGATCACGCCGGTGGCGGCGATCCCCATGAGGACCACGGACAGCGCGATCCCCAGCCAGATGCTCTGCAGCGCGACGGTCATGGTCCGTCGTCCGACGCGCACGGCGGTGGCCGTCCGGACGAGGTCCTCGGTGAGGATGACCACGTCCGCGGACTCGCTGGCCGCCGTCGAACCCCGCGCCCCCATCGCCACGCCGACCTCGGCGGCGGCCAGGACCGGGGCGTCGTTGACCCCGTCCCCGACCATCATCACGGGCCGGTCGGGCAGGTCGCGGACGATGCGCACCTTGTCCTCGGGCAGGCACTCGGCGTCCACCTGGGCGATGCCCACCGCCGCGGCGATGTGCTCGGCGGTGGAGCGGGAGTCGCCGCTGAGCATCATCGTGCGCGTGATCCCGAGACCGGCGAGCTCGTCCATCGTTCGCCGGGCGTCGGAGCGGGCGGGGTCGCTCATCACCAGCGTGCCGGCGAAGCGGCCGTCGACGGCCACGTAGACGGCGAGCTCGCCCGGCCCCAGGTTCTGCTCCTCGACGTCGGGCGCGGCGGAGGCGACCCGCTGCCGCTTGCCGACGACGACGTCGTGGCCGCCGACGTCGGCCGCGACACCGTGCGTCGCCTCCTCCCGGGCGCTCCGGGCGCCGAGCAGGTCCAGCCCGCGCCGCGTGGCGGCGTCCTGGATCGTGGTGGCCAGCACGTGCGAGGAGTACTGCTCGGCCGACGCCGCGAGCCGCAGCAGGTCGTCCGCGCTCCACGGGGGGCGGGGGTGGACGGCCAGCAGCGTGGGACGGCCGAGGGTGATGGTGCCGGTCTTGTCGAAGGCGACGGACCGCACCGCGGACAGCTGCTCCAGGGTGCCGGCGTCCTTGACGATGAGGCCGTGCCGGGCCGCCCGGCTCATGCCGCCGAGGAACGCCACCGGGGCGGCGATGAGCAGCGGGCACGGGGTGGCGACCACGAGCACCTCGGCCACCACGGTGGGGTCGCGGTGGTACACCCACGCGGCCCCCGCCACGAGGAAGGCGAAGAGGGTGAAGGGCACGGCGTACCGGTCCGCGAGGCGCACCACCGGCGCCCGGGACTCGGCGGCCTCGCGGACCATGGCCACGATGCGGGCGTACTGGCTGTCCGCCGCGGCCGCCGTGGCCCGCAGGGTCACGGCCTGCTCGGTGTTCAGCGCGCCGGAGAGCACCGGGTCCCCGACGTGCCGGGTGACCGGCAGGCTCTCGCCGGTGAGCGAGGACTCGTCGAAGTCGGTCTCCGGCCCCACCAGCTCGGCGTCCACCGGCACCACCTCGGCGGGGCGGACGAGGACGAGGTCGCCGGGACCGAGGTCGGCGACGTCGACGTCGGTAATCGTGCCGTCGGGTCCCAGCCGGTGGGCACGGGTGGGTGCGCGTTCCAGCAGCGCGCGCAGCTCCTGGCGCGCCCGGTGCGCGGCGAAGTCCTCCAGCGCCTGCCCACCGGTTAGCATGAGCACGACGACCAGCGACGCCACGTACTCGCCGACGACGACCGTCGCGACGATCGCGGTCAGCGCGAGCAGGTCGACGCCCCAGTGCCCGGCGAGGACGTCACGGACCATGTGCCCGGCGACGCGCAGGCCCACGACCAGCGCCCAGGCGGACCCGACCCAGCGCGCCGTCGTCTCCTGGCCGCCGGCCAGCAGCCCGAGCACGACGACCAGCACCAGCAGGGATGCCGCCACCCAGGGGTAGCGCTGCACGAACCACCGCAGCCGTGTGCGCCGCACCCCGTCCGATCCGGCACCGGTCGGTGCCGACGGTCCGCTCATGGTTCCATCGTCGCGCCGGACCGGACCTCCGGCCTCCCGACTGCACGGGCGGGGAGTCGGCCCTACGCTGTCGACGTGCCCGCCCTGCCGGTCCCCGGAGGTGTCGTCGACGTCGACGACGCCACCGTCGCTCCTGCCCCGCGCCCGGCGCCCTGGTTGGTCGACGTCGCGGCGGCGCTGGGGACGATGCTGGTGCTCACCGGCGCCGTCCTGGTCGGTCGGCACGCGGGGCTCCTCGGTGTCCTCGCCGCGGTCGGCTTCGGCCTCCTGGTGCTGCTGCGGCGGCCCGCCCCGGTCCTGATGGTGGTGCTGACCTCCGTCGGCGTCCTCGTGTGCGCCGCGGAGGGGCTCGGTGCGCTGGGGACGCCGCTGGCCGCGGTGACGGCGCTCTGCGCGGCCACCGCGCAGGGGCACGAGCGCTGGGCGGCCGGGGCCGGCGCGGCGCTGGTCGTCGCGGCACCGGCCCTCGGACCGCCCGGGACGGGTCTCGCCTCCGACTCGCTCGTGGAGCTGGTCCTCGGCGCGGCGCTGGTGACGGCGGCCGTGTGCCTCGGCCTGCTGCTCCGGTGGCGACGTACCGCGCAGTCGGCTGCGCCGTCGGCCGTGGCGGGGGCCGGG
This sequence comes from Isoptericola sediminis, assembly GCF_013085345.1. Classification (GTDB taxonomy): domain Bacteria; phylum Actinomycetota; class Actinomycetes; order Actinomycetales; family Cellulomonadaceae; genus Isoptericola; species Isoptericola sediminis. The sequence goes on along the minus strand of NZ_JABFAJ010000006.1, from coordinate 63,376 downwards.
ACGCTCGGACCGGACGAGCCCCCCACGCCGGCGGCACCCTCCACCGCGACCGCACCGAGCGCCCTGCACCCACCGGAAGCGCCGGAAGCGCCGGACGGACCCGAGGACGACGCCCGGCACCGCCGCCAGCAGGAGCTGCTGCGGGTCGCACTGGACCTGCAGGAGGTCGTCGGCCACAACCTGTCGCTCGTGGCCCTGCACACCGACGTGGCGGCCGGCGCGATGGGCCGCGACGACGACGCGGCCGGCACGGCGCTGCGCCACGTGCGCGAGGCGACATCGGCCACCGTGCACGAGCTGCGGGCGACGACCCTGCTGCTGCGGGGCGCGCTCGACCCGGCGCGGGCGGGTCACGACGCGGACACCGCGGCGCGGGAGCACCTGCCCGCGGCCACCGGACCGGCCGGCCTGGCCGCACTCGTCCAGCCCGTCCTCGCCGCCGGTGTCGACGTGTCGACGCGGGTCGACGTGCCCCGCGGCTCGATCGACGCGATGGTCGACGCCGCGGCCTTCCGGATCGTGCAGGAGGTGCTGCGGGACGTGCGGGACGCCACCGGGGGACGCCGCGTGCAGGTCCGCCTGGTCGTCGCCGCGGGCCGGCTGCGCATCGTCGTCGCCGACGACGGACGGAGCCTCGCCTCCGGCTTCGGCGAGGACCCCGGACTCGCCGCCGTCCGCCACCGGGCGGCGCTGCTCGGGGGCACGCTCGACGTCGGGTCCGGGACCGACGGCGGCCTGGTCGTCACCGCGGAGCTGCCGGCACGCCTGGGCGAGTGACGGCACGGCCCGGAACGGCACGGCCGTGCCTGTATCGTCGCCCCCATGGCCACCACCGCGTCGCACACCGAGGCGTCCGTCCGGGTGGCCCCCGCCCCGGGCGCACCGCCCCGGACCCACCCGCCGCGCGTGCGCTGAGGTTCCGACCATGGCGCACGACCACTCCGGGCCCGGCACCCACCGCGGCCGTCTCGGCCTGGCCTTCGGCATCACGGCGGGCATCGTCGTGGCCCAGGTCGTCGGCGCGGTGGTCACCGGCAGCCTCGCCCTGCTGGTCGACACGGCGCACCTGCTCACCGACGCCGCGGGGCTGGGGATGGCGCTCCTGGCCGCCCACGCCGCGACGCGCCCGGCCACCCCGCGGCGTACCTGGGGACTGCGGCGGGCCGAGGTGCTCGCCGCCCTCGCCCAGGCCGCGCTGCTCCTCGGCGTCGGCGTGTTCGTGGTCGTCGAGGCGGTGCAGCGGCTGCAGGACCCGCCCGAGATCCCCGGGACGGAGCTCGTCGTCTTCGGCGTGATCGGCCTGGTCGGCAACCTCGCGGCCCTGGCCGTCCTCGTCGGGCGCCGCAGCGCGAACCTCAACCTGCGGGCCGCGTTCCTCGAGGTGCTCAACGACGCGCTGGGATCGCTGGCCGTCGTCGTGGCGGCGGTCGTCATCGCCACGACCGGCTGGCAGCAGGCCGACTCGGTCGCGGCGCTGCTCATCGGCGCCCTGATCCTGCCGCGCGCCGTGCTGCTGCTGCGCGACACCACCGCCGTGCTGCTCGAGTCCACGCCGCCGGGTGTCGACCTGGACGAGGTCCGCAGCCACCTGCTCGGGGTCGAGCACGTGCACGAGATCCACGACGTGCACGCCTCGCTCATCGCCACCGGGCTGCCGCAGCTCTCGGCGCACGTCGTCGTCGAGGCGGAGTGCTTCCGGGACGGCCACGCCGGGGCGATCCTCGACGAGCTGCAGGACTGCGTCCGCGACCACTTCGGCATCGAGCACACGACGTTCCAGGTCGAACCCGAGACCCACCCCGAGCACGAGCACCCGACGCACGACTGAGGCCGCGGCGCCCCGCACAGCCCGGGGCCGAGCGGCCGGGAAGGGCAGGATTCGGCCAGCCTTGCCTTGCTGGCGAGGCCTGCTCGGGAGTGCTTACCTGGTGGCATGAGCAGCGGACCCGAGGTGCGCACCCACGCCGACGAACCCCACCGGACGGGGCTCGCGCAGCGACTCAACTGGCTGCGCGCGGGCGTCCTGGGGGCGAACGACGGCATCGTCTCGGTCGCGGCCGTCGTCGTCGGCGTCGCCGCGGCGACCAGCGAGCAGGCGGCGCTGCTGACCGCCGGCCTCGCCGCCCTCGTCGGCGGGGCCATCTCGATGGCGCTGGGCGAATACGTCTCCGTGTCCTCCCAGTCGGACACCGAGAAGGCGCTCATCGCCAAGGAGAAGCACGAGCTCGCCACGATGCCCGAGGCGGAGCTGGAGGAGCTCGCCGGGATCTACCGTGACCGCGGCCTGTCCGAGGAGACCGCGCGGCAGGTCGCCGTCGAGCTCACCGAGCACGACGCCCTGCGCGCCCACCTGACCGTGGAGCTGCACATCGACGCCGACGACGTCGTCTCACCGTGGCACGCCGCCTTCGCCTCGTTCGTCGCGTTCGCCATCGGGGGCCTGCTGCCCTTCGCGACGGTGCTCCTCGTGCCCGAACCCGCCAAGGTCGCCGCGACCTTCGTCGCCGTCCTCGTCGCGCTGGCCCTGACCGGTGGGGTCGGCGCCTGGATCGGCGGCGCCCGGATCGGGCGGGCCGTCCTGCGGGTGGTCGTCGGGGGCGCGCTCGCGCTCGGCGCCACGTTCGCCGTCGGGTCGCTGCTGGGCAGCGCCGGCGTGGTCTGACCGCAGCCACCGCGCGAGCAGCAGCACCCCGAGCGCCGAGCCGGCCCCGACCAGCGTCAGCACGACACGCACCCAGGCGGCCGTCTCCGGCCCCTCCGGGCTGGTCAGCACGACGCTGACCGTCAGCAGGGCGGCGAGCACCCACAGCGGGGCCGCGGCCGTGGCGACGACCGTCGCCACGAGGGCGAGCACGGTGACGACGGTCAGCACGGGCCCGGGCAGGTCGAGCGCCACCAGGCCGGCGGCGAGGACACCGCCGAGGACGGTCCCGCCGGCCCGGGCGACCGCGCGGGCCGCGATCTCGCCGGCGCGCGGCACGAGCACCACGTAGAAGGTGAGCAGCAGCCACCACGAGTGGGTGTCCGGGTAGTAGGTGACGGCCCACCACGTGCCGGCCGCGGTCAGGACCACGAGCGCGCCCGCGTAGAACGCGCTCTCGGCCCGGGTCACGCGCGGACTCTCGCGTCGGGGCAGCCCGCCGGTCAGCACCGCGACCAGCAGTGCCGTCCACAGGCCGGCCAGGAGCACGGTCAGCGCCGCGGGCCAGGCACCCGCCAGCGTGCGGGGGTCGACGTCGGTCAGGGCCGGCGGCGCGATCGTGTAGACCGCGACCGTCGTCGCCAGCACGGTGCCCCCCGCGGTCCGGCCGTACGCCGCGGCGAGCCCCACCGTCGCCGCGACGGCCGTCATGAACACCGTGGCGGTCCCCGCGTGCGCGCCCGCGAGGGGGGCGAGGAGGACGAGGACGCCGGTGGCGACCGCGACCAGGACGGGACGACGCGGGGAGGCGGCCGCCGCGGTCAGCGGGGGCAGCAGCCCGAGCAGCCAGGGCATCACCAGCACCGGGTCGACGAGCCCGAGGGCGACGCCGGGGGCCAGGGTCAGCAGGGCCGCGGCCACCAGGCGACGGCGCGCACCGCCCGGGGGCAGGGGCTCGGTGCCGTCGTCGAGGCCGGCCGACCCGTCGGGCCGGTCGGGACGGGCGTCAGGCGCGGTCGTCGCGGCGCTCCTCGACGGCCTGCTTGAGGATGAAGGCCGGCAGCAGGAACGTGGCGAGCATCGTCACGAGCCACACGATCACCGGGCCGATCACCCACCCCTGCCAGCCGGAGATCTCCAGCCCGTCGGAGACGAGCGAGGCCACCAGCAGGGCGACGTAGGTGCTGATCAGCCCCACCGCGCCGACCAGCGTCGGGGCGTTGCGACGGGCGAGCTGGGCGAAGAACGGGGACATCACCGCCTGCACCACCGCGAAGAGCACGACGGCCACCACGAAGCCCAGCGGGTCGTCCCACACGACGTCGAACGTCTGCCAGTCGAAGGCCGCGAACAGGACGTCCGTCAGGACCACACCGATCGCCGCCGCGAGGAGGAAGACGGCCGTACGAGCGAGGAGTCGGACCATGACGGCAGAGTGGCACAGATCACCACAGGTCGCGCGAGATGCTCAGGATTCCCTCAACCCCCCTGGGCCGGGGCGGTGACCGACCACCAGCATGTGCACCACGTCGAGAGGTTCGGGGGTCACGTCAGATGCGGGTCCTGGTCACCGGTGGGGCCGGCTACCTGGGTTCCCACGTCGTGCTGTCGCTGCTCGAGGCGGGACACGACGTGGACGTCGTGGAGAGCTTCGTCGGCGGCAGCCCGGCCGCGCTGGCGCGCGCCGAGGGCGTCGCCGGCCGGCAGGTCACGACGCACGCCGCCGACGTGGCCGACATCGACGCGATGGAGCGGATCTTCGCGACGGCGCGGTTCGACGCCGTCGTGCACCTCGCCGGGCAGCGGTCCGGCCGGCTCGGTGACCGCCGCGTGCTGGACACCTACGAGACGAACCTGTCGAGCCTGTTCACCCTGCTGCGCTGCATGACCTGGTACGAGGTGCACCGCCTCGTGCTGTCGTCCTCGGCCGCCGTCTACGGCCCGTCCGACGACGGCGACGCGCTGGACGAGGAGTCGCCGCTCGCGCCGGTCTCCCCCCTGGGCCGCAGCCTCGCCACGAACGAGCACCTGCTGCGGGACCTCGTCGGCCAGGACCCGACCCTGCGGGTCGCCGTGGTGCGCTGCTTCACCACCGCCGGGGCCCACCCCTCGGGCCGTCTCGGGGAGCACACCGCGCACGCGGCGCCCGGCCTGCTGACCCGGATCGGTCAGGTCGCGGCCGGGCGGCGGCCCGTCGTCGAGGTGCTCGGCGGGGAGCACGCCACCGCGGACGGCACACCCGTGCGCGACGTCGTGCACGTGGTCGACGCCGCGGCGGGCCACGTGGCCGCGCTGGAGGCGCTGGAGTCCGCGCCCGGAGGGTTCACGACCTGGAACCTCGGTTCCGGCCGCGCCACCAGCGTGCTGGAGGTGATCCGGACGTTCGAGCGGGTCACCGGACGCGCGGTGCCGCACCAGGTCGTCGGGGCGGCCCCCTCGACGGCGGCCCGCCTCGTGGCCGACCCCCGGCGCGCCGCGCACGCCCTGGGCTGGCACGCCCGGCGCGGTCTGGAGGAGATCTGCGGCGACCACTGGCGCTGGCAGCTCGCGAACCCGGACGGCTACCCGCCCACCGTGACGCCGGAGACCCCCTGGCGGGGCGGGGTGGGGCACCGGCTGCGGACCGTCCCCCCGCTGCCGGACGCGGCGGCCCCGGCGGCGGGGCGACCCTCGGGGCCGGTCAGTCCTTGACGTCGCGGTAGTACCGCAGCGCCCCGGCGTGCAGGGCGGCGGGCTCGGTGTAGATGACCCGGGTCCGGTCCAGCATCGCCGCGGAGGCGACCTGCTCGGCCAGCTCCGAGCGGGCCGCGAACAGCGTCGCGACCAGCGCGTAGGCGGCCTCCTCGGGCAGCGACGCCGGGACCACCAGGACGTTGGGCACGGCCAACGTCTCGACGTCGGCGTCCAGGCCGTAGATGCCCTCCGGGACCGTGCCGTGGCGGTAGCCCTGACCGAACTGCTCGCGCAGCTCGTCCACGACGCCGTCCAGGGGCACCAGACGGACGGGCGTCTCCTCGGCGAGCTGGACCAGACCGGGCGTGCGCAACCCGCCGGACCAGAAGAAGGCGTCGATCCGCCCGGTGCCCAGCGCGTCCAACGACTCGGTGATCCCCAGCTCGAGGACGCGCAGGTCGGACTCCGGGACCTCCCCGGCCGTGAGCACGCGCCGGGCGATGAGCGACGTCCCCGACCGGGGGGCCCCGACGGAGACCCGCAGGCCGCGCAGGTCGGCCAGCTCGCGCACCGGCGAGTCCGCGGGGACCACGAGGTGCGCGAAGTCGTCGTAGACCCGGCCCAGGGCCCGCAGGTCGACGGGTTCGTCGAACGACCCCGTCCCGTGCACGGCGTCGGTGACGGCGTCGGCGGCGCTGAACGCCACCTGCGCCTCGCCGACGGCGAGCAGCTCCAGGTTCTCCACCGAGCCGCCGGTGGTCAGCACCTCGGTCTCGACGCCGTGCCGGTCCTCCAGCACCTCGGCCAGCGCGCGGCCGTACGCGTGGTAGATGCCCGTCGTGCCGCCCGTGGCGATGGTGATCCGGTCCGGCAGGCGGCCCGCCCCGGAGGTGTCGTCGGTGACGAAGCACCCGGCCAGGACCACGAGGGTCAGCACCGCGGCCGTCAGCGACCTCCCCACCCGTCGGTTCACGGCCGCTCCTCGTCCCACGGACGGACCTGCAGGTGGGCGCGCAGCCCGCCGTCGTCCGGGAGCTCGAGACGGAGCCCCCCGCCGGCCGAGGCCAGCAGCTCGGAGGCGATCGCCAGCCCGAGCCCGGACCCCCGGACGTTGCTGTGGCCGGGGCTGCGCCAGAACCGCTCGGTCAGCCGTTCGAGCTGGTCGGGGGCGACGCCGGGACCGTGGTCGCGGACGACGATCTCGCACCGGCCCTCGGCGTCCGCGACCGTGATCTCGAGCGGTTCGGAGGCCGGGGAGAACTTCAGCGCGTTGTCCACGATGGTGTCGAGCGCGGTGCCCAGGGCCGTCGGGTCGATGGCGGCCCACACCGGACGGTCCGGCGTGGCCAGCCGGACCGTCCGGCCGTCCTCGAGCAGCCGCCACCCCTCGATCCGTCGGGCCGCGAGCTCGACCAGGTCCACCGGCTGGGCCGTCCCGCTGCTCCCGTCCTCGGCGAGCAGCAGCAGGGCGTCGAGGATCTGCGCCATCCGCACCGCCTCGGCACGCACGTGCTCGACGTCCTCGACCTGCTCGCACGGCACGGTCAGGGCGAGCCCCTCGATGCGCAGCATCAGGGCGTTGAGCGGGTTGCGCAGCTCGTGGGAGGCGTTGGCCACGAACTCCTGCTGACGCCGCATGAGGTGCTCGACCCGTTCGGCCATCTCGTTGAACCGCGTGACCACCTCCCGCAGCTCGGGCGGCCCGGTCGACGGCGGGATGCGTTCGTCGAGGCGGCCCGAGCCCATGCGTTCCATGGCGGCGTCCACGACCCGCACGGGCCGCAGCACCCAGCCGGCGGTGCGGTCGGCGATGAGCACGGCCAGCAGGGCCACGGCGACACCGCCCGCGGTGAGCAGCCCCCAGCTCAGCCAGATGCTGCGCTCCAGCGCGCGGGTGTCCGACACCGACACCAGCGCCCCGACGACGTCCTCGCCGTCGAAGACGGGTTCGGCGACGACGATCTCGTCCACGTCCCACGGCCAGAAGCTCGCCGCCATCTCCGACCGCCGCCCGGCCACGGCCGTGTGCCGCTCCGGGTAGTCCTCGACGTCGAGCCCGGCGGAGGCGAGCGTCACCCCGGCCTGGTCGACGACGGCGGACCGCACGCCGTACACCTCGCGGTACCGCTCCAGGTCGACGGCGACGATGGCCGGGTCGTCGGCCAGGATCGCCTGCCGGGCGGTGAGGGAGAGGTAGGAGACGTCCCGCAGCCGGTCGAGGAAGACGTCCTGCTGCTGCGCGCGGGTGACGCTCGCGGCGTACAGCAGGCCGACCAGGAGCAGCACCAGGGCGATCGGCACGTAGACCAGCGCCGTCAGCCGCGCCCTCACGCCGGCCCGGCGACGCGGTAGCCGACCCCGCGGACCGTCTCCACGACGGCGGGGGCCCCGAGCTTGCGGCGCAGCGAGGCGACGTGCACCTCCAGGGTGCGGCCCAGCCCCTTCCAGCTCGACCCCCAGACCTCGCGCAGGATGCGCTCGCGGGCCAGGGCCGTGCCCCGGTGCCGGACGAGCAGGGCCAGCAGGTCGTACTCCTTGCGGGTCAGCGAGACCAGGGAGTCGTCGGTGCGGCGCACCTCCCGGGCGGCGAGGTCGATCTGCATCCCGGCGACGGCGACCCGCGCGGCCTCCTGCCGGCCGTCCCACTCGCGGGCGCGGCCCCGGCGCAGCACCGCGTCGATGCGCGCCAGCACCTCGCGGACGTCGTACGGCTTGGTGACGTAGTCGTCGGCGCCCAGCTCGAGACCGCGGACCCGGGCGTCGAGCTGCGTCCGGGCCGTGACCATGATGATCGGCGTGTCCGCCACCTTGCGGATGCGGCGGCAGACCTCGAAGCCGTCCATGTCCGGCAGGGCGAGGTCGAGGAGCACCAGGTCGGTGCGCGGGTTCAGCTCGGCGAGCGCCGTCGCGCCGTCGGCGGCGCGGATCACCTCGTACCCGTGCTTGCCGAGGACGGAGACCAGCGCTCCGGCGACGTGCTCGTTGTCCTCCACCACCAGCAGCTGCACGGACCTGACCGTAGCCGAGCGTGAGCCGACGCCGCCAGAGCGTCAGCGGGTGACGTCGCGGGTCAGCCCACGCGGTCGACGAACGCCACGGAGGCCGCGGCGATCTGCTCCCGGGCGCCGTCGTGGCTGATCGTCGGCGTCCCGTCGCCGGGCTGGGGACCGTAGTCGCCGAAGAACGCGTGCACGGCGCCGTCGACGACGGTGAACCCGGCGCCGGGCGGGAGGTCCGCGCGCGACGCCTCGATCGACTCCGGGGTGGACAGCCCGTCCCGCGAGCCGGAGACGGACTCGACCGCCGCGGTCAGCGACGTGCTCACGTCGCCGGCCGGGTAGGAGGCGTACAGCAGCAGCCCCGCGGCGGGCGCGACCTCGTCCTCGTCGGCGGCGTCGGCCTGCGTGGAGGCGACGACACCGCCCAGGGAGTGCCCGCCGAGCACCCACCGCTCGGCCTCGGGGTGCGCGTCCCGGGCGTCGTCGAAGGCCCCGGTGGCGAGGAACCCGATCCCCAGCGGCTGCTGGGCGATCACGACGGTGTGCCCGGCCTCGGCCAGGGGGCGCAGCACGGCGGCGTAGGCGCGGGCCTCGACCTTGGCGCCCGGCTGGAAGAACACCGCCGTGCCGTCCGGCTCCCCGGTGGGCGTGAGCACCACCCGGGTGGCGGAGGTGGTGACGGTGACGGCGTCGTCGGACTTCATCGCGTCCAGGGCCGGCTCGACGGCGACGAACGGTCGCAGCCAGGCGACGGCCGCGAGCCAGGCGACCGCGGCGACCGTCGCCAGGACGCGCAGCACGCCCCGCGCGCGGGTGCGCGGAGGCGTCGGACGGCGGGAACGCCACAGCACGACGGCGCTGCCCACCGCGGTCAGGCCGAGCAGCACGGCGTAGGCCGGGTGCCCGTGCACGACGGCGCCCCACGCGGTCGCGCACGCCCAGGCCACGACGCCGAGGCCCGCGACGGCGAGGACGCGGACGAGCCAGACCTGCCAGGGCGTCGCCCGTCCGGCGCCGGGGGCGTCACCGGTGGCGGCGGCGTCGCCGGAGCGGCCGGTCGCCGCGGGCTCCTCGCTCACTCGACGACCGTGATGCCGAGGTTGGCCGCGAGCAGCGGCGCGAGGTGGGCGAGCTGCACGCTCGTGATCGTGGTGCCGCGCAGCGCGTCGGTGCCGACCAGCTCGGTCAGGTCCGCCCCCCGCAGGTCGACGTGCTGCAGCGTCGAGGCCTGCACGTCGAGCCGGCGGACGGCGGTGCCCTCGAACGCGACCCGGGTGGCGCGGACCTGGACGAGGTCCAGCTCGTCGATCTGGCAGTCGGTGAACACGACGTCCTGCAGGGTGGCGCCGCGCAGGTTCACGTACCCGAGCTTGCAGCCGACGAAGCGGACGGACTGCCACGTCGACTCGTACAGCTCGGCCGACCCGATCCGGGCGTCGCGCAGCTCCACGTCGCGCCACCGGCCCCGGATGCCCTGCACGACGGGGACGTCCACCTGCTCCATGACGACCTCGGTGAGCGTGAGGTTGCGCAGGTCGGCCTCGCGGGCCTGCAGCCCGCGCAGCCGCGAGGAGTGCACCTGCGCCCCGCGGAGCTCGAGGCGGTCGGCCTCGACGGCCGTGTGCTCACGCCCCTCGAGATCGGCGCCGGCGACGAGCTCGCCCGCCTCGCCGGGGTCGAGGTCGGTCAGCGCGACCGGGTCGACGACGGGCGGGGCGGGCGGCGTCTGCTGCGGGGAGGGCACGGGCTCAGTGTAGGGAAGGGCCGGCCCCGGCGGTCAGGCCTGTCCGTACCGGGTGAGCAGCTCCTCGAACCGCTCGGGGGTGAGCCCGTCGGAGAAGCCCATCGTGGTGACCTTGATGCCCGGGATCGCGGACAGCATGGCCGCCATGGCAGGGTCGGCCTCGGTGTCGAACATCTGGGCGGCGTCCCCCATGGCGTCGACCAGGGCGGCCCACGCCTCGGGGTGACGGCGCCACTCGTCGATGGTGGAGTACCGGTGCAGCGGGGCCACCGGCTCCGGGGCGACGACGTCGACCGTGGCGGTCAGCGGCAGGTCCCGGGAGGAGGCGCCGACGGCGACCTCGAGGGCACCCGGCTCGACGACCCACGCGTGCGTGGCCGTGTCCCAGTGGGACAGGTCCCGCCGGGTCAGGGTCAGCTCGACGCGGCGGGAGTCGCCGGGCTGCAGCGTCACCGCCTCGAAGCCGCGCAGCTCGCGCGGGGCGCGGGTCACGGCGGAGCCGGGCCGGCCCACGTAGAGCTGCGGCACCGCGACCCCCTCGCGGGGCCCCGTGTTGGTCACGGTGAACCCCACGCGGACGACGACGTCGCCCGGCGCCGTGTCCGCCGTGACGTCGTCGGACTCGACCGTCAGGTCGGTGTGCTCGAACGAGGTGTAGGTCAGGCCGTGCCCGAAGGGGTATGAGACGTCGGCCCCGGTGGCGTCCAGGCCGCGGTAGCCGATGAACAGGCCCTCGCCGTACCGGACGCTGCCGTTCTCGCCGGGGAAGTTGAGCTGGGCGGGCACGTCGGCGAGCGCCACCGGGATCGACTCGGCCAGACGGCCGGAGGGCGCGGCCTCGCCGAGCAGCAGCGCGACGGCGGCGGAGCCGGCGGCCTGGCCGCCGAGCCACGTCTCCAGGATCGCGTCGACGGAGTCCTCCCAGCCGGAGACGGTCACGGCCGACCCGTTGGAGAGCACGACGACGGTGCGCCGGGCGACGGCGGACACCTCGCGGAGGATGGCGAGGTGGCTCGCGGGGAGCTCCATGTGCTCGCGGTCGTATCCCTCGGACTCGTCGACCGCGGGCAGGCCGGCGAACACGACCGCGGTGCGTCCCGCGGCGGCGGTGACGGCCTCGGCGCGCAGCTCGGCGTCGTCGCGGTCCTGGCCCGGCCGCCCGGCCGCCTCGGCCAGGACGTAGCCGGGGTGGAACGGCACGTCGAGACCCCGCTCGGCGAACGCGTCGAGCGCGCTGACCAGGCGGGTGGGGTTCACCTGCGACGAGCCGGCGCCCTGGTAGCGGGGGGTGCGGGCCATCTCGCCGACGACGACGAGGTCGTCGGCGGCCGCCGGGTCGAGGGGCAGGACGTCGCCGTCGTTCTTCAGCAGCACGGCGGTGCGGGTGGCGACCTCGTGGGCCAGGGCGTGGTGGGTGGCGGCGTCGAACGTGCCCGGGTCGGCCGCGGCCTCCAGGGCACGGGCGACCACCGTCAGGACGCGGGTGGCGGCCTGGTCCACGAGCGCCTCGTCGAGCTCGCCGGCACGGACGGCGGCGACGATGCGGGCGTCGTTGATCCCGGCGGAGGACGGCATCTCGAGGTCGAGGCCGGCGGCGACCGCCTCGACGCGGTCGTCCACGGCGCCCCAGTCGGAGACGACGAGACCCTCGAACCCCCACTCGTCCCGCAGCACCTCGGTGAGCAGCCAGGGGTCCTGGGAGGCGTAGACGCCGTTGACCTTGTTGTAGGCGCACATCACCGTCCACGGCTGGGCGCGGGTGACGACCGTCTCGAACGCCGGCAGGTAGATCTCGCGCAGGGTGCGCTCGTCGACCTCGGCGCTGACGCGCATGCGGTCGGTCTCCTGGTTGTTGGCGGCGAAGTGCTTGAGGGAGGTGCCCACGCCCTGGGACTGGATGCCGTCCACGAGGTCGGCGGCGAGCTCGCCGGCGAGGTGCGGGTCCTCGCTGAAGTACTCGAAGTTGCGGCCGCACAGGGGGCTGCGCTTCATGTTGACGCCCGGGCCGAGCAGCACGCCGACGTCGTGCGCGCGGGTCTCGACACCGAGCGCCTCGCCCACCCGGCGGACCACGTCGCGGTCCCAGGTGGAGGCGAGCCCGGCGGCGGTGGGGAAGCACGTCGCCGGGACGGAGTCGTGCAGCCCGACGTGGTCGGCGGCGCCGGCCTGCTTGCGCAGCCCGTGCGGCCCGTCGGTGACCATGACGGCCGGGATCCCGAGCCGGTCGACGGCCTGGGTGTTCCAGAAGTCCTGCCCGGAGCACAGGGAAGCCTTCTCCTCGAGCGTCAGCCCGGCCACGAGCCGGGGGACGTCGGCGACGGCGAGCGGTGTCGTCGCGATGGTGTCGACAGCCATGGTGATCCCTTCGATCTGGTCCTGCCGGGACCGTAGCACGAATTGCTACCATGCGGTCGGTAACGTCTCGCAGGGCGACCTGCCGCCGCCCCCGTCCCGCCGATCGGAGATCCTGGAGCCATGACCCTCCCCCCGGTTCCGCACCTGGACGACGTACGCCTGGTCGTCACGGACATGGACGGCACCCTGCTCGACGCCGACGGTCACGTGCCCGACGGCCTGTGGCCGCTGCTCGCCCGGCTGCACGAGGCCGGCGTCCTCCTCGTCCCGGCGTCCGGGCGGCAGCACGCGACCATCACCGCCGCCTTCCCGGCCGACCGCACCCCCGGGCACGAGGACCTCGTGGTCATCGCCGAGAACGGCACCTACGTGACCCGGGGCGGGACCACGATCGCCACCGACGCCGTCGAACCGGCGTCGGTGGCCGCGATCGTGCACGCCGTCCGCGGCCTGCGCGCCACGCGCGACGGCGGTGCCGTCGTCGCCGGCCTCCGGTCCGCCTACGTCGAGCGCTCCGACGCGGAGTTCCTCGACCGGGTCGGGCCCTACTACACCGACCTCACCGTCGTGGACGACCTGCTGGCCGTCGACGACCAGGTGCTCAAGGTGGCGGTGTACGACCACCTCGACTCCGCCACGGGGCCCTACCCCGCGCTCGAGCACCTGCGCGACGACCTGCAGGTCGTGGTGTCCAGCCCGCACTGGGTCGACGTCATGAACCACGGGGTGAACAAGGGCGTCGCGCTGCGCCGCCTGCAGTCCGCGCTCGGGATCGACGCGGCGCAGACGATGGTGTTCGGGGACTACCTCAACGACCTCGAGATGATGAGTGCCGCCACCTGGTCCTACGCCATGGCCGGCGCTCATCCCGAGGTGCTCGCGCACGCCGCGCACACCGCCCCGAGCAACGCCGACCACGGCGTGGTCCAGGTGCTCCGGGCGATGCTTGACGCCGCCTGAACGCCTAGGGTCGGGGAATGACCGACCGAGCGCTGCGGATCGTCAAGCACCACCACGCCTGCGTCGAGCTCGTCGCCGACGGAGGCCGGATCCTCCTCGACCCGGGCAGCCTCGGCCCGGCGCCGGACCTCGACGGTGTCGACGCGGTGCTCGTCACCCACGAGCACCCCGACCACGCCGACCCCGCGGTGCTGTCCGCCGCCCTGGACCGGGGCATCCCGATGTACGGCCCCGCCTCCGTCCGTGACACGCTCGGCGACGCGTTCGACGACCCGGGCGCGCCGGGGTGGCGCACCCTCTCCCCCGGTGACCGTGTCGACGTGGTCGGCCTCGACGTCGTCGTCGGCGGGGGCCCGCACGCGGAGATGCACCCCGACGTGCCCGGCCCCGAGAACCTCAGCTACCTGGTGGCCGGGACGGTGCTCGTCAGCGGTGACCGGCACACGCCGTGGGACGGGCAGGTGCCGGTGCTGGTCACCCCCGTCGACGCCCCCTGGCTGCGCGCCGTCGACCTGATCCGGTACGTCCGCCAGGTCGCGCCGCGCACCGTGGTCGGCGTGCACGACGGGCTGCTCAACGACACGGGCCTGTCGATCGCCGACCGCGTGCTGGCCTCGCTCGAGCGCGAGGGCGTCACCCGCGCCGTGCGGCCCGCCGTCGGCGAGGAGCTCACCGTCCCCTGACCGCAGCACGACGGGCGCGGCCCCCGGCCCGTCCCCGCCCCGCTCGGGGGTGGGACGGACCGGGGGCCGCGCCCGTCAGTGTGCGTCGGACGGTCAGGCCGTCCGGACTCAGCCGTTGAACGGGGCCGGGACCCACGACGGCGGGCCAGGGAGCCCCGCCGGCTTGCCCGGCGCGGTGACCTCGCCGACGACGACCTCCGTGCCGGTCGACATGCCGACCAGCGTGAGGGTGCCCTCGGTCTTCTTCGGCAGCTCCAGGCTGACCGACGCGGTGCCGGTGACGTCGTAGACGCTGTCGGTGACGGTGTTGTCGACCGGGAACGACCCGACCTTCTCGCCGTCCAGCATCACGACCAGCTCGTCGTCCTTGGTGTCCGCCGCGGTGGACATCGACCACGAGGAGACGTCGAACGCGGTCTGCTTGCCGGCCCGGAGGTCGGCGTTCTCGGTGAACGACACGCCCACGGCCCGCTGGCTCGGGTCGGCCTCGAGCGGGGTGTCCCCGGCGAACTCGGCCATGTAGTCGACGAACGCCGACAGGTCGATCTTGCCGGTGTCGCTGGCGTCGGCGCCCTCGGCGAAGACGCGGAAGTTGTCACCGCCGGCGGCGAGGAAGGAGTTGACCGTCACCGAGTAGGCGGTGGTCGGGTCGATCGCCTCGCCGTGCAGCCACATGCCGGTGATCCGGTCACCCTCGGGACGCGAGTCGTCGTAGGTGTACTCGAAACCGTCGGAGGCGCCGAGACGCAGGAACGGCCGCGAGGGCACGTCGCCCTCGTCGTCGCGCTGCCACTGCTGCTCCAGGGCGGTCTTGATCTGCTCGCCCGTGAGGTCCATGTTCACCAGGGTGTTGGCGAACGGCTGGACGACGGCGGCCTCCTTGTAGGTGATCGTCCGCGGGAAGTCCGCGGCCGGGTCACCGGTCAGGTCGGCCCGCAGGCCGCCCGGGTTCATGAAGGCGATCTCGGCGCTGCCGGACTCCTCCGAGGAGGTGGCCCAGCGCTGCACCTCGGCCACGAGGTTGCCGAGGGTGGACTCGCCACCACGGTTCTCGACGAGGACGTCCTCACCGGTGTCGGCGTCGACCGTCCAGCGCTTGGCGCGGTTGAGCACGTCGGCGACCTCGCCCAGCGGCTCGGCACCCAGCTCGTCGGCGACCTCGACGGCCTCGTCGACGATCGCCTGGACCTCGGGGTCGGCCGGGTAGTTGCCGAACAGGGGCAGCACGTCGGTCCGCAGCCCGGTGACGTCGCCGGAGTCCGGGTCGACGGAGAACTCGAGCTGGTTGAGGTTCACGCCGTACTGACCGGCGGAGACCACGGGACGCTCGGTGACGGCACGGCCGGACCACTCGGCGACCGGGACGCGGCAGTCGTAGGCCAGGTGGGTGTGCCCGGAGACGATCGCGTCGGTGTCGCCGTCGAGACCGGTGACGATCTCGCCGAAGGCACCGTCGGTGATGTCCGCGCAGTCGGTGGAGGTCGCCCCCTCGTGCACGAGCAGGACCACCAGGTCGGCACCCTCGGCCCGCAGCGCGTCCGCCTCGGCGTTCGCGGCGTCGACGATGTCGGTGACCTCGATGTCCTCGATCCCCGCCGGGCTCACGAGGAACGGCAGGTCCTCGGTGACGGCGCCGACGAAGCCGATCTCGACCCCGCCGCGCTCGGTGAGCCAGGAGGCGGGCACGGCGTCGTCGCCGGTCGCGCGCATCTTGAGGTTCGCGGCGACGTACTCCCACTCGGCACCGCCGAACGGGTTCGTCACCGGGTCGTAGTCCGCCATCACACGGTCGACCAGGTCGGAGTACCCGCCGTCCAGCTCGTGGTTGCCCACGGCGGAGACGTCGAGGCCGGCCTCGTTCATGGCCTGGATGGTCGGCCGGTCGTGCTGGATGAACGACTCGAAGGTCGACGCCCCGATGAGGTCACCCGCGGCCGCGAAGACCGTGTTCGGGTTCTCCGTGCGCAGCTGGTCGACCGCGCCGGCCAGCACGGCCGCCCCGGCGTCGCCGCTGTAGGAGTTCGGAAGGATGCGACCGTGGAAGTCGTTGGTGGCGAGGATCTGGACGTCGACCGGGTCGGCGGCCTGCGCGGGCAGTGCGCCGACGGTGGCGACACCCGTGGCTGCCAACCCGAAGGCGGCGAACCCGGCCACTCGCTTGCGAGCAGTGAGCATGGGTGTGATCTCCCTGGAAGGTGTGGGTGACGTCACCCTAGCCACGGAGTCCGACATGTGAACACCCGGGGAGTAACGATCAGGCAAACACCTGATCGACCGGTGTCAGCCGCGCGGGGCGTCTCCCGCCACCGGCTCGGGCTCGGGCTCGGAGCTGGTGGGCGCCGCGGGCTCGGTGCGCGCCGCAGGCTCGGCACGGTCCTGCGGCGCGTGCAGGTGCCCGGTGCGGCGCAGCCATCGCTCGGCGAGCACCGTCGTCAGCGGCGGCACGGCGGCCGCGAGCGCCACGAGGGTGCGCGGGACGCCCCACCGGTACCGCACGGCGACGACCAGGGTGACGAGGCCGTAGGCGACGAACGCCCCGCCGTGCAGGCGGCCGAACAGCCAGACGCCGAGGTCCGTGACACCCGCGACGTGCTCGAGGTACATGCCCACGAGCAGCCCGGCCCAGGTGAACGCCTCGACCCAGGCGACGACGGCGAAGAGGCGGCCGAGGCCGGTCAGCGGCTGCGCGGTGGTGCGGTCGGCGGGCATGCGGGGTCCTTCCGGGAAGCGTTGGGGTCGCCGGGACAACGCCCCGCCTGCAGGCCCGGTTCCGTGGCGTCGGGCACACCGGAGGACCTGCAAGGATCAGCACATGGGTGTGCGTGCGGGGCGACGCAGACGATGGCTGCGGTGGACGACCGGGGTCCTCGCCGGCCTGGTGCTGGCCGCCGGCGTGCTGGCCGTGCTGGTCTGGAACGGGATCGTCTGGCCGAACCGGTTCCTCGTCGGCGACTACGAGGTCCGCGGGGTGGACGTCTCCGCCTACCAGGGGGAGATCGACTGGCCGGTCCTGGCCGCCCAGGACCTCGACTTCGCGTTCATGAAGGCGACGGAGGGCTCCCGCCACGTCGACAAACGGTTCGCCGCCAACTGGGCCGGGGCCCGCGGCACGGACCTGGTGGTCGGCGCCTACCACTTCATGAGCTTCGAGAGCGCGGGCGAGAGCCAGGCGGCGCACGTCGTCGCCCAGGTGCCGGCCGAGCCGGGCACCCTGCCGCCCGTCGTGGACGTCGAGTACTACGGCGACTTCATCGCCGACCCGCCGAGCGGGGACGAGCTGCGCGGGATCCTCGACCCGCTGCTGGCCGACCTGGAGGCCCACTACGGCGCCCCGCCGATCATCTACACCACCCAGGAGATCCGCAGCTCCTACCTGGGCGAGGACTACGACCGCTACCCGTTGTGGATCCGGTCGGTCGCCCTCACCCCCGACCTGCCGCGCACCGACTGGGAGTTCTGGCAGTACTCCGACCGGGACCACCTGCGCGGCTACGACGGCGAGGAGGAGCACATCGACATGAACGTGTTCGACGGCTCGCTCGCCGAGCTGCGGGCGCTCACCCTCGACTGACCCCATAGCCCCCGAGGTCGTACCTTCCGTCTCCCGGTCGTACCCGCCGGGTACGACGACGTGACGGCAGGTACGACCTCGCGATCAAGCGTGATGGCCGTGGTCAGCGGTCGGGCTGCAGCAGGGCGGTGACCTCCTCGGGGGTCGTCACCGGCCGGTCGCAGACGAAGCCCCGGCACACGTAGGCCGCCGGTCCGCCGTCCACGAGCGGGCGGTCCGCCAGCAGCGGCACCCCGGACATGTCCGGCATCCCCGGGACGACGACGGCGCCCGCGGTGTGCGCACGGCGTGCGGCGTGCAGCAGCTCCGCCGCCCGACCCGAGTCCCCGTCGTCGTCCACGTGGTGCGCCCCGACGCCGACGCGGGAGGCGTCGAGCAGCACCCCGCCGTCCCCGCCGGCCCGCGCCCCGACGACGGCGACCTGCCGCGGCCCGTCCGCGAGCGCCTCGGCGGCGGCGAGCACCCCGCCGGCGAACCGGGGCGCCCGCCGGGCGAGGGTGCCGGAGGCCTGCACGGTGGACTCGGCGAGCTCGCGGTAGCGCGTCGAGCCGGTCAGCGCGGCGGCGGTGAACAGCGCCTCGGCCATGGCCGACTGCCCCGACGGCTCGGCGCCGTCGCTGGGGTCGCGGGGCCGCACGACCAGACGCTCGGCGTCGGAGCCGACGTCGTAGAACCCGCCGTCCTCGCCCGCGCCGAACAGCTCGATCGCGCGGTCCAGGAGGTCGACGGCGGACTCGAGCCACTGCGCCTCGCCGGTGGCCTGGTGCAGGCACAGCAGCCCGCGCACCAGGTCGCCGTGGTCCGCGGCGACGGCGAGCGCGTCCCCGACGACCCCGCCGCGGGAGGCCCGGTAGAGCCGCCCCTCGACGACGTGCTCGCTGAGCAGGTACGTCGCGCACTGGCGGGCGGCGGCGACCCAGAGCGGCTGGTCCATCATGGCGCCGGCGTCGGCGAGCGTGGCGATCGCGATGCCGTTCCAGGCGGTGACGACCTTGTCGTCCCGGTGCGGCTGCGGGCGCTCCAGGCGGGCGACGCGCAGCCGGGCCCGGACGTCGGCCCACCAGTCGGGGTCGGGGTCGCCCGGCATCTGCAGCGTGGAGGCGCCGTGCTCGAAGGTCCCCTGCTCGGTGACGCCGAGGACCTGCGCGGCGCGGGCGCCGTCGTCGTCCCCGAGCACCTCGCGCAGCTGGGCGGGCGTCCAGACGTAGGTGAGGCCCTCGACGCCGTGCCCGTCGACGACGGTGTCGGCGTCCAGGGAGGAGGCGAATCCCCGGGACGCCGTGGACAGGTCCCGCAGGATGAACGAGGCGGTCTCGTGGGCGACGCGTTCGGCGAGCTCGGATCCGGTGGCACGCCACAGCCGGGCGTACACGCCGAGGAGCTGGGCGTTGTCGGCCAGCATCTTCTCGAAGTGCGGCACGACCCAGGCCGCGTCGACGGCGTAGCGGGCGAACCCGCCGCCGAGCTGGTCGTAGATGCCGCCGCGGGCCATCGCCTCGGCCGTGCGCTCGACCATGGCCAGCGCCTCGGGGTTCCCGGTGCGGGCGTGGTGACGCAGCAGGTGGTCGAGCGTCATCGACGGCGGGAACTTCGGCGCGCCGCCGAACCCGCCGTGCGTGGTGTCCGCCTCGGCGCTCAAGGTCTCGACGGCGGCGGCGAGCTCGGCGTCGTCCAGCGGGGCGGCGGGCATCCCCGACGTGGTCCGCGCGATCGCCTCGGTGACGGCGCCGGCACGTTCGGCGACGGCGTCGCGGGCGTCGGCCCAGGCGTCCCGCACGGCACCGAGCACCTCGAGGAACGGGTCGCGGGGGAAGTAGGTGCCGCAGTGGAACGCCTCGCCGTCGGGGGTGAGGAACGCCGTCATCGGCCAGCCGCCCTGGCCGGTCATGGCGGTGGTGGCGGCCATGTAGACGGCGTCGACGTCGGGGCGCTCCTCACGGTCGACCTTGATCGGCACGAAGCCCGCGTTGATCACCGCGGCGACCTCGTCGTCCTCGAAGGACTCGTGCGCCATGACGTGGCACCAGTGGCAGGCGGCGTAGCCGACCGAGAGCAGGACGGGCACGTCACGCCGGCGGGCCTCGGCGAAGGCGGCGTCGCTCCACGGCCACCAGTCGACCGGGTTGTCGGCGTGCTGCCTCAGGTAGGGGGACGTGGCGGAGCGGAGACGTTCGGCCATGCCCCCACGCTACGCGTCGCGCTGCCCGGCGCGTCGAGGACCGCGGATCCGCGACGCCTCTCCGATTGCCGGAACCCCGCGCCGGGCACACGCTTGCCTGGCGATACCGACCGAGACACGCCCGGCCCGGCAGCGAGGAGAGACCATGGCGAGCGACCCGACGAGCCGACCGCACGAGGACCACCCCGCCAAGCCGGACTCCCCCACGGACCTCACGAAGCCGTCGTGGGCGTACGTCGCCACGAAGAGTGGCCGGGAGTTCGTCCAGGACCAGGCCCCGGACCTCGCCGCCGCGCTGACGTACTACGCCGTGCTCTCGATCTTCCCCGCGCTCATCGCGCTCGTGTCGATCCTGGGCCTCGTCGGTCAGGCGGAGTCCACCACGGACCGGCTCCTCGGCATCATGGAGTCCTTCGTCCCGCAGGACGCCCTCGAACAGCTCCGGCCGTTCGTGGAGAGCCTCACCTCGAACCAGGGCGCCGGCCTCGGACTCGTCCTCGGTCTCGCCGTCGCGCTGTGGACGGCGTCGAACTACGTCAACGCCTTCTCCCGGGCGACCAACCGGATCTACGGGGTGGAGGAGGGCCGGCCGTTCTGGAAGCTGCGCCCGCTGATGTACCTCCTCACCCTGGTCCTGCTCGTGCTCGTCGCCGTCGTCGCTCTCCTCCTGGTCGTCAGCGGCCCGGTCGCCGAGGGCATCGGCGAGGTCGTCGGCCTCGGCTCGACCGCCCTGACGGTGTGGAGCATCGCGAAGTGGCCCATGCTGCTCCTCGCGTTCGTCGTCATCGTCGCGCTGCTGTACCACTTCACCCCCAACGTGAGGCAGCCGAAGTTCCGCTGGATCAGCGTGGGTGCCTTCATCGCGATCGTCATCGCGGTCCTCGCGTCCGTCGGCTTCGGGCTCTACCTCTCCTGGGCAGGGGGCGGTGAGAGCTACCAGGCCACCTACGGCGCGCTGGCCGGCGTCATCATCTTCCTGCTGCTGCTGTGGATCATGAACCTGGCGCTGCTCTTCGGCGCCGAGGTCGACGCCGAGCTCGAGCGGAGCCGTCAGCTCCAGGCGGGCATCCCGGCCGAGAAGGAGATCCGGCTGCCGCTGCGCGACGACGCCGCCATCACGAAGAAGGCGGCGAAGGAGGAGAAGAGCCTCGCCCGGGCCCGCGCCATCCGCGAGTCGTCGGGACGCACGTCCGACCCGGACGGCGCGCCCGGCCCGGACCCCGCGTCCGGCCACGGGCACGACGACCACCACGACGACGACCGCACCGCGTCACGCAGCGACCGCCGCTGAGGACGCCGCCGCGCCGACCCGGCGCGGGGTGAGCGGCTCGGTGCGATCAGCCGCGGTCGCAGCGGATCCGCGGATCCGCTGCGACCGCGGCGGTGGGGGCGCAGAATGGATCGCGCCGAGCCCCTGCCGCCCCGCGCAGCGAGCCGGCCTCCCCGAAAGGCGGACGTGATGCGACGGAGCATCCCGACTCATCGGCACCCCCGGGTTCGTGCGCTGCTGGCCGCCGTGGGCGTGGCCCTGCTCGCGGCCGTCCCCCTGGCTCCCGCGCAGGCCACGCAGGGCGGGGACGACCTGGTGGTCATGACCCAGAACCTCTACGTGGGAACCAGCCTGGACCCCGCCCTGGACGCGACGACGCCGGAGCAGCTCGTCACGGCCGCGGCGCAGATGTACGCCACGGTGGAGTACACGAACTTCCCGGCCCGGGCCCAGGCCATCGCCGACGAGATCGAGGCGAAGGACCCGGACCTCATCGGCCTGCAGGAGGTCGCCCGCTGGACCACCACCGGGGTCGGTGCAGGGCCCGGTTACGACTTCCTGGCGATCCTCCAGACGGCGCTCGACCAGCGCGGCCTGGACTACTCCGTGGCCGCGGTGTCGGAGAACGCCTCGATCGGGCCGGTCCCGCTGGCACTTCCCGGCTGCCTGATCGCCACGCCCCCCTTCATCACCTGCACGGTGCAGCTCGACGACCGGGACGTGATCCTCGTCAACGACGAGACACCCGGTCTGCGCTGGGACAACCCCCGCAGCGGTCAGTACGCCGCACAGGCCTCCTTCGACTCCCCGGCCGGTGAGATCTCCTTCGACCGGGGGTGGGCCAGCATCGACGCGACCCTGGACCGGCAGCCGTTCCGGTTCGTCACCACCCACCTCGAGATCGCGGCCTTCCCGGAGGTCCAGCAGGCCCAGGCGGCCGAGCTCCTGGCCGGCCCGGCGCGCGGTGGCACCGTCATCGCGGTGGGTGACTTCAACTCCGCCGCGGACGGGTCGACCACGACGACCTACGAGCAGCTCACCGCACCGGGTCAGCTCCGCGACGCCTGGGACGAGGACGTGCTGGGCGCGGGCTTCACCTGCTGCCAGCGCTCGAACACGCCGCCGCTGGCCCCCGGGGCGCTCAACAACCCGGTGTCGACGCTCGACCAGCGGATCGACCTGGTCCTCGGCCGCGGGGCCGCGCGGTCGGACGGGGGCCAGGCCGAACTCGTCGGTGACCAGCCGTTCCAGGGGGCGCCGCCCTTCTGGCCCTCGGACCACGCAGGCGTCGTGGCGGAGTTCCGGCTGTAGCGGCGGGGCTGCGTGGCCGCCGCCCGGGTCGTCAGCCGGAGACCGACCGGACGTCGGCGAGGTCGGCCTCCAGCAGCGCCGACCCGCCGGCCGGGCGGAAGCCCATCGCGATGTTGATCGCCAGCATGTACGGGTTGTCCTCGTTGTTCCAGGTCCAGATTCGTTCGACGCCGGGCCAGCGCCGGGCGTGCTCGCGCAGGTTGACGCACTTGACCAGCAGGCCGAGCCGGTGGCCGCGATGCTCCGGCATGACGACGGTCGTCTCCTGCTCGGAGTACGCCGGGTGCTGCGGGTCGTGGTCCAGCAGGGTGGCCGCGACGAGCTCGCCGGTGGGCTCGTGCTCGACGCAGGTGGTGACGAACTGGTGGCCCACCGACCGGCCCTGCTCGATCTCGAACCGCAGCCGCTCGGCGTCCCAGTGCTCGGGCTCGAGGTCGAGGCCCGGGTTCGGCTCGTCGATGGTGAGGCGTTCGATGAGGGCGGCGTAGCCGGCGAGCCACTCGTCAGGGATGTCGTCGTGCCAGACGTGCAGCCGGTACTCCGACCCCGCGGCGGCGCGCGCCTCCTGCTCGAGGCGGGTGAGGACGTCGTCGGCCGCGGGCAGGTCGAGCACGGAGCGCCGGGCGATCATCTTCAGGTCCAGGCCGGCGGAGCCGGCGAGGTGCAGGCCGGGCAGGTCACCTGAGATGCGGCCGTTGCCGGTCGGGGCGACGACGGCGTCCGGGGCGTCGGCAGCCGGCTCGGCGCCGAACTCGACCTCGGCCATGAGGCGGGTGCGACCCTCGGCGCGAGCCCGGTCGACGACGACGTCCGCCAGCGCGGGGCCGATCCCCCGGCCGCGGTGGTCGGGGTGCACGGCGACGTGCACGAACGCGAGGTCGAGGTTGTCGTGGGTGTCGCAGATGACCAGCCCGTGGCCGAGGACCTGCATCACCTCCGGGGCACCGCCGTCGGACGGGGTGCCGTCGGACGGGGCACCGTCAGCCGCGAGACCGTCGTCGACCGCGACGACGCGGTGCCGGCGCTGGTACCTCTGGTCGGCCATGGCGGCCCGCAGCGCGTCCGGGGTGGGTGCGCCGTCGGGGAGGCCACGGTCGGCGAGCGCGACCCGGCGCTCGACCTCCGCGATCCCGCGGTAGGCCCAGGAGTCCGGGTGGTCGAGGGAGTCCACGTGCGGGGCCTCGACGATGCGCCAGTGCATGACTCCACCATGACCGGGCGGTGGCGATCACGCCAAGGAATTTCGCGCGCCACCAGTCGTGACACGTCGGGTGAGTGCCGCCCCCGCGGGTTAGGGTTCCTCACCGTGACCGAGCCGCCCTCTCCCCCGCGAGCCGTCCTGCCTGTGCGGACGAGCCGCCTGGTGCTGCGCACCTACCGGGAGGACGACGTCGAGCCGATGCTCGCGTACTACAGCGACCCCGAGGTCGCGCGGTTCCTGCTCGAGGAGCCGTGGACGCGCGAGGAGGCCGAGGTCAACGTGGCGCGGCGGATGCTGCGCACCGGCGTCGACGGGCCGGGGTCGGCGCTGGCGCTCGTGGTCGAGCACGAGGGCACGGTCGTCGGCGACATCGCCCTGTGGACGACGGGGGACACGGCCTCGCGCGGCGAGGTCGGGTGGGCGTTCAACCCCCGGTACACCGGCCACGGGTACGCCACCGAGGCGCTGCGGTCGCTGCTGGGGATCGCGTTCGACCGGTACCGGATGCACCGGGTGGTCGCGCAGCTCGACGCCCGCAACACCGCCTCGGCGAAGCTCTGCGAGCGGGTCGGGATGCAGCGCGAGGGGTTCCTGCGCGCGGACTGGTGGTCCAAGGGCGAGTGGACCGACACCCTGGTCTACGGGATGCTCGACACCGACTGGCAGCGTCCCTGACCGTCCCGCGTCCGACGCCCTGACCGTGCGGTCGACCGGGCTTCTCACCCACTCGTAGAATCGATTCGATGACTACCGCAGGAATCACCGTCGATCCCCGCCGCGCCACCATCATCCTGCTGGCGATGGCGTCCTCGACGTTCCTGTTCGTCACCGTCGAACAGCTCCCCGCGGGCCTGCTCACCCTCATGGCGCCGGACCTGGACCGCACCACCTCCGCGATCGGGCTGCTCGTGACGGTCTACGCGCTGGTCGTGCTCGTGTCCTCCGTGCCACTGGCGCACGTGACCCGGCACCTGCAGCGACGGTGGGTGCTCGCCGCCTGTGCCGGCCTCGCGGCGCTGGCGACCCTCTGGGCCGCGCTGACGCCGTCGTACGAGCAGCTCCTGGCGGCGCGCGTCGTCACCGCGCTGGCCCAGGCACTGTTCTGGGTCGCCGTCGTGCCCGCCACCGCCGGGCTGTTCCCGCCGGGCGTGCGCGGCAAGGCGATGGCCCGGCTCGCCGTCGGCAACTCTCTGGGGCCGGTGCTCGGGGTGCCGGCCGGGACCTGGCTCGGCGAAGCGACGTCGTGGCGGTGGTCCTTCGCGGCCGTCGCGCTGTTCTCCGCGCTCATCATGGTCGTCGTCATCGTGCTGTTCCCGTCGGTGTCGCCGCGGTCCGGTGGGGCGAGCGAGGCGCCGTTCCCCTCGATGCGCCGGTACGTGTCCGTCATGGTCGTCACCGTGCTCGCCGTGACGGGCTCGTTCGGGGTCATCACGTTCGTGACCCAGTTCCTCATCGACGTCGCCGGGTTCACCCAGTCCGACCTGCCGGGGCTGCTCCTGCTGCAGGGCGGTGCCGGGGTGGTGGGCGCGCTGATCATTGGACGGGTCCTCGACCGGTGGCCCGTCGGAGCGCTGCTCGTCGGGCTCGGCGTGCTCGTCGTGGCGCTGCTCGGGCTGTGGGCGTTCGGGACCACACCCGCGGCCGCGGTGGCGTTCCTGGCGCTGTTCGGCTGCTCGTTCTCCACCGTGCCGCCCGTGCTCGCCCACCGCGTGCTGCTGGTGTCACCGCGCGGGACGAACATGGGGCAGGCGATCTCCTCCTCGCTGTTCAACCTGGGGATCGCCGGCGGCTCCGGGCTCGGCGCGCTGCTGGTGGCGCTCGTCGACGTGCGGTCGGTGCCTCTGGTGGGCGCGGGCGTCGTCGTGCTGGCGCTCGCCGTGGCGCTGGTCGAGGAGTGGACGAACCCGCCGCTCGGGTCGCTCGTGGAGCACGGGGTCGACGAGGCGTTGGCTGACGACGGGCGGGGCTGAGCACAGGCCGGCAACAAGCGCTAGCCGCCAACCCCCAGCCCGGGCTCCGTCGCCCCTCCTTCCTTGACCGCGACGCGCAAGCAACATTCGATGCGATGCGAAACCGATTCCCCGACTCTCAGGAAGTCCGGCCGCTGTGTCGCTAGCCACAGCTAAGTCCCAGGCTCTACATTGGCAAGATGCCTGAGCAACGCTACGACGCCAACCGACAGACCATCGGCACGCTCCTAAGCACCACAAGCCCTCGCATCGAAGTGCCTGAGTGGCAGCGCTCATATTCGTGGGGCTCAGACGAAATCGAAGCATTCTGGCACGATCTACTCGGATTCGAGCAGGCCTATCCAGGCAATAACATAGATAGCCAGGAGTACTTCCTCGGATCTGCCGTACTCGTTACTGGCGGAGCCACAAATCTGCTCCTCGATGGCCAGCAGCGCCTTGCTACTGCGACAATTCTACTGTCCGCATTACGCGACGCCCGCCGACAGTACAAAGCCGACGCAGCAACGAGACTACAGAGCAAGTACATTTCGGATCACGACGATGCCACCGGCGAGGCAGCGCCCGTAATTACACTCAATATCTATGACCGGGACTTTTTCAGAAGCGAGGTACAGGAAGAACGTGTAGGCAACGAGGCGGGACCGAAGCCCAGACTGAAATCTCACGGTCTCGTCAGAAAAGCCCGACAATACTTTGCCCAGAAAGTTGCCGATGAAGAGAGCCGGGCCGGCGGCGGCGAAGAAGGATTCAAAAGAAATCTGCGGCTTTCTAATGTGCTCTGCAACCACATGTCTCTAGTCATTGTCTACTCGAGCGATGAAGACAATGCCGCGACGGTATTCGAGACATTGAATGATCGCGGAATCGGACTTTCTACACCCGACCTCCTTCGCAATCTTTTGATGAGGCGAGCCAAGGGCCCGGAGGCCAGGCAGCGCGTCGTAGCGGCATGGCAAACGGTTCTTTCGATAGCAGATGAGACCTCCGTTGACGAGTATCTGCGCCACTTTTGGGTCAGTCAAAGGGGAGATGTGAAAGCGCGGAAACTGTATCGAGAAATCAAGAGCACTATCACGCAGGAGCAAATCGAGTCGGTAGCATTCTCAGCCGAATTGGAAGAGGCGGCACCCCTCTATCGGGACCTCGCAAAAGCCCGCGATGACGACGAGGAACTAAAAAGGTTACTAGAAGGAATTCGGATGCTTGGAGCAAAGGTCACTCTTCCCGCACTTTTGGCGGGGTATTCCGTGACCGAACAGAGCGGCAACAAGAGCGATCTCCGCAAGCTCGCTGGCGCCCTAACTACGCTCTACGTCCGGCACACCGTGATCGGCGGCCGTGAATCGACTGCACTCGAATCAAGAATTTACTCTGTCGCAGCCGAACTACGCAAAGATCGCGAGTTCGGTAGCGCCATCGCCAAGCTCCGCGAGTTCTCGCCAGATGCAGAAGAATTCACCGCCAAGTTTTCACATGCAAGCATTAGCCGGATCTCAACTGCGAGATATCTACTACGCGAACTCGAACACGCCAGACGGGAAACCCAGGAAGTTGCAGTCGAACTGAGCGACAGGGTGCACGTTGAGCACATTTACCCGCAGAACCCAATCATTCCCAAGTGGGATAATCACGCGCAGTTGATTAATCGCATAGGAAACCTTACCCTCCTTGGCAAGCGACTGAACACGTCAATCAAGAATGGCGCATTCGAAACGAAGAAGGTCAAAGCCTATGCCGACTCCGACATCTTGCTGACGCGAGATCTCCTCGAGTATGAAGCATGGGGTCCCCAATCAATTGAGTGCCGACAGCGGAATTTGGCGAGTAGCGTTGCGCGGATATGGAGCTTTCCCGGCGAGTCAGTCTCTGCCATGGCAGGCGAACGCGCGCGATGGCAGCTTGGCGAAAACTACGACCAGGACCTGGACGAGTTGCCCGAAATGCCATCCTGAGGGCCCCGACATTCTCTTCTCGAAGAAGCAGGCGTTATATCGGGCAGAAGGCGACCCTCAAGCCGGTGAGAAAATGCAAACGAAGAAGACGACGATCAATACTCTACCGCAGGTGCAGTCCTCGCAGTGGCCAATCGTCATCACGCAGATCACGCCGTAAGGCACCGCAATGCTACCTAGCTCTCCAAGCTTGATAGCCATGTGGCTAAGCTCGAAACACGTCCCGCGTCTATGTACTCTAGCGCTCTGGCGGCGCCTGTTGAGGGTCGCTTCCTTGCCAAGGATGGGGCTTCATAGACGGCGCGTGGGCCAGCCGGATTTACGTGAACAACATCAGTAAACATGCTGCTATTGAGCTTTCGCATTTCGCATGCGGCTGCAAGACGTGCAGGGTCAAACTCGTTTGTAATGAGAACGTATCCGAAAGAGTCGCCGAGGGATTCGAGATGCGCATAATTGTCGAAGTCAGTCGCAAACTGCTCTTCTCGATCACTACGAACCGACCATTTACAGCTTACCAGTATGCGCCATTGGTCTGTCCGGCGAACTAGAGCAAGATCGACCTTGCGTGTCTTCTCTCTGCCTCGTGGCCCGTTGAACCCCGGGAGCTCATGTAATGACGGTCGAACGAAGACTTCGTATCTACTTTCGATATTTGGCAATCGCCGAAGGATCGCAGCTAGCGCGTCCTCAAATCCTTCGCCTACCAAGTTCTTGCGCTTATTCTCGCTAGTCATGTAAGCACGTGCAATCTCGGCAAGCTTCGGCGCTAGGGGCTGCGAGACTGCTCGCTCTAGTTCCTCAACTAGAGCATTCTCAATAACTGACGCGAACTCGGGGTCTTCACCAGGCCACGGCATATCGTCGTTGACGTACGGCTCCCGCTGAACTTTCGAGCGCTCCTGTAAAGCAGCCGCTCGTCCCTCGGCCTCGCGCGCCAGGTCACCGCTGGCCGCATCGAACAGCCAGTCAATCTCATCCCCGAGTGCTCGAGGCGCCACGCCAAACTGAGCCGAGAGCCACTTGTGGAAGACTAACGACCGTGCATACCAGGGGCGACCCGGCTGACATTTGTCGCTCTCGTAGCAGTGAGCAAGGCCGATCGTTTGATCGATCCACATTAGCAGCCGGTAGAGGTGTCGCCAGGCTGATTCCGCCGTGAGTTCGCCAGGGGTCTCAGAATCAAAGTACTGATCGAGCAATCTCTTTCGGTTCTCTGCACCAAATGCTCGCACTTGTTATTCGACGTCCTTTCAGCTCAGTGCGCTCAGCGACAATCGGCTGGGGATTAGGTCGCGGATCGACGTCGCGATGGCCTTAGCCAGTAGGGGAGGGACAGCGTTCCCAATCTGACGGTATCGACTATGCGCCGCGCCGTTGGGGACGCGCCCAGGAATCTCGCCCCGTCGGGGATCTGTTGTGACCGTATAGTGATCCGGGAAAGACTGCAGTCGACAGAACTCGCGCACACTTAGCGCACGCAATGCTGAGTAGTGGTATACGGCATCCGCCTTGGTATTGAGCGTCCACGCCCAGAGCTCGGGATGTAGCCTCCGATAGGCGTAATAGTGTTTGCGCGCTAGAAGTTCTGAACCCGTGCTAGGGCCCCATTTCTGGCCAGTCAAGTAGCGCGACATGAGCGCGTCCGAGAGGTCGCGATAGTTCCCACCAGCTGGGATTCCGTCGAGCCGAAGTTCTGTGTCTCGATTTATGCGAGGGACTCGGAGATTCGCAACGATCGGGGCATCGCGCATTCTTCTCTGATAGGCCGAGAAGGGTGCTCCTAAGGCGACGGTTGGGCTCGTATCATCCGTCCGACCGGACGCGAGGAATTCAAGATCACCAATGGCCTGCCTCGCCGAGACAATACCAACGTCCTCTGGATCCTGTAGGCGTGTTAACAGTTCTTCAGCAACGACGTCGTCGCGCAGGGCAAGGCGATAGCGTGGGTCATCGACACTGTCCTTGAGCAGGGTTAAAGCGACACTGGCACCCGAGCCCTCTATTGTAGGTGGCAGTTCTCCCGTGTCACGATGGATGCCAATAAAGATGAGCCGCTTCCGTGTTTGAGGCACCCCAAAGTCTGCGGCATCGAGGAGCTGGGCAGTGACCTCATACTTGCCCGCGAGAGCCAGGTCATGGATCACCTGCTCCTTGACACCCATCTGGGCCATGCCTTGCACGTTCTCCATCACGAATGCACGGGGTTCAAGTTCGCCAACTACACGGACAAATTCCCGGTATAGCGAGTTCCTCGGATCATCGATTATCCGGGAGTGATTCCGGACCTGGGAGAATGCCTGGCAAGGCGGTCCTCCGACGACTACATCCACGCAGCGCCCGGCTTCAACGCTCTTGCGCCTTACCTCCGCATCTCGGATGTCCCCGATAATCGAACTGGCTTTGGGGAAGTTTGTCCGAAATGTTGCAATAGCGTCTGGGTCGTTGTCAACGCCCGCGAGTATCGTGTAGCCAGCTTGACGGAAGCCTTCTGCGAGGCCGCCAGCACCGCTGAACAGGTCGATGACGGTTGGCTGGCCGTCGCCGCTGATGTTCGAAGTCACGTCGGCACTGTCCCATGAACCTCTGACATGCCGGGTGCCGACACGTCCGCTGTCGACCATCTCGCCTAACCCACACGTGGTGCGACGATCCGGTTGACAAGCGACGACGACCCAGGTTTCGCACCCACAGTCGACAGGGTCGGGCGCCCCGAAGGCTAGTGCCGTGAGGTCGTGGGGCTGCGATGCTGCGTCAGAGCATTGAGGGCAGCTCTCCGCAGTTCTGTTCCCCGATGTCACGAAGGTTCGGCGTTCCTTGGGCGCCGGCCGACGGAGTCCGGACGCATGAGGAGACTGAGGGCCCTCGACCGCCCTGTGCACTTCAGTCGGCGCATGGCCCGTCGTCCTGTTGGAACACGAGCGCGAGGAGCGCGGTTTCCGGGCTGGCACGCGGAGGACGTGTCGCCGATCACTCTTTGAACTGCGCAGATGTCTACCGGACATCTCTGCCGCACCGCAACCAGCCCGGCGACTCCGCCACAATGGCCCGCATGCCGCCCAACCCTGCGCCCCGCATTCCCGCAGCCCGACGGCGGGTACCCGCCACCGCGGTCGCCGTCGCGGCCGCCCTCACCCTCGCGGCCTGCTCCTCCGAGCAGGCACCCGCACCGGACGGCGCCGCTCCCGCGGCATCCACACCGACCACCTCGGCGGCCTCCCCCGCACCGAGCAGCCCGCCGGCCGAGCCGTCGGCTGACCCCACCCCGACGCCGTCGGTCACCGCCATGCCCACCGAGCCCGACCGCCCGACGTTCGACGCCCGCACCGAGCGCGCTCTGCAGACGATCGCCGCGATGGAGACGAGCTTCGGTGCGGGCGCCTTCACGATCGAGGTCAACGACGACGGCACGGAGTGGAAGATGGAGCTCGCCCAGGGCGACGACCGGCTGAAGGTGAAGGCGGAGGCGGACACCACCGGCGTCGCTCCGACGGACACGAAGCGCGACGACCTCGACGGCGACGACCGCGCGGCCCTCAGCAGCGCGCGGGTCAGCCTCAGCCAGGCAATCGTGCGCGTCGTCGAGACGTCCGGCGGCGTCCTGGACGAGGCCGAGCTCGAGGAGGACGACGGCACCGCCCTGTGGAAGGTGTCCGTGCGCCTCGGCGACGACGACGTGGACTACCGCGTCGACGTCAGCACCGGCGCCGTCTGGCGCGACGACTGACGGCCAGCGGTTGCGCCACCATGGACCCGTGGACGACGCGACCCGCTGCCCCTGCCTGTCCGGCCTGCCCTACGGCGAGTGCTGCGGCCCGCTGCACCGCGGCGAGCGCCCGGCACCGACCGCCGAGGCCCTGATGCGCTCGCGCTACAGCGCCTTCGCCGTCGAGGACACCGCCTACCTGGGCGCGACCTGGCACCCGAGCACCCGCCCGGCCGAGCTCGACCTCGTCCCGGGCCGCCGGTGGCGCCGCCTCGACATCCTCGCCACCGACGCCGGCGGACCGTTCGACGATGCCGGCACGGTCGAGTTCGTCGCCACGTTCCGGGACGACGACGGCACCCGCGGCCGGCTGCACGAGCTCAGCCGGTTCGTGCGCGAGGACGGGGCGTGGCGGTACGTGGACGGTGACGTCCGGCCCTGACCGCTCGTCCGGTCCGTCGTCCGCCCATGGCGAACCTGGAAATTGAGTCGGGGGGACTCAAGTTGTACCTCTCGGAACCACCCACGAGAGGAGCCCCCTGATGACTGTCACCCTGACCCGCACCCCGCTGACCGACGCGCTGTTCGGCGACCTGCGGACCACCCGCCCGGCCACCACGCCGGACGCCAAGCCCGCCGCGGACGTCTACCGCGACGGCGAGGACCTCGTCGCCCGCCTCGACCTGCCCGGGATCGACCCAGCCGAGGACGTCACCGTCGAGATCGAGGGCCGCAAGCTCGTCGTGCACGGCGAGCGCAAGGACCAGCGCGGCGAGGAGTCCGAGGGCCGTCGCGTCTCGGAGGTGCGCTTCGGCGCCTTCCGCCGCGTCGTCACGCTGCCGAAGGCCGTCGAGGCCGACGCGGTCACCGCGTCCTACGACGCCGGTGTGCTGACGGTGACCGTGGCCGGCGTCTTCGCCGGCACGACGCCGCGACGCATCGAGGTCACCACCGCGGCCTGACCGCCCGCCCCGCACCGGGGCGACGCAACCTGATGACGGCGCCCGACCACCCGGTCGGGCGCCGTCGTCACGTCCGCGACGAGCGGGCCGCGACCTGCACCGATGAGTTCGCGGAGCCGTCCCGGTCGGACCCGCACAGGCATCCCCACGCCTGTGGACGACCCGACCGAAGGAGCAGGGCATGAGCGACCGCGACACCCTCTGGAACGCCGTGCACGAGGAACGGCGCCGGCTCGCCGACGACCTCGCGCAGATCTCCCCGGACCAGTGGGAGGTGCCGTCGCTGTGCCCCGGCTGGTCGGTGCACGACGTGCTGGCGCACCTCGTCGACTCGGCGTCGACGACCCGCTGGGGGTTCGTGCGTCAGATGTTCGCCGCCCGCGGCGACTTCGACCGCGCCAACGAGGCCGGGATCGAGCGGCACCGGGCCGCCGACCCGCGGCAGACCCTGGAGGCCTTCCGCGCCGTCACCGACCTCACGCGGACGCCGCCCGGCCCCCTGGCCACCCGGCTGGTCGAGGCGTACGTGCACGGCGAGGACGTCCGACGCCCCCTGGGGATCGAGGCCGCCTATCCCCCGGAGCACGTGGCGACGGCTCTGGAGTACATGACCCGCACCGGCGCGACGTTCGGCGGCGGCCGGGAACGTGTCGCCGGGCTGTGCCTGCGTCCGGTGGACACTGACCACCGGCTGGGCGACGGCGCGGCAGTCCGGGGCAGCGCCATCTCGCTCCTCCTGGCGGCCTCGGGGCGGCCCGTGGACGCCGCCGAGCTGTCCGGCGCGGGCGCCCCGACGCTCACCGCGCGCCGGGGATAGCCGATCAGAGCGGGATCGCCACCACGGTGTCCCCCACGGCGGAACGCAGGGATCGT
This sequence comes from Isoptericola sediminis, assembly GCF_013085345.1. Taxonomy (GTDB): domain Bacteria; phylum Actinomycetota; class Actinomycetes; order Actinomycetales; family Cellulomonadaceae; genus Isoptericola; species Isoptericola sediminis. Next base: position 30,323 of record NZ_JABFAJ010000006.1, on the reverse strand, counting down.
TCCGGGACGACGTCGACCCGCCGCCCCAGGATTCCCTTGAGCTCGGCCTCCAGCCTGCCCAGCGCGAACAGCCCGACGCCGTCGTCGACGTCGACCAGCAGGTCGACGTCCGAGTCCGGCCGGTCATCCCCGGACGCCACGGAACCGAAGACACGAACGTTGCGCACCCCGTGGCGCGCCGCCACGTCGACGACCTCGTCCCGGTGCTGGCGGAGCACGAGGTCGAGCACGGAGCCGCGCCTCGCCTCGCGGCGATCGTCATGATCGAACCCAACCTCGCGGCCCAGGAGTCGCCTGACCTCCGGCTGGCTGCGCCCCAGCGACCGCGCGATCCGACGCTGGCTCCACCCGAGATCGCGCGCCTGGCGGGCGCCACGCTCCAGCGTCCGGCTCGCTTCCCTGCGCAGCTCGTCCGCCCGAGCCCCCAGGCCCGCCAGGTACTCCGCGAACGCGCGCTCGACGGCCGACTCGTCCGACTGCACGGGAACCACCTCCGATAGCACATGCTATCGGACGCCACGAGCGCACGTGCGGATGAGGGGGCATCGCGAGCGGACCCCCGGCCCAGGTGCCCTGCGTCGAGGAGCACGGCACCATGGACCCGCCCACCGACTGGAGGTCCGATGCCCCGCCCCGTCCACCGACGCGACGACGTCCGCCCGGAGGAGGCCGACCACGACTACCTGCCCGGTCTGCCCCAGCGCTGGCTCCTGCCCTGGTACGACCTGGTCGCCCGGGTCCGGGGCGTGCACCGGATGTACCGGCGCACCGTCGAGATCGCCGGCGTGGTCGACGACGCACACGTGCTCGACGTCGGCTGCGGCACCGGCAACCTCAGCCGCGAGGTGCTGCGCGCCGCCCCCGACGCCGTCGTGACCGGCCTGGACCCCGACGGCGACGCCCTGCGCCGCGCAGCCCGCAAGCTGCGCCGCGGCGACTCCGGCGAGGTCACCCTGATCCGCGGCTTCGCGCACCGCCTCCCCGTGCCGGACGCCAGCCAGGACCACGTCGTCTCCTCCCTCGCGCTGCACCACGTGCCCCTCGAGGAGAAGCAGCAGCTCGCCGCCGAGATCCTGCGCGTCCTGCGGCCCGGCGGGCGGGTCACGATCGCGGACTTCGCCGGCGACCACGCCGCGGACCACGGGGACGACGGCGGGACTGCGGACGCGCAGCACGGCCACGCCCACCGCACAGGACGCGGGCACCGCCACGGCGGGGGACACCGGGGTCACGGCGGTGCCGAGCACCAGCCCGGCCACGGCCCCGGCAGCACCGCCTACGACGCGGACAACGCCGACGGCGGCATCGAGAAGCTCCTCACCGAGGCAGGTCTCCGGGACGCCTGCGCCGTGGAGCGCATGCCCCTGCTCGGCGACTCGGTGGTGTTCGTGCAGGCCCAGCGAGCCTGAGTCGATTTCACCCCGCTCCCCGTCGGCGAGTGCTCGGGACCCGGCAAAGAGTGGGTTCCGTCGAGACCGCTCCCGAAAGGACCCGTCATGTCCGTCCGCCGACGCCTGCTCGCCGTCACCGCCACCTGCCTCGTCGCCCTCGGACTGACGGCCGTCCCGGCGCAGGCCGACGACGTCGTCGTGACCGAGTCCGACGGCGTCTTCCAGGCCGACGGCACCTACCAGGCCTCCTCCACGTGGGCCCCGGGGAACACGGCGACGCTGTGGGCGTCCTGCTCGCCCGACGGCGACGCCACCGTGGCGGTGCGGTTCGACGCCACCGACGAGGGCGTCAACTTCTTCGACTTCTTCCCGACGCTGGAGGTCTGGGGTCAGAGCGACTCCGGGTTCATCCCCGCCGGCACGCTCGGAGGTTCCGCCGCGATGCGCGTCGTCTCCGGCGAGAAGAACACCAAGGCCACCACGGCCTCGTTCTTCGTCGCCACGAGCGGGGACGTCGTCATCTATCCCGTCACCTTCGAGGTGCCGCACCTGAACTGCCCCAGCGGCAAGGGCGCGATCCCGGCCGACGGCGAGTAGTCCCGGTCCGGGAGCCGAGCGACAACTTCACCCGGGGGAGCCGTGGCGAGCGCCCGGAGGCGGGCGCACAGTGGGCCGGAGAAGACCGCGTCAGTGTGGACGCGGCGACGCCCCGTCCCCGGCCCTCGAGGGCCGCACCGACGCACCCGCGGTGGGCACCGCGGCGAGCGCCCCCGTCGCGCCACCCGGCCGCGACACCGCCGTCCTGCCTCCCAGGAGCCCACCATGAAGCGCGTTCTCTCCGTGAGCGCGGCCGCCGTGGCCGCGTTCGTCCTCGCCGCGACCCCGGCGGTCGCGGACAGCCACGTGCCGTCGGACACGATCGCCGACGGTCTGATCACCCCGCTCAGCCTCGCTGCCGGCCCGCACGGCACCACGTTCGTCAGCCAGAACTTCGTCGGCCTGCTCACCGCCGTCGACGAGGACGGCAGCACGATGGACCTCTACAGCTCCGGCGGCGCGGAGGTCGGTGGTGTCAGCTACCACAACCGCACGGTCACGTTCACCCAGACCGGTGAGACACAGACGGTCATGACGCAGCGGCTGAACAGCAAGGGCGGTCCGGCCGGAGACCCAAAGGTGCTCGCTGACGTCGGCGCCTACGAGGAGGCGGAGAACCCGGACGGCGGGGTGACCTACGGGTTCACCGACACCCCGCAGGAGTGCGTCGGCCAGCTGCCGCCCGACTTCCCCGGCCGGTACACGGGGATCGTGGACTCGCACCCGTACTCGACGACGACCCGGGGAGCCACCACCTACCTGGCCGACGCCGGGGCGAACGCGATCCTGGGGATCAGCCGCACGGGCGACATCCACACGGTGGCGGTGCTCCCGCCGATGCCGACGACCCTGACCGAGGAGATCGTCGAGGCGCAGGGCCTGCCGGACTGCTTCGTCGGCGAGACCTACTGGTTCGAACCGGTGCCCACCGACGTCGAGTTCGGACCCGGCGGCATGCTCTACGTGTCCCTGCTGCCGGGCGGTCCCGAGGACGAGTCGCTGGGTGCCCGGGGCGCCGTCGTCACCGTGAACCCGCGCACCGGCGCCGTCGCGCTGGTCGCGTCCGGGTTCCTCGGCGCCACCGGCGTCTCGGTCGATGGTCAGGGCACGGTGTACGTCGCCGAGATGTTCGCCGGGAAGATCACCATGGTCGAGCGGGACGGAGCGAGGTCGACCCTCGACATGGTTCCGCTGCCGGGCGACGTGGACGTCACCCAGCACGGCCTCCTCGCCACGGTCAACGTGCTGTCGGGCGACGGGGTCCCGCCCGACGGGCAGCTCGTGAAGTACACCTTCACGCCCGGCCTGCAGTGAGTCCGGTCCCGGCTGCCCGGCCGCCACCGGCCGGGCAGCCGGGACAGGCGCGTCAGCGGGCGGCGATCCAGTAGCGCCGCTTCGGCACGCCGTACGGGACGGGTCGGACGTCCTCCAGGACGCCGCCGCACGCCTCGATGACCTTCGCCGACCCGAGGTTGTCGTCGTCGCAGGTCACCAGCACCTCCTCGACGCCCAGGCCGGCCAGCCGCTCCACGGAGAGCCGCAGCATCTCGGTGGCGTACCCGCGACGACGGTGCTCCGGGGCCACGCCGTAGCCGACGTGCCCTCCGATGTCGTGCAGGAACGGGGTCAGGGAGTGCCGGATCGAGACGCGACCGACCACTTCCCCGTCGACCTCGGCGACGAGGAAGTCGGCGCGCACGCGGCCCCGGGGCAGGTCCGTCCCGGCCGCCTCGCGCGCGATCTCGGCGAGGATCTCGTCCCACGTGCCCTCGGCCAGCAGCACGTCGAAGTGCTCGGCGGCCATCTCCGCGTGCATCCGGCGCAGGGCGGCTTCGTCGTCGGGGCGGGGCGGGCGCAGGATCATCGGCACAGGGTCAGTCTGCCGGGCGGCGACCACGGGGCGCACGCAGTTTTGCGAGGTGTCCGTGGCCCGAGCGCGAGGTGTGGGTACCCCGGGCACGGTGCGTGCGTGCCCGGACCGCGAGGTGTACGTGCCCAGGGCGGTGGCGAATCCTGGGGTGTCGGCGGAGCCGGATCCGCGTCCGCTGAGCGCCCGGCGATCACGGATGGCGTGAGATTCACGCCATCCGTGATCGCCTCACGCCGTGGTGACGCCGTTTCGTGCGTGCTGACACCCCGTGGCGAGACATCGTCGACCCGACAGCGACCGGCCCGGCGACGGCCCGCCCCTGTGGGCAGCCGCAGCCCTCAGCGCGCCGTGCCCCCGTAGTGGGCGGCCAGCCGGCGCATCCCCTCGTCGAGGCTGACGGCCGGACGCCATCGCAGGTCGGCCCAGGTCTCACGCTGGTCGAACCAGTGCGCGGTGGACAGCTGCTCGGCGAGGAACCGTGTCATCGGCGGCTCGTCGTCGCCCGGACGCACCCGCCACACGGCCTCGACCGCGCCGCCCGCGACCCGGGCCAACCCGGCCGAGACCCGCCACCGCGGCGGCTCCACCCCGGCGGCGCGGCAGATGCCGGTGAGCAGGTCCGCCACGGGACGCGGCTCGCCGTTGGTGATGACGTAGGCGCGTCCGTGCACCGCGGACGGCTGGTCCGCCAACCGGTCCAGGGCCGCGACGATCCCGTCGGCGGCGTTGTCCAGGTAGGTCGTGTCGATGAGCGCCGCCCCGTGCCCGAGCAGCGGGAGGCGCCCGGACGACGCCCGGTCGATGACCCGCTCCACGAGCTGGGTGTCCCCCGGGCCCCAGACGATGTGCGGCCGGACCGCCACGACGCGCAGCCCGCCGCCGGCGCCCGCCCGGTCCCGTCCCAGGGCCAGCAGCTCGGAGGCGGCCTTGGTCCGCGCGTACTCCCCGCGGGCCCGGTCCGGGTCGGCCGGCCTGGCCCCCACGCCGACCAGCGACGTCCCGGTGTGCGCCACCGACGGCGAGGACACCTGCACGAACCGCTGCACCCCCGCCCGCTCGGCGGCGTCCAGCAGCGTGCGCGTGCCCTCGACGTTCACCGCGGTGAACTCGGCGGGGTCCCCGGCCAGAGAGACCTTCGCGGCCAGGTGCACGACGGCGTCGACCCCGTCCACGGCGGCGGCCACGGTCGCCCGGTCGGTCACGGACCCGGCCACGTCCTCGGCGCCCGGCACGCCGGACGGGCGACGCTGCAGGGTGCGCACCGTCTCGCCCCGGGCGACCAGGGCGCGCGCCACCGCCGACCCCAGCAGCCCGGACGCACCGGTGACCAGCACCGTCACGGCAGGGTCACCCGGCCGCCCGCCAGGATCCCGGCCGCCCAGTCCGCGAGCCTTGCGCGGTCGATCTTGGAGTTGTGCCGCACGTCCGTGGGCATCTCCGGCGCCAGCAGCACCGCCGCCAGGGGGACCGACGACACCGCGCGCACGGCGGCGTCCAGCCGTTCCGGGGCCCGCCCGGGTCGGGCCGACCCCGCTCCGGGGACCGGTTCGACGACGGCCACGGCCTGCTGCACCCCGGTCGGCCCGACGCCGACGACCGCCGCCCGCCGGACGCCGTCGGCCCGCTCGACCGCCTGCTCCGGGCCGACCGGCGCCAACGGTCCGGCCGGCGTCGTCAGCACGTGCGCGAGCCGCCCCTCGATCCACAGCCGCCCGGCGGCGTCCAGGTGGCCGACGTCGCCGGTGCGGTGCCAGTGCCCCGTGGGGGTGTCCCGCTCGGCGGCGACGTCCGTGAGCCAGCGCCGGTCGTAGCGCTCCTTGAGGTGCGGGGCGCTGACCAGCACCTCGCCCAGCACGCCCGGCGCGTCCGACGGCGTCCCGGTGGCCGCGCCGTCGTCGTCCAGGGCGCTGACCAGCACCCGGCCGGCCCCGACGGGCCGCCCCACGCACACGCCCGCGTCCGGGGCGTCGGCGACCTCGCGGATGCCGTCGAGGGTGATGTCGGTGACCAGCAGGCACTCGGTCATCCCGTAGGGGGTGTGCGCCTCGGCGGCCGGCATCAGCGACCGGGCGGCCTCCAGCAGCCCGGCGCTGATCGGCGCGCCGGTGGACAGGAACGTCTGCACGCGGCCGAGCGCCTCCCGGTCGACGGCGGTGAGCCGGTCCGCGGTGTCGACGACGTGCAGGATCGCCGCCGGGGACAGGAAGACCATCCGGGCGTCGGCGGCCTTCACGGCGTCGGCGACCGCGCGGGCGGTGAGCGTACGCGGGGCGGAGACGTCCATGTCCGGTGTCACCGACCGCGTCCCGAGCGCCGGGCCGAGCAGCGCGAAGGGCGCGAACCCCGTGACCAGCCCGGTCTCGGGGCCGACGGCGAAGTGCGTGGCCAGGGCGTCGCGCAGCGCGGACAGCCGACGGTGCGTGTACAGTACACCCTTGGCCGGACCCGTGGAGCCGGAGGTGAACAGCACCGCCGCGTCGTCGTCCGGCCCGGGCTCGGGCGGCAGGTCCACGCCCTCGCCGGTGCGCGCGACGTCGATCAGCTCGTGCTCCACCCCGAGCACGCGGCGCCGCACCGGGTCCAGGGGGTCGACGGCGATCCGCACCCCCGGCCAGCCCATCGTGCGAGCGGCCGCGAGCCCCGTCGTCTCCCCGACGAGGTACTGCGGCCAGGCGCCGCGCTGGGCCCGGGTCAGCCCGCGCACACCCAGCCCGGCGTCGGCCACGACGACCACGGCGCCGATGCGCAGGCACGCGTACACCAGGGCCGTGAGGGTGGGCCCGGGCCGGACCAGCAGGGAGACGCGGTCGCCGCGGCGCACCCCGATCTCGTGCAGCCCGGCGGCGATGCGCCGCACCTGCCGGTCGAGCGCACGCCAGCTCACGCGGCGACCCGCACCGGTGGTCGTCAGGTCGAGGACCGCCGGCTCCGTGCGCGACGCCGGGTCCGCGGCGCGCTCGTCCAGCCCGGCCCACATCGGCCGGAACGCTGGAACGCCGGCGGCGGTCGAACCCGAAGCCGACGCGTCGTCCCCCGAGACCGCCGATCCCAACCAACGCAGGACGACCGGCGCGTAGTCGACGTCCTCGGCGATCAGGTGCCCGGCGTCCTCGAACCGGTGCACGCTCGCCCGCGGCAGGCGGTGGACGAGGTCGTCGAGGTAGCGGTCGGAGAACACCGGGTCCCGGGCTCCCCACAGCAGCAGGGCCGGGACGTCGAGCCGGCGCACCCCGTCGGCGATGCGGTCCAGCTCGGGGCGGCTGACGTGCTCCGGCGAGGCGGGGATGTCGGCGACGAACTGCTCGATGCCGGCCCGGTCGTCGGCGGCGCGGTAGGGCAGCCGGTAGGCGTCAGCGACGTCGCGGGCCAGCCGGGGGCGGGCCAGGCCGAGCGTGGTCTCCAGGAACGCCCGGGTGGTCCGGGTGCCCCACCGGTGGACGCCCCGGGCCAGGGCGAGGCGCAGCGGAGCGGGGATCGCGGCGTCGTCGGGCTGGTGCACGGCGGTGTTGAGCAGCACGACGCCGGCCAGCCGGTCGGGGTGGTCGACCGCCCAGCCGAGGGAGACGACGCCGCCCCAGTCGTGCCCCAGGGTGACGACCGGACCCTCCAGGTCCAGCTCGGCGGTGAGGGCCGACAGGTCGGCGACGCGGTCGGCCAGGGTGCGGCGTCGGCCGGTGCGGGCGGACAGCCCCATCTCGAGCTGGTCGACGGCCACGACGCGCCAGGCGCCCTGCACGCCGTCCGGGTACTCCCCGACCGCCGCGGCCGCCTCGATCGCCCGGTCGGTGACCGTCTCGAGGAGGTCGCGCCACAGGTAGGACCAGGTGGGGTTGCCGTGCACGGCCAGCACGGTGCCGACCGGCCGGATGCCGTGCGCGGACAGCTCGGCGCCGTTGTCCAGGTAGTGCCAGTCGCCGCGGACGTGGCTGAACCGGGCGAGGCCGGGCAGCCCCGGCGGGACGGTGCTCGCGGGATGCGGCGTCACCAGGCCAGCTCCAGCATCGCGGTGTTGATGCCGGAGCCGACCCCCATGAGCAGCACCCGGTCGCCGGCGCCGAGGGTCTCCGCCTCCTGGGCGAGCGTGATCGGCACCGAGGCGGGTCCCACGTTGCCGAGGGTGGGGTACGTGGTGGGGACCCGAGCGCGGTCCAGGCCGACGGCCTCGACGATGGCGCGGGTGTGCACCCGGGATACCTGGTGGGTGACGTAGCGGTCCATGGCCTCCCAGTCCCACTCGGGGATGGCGTCCTTCCAGGCGTCGACGACGAGCTCCAGGCCGCCCTCGAGCAGCCCCTCGGCGTCGGTGAACATGCCCTCCGGGCTGCCGATGCACAGGCGGTGGTGCTGGGTGGCGGCGCGGGTCACCCCGCCGAGGACCCGGTGCCCCTCGGGATGGGCGTCGGCCGGGCCGAGCACCGCGGCGGCCGCCCCGGACCCCAGCGTCAGGGAGGCGAACTCCTCCATGAAGCCCTCGCGACCGCGGTCCTGGGTGAGCAGCCGGTCGACGGTGGTGCGCTGGATGTCGTCGGCGTCCTCGCCGTTGACGATCACGGCGTACCGGATCTGACCCGACTCGATCATGCCGGCGGCGAGCGACATGCCGTTGATGAACCCGAGGCAGGCGTTGGCGACGTCGAAGTTCACCGCCGAGCTCGGCAGCCCGAGGCCGTGGTGCAGCCCGACGGCCACCGACGGCTCCAGGTGCTTGCGGGTCACCGAGGTGTTGATGAGCAGGCCGACCTCGTCGGGTTCGACCCCGGCCAGCTCGAGGGCCTCCCGCCCCGCCGCGACGGTGGCGGAGTCGGCGTCCTCCCCGGGAGCCCAGTTGCGCCGCTCCTCGACCCCGGCGACCCGCTCGAGCAGGTTGCTCGGCAGCCGCAGACGCCTCAGGGCGGGCGCCAGGCGTTCCTGGATCGCGGACGACGTCGTGACGAGGGACGGCAGCCGGCGCGTCACGGACAGCAGCGCGACGTCGGCGAACCGGGTGGTGGCGTTTCCAGTCACACGAGCTCCAGACATCCGGACGCCCGCGCGACGCCGGAACGACGACAAGTCACCGGACCGGCGCGTGACGGTCGGCCGGGGCGTCCCGCAGGACACCCGTTGTTGAGAGTAGGACGGTCGAGCGGCGCCCGCCGTTCCGCCCGGCCGCTGTGTCGCACACCACCGGCGGACGAAACGACCCAGACCGGGGCGAGTCGGGACGGCGCCGGCCCGGCGGCGGGCTCTCCGGTCACCCGTAGTCTGGACGGGTGCCCGAGACACCCGCCGCCCTCCCGCCGTTCGCCTCCGACAACTACGCCGGCACCCACCCCGACGTGCTGGCCGCCGTCGCCGCGGCCAACGACGGGTTCAGCGTCGCGTACGGCGACGACCCGTGGACCGCGCGACTCGACGAGCGCACCGCCGAGGTGTTCGGCCCCGGGGCGCTCGCGTTCCCGCTGACCAACGGGACCGGCGCGAACGTCGTGTCCCTCATGGCGCTGTCCGAGCGGTGGGGCGGGGTCGTCGCCTCCGACGTCGCGCACGCCAACACCGACGAGAACGGCGCCCCCGAACGCGTGGGCGGGCTGAAGATCCTCTCCTGCCCGTCCACGGACGGGCGGATCACGCCCGACGACGTCGCCCGCTGGGCCGGACAGCGCCACGACGTGCACCGCGCCCACCCCGGCGTGCTGACGCTGACGCAGTCGACCGAGCTCGGCACCGTCTACTCCGTCGACGCGACGCGTGCCCTCGTCGAGGCGGCCCACGGCCTCGGCATGGCCGTGCACGTGGACGGCTCCCGGCTCGCCAACGCCGCCGCGTCCCTCGGCTGCTCGTTGGGCGCCCTGACCCGTGACCTCGGCGTGGACGTCCTCTCGTTCGGCGCCGCCAAGAACGGCGGCATGATCGGGGAGGCCGTCGTCGTCCTCGCCCCCGAGGACGCCCCGCAGGTGCCCGGGTCCGGGTACGACGGCGCAGCCCGGCGCCGCGCCGCGGCCGACGCGGTGCCCTACCTGCGCAAGGCCACGATGCAGCTCGTCTCCAAGACCCGCTACGTCTCCGCCCAGCTCCTGGCCCTGCTCGGCGAGCCCGGCGAGCCGGTCGACGCCGCGGACGGGTCGGCAGCACCGCTGTGGCACCGCAACGCGGCGCACGCCAACGCGATGGCCCGGCGGCTGCGGGACGGGCTCGGGGCCGCCGACGTGCTCGACGTGACGCCGGGACCGGCCGGGACCGAACCGGACGAGCTCGTGGTGCCCCAGGGGATCCGGGTGACCCGGCCGGTCGAGGCGAACGCCGTCTTCGCCACGCTGCCGCGCGAGGCCGCCGACCGGCTGCGCGAGCGGAGCCGGTTCTACGACTGGGCGGCCGGCGAGACCCCGGACCGCGTCGAGGTGCGGTGGATGTGCTCGTGGGACACCCCGGCCGACGCGGTCGACACCTTCGTCGCGGCCGTCGCCGCCGAGCTGTCCTGAACGGGTCCGGGTCCACCCCGGATGATTACGTCTCCGGTACCGACCGGGGTTAACGTCGTGCCGACGGGTCGCGACGGTGCGGTCCGGACCGCACACCAGGCCGAGGAGGCGTCATGACCGACGGGGGCACCACCGGACACACCGCCACCGCGTCCACGCACATCGCCGAGCCCCCCGAGCGGGTCTGGGCCGAGCTGATGCACCCCGGCGCGCGCTGGATGCTGGGCGCCAACATCGAGACCGACTTCCGCCCGGGCAGCCCCGTCACCTTCGAGGGGCACTTCTTCGGCCGCCAGTTCACCGACACGGGCCGGATCATCGCCGTCGAACGCCCCCGGCTGCTGCACTTCACGCACTACTCCCCGCTCGGCGACCTGCCGGACGTGCCCGAGAGCTACCACGAGATCCGCATCACGCTGGAGCCCGACGACGGCGGCACGCGTGTCGAGGTGGTCCAGGCGAACATCGACACCGCCGAGCACGCGACCCGGGCCGAGCAGCACTGGTGCCAGGCGCTGGCGACCCTCGCCCACCGCGACACCGCCCCGACAGCGGGGTCATGACCCCCACCTCCCGGTGGACGACGGCCGTGCTGACGACGGCCGTGCTCGCCCTGGCCGCCTGCAGCACGCCCGGCACGACCCCCACCCCCAGCGCGGGCCCCTGGGAGTCGAGCGCGGGGCCGACGCCGTCCGGCACGCCGTCCGCGAGCCCCCGACCGAGCCCGTCGCCCACGCCGTCGGCGTCGAGCACGCCCGGTGCCGCGGCGGAGGGCAGGACCGACGCCGACGATGCCCTGGCCGGGATGCCGCTGGAGGAGAAGGTCGGTCAGCTGCTCGTGGTCGGCGCGCCGGTCGCCGAGGGGGGCGTGCACGCCCCCACGCGGACCGCCGTCGTCGACCACCACGTCGGCAACGTGTTCCTGCACGGCCGCAGCGAGGCGGGGCTCGCCGCGACCCGCGAGCTGGTCGACGCCTACCGGGCGCTGGCGCCGTCGTCGGCCCCGCCGATGCTGGTGGCGACCGACCAGGAGGGCGGCGCGGTGCAGGTGCTCCGCGGGGCCGGGTTCTCCGAGATCCCGGCGGCCACCCGGCAGGCGACCTGGCCGCGCGCACGGCTGGAGCGCCTCGCGACCCGCTGGGGCACCGAGCTCGCCGACGCGGGGGTCGACCTCAACCTGGCGCCGGTGATGGACCTCGTCCCGGCCGGCAACCAGCAGGCGAACGCCCCCATCGGCTACTTCTCGCGCAACTACGGCAACACGGCCCGGTCCGTGGTCGACGGGGCCACGGCCTTCTCGGCCGGCATGCAGTCCGCGGGGGTCGAGCCGGTGATCAAGCACTTCCCGGGGCTGGGCCGGGTCACCGAGAACACCGACACCACCGCGTCCGTCGTGGACGACACGATCACCGCCGGGTCGAAGGACGTCGAGGTGTTCGCCGCCGGGATCGACGCCGGGGCGCGGTTCGTCATGCTGTCCAACGCGGTCTACTCGCGGATCGACCCGGACCAGCAGGCCACGTTCTCCCCCGCCGTCGTGGCGATCCTGCGCGACGACCTCGCGTTCGACGGCGTCGTCATGACCGACGACGTCTCCGCCGCGGCCGCCGTGGACGACGTGGCCCCGGCCGATCGTGCCGTCGCCGCCGTCGAGGCCGGCGTGGACCTCGTGCTGGCCTCCGCCGACCCCTCCGTCGTGCCCGCGATGGCGGACGCCCTGGTGGAGCGGGCCCGCGAGGATCCGGAGTTCGCCGCGCAGGTCGACGCCTCCGTCGCGCGGGTGCTCGCGGCCAAGGCGGACTGACCGCGCCGTTCGGGTCCCTAGCTGTGCCCGCCCGCGGCCAGGAAGACGATGCCGCTCGCGACGGCGCCGATCACCACCGCGAAGCACAGCAGGGCACCCACGAGGCGCCACAGCGGCGGACGGGCGATGACGACAGGACCCGGGACCTCGGCCGGGCCGGTCGAGGCGTCGTGCCGCTCCTGCGGCGGGGCGGTGGTGCCGGCCAGCAGCCGCAGGGCGAGGGCGAACAGCGCCGGGATCCCCGCGCCGACGACCAGCCCGGCGCCGACGACCTGGCCGAGCGCACCCCACTCGATGTACTCGTTCACCGCTGCTCCTCGTCGCTCGGTCGGTCGGTGGTGTACGCCAGCGCGTTGGCGCGGCGCGCGTGGATCTCGTCCTCGCTCGGGGCGTCCGTGCCGGCGGCGTCAGCGGTCGTGACGTCCGGGGCCGCGGCGTCGGGGGCCGTCACGCTCCGGCGCAGACCGCCGTCGTGCCGCTCGTCCCACTGCTCGTTGACGTTGGTGTGGTTGACGGGCCGTCGACGCGAGGCCACCCAGATCGCGGTGGCGGCGCCGACCAGCAGCGCGAGGACGAGGAGGGTGCCGAGGAGACCGCCCACGCCGTGCTGGATCCCGTAGCAGGCGGCGCCGACGATCCCGGCGGCGGGCAGCGTCAGCGCCCAGGCAGACAGCATCCGCCCGGCGACTCCCCAGCGGACCGTCGCCCCGGGCATGCCGACGCCCGACCCCATGATCGACCCGGTCGCGACGTGGGTCGTCGACAGCGAGAAGCCGAAGTAGCTCGACAGCAGGATCACGGCGGCCGACGAGGTCTCGGCGGCCATCCCCTGCCGGCTGTCGATCTCGACGAGCCCCTTGCCGAGAGTGCGGATGATGCGCCATCCACCGAGGTAGGTGCCGAGCGCCATGAAGAACGCGCAGGAGAAGATGACCCAGAACGGCACGCTCGAGTCGGCGGGCACGGCACCGGCCGTGATGAGCGCCAGCAGGATGATGCCCATCGACTTCTGGGCGTCGTTCGTGCCGTGGGCGAGGGAGACCAGCGAGGCCGAGCCGACCTGACCCCACCGGAACGCCCGGCCGGTGACCTTGTCGTCGATGCCGCGCGTCAGGCGTGCCACCAGATAGGTGCCGGTGGCGGCCACGCCGATCGCGACGACCGGGGCCAGCAGGGCGGGGACCAGCACCTTGGCCACGACCCCGGTCCACAGCACGCCCTCGGTCCCGGCGGCGGCGAGCACCGACCCGACGACGCCGCCCACCAGGGCGTGCGACGAGCTGGAGGGCAGCCCGAACAACCACGTGACCAGGTTCCACACGATGCCGCCGACCAGACCGGCGAACACCACCTCGAGGCTGATCGCGCCGGCGTCGACGAGCCCCTTGGCGATGGTGGCCGCCACGGCCAGGGACAGGAACGCCCCGGCCATGTTGAGCACGGCGGACAGCAGGACGGCGGTGCGGGGCCGCAGCGCCCGGGTGGCGATCGAGGTCGCCATCGCGTTGCCGGTGTCGTGGAATCCGTTCGTGAAGTCGAAGGCCAGCGCGGTCACGACGACGAGCACGAGAAGGAGCGTCTCTGTCACGCCGCCCATGGTTGCGCCCGCGGTGAACAGGTCGTGACCACTCAGGCCCCCGTCGACGCCGAGTTCACCGAGTGTTCATCTTCCGTTCATTCGTCGTCGGCCAGGCCCAGGACGTCCAGCGTCCAGGCGTGCTCGAAGGCGATCTCCTCCCAGCGGGCGTAGCGGCCCGAGACGCCGCCGTGGCCCGCGGACATCTCGATCTTCAGCAGCGCCGGGGCGCCGGCGGCCCGCAGCCGGGCCACCCACTTCGCAGGCTCGACGTACAGCACGCGGGTGTCGTGCAACGACGTCACCGCGAGGATGCGCGGGTAGTGGGAGGCGTCGTCGGGCACGTTCTCGTACGGGCTGTACGAGCGCATGTAGGCGTAGACCTCGGCGTCGGCCAGCGGGTTGCCCCACTCCTCCCACTCGACCACCGTCAGCGGCAGCGACGGGTCCAGGATCGAGGTCAGCGCGTCGACGAACGGCACGCCCGCCAGCACACCGGCGAACAGCTCCGGCGCCAGGTTCGTCACCGCGCCCATGAGCAGCCCGCCGGCGCTGCCGCCGTCGGCCACCATGCGCTCCGGGCTCGTCCACCCGGCGTCGACCAGGTGGCGGGCGCAGGCGACGAAGTCGGTGAACGTGTTGCGCTTGTGCTCCAGCCGCCCGCCCTCGTACCAGGCGCGCCCCAGCTCGCCGCCGCCACGGACGTGGGCCACGGCGAAGACGACGCCCCGGTCCAGCAGCGACAGCCGCGGCACCGAGAAGAACGGGTCGACGCTGATCTCGTAGGCGCCGTAGCCGTACAGCAGCAGCGGCGCCGGGTCCGCACCGGTCCCGGCGGAGTCCAGCGTCACGGCGTCCCGCTTCCACACCAGCGAGATCGGGACACGGGTGCCGTCCTCGGCGGTCGCCCACGCGCGCTGCTGCGCGTAGTCGGTGGGCTCGTAGCCGCCCAGCACCGGCTGCTGGCGGCGCACGAGGCGCTCCCCGGTGGCCAGGTCGACGTCGAGCACCGTGGCCGGCGTGACGAACGACGTGTACTCCACCCGGACCAGCGGCGCCGCGAACTCGGGCGTCTCGCCCGGCGCGGCGGAGAAGAGGGCCTCGGGGAAGTCCAGCTCGCGGGGCGTCCACGGGGCGTCCGGCGCGAGGGTCGCCAGCGTGACGACGGCGACCCGCGGGGTCGCGTCCCGGCGCACGCCCAGCACGACGTGGTCGGCGAACGCGTCCACCGACTCCAGACGGAGCCCGGGGTCGTGGGCCACGACGACGGTCGCGTCCGCCGGGTCCAGGCCGTCGGCCCCGCCGTCGTCGTGCCCGTCGTGGCGCGGCGGCACGTCCGTGACCGCCAGCTCGAAGTTCTGCGCCCCGTCGTTGTGCAGCACCAGCAGGGCGTCGCCCCGGCCGGGCAGGACGGCGTGCTCGACCGTGTACTCGACGCCCTCGCGCCGCCGCCAGACGGGCCGGAACGCGCCGGTCGGGTCGTCGGTCTCGAGCAGCCAGCACTCGCCGGTCATCTTCGAGCCGAGCTCGATCTGCAGGTACTGCTGGGAGCGCGACAGCCCCACCCCCACCCAGAACCGCTCGTCCGGCTCGTGGAAGACCTGGACGTCGTCGGCCACCGGGGTGCCGACCTCGTGCCGCCAGATCGTGCACGGCCGCCACGCGTCGTCGACGGTCGGGTAGAACACGTACCGCCCGTCGGGGGTGATGACGGCTCCCGGGAACGTTCCGTCGATCTCGTCCGGCAGGTCGGTCCCGGTGCTCAGGTCGCGCACCCGCAGCGTGTAGCGCTCGTCGCCGGTGGTGTCGACCGCGTGGACGAGCCGGTCGCCCCGCGGGGCCACCGCGAACGACCCGAGCGAGAAGAAGTCGTGCCCGGCCGCCGCCTCGTTCTGGTCGAGCAGCACCTGCTCGCCGGCGGGCACCTGCCCGGGCTCGAGGACCGGCGGCGTCCAGTCCTCGGGGTCGGTCACCGGCACGCGCGCGTGCACCGGGTACTGCTCGCCCTCGGTGAAGCGCACGTAGTACCAGTGCCCGCCCAGGCGGGTCGGGACCGACAGGTCGGTCTCGAGCGTGCGGTCCTTGATCTCGCCGACGATGCGTTCGCGCAACGGCCGCAGCCCGGCGAGCTGGTCCTGGGTCCAGGAGTTCTCGGCCTCCAGGTGCGCGAGCACCTCGGGGTCCTCCTTGGCGCGCAACCACTCGTAGTCGTCGACGAAGGAGTGGCCGTGGTGGCTCCGGGTGGTGGGTCGGCGGTCGGCGGCCGGCGGGGTGCCGGGCTCGGGCGGGCCTGCGGTGGCGGCGTCGTCGTGCACCCGGCCAGCGTACGGGTCCGGCCGCCGTGTCCCCGGTGCGGACTCTCGCGGATACCCGCCGCAGACGCCGTGACGGGTGCAGGGCCCGACAGCATCGCTTGGCCACGGCGGTCGGCACGCCGCACACGGTTGATCACGTCTCGGCAACAGTTTTTCTGCTCCCCGAGGCCGAATCGGCCCGTCGTGGCGGTTCTGCCCGCCTCCACGGGCGCCTCGGAGGCCCCGGTGTGACCTACTAGTGTCATCCAGGTCACACCACGCGGCTACACTGCCCGGCACGCTCGCACCACGAGATCGTCAACAGGGCCTTCAGCGCCGCTGCATGGCTGTCGAGGGGTGCAGCGCAGTCCCGGGTGGACCCGGGCGCACGACCCTGACCCACCGGAGGACTCGTCCGATGACAGCGGACCGACTCGACCTCGCGAGGAGGACCCGGCGCGCGATCGCCGCCGTCGCTCTCGCGTTGCTACCGGCGATGCTCGTCGCGCACCCCGCGACCGCAAGCACCGACGACGCCACCTGCCAGCCCGACAACGAGACGGCCTGCGTGGCCGGCATGGTCCTGACCGCCGACAACGACCACGTCGCGGGGGTGGAGCTGCTCGTGACCGGCGAAGGCTTCACGGCGGACCTGATCACGACGGACGAGCGGCCCGTGGCGGTCGCCGTGCCGGAGGTCGGGCGCTACGTCGTGGCCATCGACCCCTCGACGCTCCCCGACGACCAACAGCTGCCCGAGGGCGCCGAGCTCGAGAGAGAGGTCGTCGCCCAGACCGGCGCCACGGCCCGCGCCGCCTTCCGGGTCGGCAGCGGTGCCGAGGCACCTGCGGCGCCGTCGGAGACCGCCGAGGACTCCGCGACCGCCGGGACGGCCCCGGAGGGCGGCGACGAAGGCGTGGGCGCCGCCCCGGAGGGCGACGCCTCCCAGCGCGACTTCAACTGGGGTCAGCTGTGGCAGCAGATCGGCTCCGGGCTGCGGTTCGGGCTCCTGCTGGCGCTGGCCTCCATCGGCCTCAACCTCGTGTTCGGCACGACCGGGTTGTCGAACTTCGCCCACGGCGAGCAGTTCGCCCTCGGCGCCGCGCTCGGCTTCCTCACCATCAACGTGATGGGCATGCCGATCTGGCTGGGCGGCATCCTCACGATCGCGGTGTGCGGCATGACGGGCTGGGCCCAGGACGCCGGCATCTGGCGCCCGCTGCGCAAGCGCAACGTGCCGGTCATGCAGCTCATGATCGTCTCGATCGGCCTCTCGATCACGCTGCAGTACGTCATCCAGCTGCTGATCGGCGGTGGCTCCGAGCGGATCCTGTCGTCCAACCCGCGACCGATCACGATCGTCGGCATCACCCTCAGCGCCGCCTCGTGGATCTCCATGCTGGTCGCCCTGGTGTGCGTGCTCGGCATCGCCTGGTTCCTCACCCGGACCCGGATCGGCCGCGCCACCCGTGCCGTGTCGGACAACCCGGCGCTGGCCTCGGCGACCGGCATCGACCCCGACAAGATCATCCGCCTCGTGTGGGTCATGGCCACCGGGTTCGCCGCGCTGGCCGGCCTGATGTGGGGCACCTCGTTCGGCTCCTTCAACTGGCAGCTCGGCATCCAGCTCCTGCTGCTCATGTTCGCGGCCGTCACCCTCGGAGGCCTGGGCACCGCGCTCGGGGCGTTCGTCGGATCGCTGCTCATCGGCCAGGTCGTCGAGCTGTCGAACCTCGTCATCCCCAGCGACCTGCGCTACGCGTCGGCCCTGGTGATCCTCATCCTCGTGCTCCTGTTCCGGCCGCAGGGCATCCTCGGCCGCCGCGAGCGGGTCGGCTGAAAGGAGTCACACCATGGAAGAGTTCCTGCGCATCCTCACGCAGTCGGCGGGCGAGATCCTCGCCCCGACCACGGCGGCCTTCGCGATCGCCGCGATCGGCCTCAACCTGCACTTCGGGTACACCGGACTGCTCAACATGGGCCAGGCCGGCTTCATGCTCCTGGGCGCCTACGGGTTCGGCATCACGCTGACCCTCGGCGGCCCGATCTGGCTCGCGTTCCTCATCGCGATCGCCGCCGGCGTCGTGTTCGCCCTGCTGCTGGGCATGCCCACGCTGCAGCTCCGCGGCGACTACCTGGCGATCGTGACCATCTCCGCCGCGGAGATCGTCCGATGGTTCGGCCGGTCCACCCTCTGGCAGGAGTGGACCGGCGGCGCCTCCGGTCTGCAGGGCCGCTACTACAAGGACCCGTTCCACGCGCTGTCGTTCCTGCCGGAGGGCCGCTTCGCCCTCGGCCCGTTCGAGTACATCAACACCGGGTCGGACTCCTGGTTCACCCGCATCTTCGCCTGGGGTCTCGTCGCGCTGGTGCTGATCTTCGTCTGGCTCATCACGCGCAGCCCCTGGGGCCGCGTGCTCAAGGGCATCCGTGAGGACGAGGACGCCGTGCGGGCGCTCGGCAAGAGCGTCTACTCGTACAAGCTGCAGGCCCTCGTGCTCGGCGGGGCGATCGGTGCGCTGGCCGGCGTGGTCTACGCGATACCCCTGGCGATCTCCCCCGACTCGATGGGCGGGCGCACCATGACGTTCTTCGTCTGGACCGTCCTGCTGCTCGGTGGTGCCGCGACCGTCTTCGGTCCGGTGCTCGGGTCGATGATCTTCTTCACCGCCTACATGTTCATGCGCACCGGGATGCGCGCCCTGTCCGAGGACACCGCCGTCGGTAACGTCATCTCCACCACCCAGGTGGAGTACATCGGCGGCATGCTCGTGGGCATCACCCTGATGTGCCTGGTGATCTTCCGGCCACAGGGCATCCTCGGGAACAAGAAGGAGCTGGCGTTCAATGTCCGTTGACGAGACGACGACGGCCCGCAGCACGTCGCTGGCGGACGTCGCCCACGAGCCCGGGGCGGCCAAGCCCGACCCGATCCTCGTCGCCGACCACGTCGTGCGGCGGTTCGGCGGCATGACGGCGGTCGACGTCGACCACCTGGAGGTCCAGGAGGGCGTCATCACCGCCCTCATCGGGCCGAACGGTGCCGGCAAGACCACGTTCTTCAACCTGCTCACCGGGTTCGACACCCCGAACACCGGCGAGTGGACCTTCCAGGGACGGTCGCTGTCCGGCAAGAGCGGTGCCGCGGTCGCCAAGGCGGGTGTGGTCCGCACGTTCCAGCTGACCAAGGCGCTGGGACGGCTCACCGTGCTGCAGAACATGCTGCTGGCCTCCCGGGACAACCCCGGGGAGAACCTGTGGCTGTCCTGGCTGCCGTTCCTGTGGAAGAAGCACGAGGCCGACTCCACCGAGAAGGCCATGGAGATCCTCGCCCGGTTCAAGCTGGACACGAAGGCGAACGACTACGCCGGCTCGCTGTCCGGCGGTCAGCGCAAGCTGCTCGAGATGGCCCGCGCGCTGATGACCGACCCGACGATGATCATGCTCGACGAGCCCATGGCGGGCGTGAACCCGGCGCTCGTCCAGTCCCTGCTCGGGCACGTCCAGGCGCTGCGCGACGAGGGCATGACCGTGCTGTTCGTCGAGCACGACATGCACGCCGTCCGGCACATCAGCGACTGGGTCGTGGTCATGGCCGAGGGCCGGATCGTGGCCGAGGGGCCGCCCAGCAGCGTGATGAAGGACGAGGCCGTGGTGGACGCCTACCTCGGCGCCCACCACGACACCGACCTCGGTGACGACTCGCTGCTCGACCCGGCGGTCCTCGCCCGGTACGAGGCCGAGGAGGAGGAACGATGAGCCAGACCACCACCGCTCCGCGGGAGACGCCGATCGACGACGTCCCCACGGAGGATCTCCTGCTCCACGCCGACAACCTCGTGGCCGGCTACCTGCCCGGGGTGAACATCCTCAACGAGTGCTCGCTGAAGGTCCGTCAGGGTGAGCTCGTCGGGATCATCGGCCCCAACGGCGCCGGGAAGTCGACGCTGCTCAAGGCCCTGTTCGGCCTGGTGAAGATCCACTCGGGCACCGTCACGCTGCAGGGCAAGGACATCACCGGGATGAAGGCCAACAAACTGGTCGCCCAGGGTGTCGGGTACGTGCCGCAGAACAACAACGTGTTCCCCTCGCTGACGGTCGAGGAGAACATGCGGATGGGCACGTTCCTCAAGCCGAAGATCTTCACGGAGCGCTGGCAGTTCATCGGCGACCTGTTCCCCGTCCTGCACGACCGCCGCGCCCAGCGGGCCGGCGCCATGTCGGGTGGTGAGCGTCAGATGGTCGCGATGGCCCGGGCGCTCATGATGAACCCGTCGGTGCTGCTGCTCGACGAGCCGTCCGCCGGCCTGTCGCCGGTGCGCCAGGACGAGACGTTCCTGCGCACCCGCATGATCAACAAGGCCGGCGTCTCGGTGATCATGGTCGAGCAGAACGCCCGTCGCTGCCTGCAGATCTGCGACCGCGGCTACGTGCTCGACCAGGGCACCGACGCCTACTCCGGCCCCGGGCGCGAGCTGCTCAACGACCCGAAGGTCATCTCGCTCTACCTGGGCACGCTGGCCGAGGACGTCGAGGAGGCAGATCAGGCCCGGGAGGCGGACCAGGCCCGGGAGGCGGACCAGGCCCGGGGGGCCGACCGGCTGCCGGAGAGCGACGCGACGGACCAGGCCGAGCGCACGGACGTCGCCGAGCCGGCCTCGGAGACCGAGCGGACGAAGGACGCCGAGCCGGCCACGGAGACCCCGCGGGCCTCCCGGGACGGGGAGGCCTGAGGAGGGACCTCTCCCCGGCGACTCAGGGCGGCCCTGCACGAGTCAGGGCAGCCCAGCGCGAGTCAGGACCCCTCCGCGCGAGTCAGGAGTCCTGACGGACGAGTGAGGACGGCGGGCGTCCGGGTTCACCCGGGCGCCCGCCGTCGCCGTCCTCCGTCGAGAACCCGTGTTCGGGGCGCATGGTCGCCCGTCGGTCGACTGCGGGGCGTGACGCATGACGGCCCGGGACCGTCTCCGCCCGGATCCGCCGTCAAGAAGCGCGGCCGACGGCGGCGCTCCGGCGGGGTCCCAGCCGTCGGTAGTACGCCTCGCGCATGGACGCTCCCGGGTCGTACCGATCGGCCAGGTCGTCCCAGCCCAGCCGCACCAGTTCGACACCGGCCTCGGCGATCTCGGCGTGGCGTCGCTCCTGACGCCGCAGCACCTCGATCGGCACACCGAAGGACCCTCCCGAGTACTTCACGGCACCGTCGAACTCGACACCCACGCCGATCTCCGGCCAACCGAAGTCGACGAACCGCGTGCCCGACGTCGTCGCCACCTCCATCTGGCACTCGGGCCGAGGCAGGCCGTCATCGATGGCGATCAACCGCGCGACGGTCTCGCCGGGGGATCCCGATCGTGGGTCGCAGACGTCGAGGAGCCGGCGCGCCTGGATCATTCCTCGCTTGCCCGCCGAGGCCGTCATGATCCGCGAGACCTCCCGCGGGTCGGCGCCGCGGCGAAACAGGGAATCGGCCACCACGAGCGCTCCCTCCGGCGACAACGTCCGCAGACAGTCCACGAGCGTCCGCTCGGGCGAAGTCACCGGAACGCCCTCGATCAGGTCCTGTTCCCGGGTCGGCAGGCACGTGAAGTGCCGCCGCACCGTCGGCTCCGCCGTCAGGGAGACCCGCGGCTTCACGACGTGCGTGACATGGACGAGCGCAGGAGTCGCATAGCTCCACGCACCGTGCAGGATCGCGGCGGTCGCATGACTGAACCAGATGCGGCTGCGCGACGAGCTCACCAGCGCCCGGACACCCGCCAGGACGGCCTCGGCGTGCTCGGTGTCGCCGTGGCCGGTCGGTGTCACGACACCGCGGTCCGACCTCAGTGCTCCTTGCGCCACCTGGGCCGCGATGCGGTCGCGGTCCGCGCGGGAGAGGTCCACCGCTCGAGGGACCGTCGGTGGGCACGCCCGGTCGGCAGACAGCATGGTGCGCAGCGGTGATCCGGGCACCGCCATCGTCGACAGGATCTGCTCGAGGCGGTGGATGGCGGGGAGGTGCGGTGGATCGCTCATGCGACGAGACTCGCGCGACACGGCCCGCGGAGGGCGGGTCGTGCGGGCCTTCGGTGGACGAACGGCGCTGTGGACGACCGACAGCCCGCACGGCCGCTCAGGGGCGACGTGCGCTCCCGGGGGCTCCTGCCCGGCCGGAACTCGTCCTGACTCGCGGCACAGCGCCCTGACTCGCGGCACAGCGCCCTGACTCGGCGGGAAGCCCCCTGACCCGCGGGGCAGCACCCTGCCTCGGCGGCAAGCCCCCTGACCCGCGGGGCAGCGCCCTGACTCGGCGGGCAGCCCCCTGATTCGCGGGCGGAGCGCCCTGACCCGCGGCGGAGGGCGAACGCCGAGGGACAGCGTGTGGACGACGACGGCCCGGTCCCCTCCGCAGAGGAGACCGGGCCGTCGTCAGCAGACCGGGAGGAACCTCCCGGCAGGCTCGACCGGGGCGTCAGCCGCCGATCTGGCCCTCGATCTGCCGCACGTAGGTGTACGTGTTGTCGTCGCCGTACTCGTAGATGCCGATGAACGCGGACGACGGGTCGTTGTCCTCGTTCAGCGGGCCGGTGCCCGACGGACCGGTGTAGTCGATCTCCTCACCGGCCTCGAGCGCCTCGACGCCCTCGGCGAAGGTCGTGACCTCGGTGCCGCCCTCGGCGCCGGAGACGGCCGCGATGTTCTCGGAGATCGTCACGCCGTCGGTACCCTCGCCCCGCACGGCCGCCAGGGCCGCCAGGATGGTGGCGTCGTACGACTCGGCCGCGTAGGAGTAGCCGTCGAGGGGCGCACCCTCGTTCTCCTCGTGCCAGGTGTTCAGGCGCTCCTTGAAGTCGTCCTCGGCCTGCGCACCGGGCAGCGTGCCCTGGACGCCGGCGAGGGTGCCCTCGTCGAAGTCACCGCTCCAGTCGGACAGGTTGCCGTCCGTGAAGTAGGTGGTGCCGTCGAAGTCCCAGCCCTGGGCGACGAGCTCGTTCACCGCGGCCACGGTCTCCTCGAAGGCGATGACCACGAGGGCGTCCGGGTCGGTGCCCAGCGCCGCGGAGACCTGCGAACCGAAGTTCGTCTCACCGGGCGGGAACTCCTCGCCGGCGCCGTTGGCGCCGTAGACGACCGTGCCGCCGCCGGCCTCGATCGCGCTCTGGGTGTGGTCGCGCAGACCGGTGCCGTAGGCGTCGTTGAGGACGATCATGGCGACGTCCTGGTGTCCGCCGTCGAGGATCAGCGAGCCCAGCGCGGCGCCCTGGACGGTGTCCGGCGGGGCGGTGCGCGTGTAGAAGTCGCCGTAGCCCGAGAGGTCGGCCGCGGTGTTCGCCGGCGAGATCTGCATCACCTGGGCCTCGGCGAAGACGTCGACCACACCGAGGGAGACCGACGACGACGCAGCGCCGATGACGGCGTCCGCACCCTTGGAGATGAGGTCCGTCGCGGTCGAGTTCGCGACCGTCAGGTCGGTGTTGTCACCGGAGTCGCCCCACTCGACCTCGACGTCGTTGCCGAGCACGCCGCCGGCCTCGTTGATGTCCTGGATGGCCAGACCGACGCCGGCGATCTCGGGCGGGCCGAGGAAGGACAGCGTCCCGGTCACCGGGAGGATGGTGCCGATGGTCAGGGGGTCGGCCGACCCTTCGTCCATCGACTCCTCGGAGGTGTCCGCGGCCTCGTCGGCCGAGTCGTCGGAGCCGCAGGCCGTCAGGCCCAGGCTGAGCGCCGCGGCGAGGGCGAGGCCCTTCGCGGCCGTCATGCGTCGAGTCATGAGTTTCCCTTTCGGGGTCGGGCGTGCCACGGCACTCAATGCCGCATGTAGTGGCGCTGAAACTAGTCCTCATGTGTGACATACATGTGTCAGATCCGTCACTCTCGACAGATCGTGACGAACCTGTGATCTGGCTCACCCCGGCGAGATAGGCCTGCCGGGCTGGCGGATTCCGCAGGATTCCGGGCGAACAGCCTGGTCACGGTGCTGCCGACCTCCCCATCACCACCGTCACGGCACCGCCCGCGTCGAGGCGGCCGCCCCGTCCGGGACCGGACCACGGGAGCTCACACCGGGTACAGATCGACTCACGGGGCACCCGAGCTGGGGTCGGGACCGGCCTCCGGACGCCGTCGCGGGTGATGTTCGGGACAATCGGACCGAGAATCTCGCCGATGTGCTGGTGCGAGGACTTCCGCTCGCGTACCGTTAGGGCCGTTGCAGTGTCTTGCTCGTACCGGACGGACCCCCGTCCTGCGTCGGGAGGCGGGGTCGTTCAGGATTGACCCCGGCGCACCGGCGGACCTTGGTTCCACAAGAGTTTGACGACGAACACCGTGATGCGCGGTCCCCGACAGGCGGGGACTGCGAGCTCTTGAAGGAGTACCCATGGCCACCGGAACCGTGAAGTGGTTCAACAGCGAGAAGGGCTACGGCTTCATCGCTCCCGAGGACGGCACCGCTGACGTGTTCGTCCACTTCTCCGCGATCCAGACGCAGGGCTACCGCAGCCTGGACGAGGAGCAGAAGGTCGAGTTCGACGTCACGCAGGGCCCGAAGGGTCCGCAGGCGGAGAACGTTCGCCCGCTCTGATCTCTCGTCCGCGTGCTTCCTGACGGCGGCACGCACCCGAGACTCGCACGGCCCGCACTCGCTGCCTCACGGCGGCGGGTGCGGGCCGTTGTCGTCTCCAGGGACCGCCCGCCCCACCCGGTTCCCCCGGGAACCCCGGGGGACCACGAACCGTTCCACCACCATGGGATTCCTCGACCGACTCCTCGGCAGGTCACGTGACGAGCGCTCCATCCCCGGGATGACGGGCGGAGGCACCCCGCGCGGGTACGCCACGCCCGCACCGTCGTCCGCGGACCCGCGAAGCGCGGGTCCCACCTCGCACCGTTCACCCGACGACGTGGCGATCGACCGCTACCGCTACCTGCTGCGCACCGCCCCGCCGGACGCCGTCGAGCAGGCCCATGCCGAGGCGTTCGCCCAGCTCACTCCGGAGCAGCGCCGCCAAGTCCTCACCGAGGTCGGCGCCACGGTGCCTGCCTCCGAGCGCGCCACCACCGACGACCCGCAGTCGCTGGCCCGGATGGCGACCCGCGCCGAGATGCGCAACCCGGGCACCCTGGAGAACACGTTCCGCTCCGGCGGGCCGGGGGCTGCTACCGGTGCCAGGGGCCCGAGCTTCGGCTCGATGATGGGATCCAGCCTCCTCGGCACGGTCGCCGGTGTCGTCATCGGTTCGGCCGTGGCCAACGCGATGTTCGGTCCTGCGTTCGGCGACCCGACGACGCCGGTCGCCGAGGACGCGGCCGCTGCGGGCGAGGGGGAAGCCGGCGAGGCCGGGGCGGACGCCGGTGCCGACACCGAGGCCGCGGGCACGGATGCCGGTGGCGCGGAGGCCGCCGGGGACGACGGCATGTTCGGTGGGTTCTTCGGCGGCGGCGACGAGAGCGGCGGCGGCCTCGGCGACTTCTTCGGTGGCGACGGCGGCGGTTTCGACTTCTGACTCGCGCAGTCCCGTCCTGACTCGTCGCAAATCGTCCTGACTCGCTGCAGATCGTCCTGACTCGTCCCAGATCGTCCTGACTCGCGGAGGGGTGTGCTGACTCGCGGGTCGGTGGTCGGGGTCGGGGGACGCCTCAGCGAGCGGTGAGGCGCAGGAACGCCCCGAGCTGCTGCAGGTCCGTCACCGACGTCGGCAGGTAGTCGGTCAGCCGCGGCGAGCGGATCACGACCGCCCGCCACTGCCCCCGGGAGACCGCGACGTTGATCCGGTTCCGGCTGAGCAGGAACCCCATGCCCCGGGGCACGTCCTCCGGCGAGGAGGCGGCCATGGACAGCACTGCCACGGGCGCCTCCTGGCCCTGGAACTTGTCGACCGTGCCGACGCGCACGTCGTCCAGGCCGGCCCGGGCCAGCGCGCGGCGGATCGTGTGCACCTGCGCGTTGTAGGCCGCGACCACGATGACGTCCGCGGCCCCGAGGTCCCGCGGCTCCGCGCCGGGAGCCCGGACCCAGGGTCGGCCCAGCACCGCCCGCACCTGTCGGACCACCTCCTCGGCCTCCTCGGCCGAGGACACCGCCCGGCCGGCGTGGTCGACGAGCACCTCGTGCACACCGGGCTCCACCGGGTCCAGGGAGCGCCCGTGGACCGAGGCGTGGGCGTGCAGCCGACCGGAGTACGCCAGCTCGGACACCGCCGTGCACAGCGCCGGGTGCATCCGCCGGGACGCGGGCAGGAAGTAGCCGAACTCCTCCGGCAGCGTCTCGTGGCCGTCGGCGAGCCAGCCGAGCGCCGACCCGGCGACCCCCGGGTCGGGGTGCGCCCCCTGGGACACCTGCGGCAGCTGCTGCGGATCGCCGAGCAGCAGCAGCCGTGCCGCCGCCCGCGCGACCGCGACGGTGTTGGCGATCGCGAACTGCCCGGCCTCGTCGATGACGAGCAGGTCCAGGCCCTCCGGCGCCCACCTCTCGTGCGCGAAGTCCCAGGCCGTCCCTCCGACGACGCAGCCGCGGCCCGCGTCGCCGGCCTCGGCGGCGACGACCTGCAGCCCGTCGGCGCTGACGTCCTGCCACGGGGTCCCCGCCTGCGCCGGTGAGACGCCGGAGGGCAGCTTCTTGGCGACCTGCTCGGCCGGGACGCCGGCATTCAGCACCCCGTGCAGCAGGTTCTCCACGACGGCGTGCGACTGCGCCACGACGCCGACGCGCCACCCGTCGGCGACCAGCGCCGCGATGACGTGTGAGGCGAGGTAGGTCTTGCCGGTGCCGGGCGGACCCTGCACGGCGAGGTACGACCGGTCGAGCGCCCGTACCGCCCGCTCCACGGCCGCGACGACGTCGGGCTCGCCGTCCGGCCCCACCGCCGGTGTCGGCAGTCCCCCGGCGACCCGGGCGGGACGTCGCTGGAGCAGGTCGGTCATCGGCCCGGCGGGCAGCCGGTCCGCCATCGGCACGCCTGCCGTCTCCTCGGTACGCCAGGCCTCCAGCGCCGCCCGCCCGGCCTCCTCGGTGGCCGTCTCCAGCGGGCCGGCGGGGACGTGGCTGTTGACGCTCAGGGCGCACGGCAGGTCGTCGTGCGTCTCCTGGCCGGCCCCCACGTGCTCCCGCACGGTGAAGACGTCCAGCTCACGGTCGCCGTCGACGACCCGCTCGACCTCGGCGATCGCCATCTTGCCGTGGAACCACCGCTCGGCCAGCGGTCCCACGTTCGTGACCACCGGCGGGCACGGCACGTCGTACAGCAGGAACGCGCTCGCTCCCGCGCGCAGCTCGCTCCCCTCCACGGCGGAACACGTCAGGGCCAGGAGACGCGACGGTGCCCGCTTGCCCGGTTCGACCTCCCAGCCCCGGAGGACGCGCCCGCCCTCGACGACAGCGGCCGCACGACGACCCGGCCACTCGGAGGGCGGGAGCTGCATGCGGGAGAAGTGCGCCTGCCAGAACTGCTTGCCCTCGCGCCGGTGGTAGCCGACCGCGGCGCCCAGCAGGCTCAGTGCGCGGGCGGCCGCCCGCTCGGCGGGCTCGTGGGGGTGCGCGTGCGCGACGGCGTCCCGGATCTCGGCCTCGAGCGCCTCCCGGGCGGCCCTCTCCGGGTTCTCGGGGGTGGGCTCCTCCAGGGGCAGCGGCTCGGCGACCGGCCGCTCGACCGGGCCGACCACCTCGTCGTGCGCCCAGCGCAGCCAGTCCAGCAGCCGCAGCGTGGACAGGCAGTCGTACCGGTTGTAGTCGAGGATCTCCTCGCGGCGCTGCGCGGCCTCGTCGTGCTCCCCCGCGGCCAGCAGCTCGCAGTACTCGGCGTACTCGACCACCGACGTCGCGGCGTCGGTCACGCCGGACCGGGCAGCCTCGTCGCCCATGTACAGCGGTTCGAGCTTCTTGATCGACCGGGAGCGGTCGGAGATCCGGATCGCCGACCGCACCGTCGCGTACAGGTCGACGAGCACCCCGGAACGCAGCAGCTCGTCGACCTCGTCCTCGTACACCCCGTGCCGGGCCGCGATGGACAGCAGGTGCGTCCGTTCGTAGGCCGCGTAGTGGTAGACGTGCATGTCGGGCCACCGACGACGGCGTTCGGCCATCGTGTCCACGAACCGCACCAGGGCGTCGGCCTCCTCGGCCCAGGTGTCCGCCCACAGGGCGTGGAACGACGGCCGCCCCTCGACGTCCAGGTCCCGGGTGACCCAGCCGAAGAGGTAGTCGATCCCCGACTCGGCCGGGGTGAGCGCGTCCGCGGGAGCCCACAGCGGGTCGCCCTCGAAGTCGAAGAACACGTCCCCGTCGCTCGGTGGTGGCAGACGTTCCACGGGCGCCGGGTCGGTGAGCGCCCAGCGCAGCTCACGCGACCCCTCGGGCGTCTCGAGCAGCACCGAGCCGTCGCCCGGGTCGGTGCCGAGCTGCAGCCCGGCCTGTTGCTGCAGGCCGGCGAACCGGTCGGCCGCCATCCCCGCCGGGGGCTGCTCGGCACCGGCGAGGTCCTTCATCGTCGTGATCCCGGCCCCGGCAAGCCTTGCCCGCTGCGGGGCGTAGACGCCGGCGACCAGCAGCACGTCGGAATGCGTGGCGGCGGACTCGGCGCAGTCCGGGCAGACGCCGAGCCGCTGGCAGGCGACGTGCCCCGGGGCGTCCCACTCGACCGGCGCTCCCTCCTCGACGTGCCGGGCGACGACGTCGAGCAGCCGGTCACGCCGCGCCCGGAACACCGGCAGCACCTCGGCGAGCGCGTGCTCGGTGATCTCGCCGGTGCCGAGCACCAGGTGGGCGTGGTCGGTGGGGTCGATCCCGGCGGCGAGGAGCTGGTCGGCGTACGCGGCGAGCTGCAGCACGGCCCGGACCTTCTCCCGCCGGGCGAGCTTGGTGTCCCAGACGCCGTAACGGGGGCTCCCGTCGCCCGGGCCGGCGTCGCGCACCAGGAAGTCGGCCCGCCCGTGGAAGCTCCCGTCGAAGAACGCCGCCTGGTAGACGACGTCGGCCCCGCGTTCGAGCCCGGCGAGCGTCGCGGAGTGCGCGGCGACGAGGTCGTCGTACGCCATGCGCCGCGGCGCCGGGACCTCGAGCACCCCGCCGGGGCCGCCGTCGTCGGGCGAGGTGCCGAACCGGGCCCGGAAGTCCTCCAGCACGGACGCCTCGTGCGCCTCGCCGAGCGCGACGGTGCGCGCCAGCATCTCGTCGGCGTCCCGGGGCTTCGCCGGCACCCGGCCCAGGACCTCGTCGAGACGCCGCAGGAGCGCGTGCTCGCACTCGGCCGCCACGACCAGGTCGCTGGCCGAGTGCACGAGCCGCGGCTCACCGGGGCCGTCCAGGAGGAACATGTCCCAGGTCTACCAGCGACCGCCGACATGGACCTGAAGGGGATGTTTCCGCCATAGTGGGGCCGCACGACGCCGAAGGAGACCCATGACCGTGCGATTCAACCCCCCGCCCGGCTGGCAGGTCCCCCCAGGGTTCCGGCCAGACGCGCACTGGGCACCCGACCCCTCGTGGCCCCCGGCGCCTCCGGGATGGCAGTACTGGGTGGAGGACTCCCCGCCCCCGCCCCAGCCTGCGCCTGCTGCGACGACGCGCGCCGCAGCCGTGCCCTCCGCCCCGCCCCAGGGTGCGGGCGACCCGGGGGCGACCACGGTCATGGCACCCGTGCGACCCGACGCCGGTCCGCCGCCCGCACCGTCGGCCACCCGGGCCTCGGCGCACGGGTCCGCGAGGCCGGTGCACGACCCGCACCCCACCGCGCGCGCCACGACGCCGGTCCCGCCGCAGCAGCCCGCCGCCGCGCCGCCGAACCCACCGGGGCACGACACGAACCGGGGCGAGGCACGCACCGGTCGGCGGCAGCGTCCGGCGACCGTGCTCGTCGCGGGGGTCGCCGTCGCCTGCCTGGCCCTCGGGGTCATCGTCGGCGTGATGTTCTCGATGGTGCAGACCGGTGACGCCCGCCAGGCCATCGCCGACGCCGAACGACAGGTCGAGCAGGCCGCCGCGCTGGAGGCCGAGGTCACCGAGGACAAGGCGGCGCTCTCCGAGCGTGCCGCCGAGCTCGAGGCACGGGAGAAGTCCCTCAAGGAGCGCGAGTCCGAGATCGCGGAGAAGGAGTCGCAGCTGGTCAGCCGACAGGCCGAGCTCGACGACCAGGCCGCCCAGCAGCAGCAGCTGCAGCAGCAACAGCAGCAGGGGAACGACAAGAGGGACGACGACGGCGGCGGCCAGTGGTGGTACTGGAACTGCGACGCCGCCCGTCAGGACGGCGCCGCGCCGATCTACCAGGGCTCGCCCGGCTACCGCAGCGGTCTCGACCCCAACGGCAACGGCATCGCCTGCGAGGAGGGGGAGTAGCCGTCGCTCGACGACC
>NZ_JABFAJ010000005.1 GCF_013085345.1 Isoptericola sediminis | reverse complement strand
TGGGCCGGTTCATCTCGGTGGATCCGGTGATGAACCTGGCCGATCCGGAGCAGTGGCACGGCTACGCCTACGCCAACAACAACCCCGTGACCTTCGCGGACGCGTCCGGGATGCTGGTGCTCCCGCCGTTGCTGGACGGTGCGTATGTTCCGCACAACTCGAGCAGCCCTCTCGCGGGTCGTCAGGTCGCGCGGGACAGGACCGGCTACGGGTGGACCGTGAAGGTCCCGCCCGTCGATGACTCCACCGACGATGACGCCGACGACAATTTCGTCAAGGAGTTCGCCGAGGGTGCGGCCGACTACGGCGCCGAGGTTGTCGACGGCATGGTCGAGCTGGCCAAGACCCAGTGGAACTATCTGACCGAGTGCCTGAACGGTAGTGCCTGGCGAGGAGACTGCGGGAACTTCTTCGATTTCAACAAGCAACTGTTCTCCGGGCTCAACCCGCTGACGGCCCTCGATGGTCTCGTCAGCGAGTTCAAGAATCTCGAGGAACTGTTCAACTCCGGACGTACCGCCTACGCGTTGGGGCGCCTGTCGGCGATCGTGCTGGAGACGCTCGTCAGCAAGGGCGGTGGCAAGGCGGCCTTGCTGGCCATCAAGGCGCTGAAGAAGGTCCCAGACGCCCCTAGTTGCAACAGTTTCGCCCCGGGAACCCTCGTCCTCCTCGCGGACGGTACCTGGAAAGCGATCGAGGACGTCGAACTCGGCGACGTAGTCCTGGCGGCTGACGAGAAGACAGGTGAGACGACCGAGGGCCGGGAAGTCACGCGCTTGATCCGCGGTGAGGGCGCCAAGACCCTGGTCACGATCACCGTCAACGACACGGACGGTGAGTCCCAAGAGATCGTCGCAACCGACGAGCATCCATTCTGGGCTCCCGACCTGCAGGAGTGGGTCGACGCCATCGACCTCAAGGCCGGGTCCTGGCTCCAGACCGCAGCCGGCACCTGGGTCCAGGTCGCATCCGTTGACGTGCGCCACGAGCGTGCAGCCGTCTACAACCTTACGGTAGACATAGACCACACGTACTATGTGCTGGCGGGGGCCACGCCGGTCCTCGTGCACAACTGCAATAATGCGGCGACTCATGACGTCGGGAACGTTGTCGATAATCTCGATGACAATGTCTACTTCCATTACACGAGTGAGGGAGGGCACAGTGGGATTTTGGCCGATGACGGCAGTCTCAGGATTGGCGCCAACTCCGCCGGAAAGGTCCATGTGACCCAGGAAATTGGAAGCCCGGCAGAGATCGAGCAGAACATCTTCATTCGTAACCCGATGTATGCAGGAAAGGCTGACTACATGTTCGCCTTCCGAATGCCTGAAGGTGTCGAGCTTGGGCCGGGATCTCAGCCAAATGAGCTGATTACGAGAGGCTCGTTGAAGATCCCGGCGGGGAATGTTCTCTTCCACGGAAAGAACCCCTTCTGATGTCAGAACTGGTCGAGTTCGACAACTTTGCCCAGGTGGAGATGCTGCTCCGTGCCGGTATGGAGCTCAAATTTGAGCTCTCCGATGACACGGACGTGCTCAACGGGAGTCCGGTCTATGCGTCGGCACTGAATCGCCTTCGCGAAGGTCTGATCTCGGGATTGCGTTCGAGCTCAACGCCAGGACGAGCGCAGAAACAGGCTGACTGGTATCGACTCTCGCAGCACCAGCATCGCTGGCGGATCATTGCACACAGAGCTGCTATGCATCCGCGTTGGCGAGACCTAACCGAGGCCGAAATGCGGCACTGGGTCGAAACGCTCGCAGCGCCACTCACAGTGGATGATAGGGCGTTGGAAGCAATCAAGGCGGCAGTCGAAAAGATGCTTGATGGTGACTGACGAATATTCTCACCAATAGCTCAGTAGAGGCCCCACCGGATCTATTTCCGGTGGGGCCTCTGGAGCGTCTGACGGCAGTAGTTGACGGCAACGTCAGCGGACAGGTGCGGCACAGAGGGGCGGTTCGTCGCCGTCGTCTTCGGGCTTGCCGGTGATCTCGGCGGGGTTGCGGAGGGCGTGGCCGAGGAGGTCGATGGCGTCGCGCTGGAGGCGGAGCCGGACGTGGGCGTACACGGTGGCGGTGACGCCGATGTGGGCGTGACCCAACAGCTCCTTGATCACCACGAGCTCCACTCCTTGCTCCAGGAGGAGGGTGGCCGCCGAGTGTCGGAGATCGTGGAACCGGATTCGGCGGAGTCCGGCCTGGCCGAGCTGGGTGTTGAAGTGCCGGGTGAGGGTGGCCCCTTCGATCGGGGCACCGTCGGGACGAGTGAATACGTAGCCGCTGTCCTTCCAGGCTGTCCCCGCTGCCTCGCGTTCCGTGCGCTGCCGGTCGCGGTGCTGTTCGAGGGAACGCTGGCACGGCGTGGGCAGGGCGATGCGGCGTTCGGAGCTCTTGGTCTTGGTGGGGAGGGCGGTCAGGCCGTTGGAGGTGGTGCGTTGGAGGGTGCGGCGGACGCTGGCGGTTCCGCCGGTGAGGTCGAGGTCTTCCCAGCGAAGGCCGAGGAGTTCGCCCTTGCGGAGCCCTGTGTGGAGGGCGAGTTCGAACAGGGCGTGGAGCCGGTGTCCGCGCACGGCGGCAAGGAAATGGCGGGCTTCGTCGGCGGTGAGGGGTTCGAAGCGGCGGGGGCGGTGCGGACGTTGCGGGCGACGTTGCGCGGGATCTCCTCTTCCGTACCGCGTGCTCCAGGGCGGACTTGAGGACGGAGTGCACGTAGGACAAGGTCAGCGGCGAGAGCCGCTTGGAGCAGCACTTTCCGACAGCGCAGCAGAGGGGCTCGTCGCGGGCGGTGTCGAGGCCGCGGGTGCAGCACTGGCAGGTGGTGCGGAGCTGGTTGAGCCAGGTGCGTACGTCCTTGGCGGTGAGCTTGGCGAGCTTCTTCCGTCCGAGGCCGGGGATGAGATAGAGCCGGGTGACGGCGGTGTAGCGGGTGTGGGTGTTCTCGCGGAGCTGGTAGACGGCGACAGCGTCGAGCCAGTACGTCAGGTACGCGGCCACGCTGCCCTGCGCAGACGGGACGGGGACGCCACGGTTGCTGGCGGCGATCTTCTCCGTGAGCTTCGCCGGGGCTTCCTTGCGGGTGGTGCCGTAGACGCGGACGCGTTTGCGGGTGTTGCCAGGTGCGAGGACGTATCCGGCGGCTTCCCAGCGGCTGTCCTTGCGCTGGTAGACAGTCCCGTCGCCATTGGCGCGGACGCGGCGGGAGGCGGGGGTTTCGCGGGGTGCGGTCATCAGGCGGCGTCCTGTTCGAGTCTGGCGTGGATGAAGTCGGTGAGGGCTTGGGTGGGGATGCGGCGGGCGCGGCCGAGGGTGATCGAGGCAAGCTGGCCGGAGTGGATCAGGTCGTAGACGGCGGAGCGACCGAGCTGGAGGCGGACCATGACCTGGGGCATCGTCAGCAGATCCATCACCGGGGCCGCCTCCGTACTGAGGACGGTGGGCGGGGGCGAGATCATCAGCAGACCCCTGAACTGCCGTTCCATTTCCTTGCGGTGCCGCACGTCGGTCGTGGGGAGACTCGCGCCGGGGCCGTAGCCCGCACCGAGGTAGTCCCAGCGATCGACGACGAGAGTGGTCGTCGGGTCGGACTCGGGCAGGCCGGCGTGGGCACGGGCCTGTTCTGTGCGCCATGCGCGGGGGCCCCGGAAATCGAGCATGTGCGCCCACTTCCAGAGCTTGAGATCGGCGAACTCCGGCAGCCTGCCGAGCTCCCAGCAGGTGCGGATCATCTGTCGGACGTGGCGTGCGACGGCGAGAGGGTGCAGCAGCCGTGCCTGGCCTGTGCCGTCGCAGGCGGTGCACGGGAGCGGGGTTCCGTGGGGCAGGAGGGTGGCGCCGCGTCCCTGGCAGGGGCGGCAGAACAGGGCACGGTCGAGGGCTCCGGAGGCGTCGGCGGACTTGGTGGCGTACTTCGCCACGTATGCGACCACGGTCTGCTTGGTGAATTCGGCGTCGGTGCCGAAGGCCGTGGTCTCGGATAGGTCGAGCCGCTGGCCCCAGGCGAGTTCGCGTTCCCCGGTCGCGTCCGAGGTGACGGTGACTTGGACTCGGTTGGCGGCGGCGCGTGCGGCATCGGTGAGCTTGGCGACGGTGGCGTACGGCGGCGGGGGCTGACTGGTGCCGTCGGGGCCGTCGAGTCTGATGATGGCGTGGAAGTGGACCCGGCCGCGCTGCTGGTACTCGGCGCCTCGGCGAAGGAGACCCGCAGGACCGCGTGGGCGGCTTTCTGGGGTCATGCCGAGCCGGGCGACGATCTCGCGGCGCAGGTAGATGGTGAAGCGTCCCACAAGGTTCCGGCGTGGGCGTTGAAGAGGACCGCGTAGTCGTGCAGCGAGTGCCTCGTCTGGCTTCTAGTTGGGGCGGGGTGCTGCTCATGTGTTCCGTTGACCTGGTGTCCATACTTTCCGACCTATGTCGCGCAGGTCGATGGTTCCCTTCTTGCAGGCTTTGGGGTGCCACAAATCCTCATTGCCGCTGAGGTGCATGTAGATGCGACCTGAGACAAACGAGACGCTGAGGTAGTGGCTATTCATGAGCACAGCCTTGTGAGCAGGACGTGCAGGGTGCGGGGGCCGTGGACGCCCTCGACGCGGTCGAGCTCGATGTCGCTGGTGGCGCTGGGTCCGGAGATCCAGGTCTGCGGCCGTTCGGGGTGGTCGGCCAGGCGGCGGACCATCTCGGGCACGGTCTGGACGACCTGGTCGGTCCGCACCACGCACAGGTGGACGTCGGGCACCAGGGAGATCGCCCGGCGGCCTTGGTCGGGCTCGCCGTCGAGGACGATGGTGCCGGTCTCGGAGCAGGCGACCCGGGCGGCGGTGAGCACGGCGGCGACCTCGTCCAGGTCGAGCGCGGTCATCGGTGCGTCGGGGGAGTCCCGCTGCACGACGACGTCGCTCGGCAGGGCCTCGAGCCACCCGGGCTTGAGACCGGGCGGCACGACGACGGACGGCGCGTCGCCCGAGGCCGGTGTCAGGTCGGCGACCAGTCGCGTCACCTCCGCGGGCAGCTCGTCCGCGGTGACCCGGTGGACGTGGGCCCGGTAGTCCTCCAGGCGGTCAACGAGCTGCTCGACCACGGCCTCCGACCCGGGCGCGTCGTCCCCGGCGGTCCGGTACTCCCGCGGCACGTCCACGGCGTCGGGCGCCGTGCCGACGCGACCGGCCGGCGTCGTACCCGCGCCGGCCTCGCCGAGCGCGGCCCGGATCCGCTGCAGCACGTCCTCGCGCGCGCTCATCGTTCACCCTCCGTGGATCGAGTGTCTTGATCCGATGCGGCCACCGGGCTGGTGCTGCTCGGTGCCCGGTACTACGACCCGATGCTGGGCCGGTTCATCTCGGTGGATCCGGTGATGAACCTGGCCGATCCAGAGCAGTGGCACGGCTACGCCTACGCCAACAACAACCCCGTGACCTCCGCGGACGCCTCCGGGATGCTGGTGCTCCCGCCCTTGCTGGACGGCGCCTATGTTCCGCACAACTCCAGCAGCCCCCTCGCAGGTCGAGGGGTCGCGCGGGACAGGACCGGCTTCACGGGGACCCCCCCGTTCAAACTGCCGCCCGTCGCCAGGCCCTCGGACAACGACAGCGATGACAACTTCGTCAAGGAGTTCGCCGAGGGTGCGGCCGACTATGGCGCCGAGGTTGTCGACGGCATGGTCGAGTTGGCCAAGGCCGAGTGGCATTACCTGAATGAATGCATGAGTAGCAATTGGTTGAGAGGGTGCGCTGCCTTCGCCGACTTCAATAAGATGCTGATCCAGGGCGATCCTCTGATGCTCGTGAACGGCCTTATCGATGAGTTTAAGAGCCTCCAGGAACTATTCAACTCTGGCCGAACCGCATACGCCTTGGGGCGCTTGTCCGCGATCGTGCTCGAGGCGCTCGCCCTCAAGGGTGCTGCCAAGGCCGCGCTTGTCACTGTTAAGGCGCTCAAGCTCACCGGTTGCAAGCCTGGTAACAGTTTTGCGCCAGGCACACTGATCCTCCTAGCTGACGGCACGTTGAAAGCGATCGAGGACATCGATCTTGGCGATGAAGTGCTCGCCGCCGACGAGGAGACCGGGGAGAAGACCGAGGGGCGGGAAGTGACTCGCCTGATCATTGGCGAGGGAGACAGGACCCTGGTCACGATCACCGTTCAGGACAGGGACGGGCAGTCCCAAGAGATCGTCGCGACGGACGGACATCCGTTCTGGGTTCCGGACCTGCGGGAGTGGGTCGATGCGGTCGACCTGGATGCTGGCTCTTGGCTCCAGACCGCCGCCGGTACCTGGATCCAGGTTACGGCGATCGATGTCCAACGTGAGCGCGCGGTCGTTCACAACCTGACCGTCGACGTTGACCACACGTACTATGTGCAGG
Source organism: Isoptericola sediminis (assembly GCF_013085345.1). GTDB lineage: Bacteria > Actinomycetota > Actinomycetes > Actinomycetales > Cellulomonadaceae > Isoptericola > Isoptericola sediminis. The sequence continues at coordinate 98,993 of NZ_JABFAJ010000005.1, read as the reverse complement.
CCGGGAGCGTTCCGCTACTCGTCCACAATTGTGGTTCAGCGAACGGTGGGAAGTATGGTGACCTTAAGCCTTCGGGGGCAGGGAAGGAGGTTAACCACATACCGGCCAAGGCGGCCAGTCCTCTAACGCCTTACAGTGGTCCAGCAATTCGAATGGACTATGCCGACCATCGCGCAGTTTACAGTACCGGACCGTCCCTCGCGTCTCAGGCGTGGCGAACGAGACAGAAGGAACTAATAGATTCTGGCGATTTCCGCGGAGCCATGCAAATGGATGTGGACGACATTCGCGCTCGCTTCGGGAGTAAGTATGACGACGCGATCGCAGAAATGTGGTCCAGCCTCAGTTCCAATAAGGCTCTGCAGGCATGGGAAGCCAATCAGAAATCGTAGCGACGTGACCAAAGAGGTGGATGCCTTATGTTTTCGGACTGGAAAGTCGAACTATTCGATTGCGGCGCTCTTGTGCAGGATCATGATCAAGTAAGCCTTGCAGGCGGGGCTGAGCGTCGCTGGAATCGTTACGTTGAGCTCGCTGACTCGGTGACGGGGCGTGAGGGGCCGGACGGCGTTGCCGCGATCGTCTCCTCCCTCAGGGCCCAAGAGGACTACGGGGCATACCAGGCGGCGTATGCCGCATTGGACCGATTCCCTCATCCAGATCTCGGCAGGGGAGTTGCTTTAGCGTCTAGGGACCTCCTCTCCATTCCAGCGGATAACAGTGGCAATGTCCTGCTAATTCTGGCGCGGGCGGGATCAGATGCCGTGGATAGTTTCAACGAGGCTATGCACTCGGTTGGCGCAGTTTTGCGGCACGATGTGCGCGCTCTAGTGGAGTTCCATGAGTCTGAAGAGTGGCTTTCTGGTAATGACGTCCGCGGCGTCCTCCTGGCTTCACGGGGGTAGCAGGAAAGCGTTATGTTCGAGGCCCTCCAATCGGTCGCGCATTGCACCAATAGCGCTGGGCTGGATAATAGTCAATTGTCATCAATCCCTGTGGCATCGTCAATTGTAGGTAGGAAAACGTGCAGGGTGCGCGGGCCGTGGACGCCTTCGACGCGGTCGAGCTCGATGTCGCTGGTGGCGCTGGGTCCGGAGATCCAGGTCTGCGGCCGTTCGGGGTGGTCGGCCAGGCGGCGGACCATCTCGGGCACGGTCTGGACGACCTGGTCGGTCCGCACCACGCACAGGTGGACGTCGGGCACCAGGGAGATCGCCCGGCGGCCTTGGTCGGGCTCGCCGTCGAGGACGATGGTGCCGGTCTCGGAGCAGGCGACCCGCGCGGCGGTGAGCACGGCGGACATCTCGTCGAGCTGCACAGCCGTCATCGGTGCGTCGGGGGAGTCCCGGTGCACGACGACGTCGCTCGGCAGGGCGTCGAGCCACCGAGGCTCGAGACCGGGCGGCACGACGACGCTCGGCCGAGCACCGGAGACCGGTGCCAGCTCGCCGACCAGCCGCGCCACCACCGCAGGAAGCTCGTCCGCCGTGACCCGGTGGACGTGGGCCCGGTAGTCCTCCAGGCGGTCCACTAGCTGCTCGACGACGGCCTCCGACCCAGGTGCGTCGTCCCCGGCGGTCCGGTACTCCCGCGGCACCTCGACGGCCGCCGGCGCCGTGCCGACGCGACCGGCCGGCGTCGTGCCCGCTCCGGGCTGCCCGAGCGCGGCCCGGATCCGTTGCAGCACGTCCTCGCGCGCGCTCATCGCTCGCCCCCGTCCTTCTCGTGCTCGGCCATCCACCGGCGGAACGTCTGCTGCGGCGGCACGGGCAGGTCCCGCGACCGGGTCCACGCGGACGCCGGCGGCGGCGCCTTCGAGACGACGCCGTCGCGTCCGCCCACGACGTGCCCGAGCGTGGCGGCGCGACCCGCGAGGCCGAACCGGTCGCCGTCGGACATCACCCAGGAGGCCGCCTTCATCGCCGCGCGCCACGGGTCGACGGCACGGCCGCGGTCGGCGTCGACCTCGCGGGCCCGCAGGTCCACGAGGATCGAGGGGATGTCGATCTTCACCGGGCACACGTCGTAGCAGGCGCCGCACAGCGTCGAGGCGTAGGGCAGCGACGCGTTGACGTCGTCCGCGCCGGACATCCCGCCGGACGACGCCGTGAGCTGCGGGGTGAGGATCGCCCCGATGGGCCCGGGGTACACCGAGCCGTAGGCGTGCCCGCCGACCCGCTCGTACACCGGGCACACGTTGAGGCACGCCGAGCAGCGGATGCAGTGCAGGGCCGAGCGGCCCACCTCGTCGGCCAGCACGTCGGTGCGGCCGTTGTCGAGGAGCACCAGGTGGAACTCCTGGGGCCCGTCGCCCGGGGTGACGCCCGTCCACAGGGAGGTGTACGGGTTCATGCGCTCGCCGGTGGACGACCGCGGCAGCAGCTGGAGGAACACCTCGAGGTCCTCGTACGTCGGGATCAGCTTCTCGATGCCCATCACCGTCACGAGCGTCTCGGGCAGCGTGAGGCACATGCGGCCGTTGCCCTCGGACTCGACGACGGCGAGGGTGCCGGTGTCCGCGACGCCGAAGTTCGCGCCACTCACCGCCACCTTCGCCGAGAGGAACTTGCGCCGCAGGTGCGCCCGCGCCGCCATCGCGAGCTCGCGCGGCACGTCGGACAGGTCCTCGGGGGCGTCGCCCATGCGCCGGCGGAAGATGTCGCGGATCTCGGCCCGGTTGCGGTGGATCGCCGGCACGAGGATGTGCGACGGCATGTCGTCGGCGAGCTGGACGATGAGCTCGGCGAGGTCCGTCTCGATCGCGGCGATGCCCTCGGCCGCCAGGTGCTCGTTGAGGCCGATCTCCTGGGTGGCCATCGACTTGACCTTGACGACCTCGTCGGCCCCCTGGGCCCGCGCGATCTCGGTGACGATGCGGTTGGCCTCGGCGGCGTCCCGCGCCCAGTGCACGACGCCGCCGCGTGCGGTGACGTTCTCCTCGAGCCGGGCCAGCAGGTCGGGCAGGTTCGCCATCACCTGCTCCTTGATCGCCGAGCCGGTGTCACGCAGCGCCTCCCAGTCCGGCACCTCGCCGACGACGGACGCGCGCTTGGCGCGGATGGTCCGGGTGGCGTGGCCGAGTTTGCGGCGGAGCTGGTCGTCCTGCAGCGTCTGCTTCGCCGCCGCCGGGAAGGGTTCGCCCCAGCGCAGCGGCTCGTCGGGGTGCGGGACCGGGCCGAACGGGTCGGAGCCCTCGGGCGCCGCGTCGTCGGACCGGCGCCGGATGCCCGGGATGCCGAGGAACGTGCTCATCGGGTGACCTCCGTGGCGCCCGCGCGGACGCGGGGCAGCGGGGTCGGTTCCTCCCGGGTGGAGGCGAGGATCTCCGCGAGGTGCAGCGTCCCGATGCCGGCACGCTGCCGGGAGAGCCCGCCGCCGATGTGCATCAGGCAGGACGTGTCCCCGGCGGTGACGACGGCGGCCCCCGTGCCGCGGACGTTCGCGGTCTTGTCCGCCAGCATCGCGGCCGAGGTGTCGGCGTTCTTCAGGGCGAACGTGCCCCCGAACCCGCAGCACGACTCGGCCGCGGGCAGCTCGACCAGGTCGATGCCCTCCACGGCGCGCAGCAGGCGCAGCGGCCGGTCGCCGACGCGGAGCATGCGCAGCGAGTGGCAGGTCGGGTGGTAGGTGACGCGGTGCGGGAACCAGGCGCCGACGTCGGTGACCCCGAGCAGGTCGACCAGCAGCTCGGACAGCTCGTAGGTCCGCGCGGCCACCGCCTCCGCGGTGGCGGCGAGGTCGTCGAGCCCGGCCCGGCGGCAGACCATCGCCTGCTGGTGGCGCACCGACCCGGTGCACGAGCCGGAGGGGATGACGACGGCGTCCCACGCGCCGTCGGCCACCGGGGCGAACGTCTCGACGTGGTTGCGCACGACCGGGACGGCCTCCTCGACGTAGCCGGTGTTGATGTGCATCTGGCCGCAGCACGCCTGGCCGCGGGGGAAGACGACGTCGTGGCCGAGCCGTTCGAGCAGGCGCACGGTGGCGCGAGGGGCGCCGGGGAACAGGGTGTCCGCGAGGCAGGTCGCGGCCAGGGCGATGCGCACGGTCCGGCTCCTTCTGCGGGGTGCTGACGGGTCGTGACCATGATGCCACGTGTGGTCAGACCAGCGACTAGGATCGGACCGTGCGCACCCACGAGAAGGTCCTGGCCCGCATCGAGTCCGACCTGGCCGCCGGGCGCTGGGCGCTCGGCGAGCGGCTCCCGGCCGAGCGGGCGCTCGCCGAGGAGCTCCAGGTCTCCCGCCCCTCGGTGCGTGAAGCGATCCGGATCCTCGAGGCCATGGGCATGATCCGCACCGCCGTCGGCTCCGGGCCGGACGCCGGGGCGACCGTCATCGACCGGCCCGCCGCCGGGCTCGGTGCGGCGGTCCGCCTGCACGTGGCCTCCGGGACCCTGCCGGTGCACGACGTCGTTGCCACCCGCGCGACGTTGGAGACCTGGGCGGTGCGCGAGGCGGCCGCCCGTGGCGGCGAGGACGACGGCTGGGCGGCGGAGGCGACACGGCTCCTCGAGGCCATGGAGGTGCCGGGCCTGGGCGTGGAGGAGTTCGTCCGGCTCGACCAGGACTTCCACCTCGTCCTCGTGCGGCTCGCCGGCAACCAGCTCGTCGAGGCGATCCTGGCGGGGCTGCGCAGCGCCGTCGCGTCGTACGTGGCCCGCGGTGTGCAGCAGCTGCCGGCCTGGCCCGCCACGGCCGACCGCCTCTGCGGCGAGCACCGGGAGATCCTCGACGCCGTGATCGCCGGTGACGCCGACCGTGCCGAGCGCGAGACGCGTGAGCACATCTGGGGCTTCTACCGGGAGACCGGGCTCGCGGGCGACGCCTCCGCCTCCTAGGACTCGAGGCGGGCGGACTCCGCGAACGACCCGCTCAGCGGGAGGTCCGGCACCAGCAGCGCCTGGACGGCGTGGTAGATGTCCGGCTTGCCGTCCCAGACCGTCGCCGACGGCTGGTCGTGGGCGTCGAGCTCGTGGTGCCACGACCCGCGGTCGGTGTCGACGAACCGCCGGCGCAGCAGCCCCCACCAGCTCGCGGCGAGCTCGCCGTAGCGGGACTCACCGGTCACCATGGCCAGCACCTCCGCGGCGGCGACGGCCTCCGCCGCCACCCAGTGGAACCGGCGGCGCTCGACGGGCGTCCCGGACCAGTCGACCGTGTAGACGAACCCGCGGCCGTCGAAGCCGTCCGCCAGGGCCCGGTCGAAGAGCCGGAGGGCGACCTCCGTGCGTCGTCCGGGGTGTCCCGTGGCGACGTCCAGCTGCAGCATCAGGCGGGCCCACTCGAAACTGTGGCCGGGGGTGGAGCCGTAGGGCTTGAAGGGGTCGCGCGGGCGGTCGGCGTTGAGCTCGAGGTCGGGGGTCCAGTCGGCGGTGAAGTGCTCCGGGACGCGCCACCGGGTCGCCTCGGCCCACGCGGCGACCCGGTCGGTGACGCGCACCGCCCGCTCCAGCCACCCGGGGTCCTCGGTCGCGTCGGCGGCGGCGAGCATCGCCTCGACGCCGTGCATGTTCGCGTTGATGCCCCGGTACGTCGACAGCACCGTCCAGCTCCGGTCCCACTCGTCCACGAGCAGCCCGGCGCCGTCGTCCCAGAAACGGCGGTCCAGCACGTCGAGCGCGTCGTCGAGCAGCGCGGCGGCTCCCGGGCGGCCGGCCTGGACCCCGGAGGAGGCGGCGAGGACGACGAACGCGTGGGCGTAGGCGGCCTTGGTGCCGTCCAGGGCGTCCCCGGGCCCGACGGAGGCGAACCAGCCCCCGTGCTCGGCGTCGTGGAGCGGGCCGGACAGCCCGCTGAGCGCGCGGTCGGCGAGGGTCCCGCAGCCGGGGACGTCGAGCAGCTCGCCCAGCGCGTAGGTGTGGGCCATCCGCGCGGTGATCCACGTCTGTGCCGGTCGTGAGGGGTCGGGACGTCCGCGGGCGTCGAGCCAGCGGGCACCCGAACCGTCGGGGAGGGAGGGGGCGCCGAAGGCGAGCAGGCGCCGCACCTCGGCGGCCCGCCACGGGCGTCCGTCCGGGTCGTCGACGTGATCGGCGGGTGCGGCGTCGTCGGTCACGGGTCGGTCCTCTCGGTCGGTCCGTGCCGCCGCGGCGACGGCTCGCTGTCCCCAACCTAGGACACCGGCCACCGGGCCGCCCACGCCCAGAGCCTGCGGCGCGTTGCCGACCCGCCCCACGGAACCGCCGTGCGCCGAGCGGCAGGTGACCGGCTGCTGGCAGGATGGGGCCGTGCTGCTCAAGGTGCTCGCGGTCGTCGTCCCGCTCGCGCTGGTCGGCGCCGTCAGCCCGATGATGCTGAGCGAGCAGACCTTCCTCCTCTCCGGCCGGGACGGACGGCGGGTCGCTGCGCGCTACGCCCTGGGCGTCGTCCTGACGCTGCTGGTCATCCTGTCCGCACTGGTGCTCTTCGGGCGTTCGCTCGCACTGCCGAAGGAGCCGACCCTGAGCGCCTCGCTCGACATCGTCCTCGGCTCGCTGCTGGTGCTCCTCGCCGCCGCCCTCGAGGTCCGCCGTCGCCGGCACCGGCCGACGGAGGCCCGGAGCCGCGCACTGGGTCCCGGCGCCGCCTTCGGTTTCGGCGTGTTCTCCATGGCGACGAACTTCACGACCATGGCTGTCCTCGTCCCGGCCGCCAAGGAGATCGCCGCCGGTGATCTCGAGGTCGTCGGTCGTGTCGTGGCGATCCTCGTCGTGGTCGTGGTGGCGTCCCTGCCGGCCTGGTTGCCCCTCGTCCTGACGCTGGTGGCGCCCGGGCCTGCCGGCCGGGGGCTGAAGGCCTTGGCGGACTTCGTCGCGAAGCGGGGCGCACAGCTGACGGTCGTCCTGGTGGCGGGGCTCGGGCTGTTCCTCGTCGGACGTGGCCTCGTCCACGTTCTCGGCGGCTGAGCCCGACGTCTCGCACTCCGGCCCCCGGGCGGAGGGCCGGGTCCGGCATGCCATGATCGGTGTCATGCTCTCGCTGCCTGCCGGCGCAGCCGGCTCCCGGATCGTCGGCCTCGGTCACCACCAGCCCGCCCGGGTGATGACCAACGACGACGTCGCCGAGCTCGTCGAGACGAACGACGAGTGGATCCGCTCGCGCACCGGCATCATCACCCGCCACGTCGCCGCCGACGACGTCACGGTCGCGGACATGGCCACCGCCGCGGCGGAGCACGCACTCACCGACGCGGGGGTCGCGAACGACGACGTCGACCTGGTGATCGTGGCCACGACGACCGCGATGGACCGGTCGCCGAACACTGCCGGCCGCGTGGCCTACGCCTTGCGCACCGGTGTCCAGCCCGGGGCGAGCACGCCCGAGGGCGAGGAGGAGCCGGACCTGCGGGGCGTCGTCGGGCCGGGCGTCATCGACGTCAACACCGCCTGCTCGGGTTTCGCCTACGCCGTGGGTCTGGCCGACCAGGCCATCCGCACGGGCAGCGCCCGGACCGCCGTCGTGGTCGGGTCGGAGAAGCTGACCGCGGTCACCGACTGGTTTGACCGGTCGACCTGCATCCTCACCGCCGACGGGGCCGGGGCCGCCGTGCTCCAGGCCGCGGACTCCCCGGGTGTCGGGCAGGTCGTGTGGGGGTCCGAGCCGGAGATCACGCCGGCGGTGCGCATCGAGGCACCGGCGGAGCGGTTCGCCCAGGACGGCCGTGCGGTGTTCAAGTGGGCCATCACCCGGGCCGCCGAGCGGGCCCGCCGCGTCGTGGAGGCGTCGGGGCTGACGCTGGACGACGTCGAGGTCCTGGTCGCCCACCAGGCCAACCTGCGCATCATCGAGCCGCTGGCCAAGTCCCTCGGACTCGAGGACCGGGTCGTGGTCAGCGACATCACCGAGTCCGGCAACACCTCGGCGGCGTCGATCCCGCTGGGGCTGTCCAAGTGGTGGCACGACGGCCGGATCCCGGCGGGCGTGCCCGCGCTGCTGTTCGGGTTCGGCGGCGGGTTCACCTGGGCCGGCCAGGTGGTGACCACCCCGCAGCGGTGAGCACGCCAGGAGAGACGCAGCACCCCGGAGGCTCGGCATGACGGACTACGGACACGAGATCGTCGTCGGGGCGTTCATCACGCCGTCGAACGCCGATCCGCAGGGCCCGGTCCGCCTCGCCCGGACCGCCGAGTCCGCCGGGCTGGACCTCGTCACCTTCCAGGACCACCCCTACCAGCCGCGGTTCCTCGACACCTGGACGCTGATCTCCTACGCCGCGGCCGTCACGGAACGGATCCACCTGGCGGGCAACGTCCTCAACCTGCCGCTGCGCCAGCCCGCCGTGCTCGCCCGGTCCGTGGCGAGCCTGGACCTGCTCAGCAGCGGACGTGTCGACCTGGCCCTCGGCGCCGGCGGGTTCTGGGACGCGATCGCGGCGATGGGCGGGGCGCGGCTCACCCCCGGCGAGTCCGTGACCGCGTTGAGCGAGGCGATCGAGATCGTCCGGGGCATCTGGGACGCCGGTGAGCGGACGCCCCTGCGCGTCGAGGGGGAGCACCACCGCGTCGCCGGGGCCAAGCGGGGCCCGGCACCCGCGCACGACGTGCCGATCTGGGTCGGTGCCACCAAGCCACGCATGCTGCGTCTGGTCGCCCGGCAGGCCGACGGCTGGCTGCCCTCGTACGGCTACCTGCAGGACGACGGCCTGGCCCGGGGCAACACGATCATCGACGAGACCGCCGAGGAGGTCGGACGGCACCCGGCCGAGATCCGGCGGCTGCTCAACGTCGGCGGCGAGGTCACCGCCGACCGGCGCGGGTTCCTGCAGGGGCCGGTCGACCAGTGGGTCGAGGAGCTGGCCGGTCTTGCCCTGACCCACGGCGTCGGGACGTTCGTCGTGGCGACCGACGACCCGCGCATGCTCGAGGTGCTCGGCGAAGAGATCGCGCCCGCGCTCCGCGAGCTGGTGGCCCGGGAACGGACGACCGGCACCGCCTGACGGCTCCGGACCGGCGGGACCGTCCGCGACGGCGGGTCAGGCCGGTCCGACGGCACCCACGACGGCGGAGAACAGCACGGCTGCGAGGACGCCGAGACCGAGCAGCGCGCCCGCCAGCCCGCGTCCCACGCCCGGGTGCCCGTCGCGGTCGGCGACGTGGCTGCCGATCGATCCGAGCGCGAGGGCCGCCAGTCCCAGGGGTGCCGCCAGCCAGTCCCCGACGACCGGGACCAGGGCGCAGGGCAGGCCGGCGATCCCCAGCGCGAGCGACCACTCCACGGCGCGGGGTGCGTGCGCGCGAGCGGGTCCGTCGTCGTGCATCGCGCCTCCCCGACTGCCTGCTGCCCGCAGGAACCCGGCCGGTCCGGCGCGGTGATCTCGATCCTGCTCGTGCGTCGATCCTACTCGCCGGGTGCTCCCGCCCACAGGGCCGGTGCGTGCCAGGATGAGGCCATGCCTCTCGCCGACCACACGGGCACCTGCTGGTTCGTCGGGCTGACGACGCTCGACGTCGTGCACCGGGCCGCCGGCCGCCCGGACCGGGACGAGAAGGTCACGGCCTCGCGGCAGGACGTCGCGGCGGGCGGTCCGGCCGCCAACGCCGCCGTGACGGCGGCCGCGCTCGGGGCGCGCGCCGTGCTGGTCACCGCGCTCGGCGACAGCCCGGTGGCCCGTGCCGCCCGCACCGACCTGGAGACCCACGGGGTCGAGGTGCACGACGTCGTCGCGCCGGGCCAGGACTTCCCGCTCGCCGTGTCCGCGGTGCTGGTCGACGAGGCCACGGGGGAGCGGTCGGTCGTCTCGGCGGACGCGGCGCTCGCGGAGGCCCCGCCGCCGAGGTTCCTCGGCGACCTCCCGCACCCGGACGTCGTCCTGTTCGACGGTCACCACCCCGTGATCGCGGGTGCCGCCGTCGGGCACCTGGAGAACCGTGACCCGCGGCCCCGCGTGGTCCTCGACGCCGGCCGCTGGCGGCCCCTGTTCGCCGAGCTGCTGCCCGTGGCCGACGTGGCGGCGGTGTCCGCGCGGTTCGCGGTCCCCGGGCACGAGGACGTCACCGCCGGGGCGCACGCCCTCGGGGCGCGCGGGGTGGTGGTCACCCACGGCGACGGCCCGGTCGAGTGGTCCTCGGGCGACGACACCGGCACCGTCCCTGTCCCGGCGGTCGAGGCCCGGGACACCCTGGGGGCCGGCGACGCGTTCCACGGAGCCCTCGCCATGGCCCTCGCCGGCGGTGCCGCGCTGCCCGAGGCCTGCGCGACGGCGGTCGAGGTCGCCGGGACGCGGGTGCGGCACGTCGGCCCGCGGTCCTGGCTGGCCGAGGTCCGGCGATGAGGTGCACGACGGCGGAGCTCGTGGAACGGGCCCGGGCACTCGTCGTGCCGGGGGAGCGGGCGATCCTGGGGATCGTCGGGGCACCCGGGTCCGGCAAGTCGACGCTCGCTCAGCGGCTCGTCGAGACGCTCGGACCGGGCACCGCCGTCGGGGTCGGGATGGACGGGTTCCACCTGTCGGACGCGGTCCTGGCCGCGCACGGCAGCCGGGAGCGGAAGGGTGCGATCGACACCTTCGACGACGCCGGGTACGCCGCCCTGGTCGCGCGGCTCGCGGACGCCCGTCCCGGCGACCGGCCGATCTACGCGCCGGTGTTCCGGCGCGAGATCGAGGAGCCGGTCGCCGCGGGCGTCGAGGTGCCCGCCGAGATCCCGCTCGTGGTCACCGAGGGAAACTACCTGCTGGCCGGCACCGGGGCCTGGCCGGCCGCCCGGGCCCGCATGAGCGAGGTCTGGTACGTCGAGGTGGCCGAGGATCTGCGGCTGGCCCGGCTCGAGGAGCGGCACCGAGCGTTCGGCAAGAGCCCGGCCGACGCCGCCGTCTGGGCCCGCGGGTCGGACCAGGTCAACGCGGAGCTGATCGCCCGGACACGGGGTGCGGCGGACCTGGTGGCCGAGCTCGGCTGATCCCCCGTCAGGTGCGGTCCTCGGCGACCGTGACCGTCTCGCGGGGCCGGCGCTCCAGCGTGAGCGTGGCGCCCAGTCCCAGCAGGAGGAAGCCGCCCGCCACCCACGCGGACCAGCGGGTCCCCTGCGTGAGGGCAGCCCGCGCGTCGTCGGCGGCGGACGCCGTGGCCGGGTCCTGCTCCAGGCCGGCGATGGCGCCACCCGCGCTGTCCACCACGGCCGTCACGGTGGCTTCCCGGGCGGCGTCCGGGACGCCACGGTCCGCGAGCCGGGCGTCCAGGTCGGCCGCGGTGGTCGTGAACAGGATCGTGCCGAGGATGGCGATGCCGAGCGCTGACCCCACCTGACGTGCGGTGCTCTGGGTCCCGGAGGCGGCACCGGAGACGCGCACGGGGACGTCGGCGAGGACGACGCCCGTGAGCTGCGCGGTCGCCAGCCCGACCCCGAAGCCGTAGACGACGAGGAACGGCACGACGGTGACCCAGGTGGAGTCGGGACGGGCGACGGCCCCCAGACCCACGACACCGACGATCTCGGCGGCGATGCCGAGGCGCACCACCGGCACGGCACCGAACCGGACGGTCAGGGCCTGCGCCGCCCCGCTGGCCAGGAACGATCCGCCCGCGAGGCCCACGAGGATCCAGCCGGTCGCCAGGGCGTCGTAGCCGAGGACGTTCTGCAGCCAGATCGGCAGCGACAGCAGGATGCCGAACTCCCCGAGCGAGACGACGAGGGCGGCGACGTTGCCGTTGCGGAACGAGGCGATGCCGAACAGGTCCAGCGGGATCAGGGTCGGCAGGCCGTGGCGCGCCCGACGCAGACCGCGCCGGACGAACAGGACGCCGGCGGCGACGCCCACGGTGAGCGCGACCGGCACCGGGGACAGTCCGAGCGGCCACCAGTCGGCGGCGGCGTCGAGCGTCGTCCACCAGCCCAGCGATCGTCCCTCGATGAGCCCGAAGACGATCCCGCCGAAGGTCAGCACGGACAGCAGGGCCGCCACGAGGTCGGTGCCGCGCTGCTCGTCGGCCCGGGACTCCGTGACCACGAGGGCCGCGGCGACCAGGATGAGGACGCCCAGGGGGATGTTGATGCCGAACGCCCAGCGCCACGAGTAGTCGGTGGTGAGCCAACCGCCCAGCAGGGGCCCGACGGCGGCCATGCCGCCGATGGTCGAGCCCCAGACGGCGAAGGCGATGCCGCGCTCGCGGCCGCGGAAGGTCGCGTTGATGATCGACAGGGTCGTGGGCAGGATCATCGCGCCGCCGAGACCCTGGACCAGCCGGGCGCCGATGAGCACGCCGCCGGTGGGTGCGGTGGCCGCCAGCAACGACGACGCGGCGAAGACCGCGACACCCGCCATCATCATGCGGCGGCGGCCCCACCGGTCGGCGAGGACGCCGAGCACCAGCAGGAGGGAGGCGAACACGAGCGTGTAGGACTCCTGGACCCACTGCACCTGGGTCGAGTCGATCCCCAGGTCGGCCACGATCGACGGGATCGCCACGTTGACGATCGTCGAGTCGACGATGATGAGCGAGACGGCGACCGAGACGGTCACCAGCGCGAGCCAACGGCGGCGGTCTGCCACGGGTCCTCCAATACACAGCATGCTGAGTATTGGCGACTGTACTCCTCCGCCGTGACGAGCGGGACTCAGAGCTCGCGGCGGAGCTTCTCCACCAGCGGCTGCACCCGGTAGGGGATCAGCTCGCCCATGGCCAGGGACGTCTCGGTGCGCTCGACCCCCTCGATCTGCAGGATCGCGGCGTCGATGCGGAACAGGTGGTCGGTGTCCCGGCAGACCACGTGCACCCGCAGGTCGGCGGTGCCGCTGTGACCGTACGCCTGCACGATCTCCGGGATGCGGGCCAGGTGCTCGACGATCCGCACCAGGTCGCGCTGGTGCACCGTGATCTCGATGAAGGCCAGCAGCGGGTGGCCCAGCACGGCGGGGTCGATGCGCCGGTCGAAGTGGAGGAACGCGCCGGCGCCCTCCAGGCGCGCGAGCCGGGCGGCCACGGTGTTGCGGGAGATCCTCAGGCGCTGGGCGAGTGCGACCGTCGTCGCGCGGGGGTCGTCGGCGAGCGCCCGCAGCAGATCCAGGTCCACGGCATCGATGCTGTGCACGCGCGCCAGCCTAACGTCGGTCGGGCCGGAGGTGACGGCCCGGCAGGTCGTGCTCGTCGGATCTGCGCGGAATGGCCCTCCGCGACGCGAGATGGCGCACGGTCATCTCCTGGTTGCGCAGAACGTCCGGCGACGTCGTGGTCGATGAAGCACTCTGCTCAGTCGGCCGAGGGCTGGTGGTGCGGTGTGACGGAGCAGCGTTACCTTCGCCACAACGGCGCTCGACGACGAGCGACGACCCGATGCGAGGTGAGGCTCACCCATGCCCAGCACCACGGATCCGAGGACGAAGGACGACCTGTCACAAGCGGGTGAGTCGGCATCCTCGGCGGACACTGCCCACGGCGGCGCACGTGACCACGTGCCGGCCGGTTGGGTGCAGCGCGACACGGAGAACGGCGCGCGGCACCTGGACGCAACCCCGGACGACGGCGGCGTCGACCACACCCCCGTCCGTCTGATCGACCCGGACGGCACCCGGCACGAGGTCCCCGAGCTGGACCGTTGGCTCGACGACGTCGACGACGCCGCGATGCTGGGGCTGTACACCGACATGGTCGCCGCCCGCCGGATCGACACCGAGGCCACCGCCCTGCAGCGCCAGGGCCAGCTCGGCCTGTGGCCCCCGATGCTCGGCCAGGAGGCCGCGCAGATCGGGTCCAGCCGCGCGCTGCGCGAGGACGACTTCGTGTTCTCCAGCTACCGCGAGCAGGGCGTGGCGTACGTGCGGGGCATCGCCCCGACCGACCTGCTGCGCGTGTGGCGCGGTGCGGCCCCGTCCGGCTGGGACCCCTACGAGTACCGGATGGCCCCGATGCAGGTCATCATCGGCGCCCAGACGCTGCACGCCGTCGGTTACGCCGTCGGCCTGCTCCTCGAGACCGCCACGGCCGGCAGCGGTGCCCACGGCGGGATCGGCGTCTCCCGCCCGGATAGCGACGGACCGGACGCCCCCGAACGGACCTCCGCCACCATCTCGTACTTCGGTGACGGCGCGACCAGCCAGGGCGACGTGCACGAGGCGATGACCTTCGCCTCCACGTGGTCCGCCCCGACGGTCTTCTTCTGCCAGAACAACCAGTGGGCGATCTCCGAGCCCGTGGACCTGCAGTCCAAGGTGCCGCTGGTCGAACGGGCCCGCGGCTACGGCATGCCCGGCGTCCGGGTCGACGGCAACGACGTCCTGGCCGTCCTGGCCGTGACCCGCGAGGCGCTGCACCGCGCCCGCGCCGGCCTCGGACCGACCTTCATCGAGGCGGTCACCTACCGGATGGGCCCGCACACGACGGCCGACGACCCGACGCGCTACCGCGACCGGAGCGACCTCGAGGAATGGTCCGGCCGGGACCCGATCGCCCGGCTGGCCGCGCACCTGCGCGACCGCGGCGTCCTCGACGACGACGCCGAGGCGGCCGCCCAGCAGACCGCCGACGAGGTCGCCGCCACGATGCGCGCCGGCGTCTACGCGGTCGCCGACCCCGACTGGTCGACCGTGTTCGACCACGTCTACGCCGAGCCGCACGCTGTGCTCGACGCCGAGCGGGACGCCTACGGGCGCTACCTCGCCGGCTTCGCCGACAACGACACCCAGGAGGCCGCCCGATGAGCGACATGACCCTGGGCCAGGGCCTCAACACCGGGTTGCGGCAGTCCCTGGCCGACGACGACAAGGTCGTGCTCCTCGGTGAGGACATCGGCTCCCTCGGCGGCGTGTTCCGCGTGACCGACAAACTCCAGAGCGAGTTCGGCCCCCACCGCGTGATCGACACCCCGCTGGCCGAGTCCGGGATCCTCGGCACGGCCATCGGGATGGCGTGGCGCGGGTTCCGACCCGTCGTGGAGATCCAGTTCGACGGCTTCGTCCAGCCGGCCTGGGACCAGATCGTCAACCAGGTCGCCAAGATGCACGCCCGCACGGTCGGGCGCGTCACGATGCCGATCACCGTGCGCATCCCGGTGGCGGGCGGCATCGGCGCCGCCGAGCACCACTCGGAGTCGCCGGAGGCGTACTTCGTGCACACCGCCGGGCTGCGCGTCGTGTCGGTGTCGAACCCGCAGGACGCCTGCACCGTGCTGCGCCAGTCGATCGCGAGCGACGACCCGGTCATCTTCTTCGAGCCCAAGCGGCTCTACCACGTCAAGGGACCGGTCGAGGTGGAGCCGCTGGAGAGCGCTCTGCCCATGTCCCGCGCCCGGGTCGTCCGTCCCGGCCACGACGTCACCGTCGTCACGTGGGGCTCGCACGTGGCGGGCGCGCTGGACGCCGCCGAGGCGATGAAGGACGACGGCGTCTCCGTCGAGGTCGTCGACCTGCGCTCCCTGTCTCCCTGGGACTCCGAGACCGTGGTCGAGTCGGTGCGCCGCACCGGGCGGGTCGTCGTCGTGCACGAGGGCCCCCGCCAGGGCGGGGTCGGGGCGGACATCTGCTCCGTCGTCACCGAGCGGTGCTTCGCCGACCTGGCGATGCCGCCCGTGCGCGTGACCGGCCACGACGTGCCGTACCCGCCGGCGAAGGTCGAGGGCCACTACGTGCCCGACATGGACCGCGTGTGCTACGGCATCGACCAGGCACTCGGACGCGTCCCGTTCGAGACCTTCACCCCCGCGACGTCCACGGAGGTGGCCGCATGAGCACCCAGGAGATCTTCCGACTGCCGGACCTCGGCGAGGGACTCACCGAGTCCGAGATCGTCGAGTGGAAGGTGTCCGTGGGCGACACGGTGACGCTCAACCAGGCGCTCGCCGAGGTCGAGACGGCCAAGGCGATGGTGGAGATCCCGTCGCCGTTCGCCGGGACCGTGGCCGCGCTGCACGCCGAGGAGGGCGACATCGTCGAGGTCGGCGAGCCGCTGGTCACCTTCGGTGACGGCACCGGCGGGGACGGCGCGGGCGACGACGCCCCTGCCGAGGCCTCGGCCGAGGGCGTCGCGTCCGCACCGGAGCCGCCGCCCGAGTCGACGGCACCCGAGCCCACGGTCCCCGCGACGACGGCGGAGCCCGCTCCCGCGGCGAGCGCCACGACGAGCACCGCGGCGGAGTCGTCGGCGTCGTCGGCCTCGAACGGCTCCGTCGAGGAGTCCTCCGGGGCCAACCTCGTCGGCTACGGCACCCGTGCCGCCCGCAAGGGCAAGCCGACGCGCCGGCCCCGCAAGCCCGTCGACGCCCCGCCCGCGCCGGTGCGCAACGCCGGGCCGGCCGCCGCCCCGGCGGCCGCCCGGACGGCCGAGCACCGCGTGAAGGTGCGCAGCGTGCGCAAGCACACCGCGGCCGCGATGGTCGCCAGCGCCCGGGTGCCGCAGGCGACGGTCCACCTCACCTGCGACGTGACGGAGACGCTCGCCCTGGTCTCCCGGCTGCGCGAGCACCCTCGCACCCGGCACACCAAGGTCGGGCTGCTCACGGTCATCGCCCGTGCGGTCTGCGGGCTCGTCCCGCAGCACCCGGCGATCGTCACCCGCTGGGAGGAGAAGGACGGCGGCCAGGCCGAGCTCGTGCGGTCGCCGCACGTGAACCTCGGCATCGCGGTCGCGACCGACCGCGGACTCGTGGTCCCGCACATCCCGCACGCCGACGAGCTGTCGATGCTGGGGATGGCCCGCGCCCTGCGCGAGCTCGCCACCACCGCCCGCTCGGGCCGCACCCGTCCGGACCGCCTGACCGGCGGCACGATGACGCTGACCAACGTCGGGGTCTTCGGCGTCGACGCGGGAAGCCCGCTGCTCAACCCGGGCGAGTCGGCGATCCTCGGCATCGGGCAGGTCGCCCGTCGGCCGTGGGAGCACGAGGGCGAGGTCGCGCTGCGCGACGTCGTGACCTTCAGCCTCACCTTCGACCACCGCGTCGTCGACGGCGAGCAGGGCGCCCGGTTCCTCGCGGACCTGGGCGGGCTGCTCACCGACCCGGCGCTGGCGGTGCTGCTCGGTGGACGTGACGAGCCGGAGCAGGACGAGGCGGAGCAGGACGACGGCGCCGCGGGACGCAACGGCGCGGCCTCGTCCCGCCAGGCGGTGACCGTATGACCGTGCTGACGTCCGCCGTGGACCCGGCGGCCGAGGCCGCCCGGGCCAACGCCGACGCGCAGCGCGCCCTGGCCGACACCCTGCGGGAGCGCACGGCCGCGGCCGCGCGCGGCGGTCCCGAGCACGCCCGGGAGAAGCACGTCGGACGGGGCAAGCTGCTGCCGCGCGAACGGGTCGAGCGGCTGCTCGACCCGGGCAGCGCGTTCCTGGAGATCTCCCCGCTGGCGGCGTACGACCAGGACGACGGTGCCTGGCCGGGCGCCGGGGTGATCGGCGGCATCGGCCGGGTCGCCGGGCGGCAGGTGATGGTCGTGGCCAACGACCCCACCGTCAAGGGCGGCACGTACCACCCGCTGACGGTGAAGAAGCACCTGCGCGCCCAGGAGATCGCGCTGGAGAACCGCCTCCCCTGCGTCTACCTCGTGGACTCCGGCGGGGCGTTCCTGCCCCGCCAGGACGAGGTGTTCCCCGACCGGGACCACTTCGGGCGGATCTTCTACCACCAGGCCCGACTGTCGGCGGCGGGGATCCCGCAGCTGTCCGCCGTGCTCGGCTCCTGCACCGCCGGTGGCGCCTACGTGCCGGCGATGAGCGACGAGACGGTCATCGTGCGCGACCAGGGCACGATCTTCCTCGGCGGTCCGCCGCTGGTGAAGGCGGCCATCGGCGCCGAGGTGACCGCCGAGGAGCTCGGCGGCGGCGAGCTGCACGCCCGCCGCTCCGGCGTGGTCGACCACCTGGCCGACGACGACGAGCACGCCCTGGACATGCTGCGGGACATCGTGGCCACGCTGCCGCCCGACCCGGAGCCCGTCTGGGAGGTCGGGCCGACCGTGGAACCCGTCGGGGACCCGGCCGACCTGTACGCCGCCGTGCCGGTGGACGTCCAGCAGCCGTACGACCCGCGCGAGGTGATCTCCCGGATCGTGGACGGCAGCGAGCTCACCGAGTTCAAGCCGGAGTACGGCACGACGCTGGTGTGCGGGTTCGCCCGCATCCACGGGCACCCCGTCGGCGTCGTCGCCAACCACGGCGTGCTGCTCAGCGAGTCCGCGCTCAAGGGCGCGCACTTCGTCGAGCTGTGCGACCAGCGCGGCATCCCCCTGGTGTTCCTGCAGAACATCTCCGGGTTCATGGTCGGCCCCGACGCCGAGGCCGGCGGCATCGCCAAGGACGGCGCCAAGATGGTCACCGCCGTGGCGACCACGCGCGTGCCGAAGCTCACCGTCGTCGTCGGCGGCTCCTTCGGGGCCGGCAACTACGCCATGTGCGGGCGCGCCTACTCCCCGCGGTTCCTGTGGACGTGGCCTAACGCCCGGGTGTCCGTCATGGGCGGTGAGCAGGCCTCGGCGGTGCTGGCCACCGTCAAGCGCGACCAGCTCGCCGGCCGCGGCCAGGACTGGGACGCCGACGAGGAGGCCGCGTTCCGGCGCGGCATCCGCGACACCTACGAGGCCGCCGGCGACCCGTACCACGCCACGTCCCGCCTGTGGGACGACGGCATCATCGACCCGACCGACACCCGCCGGGTGCTCGGCATGGCGCTCGCGACCTGCGCGCGCACCCCGCTGCCCGAGCCCTCCTTCGGGCTCTTCCGGATGTGAGGCCCGTGTTCACCAGAGTGCTCGTGGCCAACCGCGGCGAGATCGCCTGCCGCGTCATCGCCACCCTGCGCCGGCTCGGCATCCGCTCCGTGGCCGTGCACACCCCCGTCGACGCCGACGCACGGCACGTGCGCGAGGCCGACGAGGCGGTGCTGCTGGCCGGGGACGGGCCGGGCGGCTACCTCGACGCCGACGCCGTGGTGGCGGCCGCCCTCGCGGCCGGTGCCGAGGCGATCCATCCCGGGTACGGCTTCCTGTCGGAGAACCCGGCGCTGGCGCGCGCCTGCGACGCCGCCGGGATCGTCTTCGTCGGACCGCCCGTGCGCGCGATCGAGACCATGGCGGACAAGGTCGCCGCCAAGCGTCTCGTCGCCCAGCACGAGGTACCGGTGCTCCCCGGCACCCTCGACTCCTCGCTGCCCGACGACGCCCTCGTCGCCGCGGCCGAGGACGTCGGGTTCCCGCTGCTCGTGAAGCCCGTCGCCGGTGGTGGGGGCAAGGGCATGGTCGTGGTGCGCGACGCCGCGGCGCTGCCCGACGCGCTCGCCTCGGCCCGGCGCGTGGCGAGGTCCGCGTTCGGCGACGACGGCCTGCTGCTCGAACGGCTCGTGGACACCCCGCGACACGTCGAGGTGCAGGTGCTCGCGGACACCGCGGGCACCGTCGTGCACCTCGGCGAGCGCGAGTGCACCCTGCAGCGCCGCCACCAGAAGATCGTCGAGGAGGCGCCGTCACCGGCGCTGGACGACGCCGCCCGCGACCGGATGGGGCAGGCCGCCTGCGAGGTGGCCCGCTCGGTCGGGTACGTGGGCGTCGGCACCGTGGAGTTCCTGGTGCCGGCCGAGGCGCCGGACGACTTCTCGTTCATCGAGATGAACACCCGTCTGCAGGTGGAGCACCCGGTGACGGAGATGGTCACCGGCCACGACCTCGTCGAGGCCCAGCTCCGCGTCGCCGCGGGGGAGAAGCTGTGGTTCGCCCAGGACGACGTGCACCTGACCGGGCACGCGATCGAGGCGCGGATCTACGCCGAAGCCCCGGCACGCGACTTCCTGCCCTCGGTCGGGGACGTGCTCCTGCTCGACGACGCCGGGGCGGCACCCGGGCCGACCGCGTTCCCGCTGCGCCTGGACGCCGGCGTCGAGACCGGGGACGCCGTCACCGGGTACTTCGACCCGATGATCGCCAAGGCCGTCGCCCACGGGACCGACCGGGACGAGGCGCTGTCCCGCCTGGACGGGCTGCTGTCCCGGCTGACCGTGCTCGGCGTCGAGACCAACACCGGGTTCCTGCGCGACCTGCTGGCCGACCCCGACGTGCGGTCCGGTCGCATGGACACGGGGCTCGTGGACCGGTTCACCGCCGGTCTCGCCGAGCGGTCCGCCGCCGCGGCGGACGGCCCGCCGGACGCCGGGGCCGTGGTCGCGGCGCTGCTCACCGGCACGTCGCCGCAGCCCGCCGGCGGTCCCACCGACCCGTGGGCGGCCGACGGCTGGCGCCTCAACGCCGCGCCGGCGCCCCGCCGGGTCGGCCTGCGCGGACCCGGCGGCACGGAGGCGGACCTCGACGTCACCGGCGGCCGGCACGCCGCGACGGTCGTGCCCGTCGGCGGCGAGCCCGTCGCGGCCGCGCTGCGACCCGCCGGTGGCTCGTCGCACCGCTGGCTGCTGACCACGGACGGACGGACCCGGCCGGTGTCGGCCGTGGTGACCCCCGCCGGCGACGACACCGTCGTCTGGGTGTCCGTCGACGGCGACACCGCCCTCTACACGGTGGTCGACCGCTCCTCGCGGGCGTCGTCGCGCCGCCAGGAGCGGGCCGCGGCGGCAGCCGCGGCCGGCGCCCCCGCCGCGGTGGGGCCGGTCGAGCTCCGGGCGCAGATGCCCGGCACCGTCACGGCCACCCACCCCGCAGGCCCCGTCGACGCCGGCGCACCCGTCGTCGTCGTCGAGGCCATGAAGATGGAACACCCCCTCACCGCACCGGCCGCAGGGACCCTGCGCGTCCTGGTGAACACGGGCGACCAGGTCCGCCTCGACCAGGTGGTCGCCGTCGTCGAACGCGAAGGAGCGTCATGATCCACGAGACCTCGTCCACCGCACTGACCGACCGTCAGCGCAAGCTCAGCCAGACCGTCCGCGAGTTCGCCGACGAGGTCGTCGCTCCGGCGGCGTACCAGTACGACACCGAGCGCCGTCTGCCGATCGAGATCATCCACCAGATGGGTGAGATGGGTCTGTTCGGGCTGCCGTTCCCCACCGAGGTCGGCGGGCAGGGCGAGGACTACGTCTCCCTGTGCCTCGCCGTCGAGGCGCTCGCCCGGGTCGACCAGTCCATCGCGGTGACCCTCGAGGCCGGCGTCGGGCTCGGCATCATGCCGATCTTCCGGCACGGCACCGACGCCCAGCGCGAGGAGTGGCTGCCCGACCTCGTCACCGGCAAGACGCTGGGCGCCTTCGGGCTCACCGAGGCCGGTGCCGGCTCCGACGCGGGGGCGACCCGCACCACGGCCCGGCTCGACGGCGACGAGTGGGTCATCGACGGGTCCAAGCAGTTCATCACGAACTCCGGCACGCCGATCACGAGCCTGATCACCATCACGGCGGTCACCGACCGGCACGAGGACGGCAGCCCCGAGCTGTCCACGATCCTCGTCCCCTCCGGCACGCCCGGGCTGACGGTCGGGGAGAGCTACGACAAGGTCGGCTGGCACACCTCCGACACCCACCCCCTGACGCTCGAGGGCGTGCGGGTGCCGAGGACCAACCTGCTCGGCGAGCGCGGGCGCGGGTACGCGAACTTCCTGCGGGCGCTCGACGAGGGCCGCATCGCGTTCGCCGCGCTCGCCACCGGTGCCGCCCAGGGCTGCCTCGAGGAGGCCGTGCGCTACGCGAAGGAGCGCGAGGTGTTCGGCCACTCCATCGGCCGGCACCAGCACGTCGCCTTCACCATCGCCCGGATGCAGGCCCGCGTGCAGGCCGCCCGGCTGTGCTGGCTCGACGCCGCGCAGAAGATGATCCACGGCAAGCCGTTCAAGGCCGAGGCCTCCGTGGCCAAGCTGACCTCCGGCGAGGCGGCGATGGCGAACGCCCGCGACGCCTCCCAGATCTTCGGCGGGTACGGGTTCCTCAACGAGAACCCGGTCGCGCGGCACTACCGCGACGCCAAGGTGCTGGAGGTCGGCGAGGGCACCACCGAGGTGCAGCTGATGATCATCGCCCGCGACCTGGGCTTCACGGCCTGACCGCGGCACGGGAGTCGAGGAGGAACGATGCGTGAGGAGACCCAGCGCGGGTTCTATTACGACGAGCTCGAGGAGGACGTCCGCTACGTCCACCGGCCCGGACGCACCATGACCGAGGCCGACGACGTGCTGTTCACCTCGGCGACGATGAACCCGCAGGCTCTCCACCTCGACGCCGCGTGGGCCGCCACGCAGCCGTTCGGGAAGCCGTTGGTCAACTCGATGCTCACCCTGGCCACGCTCGTCGGGCTGTCCGTGGCGCACCTGACCCGGGGCACGATCGTCGCGAACCTCGGGTTCAGCGACATCCGGTTCCCGGCGCCGATGTTCCACGGGGACACGCTGTACGGCGAGACCGTGATGACGGGACGGCGCCTCTCGTCGTCGCGCCCCGGTCAGGGCATCGTCACGCTGGAGCACACCGGGCGGAACCAGGACGACGCCGTCGTCGCGGTCGCCACCCGGTCGGTGCTCATGTGGACCAAGGACGGTCACGCCGACCTCGGCCGGGAGGGATCGTGACTCCCCGGCCGTTCACCCTCGGGCCG
Source organism: Isoptericola sediminis (assembly GCF_013085345.1). Taxonomy (GTDB): domain Bacteria; phylum Actinomycetota; class Actinomycetes; order Actinomycetales; family Cellulomonadaceae; genus Isoptericola; species Isoptericola sediminis. Next base: position 76,571 of record NZ_JABFAJ010000005.1, on the reverse strand, counting down.
GCGCTGCTCTTCTGCCCCGCCGACCGCCCCGACCGGTTCGCCAAGGCCGCCGACCGGGCCGACGCCGTCATCCTCGACCTGGAGGACGGCGTCGACCCGGCGGCCCGCGCCGAGGCGCGCCGGGCGGTGCGCGGCACGCCGCTCGACCCGGCCCGCACGATCGTGCGGGTCAACCCGGTCGGGACCGAGGACCACCAGCGTGACCTGGACGCGCTGGCCGACACCGACTACACCGTGCTGATGCTCCCCAAGGCCGACGGCCGGTACGTCGGTCCGCTGCTGCGGCACGACGGGTCTCCGTACGCGATCGTGGCGCTGTGCGAGACGGCGGCCGGGGTGCTCGCCGCACCGGCCCTCGCCGCCCGTCCCGACGTCGTCGCGCTGGCGTGGGGTGCCGAGGACCTCGTCGCCTCCCTCGGCGGCACCGCCAGCCGTCGTGACGACGGCACCTACCGGGACGTGGCCCGGTACGCCCGGTCCGCGGTGCTGCTGGCTGCCGGGGCCGCCGGCAAGGCCGCGATCGACGCCGTCCACCTCGACCTGGAGGACCTGGACGGTGTGCGGGACGAGGCCGTCGACGCCGTCGCCGTCGGCTTCTCCGCGACGCTGTGCATCCACCCGTCCCACGCCGCGGTGGTCCGGACGGCGTACGCGCCCACCCCGGAGCAGGTCGAGCACGCGCGGGCCGTCCTCGCGGCCGCCGCCGGACCGGGGTCGACCGGCAGCGGTGCGGCGCGGTTCGACGGGCAGATGATCGACGCCCCGCTGCTGCGGCACGCCGAGGCGGTGCTGGCCCGTGCGGCCGAGCCCGTCCTCGACGACCGTTAGGGTGCTGTGCGGCGGGGACCCGGCCCGCCGTCCAGGACGGGAGGTGCCTCGGTGGAGCTGTCGCTGGTGCTCGGCCCGATGAAGTCCGGCAAGTCGCTCGACCTCATCGCGCAGATGGCACCGCTGGCGTACTCGCGGCTCAGCTGTGCGGTGGTGCAGTCGTCGCGGCACGTGCGCGACGACAAGATCGTGTCGCGCACGGGGGCGTCGGTGCCGACGATCAAGCTCGACACCCTCGAGCCGCTGCTGCACAGCACCGAGGACGTCGTCGCGATCGACGAGGTCCACATGTTCACCCCGGCGGACGTCCGCGTCGTCGAGGAGCTCGTGCTGCGCGGCACCCGCGTGCTGGCGTGCGGCATCGACCTGGACCACCGGGGCGAGCTGTTCGCCACGATCCGGGCCCTGCTGGAGCTCGGACCCACCGACGTGCGCTACCGGCGGGCGGTGTGCGACCGCTGCCAGGACCTGCACGCCGCGTTCACCCAGGTGCTGCGCAACGGCGTGCCGTTCCTCGAGCCGCTGGGGGCCTCCGAGCCCCTGCCGGACGACGGCACCTTCACCTACGAGGCGCTGTGCCGGCGCTGCTTCGTGCTGCCCGAGACGGCGATCATCACCGGTTCCACCGTGCCGCGCCCGACGCGTTCATGACACGATCGGGACCGTGAGCACGCGTGACACCAGCACCCACCAGGTCCTGATCCTCGCCGGCCGCGGCCGCTACGAGGACCCGTGGCACGACCACGCCGCCACGAGCCATCGCCTGGCCGAGGTGCTGGAGGACCTCACCGTGCACGACCGCTCGACCTCCGTGGTCGTGCGGTCGACCTTCCCGGACGCGCTCGACGACCTGGACGAGGTCGACCTGCTGGTCGTCAACTCGGGAACGTCCTGGCCGGGGTTCCTCGAGGCCGGTATCGGACCCGACGACGAGGCGTGGCGGCCGTTCCACCGGCGGCTCGGGGAATGGGCGCGCGACGGCGGGCGCATCCTGGCCGTGCACCAGGCGGCGAACACCTTCGCCGACTCCGAGGACTGGCGCGACCTGCTGGGCGGCCGGTGGATCCCGGGGGAGTCGTACCACCCGCCGTTCGGCCCGGCCGCGGTCCGGCTGGCCACCGGCGGGCACCCGATCGTGGCCGGTGCCGCGGAGACCGTCGAGCTGCAGGACGAGCGCTACTTCGGGCTGCGGGTCGCCCCGACGTCGCAGGTGCTGGGCTGGGTCCCCGACGACGACGGCGAGATGCAGCCGGTGGTCTGGGCGACCGAGGAGCACGGGGGACGCACGGTGTACAGCGGGCTGGGGCACGACGTGCGGGCCTACGACTCGCCGTCGTACCTGCGCCTGCTGCAGCGTGCGGCCACCTGGCTGCTGTCCTGACGGACGCCGGCGCTCAGCCGTTCTGGTTCGGCAGCGGGTGTCCCTCGGACGCCTGCACGACGACGAACCCCTGGCCGGACAGCCCGAGCTGGTAGGCCTCCCCGGAGCCGCGGCCGATGACGGCACCCATCTTCGCGGTCTTGCGCACCGAGCTGGTCAGGGAGGTCGACCAGAGCACGGCGGACTGCATGTCCACGAAGGTCGGCTCGTCCACGTTCAGCACGATCGGTGTGCCGTACGCGGTCACGGCCAGCGCGCCGGAGCCCGTGAACGTCGTGTTGAACAGCCCGCCGGTGAGCATCGAGGCTCCCTGGACACGGTTGATGTCCCAGGCCAGCGAGGACTCGAACGCCAGGATGTTGTCCCCGGAGACGGTGACGGACTCGTTCTCCAGGAACAGGACGAAGACCTCGTCGGCGTCCTGGGCGAGGAAGACGTCGCCGCGGCCGGAGACCTTCATGAGGGACATGCCCTCACCGGTGAAGGCCTTCTTGAAGAGCTTGCTCACGGATCCGCTGCCCTCGTAGGCGAAGTCGACGTCGCCCTGGTAGGCGACCATCGATCCCTGCTTGGCGTAGAAGAACCCGCCGGAGCCGGCGAGGTCGACCTTGAGCATCCGCGGGTTGGCGAGCTGGAACGAGCCGGGCTCGCCCTCGGGTTCGGTGTGCTGGAACAGGTGGGAGCGCATGGCCCCATCGTGGCGGCTCGTGCCGCCGTTCGCGGGGTGGGCGCGCGGTGCGCGCCCGACGTGCCGGTCAGGCTCCGTCGAACCCCCGCTGGCGCCACGCCTCGTAGACGGCGATCGAGGCCGAGTTCGTGAGGTTGAGCGAGCGGCGTCCGGGCAGCATCGGGATCTTGAGCTGGTCGGTGACCCGCGGGTGCGCCAGCACCTCCTCGGGCAGACCCGTCGGCTCGGGGCCGAAGAGCAGCACGTCGCCGGTCTCGTACGCCACGTCCGTGTACGCCGTCGTCCCGCGCGTGGAGAACGCGAAGACGCGCGCGTCCGGCAGGGCGCCCAGGACGGCGTCCAGGCTCGGGTGCACCTCCATCACGGCCAGGTCGTGGTAGTCGAGACCGGCCCGCTTCAGCTTCGCCTCGGACAGGTCGAAGCCGAGCGGCTCGACCAGGTGCAGGCGCGCACCGGTCACCGCGGCGAGGCGGATCGCGGACCCGGTGTTCCCGGGGATGCGTGGCTCGAAGTAGACGACGTGGGCGAACGGGGGCTGGTCGGGTGCGGGCACGACGATGATTCTCCCACCGTGCGCCGCCGGTCCTCCCACCCCCGCGGGGAGCGCTACGGCGCCCCGGGCGGACGCTCGGCCAGACGGCGGCGGTAGGCGGCGACCTTGCCGTCGATCACCTCGCGGCACTCGGCGAGGGTGTCGATCTGCTCGGTCAGGGCGCGGGAGTGCGCCTCCATGAGCGCGATGCGCTCGTCCTCGTTGCCCTCCCCACCCCGGACCAGCCGTGCGTACTCGGCCATCCCGGCCACGGGCATCCCCGACGCGCGCAGGCGGGCGAGCAGCCGCAGCCACTCCACCGTCTCGGGTTCGTAGCGGCGTCGTCCCGACTCTGTACGGGGGATCTCCCGGGGGAACAGCCCGCGGGACTCGTACCAGCGCAGCGTGTGCGTGGACATGCCCACGGCGCGCGCCAGCTCGCCGATGCTGTAGCCCTCGGGCGACGGGGCCGTCGACATCTTCACCAGACCTCCTTGACTTCGAGCGAACTCTAAAGTCTATGTTCGTTCGTATGACCGACTCCACCCCGCACACCGCACGCCAGGAGCCGCTGGGCACGCCCTTCGGCTACCGATCCTCCGCCGACGACGTGCTGGCGGAGCACGACCTCACCGGGCGGCGAGCCGTCGTCACCGGCGGGTACTCCGGACTCGGCATCGAGACCGTCCGTGCGCTCACCGCCCGTGGTGCCACCGCCGTCGTCCCCGCCCGCCGTCCCGCGGCCGCGGCCGAGGCGCTCGCGGACGTCGACGGCGTCGAGGTGCACCCCCTGGACCTGTCCGACCTCGACTCCGTGGCGGCATTCGCCCGAGCGCTGCGCGAGGACGGCAGACCGGTCGACCTCCTGATCAACGCGGCCGCCGTCATGGCCACGCCCGAGGGCCGCACCGCCCAGGGCTGGGAGACGCAGTTCGGCACGAACCACCTCGGCCACTTCGCCCTCGTCGGGGGCGTCGCCCCGCTGCTGACGCCGGGCGCCCGCGTCGTGTCGTACTCCTCGATCGGTCACTTCCGGTCGCCGGTGCGGTTCGAGGACCTCGGTCTCGACGAGGAGGAGTACGACCCGTGGGTCGCCTACGGGCAGTCCAAGTCGGCCAACGCCCTCTTCGCCGTCGGGCTCGACGCGCGGGCCGACGCGGGGGTGCACGCGTACTCGGTCCACCCGGGCGGCATCATGACCGAGCTGCAGCGGCACATGTCCACGGAGGAGAAGACGGCACGCGGCTGGATCGACGCCGACGGCAACCCGAACCCGCTGTTCAAGACGCCGGCGCAGGGCGCGGCGACCGCGTTGTGGGCGGCGACCGCCCCCGAGCTGGAGTCACGGGGCGGCGTGTACTGCGAGGACTGCGACGTGGCCGCCCTCGTCGCCGACGACACGACGGACGTGCGGGCCGGTGGCGTCAAGCACTGGGCGGTCGACCCCGCAGCCGCCGACCGGCTCTGGGCGTTGTCGGTCGAGGCGACCGGCGTGGAGCCGTTCGCGTCCTGACCCCGGCCCACCAGGACGGTCGGGACCGGATGACCTAGTGTCGATGGATGGAGCCGATCCCGGACCGGATGAAGGCCGTTCAGCTCGTGGGGCACGGCGGGCTCGACCAGCTCGTCTACCGGGACGACGTGCCCACGCCGAGCCCGGGACCCGGGGAGGTCCTCCTCGACGTCCACGCCTGCGGGATGAACAACACCGACGTGTGGGTGCGCGAGGGCGCCTACGGCAGCGAGACCGACCCCGCCGAGGTCTCCACCTGGCGGCGAGGACGATCCACGCTCCGGTTCCCCCGCATCCAGGGAACGGACACCGTGGGCAGGATCGTCGCGGTCGGCGACGGGGTCCCCGCGGACCGTGTGGGCGAACGCGTCATGGTCGACTTCTCGATCTACAACCGGCCCGAGGGAGACGACTCCCTGGCCGACATCGACTACATCGGGCACGGCCGTGACGGCGGGTACGCCGAGTACCAGACGGTGCCGGCCGAGAACGCGTACGAGATCACCCGCGACATCAGTGACGCGGGGCTCGCCACCTTCTGCTGCGCCTACCTCACCGCCGAGCAGATGCTGGACCGGGCCCGGCTCGCCGAGGGCGAGCGCATCCTGGTCACCGGGGCCTCCGGCGGGGTCGGGTCCGCGATCGTGCAGCTCGCCCGGGTCCGCGGCGCCGTCCCCTACGCGGTGACGAGCAGCGGCAAGGAGGAGGCGCTGCGCGGGATCGGTGCCGAGGACGTCGTCCTGCGGGACGGCGACGACCTGGTCAGCGAGGTCGCCCGCGTCGTGGACGGGCCCGTCGACGTCGTCGCGGACCTGGTGGGCGGGCACATGTTCAACGACCTGCTGCGCATCCTGCGGCCGGAGGGCCGGTACACGACGGCCGGGGCGATCGGCGGGCCGGTGGTGAACCTGGACCTGCGCACCATGTACCTCAAGCAGCTCGAGCTGCACGGGTCCTCGCAGGGCACGCGCACGGCGTTCCGCCGCCTGCGGCGCTACATCGAGGACGGCGACATCAGGCCGCTGCTGGACCGGACGTTCCGGCTGTCCGACTTCCACGAGGCGCAGCGCACGTTCATGAGCAAGACCTACATCGGCAAGCTGGTCGTGGTCCCGGACCGGCACTGGGAGGACGTGGGAGCTCCCCATGCACCGTGAACGCACGCTGCACCTGATCGACACCCAGTCCGGCGGCGACGTCAGCCGGATCGTGACCGCCGGCGTCGAACCCCTGCAGGGCACGACCGTGCTGGAGAAGGCCCGGTACCTGCAGCGTGAGGGGGACGGGCTGCGGCGGCTGCTGCTGTCCGAGCCGTACGGGGACCCGGCGATGTCGGTGGACCTCATCGTCGAGCCGAGCCACCCCGAGGCGCAGGCCGGCTACATCATCATGGAGGCGATGGGGTACCCCCTCTACTCGGGGTCCAACACGATCTGCACGGCGACGGCGCTGCTCAGCAGCGGCATGATCCCGATGGTCGAGGGCACCCAGAGCGTCGTGCTGGAGTCGCCGGCGGGGCTGGCCCGCGTGACGGCACACAACCAGGGCGGGCGGGTCCGGTCCATCACCACGCAGGGCGAACCCGCGTACGTGGCCGACGAGGGCCTGTCGGTCGATGTCCCGCGCTACGGCCGCGTCGAGTTCGACCTCGTGTGGTCCGGGGCGTACTACGCCCTCATCGACGCCGCCCGGTACGGGTTCACCATCGACCGCGAGAGCCAGATCGCGCTGACGGCGTTCGGGGACGCCTTCGTGCGCGCGGCACGCCCGGGCCTGCGTGAGGAGCACCCGGAGCTCGGCCACGTCGGGCCGCTGCCCTTCGCCCACTTCATGGGGCCTGTCCAGCAGATCGGCGAGGGGCGGTACGAGTCGCCGTCGGCCACCTACGTGCACCCCGGCGTGCTCTGCCGCAGCCCGACGGGGACCGGCACCTCGGCGCGCCTGGCACTGATGGCCCGTCGCGGGCAGATCGCGGAGGGCGAGTCGCTCGAGACGATCTCGCCGCGCGGCAACAGGTTCGTCGGTACCGTGCTGGAGGACACCCAGGTCGGTGAGTTCGGGGCTCTGCACTCGACGATCACCGGCGGGGCCAAGCTGCTGGCGCACTCGCAGATCACCGTCGACCTCGACGACCCGCTGGTGGACGCGTCCGACCTGGAGCACGTGCTGGTCGCCCAGGCACCCGTGCCGCCGGAGGCCTACTGACGGGACGGCGGCGTCGGTGCGGCGTCAGCGTCCGTGGCCGACCCGTCCGTGCGGCGGTCCGAGCTTGCTCGACCGCCCGTGCACATGCATCTCGTCCAGCATCCCGTACCGGGCGGCGACGGGGCCGGCCGAGGCGCCGTGGAGCAGGACGGAGAGCACCACGGTCGTGGTGATCGTCGCGACGGCCGACAGCACGGGTTCGGACTCGCCGAGACTCTCGACCGCCAGGAGGGCGAACACCACCGAGGCGAGCCCCCGCGGGCCGAACCAGCCGAGGAACAGCACGTCCCGGGAGGCCAGGCCGGTGCCCGTCATCGCCAGCACCACCGGGAGCATCCGCACGACGGTGAGGCTCAGCAGGGCGTAGCCGACCGTGGCGACGCTCAGCTGCTCGATCGCGATCGGCACCAGCGCCGCGCCGAACAGGAACCACACCACGAAGGTCATGAGCTCCCCGCCCAGCTCGGTCAGCTCGGTGAGCTCGTGCTCGTCGCCCTGCTCGCGGTCGACGACCAGACCGAAGACCAGGCCCCCGACGAAGGCGGCCACGAACCCGTTGCCGGAGACGGAGAGCGACACGGCGAAGGCCCCGACCCCGGTGGCCAGGGTCCCGATCGGCAGCGCACCGGGTTCGGCCCACCCGCGCCGGGCGGACAGGGTCACGCCCCAGGCGCCGAGCACACCGACGCCCCCGCCGACGGCCACCCCCAGGCCGAGCTCCAGCAGCGCACCGGCCACTCCCGTGCGTTCCAGCGATCCCACGCCCAGCGTGATGCCTGCCAGGGCGATCGCGAGCGTCACCACGGGGGTGACCACGCCGTCGTTGAGGCCGGACTCGACGTTGACGGCGACGCGCAGGCGACCGGGCACCCGCCGGTCGCCGATCACCTGGGCGCTGAGCGCGGCGTCGGTCGGAGCCAGCGCCGCCGCCACGAGCAGCGCCAGCTCCCACGGCAGGTCGGCCAGGATCAGTACCGCGGCCCCGAACCCGAGCAGCAGGGTGAGCGGGAACCCGACGAGGAGCAGCCGCAGCGGCAACGTCGCGTTGCGGCGCAGGTTGCGCAGGTTGATGCGGGCGGCGTCGGCGAACAGCACGAGGGCCAGCGTGATCTCGGCGAGGGTGTGGACCGACGCCGTCTCGATGTTCACCGGGAACGGCCCCCAGGCGTCGTTGGCCAGCAGGGCCCCGGCGGCGACGAAGACGAGCGGCCCGGTCACCTCCCGGCGCTGCAGGGCGCCCGAGACGAGCGCCCAGGCGAGGACCAGGACGGCGAAGGGGGCGAGTACCTCGATTCCCATGGGATCGATCGTGGCAGGAGCGCCGCCGGTCCGCCGTCCGACGTACGGCGACGAGCGTGCTCAGTTCGTACGCCATCGTGACGGATGGTGTACGAAGTGAGCACGCTCGTTGGTCTCTCCGGGGTCAGCGCAGGCGGCCGCGCAGGCGCTCGAGCTGCGTCGTCATCTCCTCCGGCAGGTGGTCCCCGAAGCGGGCGAAGAACTCCTCGGTGAGGTCGGTCTCGGCGAGCCACGCCTCCGTGGGGACGTCGAACAGGGCCGCCATCTCCTCGTCGCTCAGGTCCAGGCCGTTCGTGTCGAGCGCACCGGGCGCCGGGAGCAGCCCCAGCGGCGACGTGACCGCCCCGCTGTCGGTCCGCACGCGGCGGGACCGGTCGATCTGGCCGGCGATCCACTTGATGACGCGGGAGTTCTCGCCGAACCCGGGCCAGATGAAACGGCCGTCGGCGTCCTTGCGGAACCAGTTGACCTGGAAGATCTTCGGACGGTGCTCCGCAGCCAGTCCTGCGCCGACCTCCAGCCAGTGGCCCCAGTGGTCGGCCATGTTGTAGCCGCAGAACGGCAGCATGGCGAACGGGTCGCGGCGCAGCTCGCCGACGGCCCCCTCGGCCGCGGCGGTCCGCTCCGAACTGATGGTGGCACCCATGAACACGCCGTGGTCCCAGCTCGTGGCCTGGGTGACCAGCGGCACGTTCGACGCACGACGGCCGCCGAAGATGATGGCGTCGACGGGGACCCCGGCCGGGTCCTCCCAGCCGTCGGCGATCGTCGGGCACTGCGCGGCCGCGACGGTGAACCGGGAGTTCGGGTGGGCCGCCGGGTGGTCGGAGTCCGGCGTCCAGTCGTTGCCCTGCCAGTCGATCAGGTGCGCCGGGGGTTCGGCGGTCAGGCCTTCCCACCAGACGTCGCCGTCGTCGGTCAGAGCCACGTTCGTGAAGATGACGTCGTGCGTCAGCGTCTCGATCGCGGTCGGGTTCGTGTCCACACCGGTGCCGGGCGCGACCCCGAAGAAGCCGGCCTCGGGGTTGATCGCGCGCAGCGTGCCGTCGGGGCCGGGACGCATCCAGACGATGTCGTCGCCGAGGGTCTCGACCGTCCAGCCGGGGACCGTCGGCTGCAGCATCGCGAGGTTGGTCTTGCCGCAGGCGCTGGGGAACGCGGCGGCGAGGTGGTACTGCCGCTGCTCGGGGGAGGTGACCCGGATGAGCAGCATGTGCTCGGCCAGCCAGCCCTCGTCGCGCGCCATCGCGGAGGCGATGCGCAGCGCGAAGCACTTCTTGCCGAGCAGCGCGTTGCCGCCGTAGCCGGAGCCGTAGGACCAGATCTCCCGGCTCTCGGGGTAGTGGACGATGTACTTGGTGTCGTTGCACGGCCAGGCGACGTCCTCCTCGCCCTCGGCCAGGGGTGCGCCCACCGAGTGCACGGCGGGCACCCACTGCTGACCGGCGTCGATCAGGTCGACGACCCGGGGCGAGACGCGGGTCATCACGTGCATCGAGACGACGACGTACGGCGAGTCGGTGACCTCGACGCCGACCTGGGAGATCGGGCCGCCCACGGGTCCCATGGAGAACGGCACGACGTACATCGTGCGGCCCCGCATCGAGCCCTCGAAGACGCCGTCGAGCTCGTCGCGCATGCTGGCCGGGTCGCACCAGTTGTTGGTGGGGCCCGCGTCCTCCTCGCGCTCGGAGCAGATGAAGGTCCGGGACTCGACCCGGGCGACGTCGGACGGGTTCGACCGGGCGAGGTAGGAGTTCGGGCGCTTGTCCTCGGCAAGCTTCACGAGGGTGCCCGTCTCGACCATCTCGTCGATCAGACGCTGCTTCTCCGCGGCGGAGCCGTCGCACCAGACGATCTCGTCGGGCTGCGTGAGCGCGGCGATCTCGTCGACCCACGCGCGCACGTCCCGCGGAGACGTCCGGCCTGCCGATCCCGTGTCGGTCGCGGTGAGGCCGAAGCCGTCGGTGCGGTCGAGGACGTCCGGGGTGAGCTCGGCGAGGGCCAGCCGGGTCCGGCGGGGGTTCGCGGTGAAGGTCATGGCTGCTCCGTCCGTCGGGTGTGCCCGCCGGTACGACGGGCTCCTGTTCACAGTCTCCTCCTGGTCAGGCGGTCTTTGGTGCCGTCGACGCTATGAAGATCGACCGATCTTCACGTAGCGTGAAGGGATGACCGCCGAACCGACGTCGGAGGCCCCGGACCTGATCACCCTGGGGCGCCGCATCCGCCACGCCCGGACGTCCCGCGGGCTCACGCTCGAGGCCCTGGGGCGTCAGGTGGAGTCCGCCCCGAGCCTGCTCTCGCTCGTCGAGAACGGGCGGCGCGAACCCCGGCTGTCCCTGCTGCGGGCGATCGCCGAGGCCCTCGAGGTGCCGTTGACGGACCTGCTCGCCGACGAGCCGCCGTCGCGTCGCGCCGCGCTGGAGATCGCGCTCGAGCGTGCGCAGCGCGGGCCGCTGTTCGGCGCGCTCGGGCTCCCGGCCGTGAAACCGAGCCAGCGGCTGCCCGTGCCGGTGCTCGAGCACCTCGTGGGGCTGCACGACGAGCTGGCGCGCCGCGAGGAGGAGGCGATCGCGACGCCGGAAGAGGCGCGGCGGGCCAACACCGTGCTGCGTCGGGAGCGTCAGGATCGCGACAACCACCTGCCCGAGATCGAGGCCCTGGCCGAGGACATGACCCGCCGGGCCGGCTACGGCGGCGGCGCGCTGACGCACCGCACGGTCGCCCAGATGGCGGGCGAGCTGGGGCTGACCATCCTGCACGTGGACGACCTGCCGCGCTCGGCCCGGTCGGTGACCGACTGGAAGAACGGACGCATCTACCTGCCGCCGGCGTCGATCCCCGGTGGGCACGGGCTGCGCTCCCTGGCCCTGCAGGCCATCGCTCACCGTGTGCTGGGCCACGAACGGCCGCGCTCGTACGCGGACTTCCTGCGCCAGCGCGTCGAGATCACCTACTTCGCCGCGGCGTGCCTCATGCCGGAGACGACGGCCGTCAGCTTCCTGGAGCAGCACAAGCGGGCCAAGGACCTGGCGGTGGAGGACTTCCGGGACTCGTTCGGCGTCACCCACGAGGCTGCCGCGATGCGGCTGACCAACCTCGCCACGGTGCATCTGGGCATTCCCCTGCACTTCCTGCGCGTCGGGGACGACGGCGCCCTGTTCCGTGGCTACCAGAACGACGGGCTGCCGTTGCCGCAGGACGTGACCGGCGCGATCGAGGGGCAGCTCGTCTGCCGGCGCTGGCCCGCGCGGGAGGCGTTCACGCGGCGTGACCGGGCGACCGAGTCCTACCAGTACACGGACACCCCGGCGGGGACCTTCTGGGACTCGGTGCAGACCGGGACGGCGGCCGACGGAAGCCAGTTCTCCATCACCGTCGGGGTGCCGTACGCCCACGCCAAGTGGTTTCGCGGCCGGGACACGCGGGTGCGGCGCACGTCGACCTGCCCGGATCCGGCGTGCTGCCGACGGCCCCCCGAGGACCTGGCGCAGCGGTGGGAGCGTGCGTCGTGGCCGAGCGCGCGCATGCATCAGCAGGTCCTCGCCGCACTGCCCCGGGGGGTGTTCCCGGGCGTGGACGACACCGACGTGTACCGGTTCCTCGAACGGCACGCCCCCGACCCCGACCAGGACGCCGACCCGTCCCCCTGAGCCGGGTCGGCACCGGGCCCGGACCTCAGTGCGGGCCCGGTCCTCCCGGGTCGTGCGGGCCGCGTCCCGGACCCACGTGCAGCGCCCGGATCCGCTGCCGGTCCACGGCGGTCACCGTCAGCGTCGTCCCGGCGACGCGGACGACGTCGCCGGGGACGGCGATCCGCCCCAGTGCGGCCAGCACGAATCCCGCCGCGGTCTCGTACGGCCCCTCGGGCAGCTCGATCCCGGTCTCCCGGGCGAAGTCCTCGAGCGTGAGACCGGCGTCGACCTCGTCGGTGCCGAGCTCCGGGCTGCGCGGGTCCGGCTCGGCGCGGATGTCCCGCACGAGCTCCTCGACGAGGTCCTCGAGGGTGGCGATGCCGTCGGTCCCGCCGTACTCGTCGCGCACGACGGCCAGGTGGATGCCCTCCTGGCGCATCGTGGTCAGGGCGGGCAGCAGCCGGTTGGTGCCGGGCATCTCCAGGGCCGGGCGGACGATCTCCCGCAGGGTCCGCCGTCGTCGGGCCGGGGTGCGCAGCTCGCGGACCAGGTCGCGCAGGTGCACGAACCCGACGACGTCGTCCACGCCGTCGTCCACGACGGGGAACCGTGTGGAGGGCTCGTCCCCCACGGCGTCGACCGCCTCGTCGACGGCGAGGTCCGCCGGCAGGAAGGTGACGTCGGGGCGCGGGCGCATGACCTCGGCCAGCGTCCGCTCGGAGGCCGTGAAGACGTCGGTCACGATCTCGCGCTCCTCGGGGGAGAAACCGGGGTGCTCGCTGACCGCCCGGCGCAGCTCCTCCCCGGTCATCTGCGGTGCCCGGACGTCCGGGTTGCCGCCCAGCAGCCGGACCACCGCGTCGGTGGAGCGGGACAGCAGCCAGATGACGGGTCGGATGATCCGCGAGAACCGGTCCAGGGGCGGTCCGACGACGAGGGACACCTGGACCGAGCGCTGCAGGGCCAGCCGCTTCGGGACGAGCTCGCCCAGCACCAGGGAGGCGTAGGCGACGAGCAGCGTCAGCGTGACCAGGGCGGCGGTCGACGCCGCACCCGGCGAGAGGCCGAGCGACTCCAGCACCGGCGCGAGGTCGGGGGCGAGCGTCGACGCGCCGTAGGCGGCGGAGAAGAACCCGGCCACCGTGACGCCGATCTGCACGGCGGCGAGGAACCTGTTGGGGTCGCGGGCGACGGCGGCGACCCGGCGCCCGCGCGACCCGTGGCGCTCCAGCTCGGCGATCTGCCCCTCGCGCAGCGAGACGAGAGCGAACTCGGTCCCGGCGAACACCCCGCCGAGCAGCACGAACCCCAGCACCAGGGCGATGTTCCGCCAGGTCTCCGCGTCCACGGCTCCCTCCGGGTTCGGGCCGCCGGGGCGGCGCTACCGCTGGTCACGAGACTTCCGCAGGTCGGCGCTGTTCGCGCGTCAGCGCCCCCGGCGCACCGGACGGTTCAGTCGCGCACCGGACCGCCCCGGGCGTCGAGCCGGTCGAGCAGCGTCGTGAACACGTCGCCGGCGCGCAGCCCGTCGTGCTCGAACTGGTTGGTGACCCATGCCCGGGCGTTCCCGACCCGGGAGGCGGTGTCCAGGGAGAGCGCGGCGTCGACGAACATGTCGTCGAAGTAGACCGCCGCCTCCATCGGCACCTCGTTGGCGGCCAGCACCGCGGTGTCGTACAGGTCGCCCCAGTCACGGCGGGCGGCCAGGGCCTGCGCCGCGTCGCGGAACGGGCGCAGCGCGGCGACCTGGTCGAACATCCAGGGGTAGATCATCTCGCCGGTGAACAGCAGCGGGCGCGCGCCCGCGGCGAACTTCGGGTCGCTCTCGCGCACCTGCTGCGCGGCCCACGCCGTCGGCCCGGTGCCCGCCTGGGCGTAGATCGACTCGTGCAGCACGGCGTACATCGGGTTGGTGGCGAACCCCGTGGCGGCCTCGACGTCCGCGAGGAAGGTGTCGGTGAGCTCGTCCGGTGCCGCGTCGTCGAAGGCCTCGTCGACGATCCAGTGCACGCGCTCGAACCCGGGGCCCATGCCGAAGGCCATGCCCAGCGACTGGAAGCGCTCGATGCTCAGCAGGTCTCCACCGGGCAGCCGCACGTCGCCGTCGGCGATCCGGTCCGCGATCCGGGCGATCCGGGGCACGTCGTCGGGGTACCGGCCGCGGTACTGCGCGTTCTTCGTCGCGACCCGCGCCTGCGTGCGCCGGTAGACCTCCTCGGGCCCGGCGTCGAGGCCGGCCAGGCCCCCGGTCACGTAGGACGCCGCCAGGCCCTCGGGGGCGAGCGACAGATAGGTCAGGGTGACGAACCCGCCGTAGGACTGTCCGAGCGTCGACCAGCGCCGGCCGCCGTAGATGGACTTCCGCACGTGCTCGGCGTCGCGGACGATGGAGTCGGCGCGCAGGTGCGACAGGTACTCGGCCTGGACCTCGGGGGAGCCGAGGGCGGCGAGCGCACGGGCCCGCACCGCCGTCGAACGCCCGGTGCCGCGCTGGTCGAGCAGCACGACCCGGAACCGCTTCAGCGCCTCGCCGACCCAGCCGTCGGGACCCGTGGGGCGGGGACCCTTGCCCCCGGGGCCACCCTGCAGGAACACCAGCAGCGGCAGGTCCTCGGACCGTTTCGTCGGATCCACCAGCTCACGCACGACCACGCTGAGCGTGCGGTCGTCGGCGGGGGCGGACCAGTCCAGCGGCACCGTCAGGGTGCGGTCGGTGACGTGGACGCCGGGGATCGTGTACGCGGACTCGCTCGTCACGGTGCTCTTCACGACGCCAGCCTACGAGCCTCGCCCCGCACCGCACGGGCGCGGACGAGCCGAGGGGACGGCACGACCCGTGCGACCGTCGATGTTCCCGAAGTGGAGCGCCCCCCAGGGCGCGTGAACGCGGTCGTGCGGGTCGTGCCGTCCCCTCGGCGGCACAACTACTTGGTGTCTTCGTCGACCCAGTCGAAGGTCTTGGTCACCGCCTTCTTCCACTGGCGGTACAGCCGCTCGCGCTCGTCCTCGGGCAGCGACGGCGTCCACCGCTGGCCCTCGATCCAGTTGTCGCGGACGTCCTGCTCGCCCGACCAGAAGCCGACGGCGATGCCGGCGGCGTACGCCGCACCGAGGGCCGTGGTCTCGGCGACCTCGGGACGCACGACGTCGACGCCGAGCTGGTCCGCCTGGAACTGCATGAGCAGGTTGTTGGCGACCATGCCGCCGTCGACCTTCAGCTCGGTCAGGTCCACACCGGAGTCGGCCCGCATGGCGTCCATGACCTCGCGCGTCTGGTAGGCGACGGCCTCCAGGGCGGCCCGGGCGATGTGGTTGCGGTTGACGTACCGCGTCAGGCCCACGAGCGCACCGCGGGCGTCCGACCGCCAGTACGGGGCGAACAGGCCGGAGAACGCCGGCACGAAGTAGGCGCCGCCGTTGTCGTCGACCTTGCCGGCCAGGTACTCGATGTCCGGGGCGTCGTCGAACAGCCCCAGGTTGTCCCGCAGCCACTGCACCAGGGAGCCGGTGACGGCGATGGCACCCTCGAGGGCGTAGACGGCGTCGGCGTCCCCGATCTTGTAGCAGACCGTGGTGAGCAGACCGTTCTCGCTGGCCACCTTCTCGGTACCGGTGTTGAGCAGCATGAAGTTGCCGGTGCCGTAGGTGTTCTTCGCGGTCCCGACCTCGAAGCACGCCTGGCCGAAGGTGGCGGCCTGCTGGTCGCCGAGGATGCCCGCGATCGGGACACCGGGGACCATGCCGCGGGGGCGTCCGTGACCGTAGATCTCGGACGAGGACCGGATCTCGGGGAGCATCGACAGCGGGATGCCCATGTCCGCGGCGATGTCCTCCCGCCAGGAGAGGGTGTCGAGGTCCATGAGCATGGTGCGCGAGGCGTTGGTGACGTCGGTGACGTGCACGCCGCCGTCCGTCCCGCCGGTCATGTTCCACAGGACCCAGCTGTCGGTGTTGCCGAACAGCAGGTCGCCGCGGTCCGCGGCCTCCCGGGCGCCCTCGACGTTGTCGAGGATCCACTTGATCTTCGGGCCGGAGAAGTAGGTCGCGAGCGGCAGCCCGACGATCGACTTGTACTTCTCGGGGCCCTCGGAGCCGCCCAGCTCGTCCACGATCGCCTGGGTGCGGGTGTCCTGCCAGACGATGGCGTTGTAGACGGGCTTGCCGGTGTTCTTGTCCCACACGACCGTGGTCTCGCGCTGGTTCGTGATGCCGACGGCGGCGACGTCCTCGTGCGAGAGGTTGCCGCGGGTGAGGGCGAGGCCGACGACCTCGCGGGTGTTGTTCCAGATCTGCTCGGGGTTGTGCTCGACCCAGCCCGCCTTCGGGAAGATCTGGTCGTGCTCGAGCTGGCCGGTCGAGACGATGCGGCCGGAGTGGTCGAAGACGATGGCACGCGAGCTCGTGGTGCCCTGGTCGATGGCGAGGACGTAGTCAGCCATGGGTATGTCCTTCGTGTCGTTGCGTCATTGCGGTACGGATGGGTGGTCGCCGGGCCGGGCTCAGCCGAAGGCGACGACGGGGGCGAGCAGGCCGGCGAGGACGCCGCCGACGATGGGGCCGAGGACCGGCACCCAGGAGTAGCCCCAGTCGCTGGAACCCTTGCCCTTGATCGGCAGCAGCGCGTGCGCGATGCGGGGACCGAGGTCACGGGCCGGGTTGATGGCGTAGCCGGTGGGGCCACCGAGGCTCGCACCGATCCCGACCACCAGGAGGGCGACGGCGAGCGGGCCGATGTCACCCGGCCAGTTGCCGAAGTTCAGCACCACGAACACCAGCACGAAGGTGCCGATGACCTCGGTGACGAAGTTCCACCCGTAGGAGCGGATCTCGGGTCCGGTGGAGAACACCGCGAGCTTGATCGGCGCCGGCGCCTCCTCGTCGAAGTGCTTCTTGTAGGCGAGGAAGGCGATCGCGGAACCGAGCGCGGCACCGACGATCTGGGCGGAGATGTAGATCGCACCGTTCGCCAGGGTGACGGGGATGCCCGGACCGAACTCCTCGGCGCCGCTGGCCCAGATGCCGAACGTCACGGCCGGGTTGATGTGGGCGCCGCTGGCGAACGCGACGTACACACCGGAGAACACACCCAGGCCCCATCCGAAGTTGATGAGAAGCCATCCGCCGTTGAACCCCTTGTTCTTCGGCAGGATGACGTTCGCCACGACACCGGCACCGAGGAGCAGCAGCATCCCGGTTCCCAGCATCTCGCTGACGAAGAGTTCGCCTGTTGACATCGTCGTCTCGCTTTCTCTTCTCGGTCCGGGCCCGTGCCCGGAGCGTCGTGCCACGACCTCGTCGCCGCGGCGAACCGGCCGCGCCGCCGATGCTGCGACGGCGCGACCGGGGGTCCTGTCAGGTGCGCAGAGGCCGCAGCGTCGTCAGGTCGCCGGCGTTGCCCCGGGCCTCGGCGGCCGCCTCGTCGTCGGGGGCCTGGGCCGCCGCGTCCTCGGCGTCCGCCCGGGCCCGGTAGCTCTCGATCTCCCGCTTCCTGGTCTCGTCGTCCCAGCGGAGCAGGGGTGCGGCGATCCCGGCGATCTCCTCGAGGGCGGCGCGCCCCTTGTCGGCCACCTCGTAGACGAGCCGGGTGCGTCGCACCAGCAGGTCCTCCAGGTGCAGCGCGCCCTCGTGGCTGACCGCGTAGTGGATCTCGGCCCGCAGGTAGGCGGGGGCGTGCTCCAGCGGTTCGGCGAGCCCCGGGTCCTCCTCGCACAGGGTCACGAGCTCGCGCAGCGCCGAGCCGTAGCGGTGCAGGAGGTGGTCGACCATCGCCGGGCTCCAGCCGTACCGCTGCGCCCAGGTGCGGGCCTGGCGGCGGGCGGCGGACAGGCCGACCGCGCCGATGAGCGGGATCTGGTGGGTCACCGACGGCAGCGCGTGCGCCCGCTGGCCGATCGCGAAGTCGACGGCGTCCTTGGCCATCACGCGATAGGTGGTCAGCTTCCCGCCGGCGATGACGGTCAGGCCCGGGGCGGGGGAGGCGACGGTGTGCTCGCGCGAGACCTTCGCCGAGCTCGTGCCCTCCTTGGTGCCCGGCTGCAGCAGCGGACGCAGGCCGGCGTAGGTGCCGATGACGTCCTCGCGCGTCAGCGGGTGGGCCAGCACCGCGTTGGCGTGGTCGAGCACGTAGTCGATGTCGGCCGCGGTGGCCACCGGGTGGACCGGGTCCAGCTCCCACGGGGTGTCCGTGGTGCCGATGATCCAGTACCGGGACCAGGGGATGATGAACAGCACCGACTTCTCGGTCTGCAGGATCAGGCCGACCTGCCCCTTGATGCGCTCCCGGGGGACGACGATGTGGATGCCCTTGGAGGCCAGCACGTGCAGGCCGCCCTCGTCCCCGGCCAGGGCCTCGGTGTCCTCGGTCCACACGCCGGTGGCGTTGATGACGTGCCGGGCGCGGACCGTGATCTCGCGACCGGTCTCCAGGTCGACGACGACGGCCCCGTTGACCGTGCCGGTGCTGCTCTTGGTGAGCTCGACGACCTGGGTGCGGGAGGCGGCGTGCGCGCCGTAGTCGACCGCGGTGCGGACCAGCGTGGCGACGAGGCGTGAGTCGTCGACGGAGGCGTCCCAGTACTGCACGGCGCCGATCGCGGCCTCGTGCGCGAGGTCCGGGAACTTCCGGCTGATCTGCCGACGGGTCAGGTGCCGGTGCAGCGGCATCGCGCGCTTCCCCGGGGCGACCGAGGCCAGGGTGTCGTACAGCGCGATGCCGGCCCCGACGTAGGCCCGTTCCCACACCCGGTGCTCGAGGGGGTACAGGAAGGGGACGGGCTTGACGAGGTGCGGGGCGAGCTCCTTGAGGAGCAGGTCGCGTTCGGTGAGCGCCTCGTGCACGAGGGAGAAGTCGAGCATCTGCAGGTAGCGCAGGCCGCCGTGGACCAGCTTGCTGGACCAGCTGGAGGTGCCTGCGGACCAGTCCTGGGACTCGACGATCGCGGTGGACAGCCCGCGCGTGACGGAGTCGAGAGCGATGCCGGCGCCGGTGACCCCGCCGCCGATGACGAGGACGTCGAGCTCGGAGGCGGAGTCCTGCGAGCTCTCGAGCGCAGCCAGGGCGCGGGTTCGTGACTCGGCGGTGAGTCGGGAGGCCATCGGGGGTGCTCCTCTCGGTCGGACTGGAACTCAGAGCACCATCGGTCGAACATTCTCGCAAGCCAGATGCACGAACGTGCATCTGGCGGCATGCTGCGGCACCCTGGTTCCGTGACGACTCCCCGGGAACGCGACGTGGTCATGGCCGCGACCATGTACTACCTGCAGGACATGAAGATGGAGACGATCGCGCGGCACCTGCGCACGTCGCGGTCGACCGTGTCGCGCCTGCTCAAGAGGGCGCGGGAGACCGGTGTCGTGGAGATCACGCTGCGGCCCACGCACACTCGTGCACCCGGTCTCGGCCAGCGGCTCGCGGCGCAGTACGACATCGACACCTACGTCGTGCCGGTGCCGGACGCCGCCGACGACGCGCAACGGCTCGGTCAGGTGGCCCGCACCACCGCCCGTCTGGTGACGCGCTGGTTCGACTCCGACATGGTGCTCGGCATCGCCTGGGGGACCACGCTGGCCGCCGTGGCGGGCCACCTCATGGACAAGCCCACCCGGGGCTCCGCCGTCGTGCAGCTCAACGGCGCGGCGAACAACCGGACCTCCGGCGTCGCCTACGCCGGGGACCTCCTGGACCGTATCGCGGCCACCTTCGAGGCCCACGCCCACCCGTTTCCCGTGCCGGCGTTCTTCGACTTCGCCGAGACCCGGGACGCCATGTGGCGGGAGCGCTCGGTGCGCCGCGTCCTCGACGTGCAGGCGCGGACGGATCTCGCGGTGTTCTCCGTGGGAGCGCTCACCGGCGGTGTCCCGTCGCACGTCTACTCGGCCGGGTATTTGGAACCCGAGGACGTGGCGGCGCTCGAGGGCGCGGGTGTGGTCGGCGACGTCTGCACGGTCTTCCTGCGTCCTGACGGGTCGTTCCGCGACATCGCCATCAACGCCCGGGCCACGGGGCCCACCCCGGACCAGCTCCGGCGGTTCCCGCGACGGCTGTGCGCGGCCGCGGGCGACAACAAGATCGCCCCGTTGCGCGCCGCGCTGGCCGCCGGGGTGGTCACGGACCTCGTCGTCGACGAGATCACGGCCGCGGGGCTCGTCGAGGCCGACTGATCCGTCCGCGGCCGCTGTGCGGGCCGCGTGCCGGCGTCGCGCGTAGGGTGCTGACGTGCCCGACCTGTCGAACGCACCGTTCCGCATCCGGCCCGCCCTGCCCGCGGACGTCCGCGGCGTGCGCGACCTCGTCGCCCCGTACGCGACGGACCGCATCCTGCTGGCCAAGGAGCTCGTCGGCTACTACGAGTCGGTGCAGGAGTTCCTCGTGGCCGACGCCGGGCCGGAGGCGGGCCTGGTCGGGTGCGGGGCGCTGCACGTGATGTGGGCCGACCTCGCCGAGATCCGCACGCTCGCCGTCGACCCGGCCTGGAGGGGGCGCGGGCTGGGGCACGCTCTCGTCGAGGAGCTGATCCTGCGGGCGCGGGAGATGGGGCTCAAGCGTCTGTTCTGCCTCACCTTCGAGGTCGACTTCTTCGCCGCCCACGGTTTCCGCGAGATCGACGGGACGCCGGTGACCGGCGAGGTCTACGCCGAGCTGCTGCGGTCGCACGACGACGGGGTGGCCGAGTTCCTCGACCTCGCGCGGGTCAAGCCGAACACCCTCGGCAACTCGCGCATGCTGCTGGACCTCTGAGCAGCGACGGCGGTCGGAGGGTCACGCCGGAAGCATGAACCGTCCGGCCTCGTCGGTCTCGGCCAGCCCGTCCTCCACCAGCCCGGCCAGGCACCGGTCGAGCTGGGACTCCGGACCGGCGTCGGCCAGCAGAGCACGGTGCACGGGGCCGTCGGCGGTGCGCAGCGCGGCCATCACCCGGCCCCGCACCTGCCGGTCGGTGCCGTCCCAGGACTGGGTCCGCCGCCGGTGCGCGTGCTCGTCCGGCGGGAACCCGGTCAGGCGCCAGGCGCACAGGTCCTGGACCGGGCACCGGTCGCACCGCGGGGTCCGGGCGGTGCAGACCAGCGCCCCCAGCTCCATGGACGCGGCCGCCCACGCCGCGGCGTCCTCGTCGCCGTCGGGCACCAGGGAGACGGCCAGCCGCCGCTCCGCCGCCGTGTACGACGGCGCCGGCAGCGCGACGCCGGTGACGGCGCGGGCCTGGACCCGCCGCACGTTCGTGTCCACGACGACGGCGCGGCGGCCGAAGGCGAAGGCGCGGACGGCCCCCGCGGTGTACTCCCCGATGCCGGGCAGCGCACGCAGGGCCTCCTCTCCGGACGGGACCTCCCCGTCGTGCCGGGCCACGATCGCCCGCGCGCAGTCCGCGAGCCGCAGCGCCCGGCGCGGGTAGCCGAGCCGGCCCCAGGCGCGCAGCACCTCGGACGTCGGGGCGTCGGCCAGCGCCGCCGGGGTGGGCCACCGCTCCATCCACGCGCGCCACACGGGCTCGACCCGGACGACCGGGGTCTGCTGGAGCATGACCTCGCTGACCAGGACGCCCCACGGGGTCCGGTCCGCGGCGCGCCAGGGGAGATCGCGTGCGGCGTGGGCGAACCACGCCGTGACCCGTTCGACCAGTGCATCCACGGTCGCCCATTGTGCCTGGCCGGAGCGGCTTCCCGGCACGGCGGCGCGGCGCCCCCGTCGGTCGGTCCGCACCACGTAGCGTGGCCTGCGCAGAGGTGTTCGTCGAGATGCGGGGGAACGGTGGCGGCAGCGAAGGACCGTGGGCGAGGAGGTGCCGCGCGGGGGCGCCAGGCGTCCGGGGGACGCACGCCGTCCTCGCGCGCCACGTCGTCCCGGGGCTCCTCCCGTTCCGGCTCCGCGGCGAGGGGATCGTCGGCGGGCCGGTCGACCACGTCGGGCGGTGGGGCGAAGAAGGCGGCCCCGCAGAAGGCCGCCCCGAAGAAGGCGGCCCCGCAGAAGTCCACCACCAGGACGTCCGCCCCGAAGAAGTCCACCGCGACGAGCTCTCGGGCCCAGAGCACCCGACGCACGACGTCTCGAGGCGCCACCACGGGTGCCGCGGGTTCGACGCGTCGCAGGACGGGGGCCACCGCCGGCCGGGCGACCTCGTCGAGGAGCCGGTCGGCGGGTTCCGCGTCCCGGTCCACCGGGGGTCGGGGGTCCGCCCGCGGAGGTCGCCGGTCGGTGGCGACGAACGGCCTGGTGGCTCCTGGCAGCACGCCGCGGCCCCGGTCGCGCCGACCGGCCCCGGTGAGGAGCCGCCCCGCCCACCGCGGTCCCGCGATCGTGCTCCTGGTGCTCGGCCTGCTCGTCGGCGCCGGCACGGCGACCGGGTACGGGATCGGTCGCGCCGTCGACTGGGCGCGGGACGCCTGGCCCGAGCCGCGGCTCGAGCTCGTCGCCGAGAAGCAGGCCCCGCCGGAGGCGATCGACCCCGCCGGGGTGGCGGAGACGTGCACCCCCTCGGCGGTCCGCGCCGAGCTCTCCGGCGACCGCGACACCCTCGTGCTCGGCGAGGCGGTGTCGATGACGGTGCGCGTGACCAACGAGGGGCGGATGCCGTGCCTGCTCGACGCGCACCGGTCGAGCATGCAGGTGGTCGTCTCCGAGGCCGACGGCGGCGAACGCGTCTGGTCGTCCGCGGACTGCATCGGCGCGGGCGAGGAGCTCGTCCTGCTCGGGACCGACGAGCGCTGGGAGCTCACCGCCCGCTGGTCCGGGAGCGGGTCGACGCCCGGCTGCGACGCCCAGGGTGATGTGCGCCCCGGCGAGTACACCGCGACGGTCCTGCTGGACGACGTCCCCGGCGCCGAGGGTGAGCCCTGGGACGTCACGGTCGAGGCGGCGCCCGAGCCGGAACCCTCGGAGGACGCCGAGGACGCCGAGGGTTCCGGGCAGGACGCGTCCACGGACGACGGCACCGCCGCCGAGGAGGATGCCGACCCCTCCGAGGCGGGTCGGTCCGGCGACAAGGCCTCCGAGAGGTCGGGCGGCCGGTCGGACTCCGGGGACGGCAAGAAGCCCGGTGGTGACGCCGGGACCGAGGGCTGAGACCCCTACACGTACCGCTCGAGGATGCTGGACTCCGCCAGGCGGGACAGCCCCTCGCGCACGGCTCGTGCCCGGTGGTCGCCCACACCCTCGACGCTCATGAGGTCGTCGACGCTCGCGGCGAGCAGCTTCTGCAGGCCCCCGAACTGCTGGACCAGTCGCTCGACGATCGTGCTCGGCAGGCGGGGGACCTTCGACAGCAGCCGGTAGCCGTGCGGCGCCACGGCCGCGTCGAGTGCCACCCCGGCACCCGGCAGTCGCAGGACGCGCCCGATCTCCGACAGGTCGAGCAGCTGGGACGAGTCGAGCCGGGCGAGGTCGGCGTGCACGGCCGCGAGGCTGCGGCCCGAGCGCTCGACGTCGACGTAGTCGCGCACGACGAGGTCGCGGTCCGAGCCGATCCCGCCGAGGAGCTCGTCGAGCTGGAGGGCGAGCAGCCGGCCGTCCGTGCCGAGCTCGACCACGTACCCGTCGATCTCGTCGGAGATGCGCCGCACCATCTCCAGGCGCTGGACCACCGCGCAGACGTCCCGCACGGTGACCAGGTCCTCGATCTCGAGGGCCGACAGGGTGCCGGAGACCTCGTCCAGTCGCGAGCGGTAGCGCTCCAGGGTCGCCAGCGCCTGGTTGGCGCGGCCCAGGATCGTGTCGGAGTCCTCCAGCACGTGCCGCACCGAACCCGTGTAGATCGCGACGATCCGCATCGACTGGCTCACGGAGACGATCGGGAAGCCGGTCTGCTTGGCGACGCGCTCGGCCGTCCGGTGCCGGGTGCCCGACTCGCTCGTCTCGATCGAGGGGTCCGGCAGGAGCTGGACCGCGGCGCGGCGGATCCGGGTGGCGTCCCGGTCGAGGACGACGGCGCCGTCCATCTTGGACAGCTCGCGCAGCCGCGTGGCCGAGAACTCGACGTCGAGCTCGAAGCCGCCCGAGCAGATCTCCTCGACCGTCTTGTCGAGACCGAGGACGATCAGGGCACCGGTCCGCCCTCGCAGGATGCGCTCCAGGCCGTCGCGGAGCTCGGTGCCGGGGGCGACGGCGGCAAGGGTGTCCCGCAGCAGGGCGTCGGGTTGCGCGATGTTGGGGGCCACCTGGGCATTCTACGTCCTGGAGGCGTTTCGTTCAGCGGCTGCGGGACGCGTCGCCGGTCGGGGCCGAGGCCAGCTCCACGGCCTCCGCGAGATGGTGCGCCTCGGCCACCTGCAACCCGGCCGGCGCCCGGACCGCGGCCCCCGCCGGCACGACGGCGCGGGTGAACCCGAGACGGGCGGCCTCGCTCAGACGCCGCTCCAGACCCGTCACGGGCCGGATGTCCCCGGCGAGGCCGACCTCCCCGACGGCGATCGTGCCCGACGGCAGGGCCTCGCCGCTCCGGGCCGAGACGATCGCCAGCGCGGTGGCGAGGTCCGCGGCCGGCTCGGTGACCCGCGCACCACCGATCGTCGAGGCGTACACGTCCGCGTCGGCGAGCCGCAGGCCGGCGTGCCGGTGCAGCACCGCGAGGATCATCGCCAGCCGTTGCGACTCGACCCCGCTGGTGGCCCGGCGAGGGTTGGCCAGGGGTGACGGGGCCACGAGGGACTGGATCTCCAGGGCGAGCGGCCGGCGTCCCTCGAGCGTGACGGTCACGCAGGTGCCCGGCACCCCCGCTCCGAGGTGGGACAGGAACAGCCCGCTGGGGTCGCTCAGGCCCTCGATGCCGGACTCGGACAGGTCGAAGCACCCCACCTCGTCCGTGGGGCCGAACCGGTTCTTCACCGCGCGCACCATGCGGAGCCTCGAGTGCCGGTCGCCCTCGAACTGGCAGACGACGTCCACCAGGTGCTCGAGGGTCCGTGGCCCGGCGACCGCGCCGTCCTTGGTCACGTGGCCGACCAGCAGCACCGGGACCTGACGCTCCTTCGCCGCGGCGATGAGGGCGCCCGCGACCTCGCGGACCTGGCTCACCCCGCCGGGGACGCCGTCGACCTCCGCGGAGGCGATCGTCTGGACCGAGTCCACCACCAGCAGCGCCGGGTCCGCCGCGTCGAGATGGCCGAGCACCGTGGCCAGGTCCGTCTCCGCCGCGAGCAGCAGGGTCGGTGCGAGGGCGCCGATCCGCTCGGCCCGCAGCCGGACCTGTCCCGCGGACTCCTCGCCGGTCACGTACAGCACCGTGCGCGCGTCCTGGCCGCCGGTGCCACGGGCCGCGTTGGAGGCCACGGACAGCAGCAGCGTCGACTTGCCGACCCCCGGTTCGCCCGCCAGGAGCACGACGGCTCCGGGGACGAGGCCGCCGCCCAGCACGCGGTCCAGCTCGTCGACACCCGTCGGGGTGGCGCGCGCGGAGTCGACGTCGATCTCGGCGATGGGACGGGCGGCCGATCGCACCGGCTGCACCGCCGTGGTGCGCGGGCCCGCCGCCGGGCCGTCCTCGGCGACCGTGCCCCACGCCTGGCACTCGCCGCAGCGGCCCACCCACTTCACCGTCGTCCAGCCGCACTCGGTGCAGCGGAAACCGGGGCGGGAGCTCTTGGCGCGGCCTGCGCGCGAGGTGGTCGTGGTGCTCACGCTCGACACGGTAGGCGGCGGCACCGACACCAGGGCCGCCGGACGTCGTAGGCTGCACGGCGACGCCGTCGTCGGCGCACCGGCACCAGACCAGGAGGACGTCGATGGCCGACCGCAAGCCGGGGTACCTGACCCCGGGATTCCGGACCCCGGGGGAGAAGGTGCACCAGAAGAGCTCGCGGGCGGCACAGGTCCGTCGCCGCCGCATCGTCCTGGCGGTGGTGCTCGTCGTCGTGGCGGGGATCGCGGTCGTCACCGCGTTCTTCTGGCCCGGGTTCGCCCAGGAGGAGCCCGAGCCGCTGCCCGAGGTCACGGTCACCGCGGCGCCGCCGACGCCGACCGCCGAGCCGAGCCCGCTGCCCGAGGACGCCACCGACTTCCAGTCGGCGATGCCGGACTCCGCCCTGCAGCTCGTCCGCCTCGACGTCACGGAGGGCGCGTGGATCGACGAGGCCGACGCCGTCGAGGCGTGGGACGTCGTCTACGCCGACGGGTCGGCGGACGGAGCGCGGGTCGACCTCGTCGCCGGTCAGTGGTCGGACGGTGACGCCGCGGCCGAGGTGTACGCGACGCTGCTGCAGGCCGCCGGCGACCCCGAGGCCGAGGGGGACGTCACCGTCGGCGGCGAGACCGTCGGCGACTACGCCGTCACCCCCGGTGCGACCGCCGGGGAGTCGGTGGTCACCTGGCGCAACGACACGGCCGTCTTCCAGGCCACCGGGCCGGAGCAGCTCGTCCAGGACTTCTACGAGACGTTCCCGATGTGAGGAGAGACCACGTGAGCACGCAGATCGCCGGGACCCGGGTGGCCTTCGTCGGGACCGGCACGATGGCCGAGGCCGTCCTGGCCGGCGCCCTGTCGTCGGGGCTCGACCCGGCCGACGTCGTCGCCACCGTGCGTCGCGAGGACCGGGGCGCCGAGCTGGCCGAGACCTACGGGGTCGCCACGACGACGGACAACGCCGCTGCCGTGTCCGACGCCCGACTCGTCGTCGTCGGCGTCAAGCCGAAGGACGTCGCCGCCGTGCTCGACGAGATCGGTCCCGCGCTGCCCGCCGACGCCGTCGTCGTCAGCGTCGCCGTCGGACTGCCGCTGTCGTTCTACGCCCGCCACCTGCCCGCGGACCAGCACGTCGTGCGGACCATGCCGAACACCCCAGCGCAGGTCGGCGCCGGGGTGACCGCCGTCGTCCCCGGACCGACGACGGACGAGGACGACGTCGCCCTCGTCGAGGCGCTGCTGGCCGGCACCGGGGAGACCCTGCGGATCACCGAGAAGGAGATCGACGCGTTCGGGGCGCTCGCCGGCTCCGGCCCCGCCTACGTCTTCTACGTCGTCGACGCGATGGCCGAGGCCGGGGTGCTGATGGGCCTGACGCGGGCCGTCGCCCGCCGGCTGGCCGTGCAGACCGTGCTCGGCGCGGGGACGCTGCTCGCGCGGACGGGGGAGCACCCCGTGGTCCTGCGCGAGAAGGTCTCCTCACCCGGTGGCACCACGATCCAGGCCCTGCGGCGGCTCGACGACGCCGGTGTGCGGGCGTCCTTCGTCGCCGCGATGGAGGCCGCGCGCGACCGGTCGGCGGAGCTCGGCCGCGAGCTCGGCTGACCGCAGATGTCCGACCCGTCGCGTCGAGGACGCCGCCCAGCGGGCCAGAGCACGCGCGGGGCGGTGCTGGAGGCCGCCCGGGCGGAGTTCGACGAGCGGGGCTACGAGGCCGTGTCCCTGCGGGGCGTGGCCCGGCGGGCCGGCGTCGACCCGGGCACCGTGCGGCACTGGTTCGCCGGCAAGACCGAGCTGCTCGCCGCCACGCTGGGCCTGACCGACATCGACCCGTCGGCCGTCACCCGGTCCGCCGCCGACGGCCCCGTCGAGGACATGGGGGAGCGGCTCGTGCGGGCGGTCGTGCGGACGTGGGACGCGGACGGCGGCGCGACGGTCCGTGTCGTCGTCCCGGCCATCATGGCCGACCCGGGGCTGCGGAACCTCCTGCAACGCTTCCTGGGGGTGGAGGTCCTCGGCCCTCTCGTGCAGCGGCTGGGTGTCGCCGATGCGGAGCTGCGCGCGTCCCTGGCCGGCTCCCAGGTGGCCGGGCTGATGATGATCCGCTACGTGGTCGGGGTCGAACCGTTGGCCTCGGCGTCGGCGGACGAGCTCGCCACGCTGGTGGGCCCCACCCTGCAGCGCTACCTCACCGGGGACCTGGGTGACGTGACGACTGCTCGATGAGCACCATCGTCTCCTCCAGCGTGGCGGCCTCCTCCTCGACGTCGGCCGGCACGCCGTCGGCATCGAGGGCCGCGCGCACGCGCTCGGGCGCCGTCCCGGCGACGCGGCTGGTGCGGCCGGCGAGGGTCACCGGCAGACCCGCCTCGTCCAGGGCGGCGAAGGCCGCGGACCACTCCTCGGTGTGCACGACGGCGGTGCGCGAGGTCGCGGTGATGTCCCCGACCGCCCCACGGGCCACGCCGCGGCCCCGCGACATGATCACCAGGCGGTCGCACTGCTCGGCCTCCTGCATGTAGTGCGTCGTGACGAGCACACCGGCACCGGCCTCGGCCTGCGCGTGGATCGTGTCCCACAGCCGTGCCCGGGCGAGCGGGTCGACGCCGGACGTCGGTTCGTCGAGGACGAGCAGACGGGGGGAGTGCAGCAGGGCGCAGTAGAAGGCGAGCTGGCGCTGCCGGCCCAGCCCGATGCGCCCCACGGGCTGGTCGGCGACGGCGGCCAGGGTGGTCGGCAGCGCCGGGGCGTGCCGCACGGAGAAGGCCGCGGCGACGAAGTCGACGTTCTGCCGGACGCTGAGCGCCTGGGACAGGCCCAGTCCCTGGGGCACGTACCCGAGCGCGTGGCGGTCGGCGTCGGCGGGCGGGTCGCCGAACACCTCGACGTGGCCGACGTCCGCCGCCTCGAGCCCGAGCAGCACGCGCAGCAGCGTCGTCTTGCCGGCCCCGTTGGAGCCGAGCAGGCCCACGATCTCCCCGGGGTGCACGTCGAGGGACATGTCCTCGACGGCGGCGAACGCGCCGAACCGCTTGGTGACGCCGTCGGCGTGGACCAGGGTGGTCATCGGGTCTCCTCCTGGCGGGCGAGCGTGAGCGCGATCAGGGTGTCCTCGAGGTCGGGCGTGACCGGGCGGCCCGGGGCCGTCGCGCCGTCGGGCGTCCAGGTGTGGAACGACCGACCGCGGCGCCACGTCCGGTCGTGGCCGCCGGGTGGGTCGTCGCCGACGGACACCGTCCCCGGCACGGTGCCGACGACGTCCGTCGGTCTGCCGGTGGCGAGCACCTGCCCGTCCTGCAGGGCGACGACCGTCGCGGCCCGCTCGGCCTCGTCGAGGTAGGTCGTCGTCATCAGCACGGCGGCGCCGCTCCGTGCCGCCTGGGTGATGAGCCGCCACAGCTCGACCCGGCTGACGGGGTCGACACCGGTCGAGGGCTCGTCGAGCAGCAGCAGGTCGGGGGTGTGCAGCATCGCCAGGCAGAACCCGAGCTTCTGACGCATGCCCCCGGACAGGTCGCGTCCGAGCCGGTCCCGGACGTCGTCGAGGCCCGCGGTCGCCAGCAGGTCGGCGGCGCGGGTCCGGATCCCGGCGGCGGACATCCCGTACGCCGAGCCGACGAACTCGACGTTCTCGCGGACGGTCAGGGTCGGCCACACCCCGGACGTGAAGGGTTCGTGGCCGATGCGCGGGGCGGGCGGGACGTCCACGGTGCCGCGCACGGCGGCGACGCGTCCGAGCAGGGCCCGCAGCAGGGTCGTCTTGCCGGCCCCGTCCCCGCCGACGACGGCGGTCACCTCGCCGGACGGGACGGCGACGCTCACGTCGGACAGCGCGGTCGCGCCGCCGAGCTCCACGGTGAGGTCGCGTGCGCCGTACATCAGCGGGCCCCGCGGGCCGGTGCGATGTCCCGGCGCAGCCGGACCACGGCGACGCCGAAGACGAGGACCGCCATCGCGGTGAGGACGACGACCGGCAGCCACATGGACTCCCAGCCGGCCCCGCGCAGCATGACGCCCTGGGAGAGCTTGACGAACCACGTCAGCGGCAGCAGGTAGCCGATCCAGCGGACGCCGGCGGCCATGGCGTCCAGCGGGAAGATCATCCCGGACAGCAGGATCTGCGGCAGCATCGTCATCAGCGCGACCTGGACGGCCTGGCCGGTGGTCTGAGAGACGGTCGAGATGAGCACCCCGATCCCGAGGACGGCGAACAGGAAGATCGCCGCGCCGATGCCGAAGAGCAGCGCGGACCCCCGGAACGGGACGCCGAACAGCCACACACCGAGCAGGGTCACGAGCACCATGTCGAAGCACGCGAGGAGGAAGTACGGGGAGATCTTCCCCAGCACGACCGACGTGGGGGACAGCGGCATGACGGCGAGCTGCTCGAGCGTGCCGGCCTCGCGTTCACGGACCAGCCCGATGCTGGTGATGATCGTGCCGATGAAGGTCAGGATCAGGCCGATGATCGCCGGGACCATCACCCAGGAGGTCTCGAGGTCCGGGTTGTACAGGATCTCCGAGTCGACGCGGTCGCCGAGCTGGGCCACGAGGACCGAGGCGCTCTGGGCGGCGAAGAGGTTGGAGCCGTCGACGAGGACGGTCGGGCGGCCGCCGGCGGCGTCCGAGGCGTCCCCGCTGAGGATCGCGACGTCGACCTCGTCGTCGCGGAGCATGTCGCGTGCCTGGCCGGACCCCGCCTCCGCGTCGACGTCGGTGAGGTCGAGGGTGGTCGGTGCGTCCTGTGGCGCCTCCGCGACGAGCTGCTGCACCTGGTCCGCCTGGTCGCCGACGACGGCGACCTTCAGCTCGTCGACGGTGAAGTTCGCGGCGTACCCGAAGATCACCAGCATCAGCAGGGGCAGGGCGACGAGCATCGCGACGGTGCGGTGGTCGCGCCGCAGCTCGCGGAACTCCTTGACGATCATGGCGCGCACGGCGGCTCCCTCGGTCCGTGGTCATAATTCCTCGGCTGAGGAATTATTCGGAGCCTACTCCACGACGCCTCCGCGGTCACGTCCGTCGAGCACGACGAGGGGTCCTTCGTCCGGGGTGGGGACCTGGAAACCGTCGAGGTAGGCCTCCGCGCGCTCCCGGGGCACGACGACGTCGTCGGGTCCGCGGTGCCGGCGGGCGGCCAGCCGCTCCAGCACGACCTCCCGCGGGGTGTCCAGCAGGTGCACCACGGGCTCGACGCCGTGCGGGCGCAGCAGGTCGCGGTACGCGTCCCGGGACGACCGGGACCAGAACGACGAGTCCACGACGACGCGGTCCCCGGCGGCGACGTGCCGCAGCAGCTCCCGCTGCAGGTGGGCGTGGACGGTGGCCGCGTCCTCGGCGTCCACCGGGTGATCGCGCAGCCCGCGCCGCCAGGCCTCGGCGTCGAACGACAGCACCGCGTAGCCGTCGTCCGCCAGGCGCCGGGCATGCGTCGACTTGCCCGCACCGGCCGGACCGCAGACGAGGACCACCGACGGCGACGACGGTGCCGGGGTGAGCCCCCGGTCCGTGCTCACGGCCTCGCCGAGAAGCGCTCCAGCAGGTCCGCGTGTCCCGAGCAGACCAGCAGGTCGTTCGCGCTGACGCGGGTCTCGGGAGTGGCGTAGGTGAACTCGATGCCGGGCGACTTCACGCCGATCACGGTGATGCCGTACTTCTTGCGGATGTCCGACTGGGCGAGCGTGAACCCCTGCATCTCGCGCGGGGGGCGCATCTTGACGATCGTGAAGCCGTCCTCGACCTCGATGTAGTCCAGCATCTTGCCGCTGACGAGGTGGGCGACCCGCGAGCCGGCGTCGGACTCGGGGTACACGACGTGGTGGGCGCCGATCCGCGTCAGGATGCGCCCGTGCTCGGCCGAGACCGCCTTGGCCCAGATCTGGGGGGTGCCGAGGTCGACGAGGTTGCCGGTGATGAGCACCGAGGCCTCGAGCTCGGTCCCCACCCCCACCACCGCCACGCCGAACTCCTGGGCGCCGAGCTGCTCCAGGGCCTCCGGGTTGGACGCGTCCGCCTGCACCAGCGGCAGGCGGCCGGACCACTGGTTGACGAGGCGGTCGTCGGTCTCGACCGCGAGCACGTCCTGGCCGAGCCGGTCCAGCGTCTCCGCCAGGGACGACCCGAACCGGCCCAGGCCGATGACGAGCACGCCGGCGTCCCGCTCGTCCTTCTTCTCTGCCACGGTTCTCCTCCGGTCGGTCGGTGGTGTCGGCGACGCGCCGCTGCCGTCTGGCGCGCGGGTCGTCAGCCGATGATGGGGCGCTCCTCGGGGAAGCGTATGACGCGGCGCCGGTCCCGCAGGGCCAGGGCGCCGAGCACGGAGATGGTGCCGACGCGCCCCAGGTACATCAGGGCGCTCAACCAGTACTTCCCGCCGTCGGGCAGGTCGCCGGTGATCCCCGTCGAGAGCCCCACCGTCGCGAACGCGGAGATGACCTCGAACAGGATCTGCGACAGGGAGAAGTCGGTGATCCGGACCAGGGCGATGCAGGAGACCAGCACCATCGTGGCGCCGATGAAGACCACGGCGATCGACAGCCGCAGCGTGTCCCGGGGGATGCGCCGGCCGAACACGTCGACGTCCCGGTCACCGCGTGCCTCCGCGACGATCGCGAGCAGCATGACGGCCAACGTGGTGACCTTGATGCCACCGGCGGTGGAGGCCGACCCGCCGCCGACGAACATCAGGGCGTCGGTGACGAGCCAGGACTCCGCCCGCATGGCGCCGACGTCGAACGTGTTGAACCCGCCGGACCGTGGCATGACGGAGGCCATGAGGGCCGAGAGGAACTTCGTGCTCAGGTCCTGGCCGCCGAGCGTCTCCGGGTTCGCCCACTCCATCGCGCCGATGATCACCAGACCCGCCACGAGCAGCGCGACGCTGGTCGTGATCGTCAGCTTGGTGTGCAGCGAGAGGTGCCGCAGGAACCGGCGCCCGTGCCGGCGCGCCTGCAGCAGGTTCAGCATCACGGGGAAGCCCAGGGCGCCGATGAACACGCCCAGGACGACGGGGATGATGACCAGCCAGTCCGAGGCGTACGGCAGCAGACCGTCCACGGTGGGCACGAACCCGGCGTTGTTGAACGCCGAGATGCCGTAGAAGGTCGAGTGCCACAGCGCCAGCCCGAGACTCTCGTCGAGCGCGAGGAACCGGGGGAGGAGGATGAGGGCGATCGTCAGCTCGATCGAGGTGGAGACCACGATGATCAGCCGGATCAGGGAGCCGACCTCGCCCAACCGCGTCGTCCCGGTCTTCGTCTCCGAGGCGGTGAGCAGCTTCTGGGTCAGTCCGATGCGCCGGGAGACGGCGATCCCCAGCAGGGACGCGATCGTCATGACGCCCAGCCCGCCGACCTTGATGCCGAGCAGGATGACCGCGCGGCCGTACTCCGACCAGTACTCGGCCGTGTCGACGACGACCAGGCCGGTGATGCACACGGCGGACGTCGCGGTGAACAGGGCGTCGACGAACCGGGCGCCCGTGTCCGTGGCCGTCGCCCAGGGCGGCAGCAGCAGGAGCGTGAAGAGCGTGATGACGGCGGCGAACACCGTCATCGCCAGCCGGGCCGGGTACTCCCGGGCCGTGCGGTCCACCCACTCGCGCAGCATCGAGGCGCGGTCCTGCACCGATCGGGCCACCGGCCGCGCCCTCCCTCGTCGTCCGCACTGGTCGCCGCCCAGCCTGCCACGGCTTGGGCTACCGTGGCGGGATGTCGGTCGCCCAGCTGCTGTGGAGTCCCGAGCTGCTGCGCTACGACTTCGGGCTCGGGCATCCCATGGCGCCGGCGCGGCTCGCCCTGACGATGCGCCTGATCACCGAGCTCGGGCTGCTCGGCGAACCCGGGCTGGAGGTGGTCGACCCGGTCTGCGCGCCGGACGAGCTGCTCGAGACCGTGCACGACGCCGACTACGTCGCCGCGGTGCGCCGCGCGGCGACCACGGGGGAGCCCGACGTCGCCCGGGGGCTCGGGACGGAGGACGACCCCGTGTTCCCCGCCATGCACGAGGCCGCGGCCCGGCTCGTGGGGGCCTCGGTCGCCGCCGCGGACGCCGTCTGGTCGGGACGGGCGCAGCACGGGATCAACATCGCCGGCGGCATGCACCACGCCCGCCGGGACGCGGCGTCGGGGTTCTGCGTCTACAACGACGCCGCCGCCGCCGTGCAGCGGTTGCTGGACAGCGGGGCGGAGCGGGTCGCGTACGTCGACCTCGACGCCCACCACGGCGACGGCGTCGAGGCGATCTTCTGGGACGAGCCGCGGGTGCTGACCTTCTCCGTCCACCAGGACGGCCGGACGTTGTTCCCCGGCACGGGCGACCCGGCGGACACCGGTGCCGGGCTGAACCACTGCACCGCGGTCAACGTCGCGCTCCCGCCGCGGACGGACTCCGCCGGATGGCTGCGCGCCGTCGACGCGGTGCTGCCGACCGTGCTGCGGGAGTTCGCCCCCGACGCCATCGTGTCCCAGCACGGTGCCGACGCCCACGGCAACGACCCGCTCGCCGACCTCTCCGTCGGCGTGCACGCGCAGAAGACCGCGGCCCGCTGGCTGCACGAGCTGGCGCACGAGCTCTGCGAGGGTCGCTGGGTGGCCCTCGGCGGCGGAGGGTACGCCGTCGTCGACGTGGTGCCGCTGGTGTGGGCGGCGCTGGTGGCCGAGGCGGCGCACGTCCCGCTGGAGACGGGGATGCCGCTGCCGGCAGCGTGGCGGGAGGCGGCGGAGGAGATGTCCGGGCTGCCCGCGGCCAGGACGCTGGGCCGCGGACCGGTCACCTGGCGACCGTGGTCGTCCGGCTACGACCCGTCGGACCCGACGGACCGGGCCGTGCTCGCCACGCGCCGCCACGTCTTCCCCGAGTTCGGCCTCGACCCCTTCCTGGACTGACCGGGCAGGTCCCGCGGCCGGGGTGACCCGGCGCACGCCGCCGTGGCCCGAGGCACCGGCCGTCATCGGGTATTCTGATGGACGGACTTTTCTCGCGTTGGTCGGCTGCGCCCGGGCTCACGGGCGCCGGTGCCAACGCCGTCCGACCACCGATCAGCATTGTGAGGACCTCATGGGCTCCGTCATCAAGAAGCGCCGCAAGCGCATGGCGAAGAAGAAGCACCGCAAGCTGCTGCGCAGGACGCGCCACCAGCGTCGCAACAAGAAGTGAGGCACCGCCCGCCGTCCGGCGGGTCGTGCTGAGCGAGCCCGGTACCCCCAGGGGTGCCGGGCTCGCTGCGTCCGTGGGGAGGGGCGTCCCCGGTCAGCGGCCCCGGACGCGTCGGCGCATGGCACGCTGCACGGCCCGGAGCACGAGGCCCGCGACCCAGGCCGCGCCTGCCCACGACGCGGTCCGCACGCCGCGGTGCGCCACCCGCTGACCGCGACCGCGGAACTCGCGGATCGGCCAGCCGACCTCCTTGGCGTGCCGACGCAGACGCACGTCGGGGTTGATCGGGCAGGGGTGGCCGACGGACCGCATCATCGGCAGGTCGTTCAGCGAGTCCCCGTAGGCGTACGAGTGGTCGAGGTCTAGCCCCTCGCGCTCCGCGAGCTCCCGCACGGCCGCAGCCTTGGCCTCGCCGTGCATGAGGTCGCCCACCAGCGCGCCGGTGTAGTACCCCCGCTCGTGCTCCGCGATGGTGCCGAGGCAGCCGGTCGCGCCGAGCCGGCGTGCGATGAGGCCGCCGATCTCGACCGGCGTCGCGGTGACCAGCCAGACCTGGTCGCCGGCCGCCAGGTGCTCGTCCAGGAGACGCTTCGTGCCGGGGAAGATCCGCAGCTCCAGGACGGTGTCGTAGACCTCGTCGCCCACGGCGGTGATCTCGGCGACCGAGCGGCCGGCGATGAGGGACAGCGCCCGGCTGCGCACGCTCTCGATCTGGGTGCGCGACTCGCCGAAGAGCAGGTACTTGGCCTGGATCAGCCCGAACCGCAGCAGGTCGGCGGTCCCGAAGAACTCGCGCCGGTACAGCGCCCGGGCCAGGTGGAACGAGCTGGCGCCGCGGATGATCGTGTTGTCCACGTCGAAGAACGCTGCCGCCGGCGGGCTGACCGGGGGGTCGGCGTGAGACGGCATGCGGTCCACTGTAGCCGCGCGGATACGCTGTCCTCGTGAGCGGCACCCCGACGACCCCTGAGGAGACGGCACGGGTGGTGATGTACACCCGACCCGGCTGCCATCTGTGCGACGACGCCCGGCAGGTGGTCTCCTCGGTGTGCGACCAGGCGGGCGCCGCGTGGCGGGAGATCGACATCGAGGCCGATGCCGCGCTGACCGAGCGGTACGGCGACTACGTGCCCGTCGTCGAGGTGGACGGCGTGCAGCAGGGGTTCTGGCGGGTGGACGCGGTGAGGTTGGCGCGCCGTCTGGCGGTCCCCCCGGGAGGGAAGCGGACGTGATCGAGATCGGTGAGGTGACGGTGCCCGCGGCGACGGTGGCGCGGCTTCCGTTCTACCTGCGTGCCCTGCGCGACCTGTTGAGCGACGGCGTCACCACGACGTCGTCCTCCGGGCTGGCGGAGCGGTCCGGCGTGGGCTCGGCCCAGCTGCGCAAGGACCTGTCCTACCTGGGGTCCTTCGGGACCCGCGGGGTCGGGTACGACGTGGAGACGCTGGCGTCCTCGATCAGCGCCGCGCTCGGGCTCGGGTCGGAGCACCGGCTCGCCATCGTCGGCGTGGGCAACCTCGGCAACGCCCTGGCGAACTACTCGGGCTACGCCGCCCGCGGGTTCCGGCTGGTGGCCCTGATCGACGCCGACCCGGACGTGGTCGGTCGCAGCGCCGCCGGCCTCGAGGTCGAGCACTCCGACCGTCTCGAGGAGATCCTCGCCGCCCGGGGGGTGTCGATGGTGATCCTGGCGACACCCGGTGCGGCGGCCCAGGCGGTGGCCGAGCGGATCGTGGCCTGCGGGGTGCGCGAGATCCTGTCGTTCTCGCCGGTGGCGCTGCAGCTGCCCGACGACGTCGTGGTGCGCAGCGTGGACGTCGCGGGCGAGCTGCAGATCCTCGCGTTCCACGCCGCGGCGCGGCACGCGCAGTCCGGGGACGCCGTGGGTGTCGACGGTGACCCCGCGGTGGCCGGGGTCCAGCCCTCCGCCTGAGCCCGCGCACCTCCTGCGGGCCGGGCCGTCTCGCCGCGGGTCAGGACGGCCCGTGACGGGTCAGGACGACCCGTGACGAGTCAGGACGACCCGCGACGGGTCAGGACGACCCGCGACGGCTCAGGCCCCCGTTGCACGAGTCAGCGCACGGGATCCGCGCGGACGCGGTTCCCGTGCGCTGACCGGCGACGGCGAGGTGCGGGCACGACGCCGACGGGCGCCGGTTCACCGGCGCGGTGGGATCAGTTCTGCTCGATCGCCGAGACGTCGAGAGCGATCTTGACCTTCTCGCCGACCAGGATGCCGCCGGTCTCGAGCGCGGCGTTCCAGGTCAGGTCGAAGTCCTTGCGGTTGATGACGATCTCGGACTCGAACCCGGCGCGCTTGTTGCCGAACGGGTCGGTCGCGGCACCCTCGAAGGCGACCGGCAGGTCCACCGACCGGGTCACGCCGTTGATGGTCAGGTCGCCGGTGACGATGTAGGCGTCGTCGTCGGCGGTGACCGAGGTCGAGGTGAAGGTCCAGGTGGGGCGCTCCTCGGCGTGCCAGAAGTCCGCGCTCTTGAGGTGCTGGTCGCGGTTCTCGTCACCGGTGCTCACGGCGCTCGCGTCGAGCGTCACCGCGACGGAGGAGGACTCGAGGTCCTCGCCCACGGTGATCGTCCCGGCCGAGATGCCGACGGTCCCGCGGACCTTGGAGATGCCGGCGTGGCGGACGGAGAACGACGCCGTGGAGTGGCCGGCGTCGACGGCGTAGGTGCCGGTGGTCAGGGCCGGGGGCAGGGGGGTGGCCATGGGGTGGCTCCTTGTCGGATCGGTTGCTGGACGTGATGTGATCGCGTCCGGATCATTCCATCGGAATGCATGAACATGGCACCCCGGCGCAGTATTCCCGCGCCGTCCGGACGAGTTCGGAGACCGGTCCGTGGCCCGATCGTGACGCGGCTCACGACGCCCGTCGCGCCGACAGGTCCACCCCCGGGATCTGGGACACTAAGGCGCATGGCCACCACCACCGTCCACCTGATGCGGCACGGCGAGGTCCACAACCCGGACGGCGTCCTGTACGGGCGCATCCCGGGCTACCGGTTGTCCGACCGCGGTCAGCAGATGGCGCGACGCGTCGCGGACCACCTCACCGACACCGGCCGGGACGTCGCCGCCGTCGTCGCGAGCCCGCTGCAGCGCGCCCAGGAGACCGCCGCGCCCGTCGCCGCCGCGTTCGGCCTGGAGCTGGCCACCGACGACCGGCTGATCGAGGCCGGCAACCTGCTCGAGGGCTCGACGATCGGCACGAACCCCGCCCAGCTCGCCCACCCCCGGTACTGGAAGCTGCTGTGGAACCCGCTGCGGCCGTCCTGGGGCGAGGCCTACGCCGACCAGGTCGTGCGCATGCGGGCCGCCGTCGACGACGCCCGACGTGCCCACGCGGGGCGCGAGGTCGTCCTGGTGAGCCACCAGCTCCCCGTCTGGCTGACCCGGCTGGCCTTCGAGGGCAGGCGCCTGGCCCACGACCCGCGGCGTCGCCAGTGCGCGCTGGCCTCGCTGACGTCGCTGACGTTCACCGACGACCACTTCGCCGGACTGCACTACGCCGAACCCGCCGGGGACCTGCTCGTCGGCGCCGAGCCGCAGGCGGGCGCCTGATGGCGCGCCGCCACGCGGCGGGTGTCGCGCTCGCCCTCGGGACGGCCCTCGCGCTGGCCGGGTGCGGCGCCGCCGACTCCGGCGCGGGCGACGTCGTCGGCCAGGGATTCGTCTCCGGCGACGGCACCGTGCAGCAGTGGGAGCCGGCCGACCGGACCGAGCCGGTGGTCGTCGAGGGCACCAGCTTCGAGGGGGACGAGGTCTCCACCGCCGACTGGCGCGGGGACGTCGTCGTGCTCAACACCTGGTACGCAGGCTGCGCGCCCTGCCGCGCCGAGGCTCCGGCCCTGGTCTCGATCGCGACGGACCGCGCCGACGAGGGGGTGCACCTGCTGGGGATCAACACCGAGGACGAGGCCGGTGCCGCGCTCGCCTTCCAGCGCACCTTCGAGGTGCCCTACCCGTCGATCGAGGACCGCAGCGGCCAGGTCGTGGCCGGGCTGTCGGGCGTCGTGCCGCTGCAGGCGGTCCCGTCCACCGTCGTGCTCGACGCCGAGGGTCGCGTGGCCGCCCGCGTCGTCGGCGAGGTGTCCGAGAGCACCCTCAACAGCCTGATCGACGACGCGATGGCGGGTGCCTGAGATGGGAGAGCTCTTCGCGACGACGGCGGTGAGCGGGTCGATGCTGCTCGCCGTCCCGGTCGCGCTGGTCGCGGGCGTGGTCTCGTTCGCCTCGCCGTGCGTGCTGCCCCTGGTCCCCGGCTACGTGGGGTACGTGGGTGGCATGGCCGCCGCGAACGCCGGCCCGGTCGGGACGTCCCGGGGCGGGACGACGACGGCGGCCGCGCCGGCCCGTGGCCGGGTCGTGGCCGGGGTCGGGCTCTTCGTCCTCGGCTTCACCGCCGTGTTCGTCGCCCTCATGGCGGCGGCCGGGGCCGCCGGTGCCTATCTGGTGCGCTACGAGGACGTCCTCACGCGCGTGCTCGGCGTCGTCGTCGTCCTCATGGGCGTCGCCTTCCTCGGCGGCATCGGCTTCCTGCAGCGGGAGCGCCGACTGCACGTGACACCGCGGGCCGGCCTGTGGAGCGCACCGCTGCTCGGCGTCGTGTTCGGCATCGGGTGGACCCCCTGCATGGGCCCGACCCTGGCCGCCGTCCAGTCCCTCGCGCTGGACGAGGCGTCGGCCACCCGGGGCGTCCTGCTCGGGATCGCCTACTGCGTCGGCCTCGGCGTGCCCTTCCTGCTGGTGGCCCTGGGCCTGCAGTCCTCCGAGCGGATGCTGAGCTTCCTGCGACGGCACCGGCTGACGATCATGCGGGTCGGTGGCGGGCTGCTCATCGTCATCGGCCTGGCGATGGTGACCGGTCTGTGGGGTGCGACCACCAGCCTGCTGCAGAGCTGGATCAGCGGATACACGACGGTGGTGTGATGAGCGAGCGGACCTACCGTCCCGAGGGCATCGCGGACGACTTCACCACCGGTGAGCCGACGTCCGCGGCGGACGCCCGACCGGAGCCGTCCGGGGCGCCGTCGTCCCCGCGGGGCCCGCAGGCCCCCCAGCTCGGGTGGCGGGGCATGCTGCGCTGGACGTGGCGGCAGCTGACCAGCATGCGCGTGGCGCTCATGCTGCTCATGCTGCTCGCCGTCGCGGCGCTGCCCGGCTCGATCCTGCCGCAGCGCGACCAGGACCCCGCGGCGGTCGTCGAGTACCTGGGTGACCACCCGACCGCCGGCGAGTGGCTGGACCGGTTCGGGTTCTTCGACGTCTACACGTCCGTCTGGTTCTCGGCCATCTACCTGCTGCTGCTCGTGTCGCTGGTCGGCTGCATCGTGCCGCGCACGATCGCGCACGCCCGGGCGCTGCGGGCTCGCCCGCCGCGGACCCCCGCCCGGTTCGAGCGCTTCCCGGTGCACGTGACGGGGACGACGTCCGCGACGCCGGACGAGGTGGCCGACGCGGCGTCGACCCACCTGCGCGGCCGGTGGCGACGCCTGCCGACCTTCCGGGTCGAGACCGGGGCCGAGGACGCCCGGCCCGCCCGCGGCGCGCTGCCCGGGCGGCCTGCCGCGCGGACCGTCGCCGCCGAGCGAGGGTATCTGCGCGAGAGCGGCAACCTGTTGTTCCACCTGGCCCTGGTGGGCCTCGTGATCGCCGTCGCCGTGGGCCAGCTCATGCACTACCGCGGGCAGGCGATCATCACCGAGGGGCGCGGTTTCGCGAACGCGGTGGTCGACTACGACACCTTCGAGTCCGGCGCGTGGTTCGCCCCGGAGTCGCTCGTGCCGTTCTCGATGACGCTGGACTCCTTCGAGTCCGAGTTCGCCACGGACACCGTCGCGTTCGCCCAGTCCCGCGACTTCACCGCCGACGTCACGGTCACCGAGCCGGACGGCTCCTCGCGGGCCGAGACCATCCGGGTCAACCACCCTCTCGAGGTCGACGGTTCCAAGATCTACCTGCAGGGCAACGGGTACGCCCCCGAGATCACGGTGACCGATGCGGAGGGTGCCACGGCGTTCAGCGGGCGGGTGCCGTTCCTGCCGGAGGACCAGGTGTACACCTCACGAGGCGTCGTCAAGGTGCCGGACGTGTCGCCGGGGCTCGACCAGATCGGGCTGATCGGGTACTTCCTGCCGACGGCCGTCATCAACGAGGACGGCACCGCCGAGTCGGTGTTCCCGCTGCCGGAGGACCCGCTGCTCGTCCTGGAGGTGTACCGCGGCGATCTCGGGCTCGACGCCGGCGTCCCGCAGAACGTCTACCGCCTGGACACCGCGAACCTCACGCCGTCCCTCGACGACGACGGCGGACGGGTCACCCTGCTGCTCGAGCCGGGCGACTCGGTCGAGCTGCCCGACGGGCTGGGCACGGTCGCGCTCGGCGAGGACGTCCCCCGGTTCGTCGCCCTGGACCTGCGGCACGACCCCTCGTTGGCGTGGGTGCTGACGTTCGCGCTCCTGGCGCTGCTCGGGCTGACGGGATCGCTCTTCCTGCCGCGACGCCGCGTGTGGGTGCGATCATGGACGTCCGGCGGCGTCACGCGGGTCGAGGTCGCCGGGCTGGCCCGTGGGGACGACGCCGGGCTGGAGACCGAGGTCGACAAGGCCTTCGGAGCGCTGCCGGACGTCGAGCGCGACGGACCGGACGGCGCCGGACGGGCCGGCGGGTCCGGTGCCGGGACGACGGACGGTCGAGCGACCGGGAGCGAGGAGGACTGAGATGGAGATCGCCGAGCTGAGCGATCTGCTCGTGTGGGCGGCGGCGACCACGTTCGCCGTGGCGATGATCGCCTTCGCGATCGACCTGGGACGTCGGACCGACGAACGTCTCGAGGCGCGGACCGAGGCGCGGGCGACGGTCGGTGCCGGTGCGTCCGGCGCGGTCGCGGCGCCGGACGGCGCGGGCCCGGCTGCCGACGTCGGCCCCGGTGGTCCCGCCCGACGGCGTGCCGCCGGGATCGGCCTGTCCACGTCCTGGCTCGGCACCGCGATGCTCGGCGTGGCGATCCTGCTGCGGGGCCTCGCCGCCGGGCGCACGCCGTGGGCCAACATGTACGAGTTCACGCTCGTGGGGTCCTTCGTGGCGATGGTGGTGTTCCTCGTGTGGAACCTGCGCCGCGACGTGCGGTTCCTCGGCGCCTTCGTCACCGGGCTGGTCACGCTGTTCGTCGTCGTGGGCCTCAACTCGTTCCACGTCGCGGCGACCGGCGTGCAGCCGGCGTTGCAGAACTACTGGCTGGTCATCCACGTGGGTGTCGCGATCACGGCGACCGGGATCTTCACGGTCGCGTTCGTGCTGTCCGTCCTGCAGCTGCTGCGCGACGCGCGGGAGACCGGGTCCCCGTTCCTCACGCGCCCGGGTTTCCGCTGGCTCGACCGCATGCCGGCCCCGGCCGCGCTGGAGTCGATGTCCTTCCGCCTGAACGCCGTCGGCTTCGTGATGTGGACGTTCACGATCATCGGCGGAGCCATCTGGGCCGAGGACGCCTGGGGCCGGTACTGGGGCTGGGACCCCAAGGAGGTCTGGAGCTTCATCATCTGGGTCGTCTACGCGGCCTACCTGCACGCCCGCACGACACGGGGCTGGTCCGGCCGGCGAGCCGCCTGGTTCGTCGTCGTCGGCTACGCCTGCGTGCTGTTCAACTTCACGGGCGTGAACCTGATCTTCAACGGCAAGCACTCGTACTCGGGCATCAGCTGACCCCGACCCGCGCGGGCCACCCTGACCCGCGCGGGTCAGGACTCGACGCCGCGGGTCAGGACTCGACGCCGCGGGTCAGGACGATCCTGCGCGGGTCAGGGCACTCCTGTGCGAGTCAGGACTCCTCGCCCCAGAGCCAGGGCGTCGTGCCGGCAGTGCCGGGATGCTCGCTCAGGGACGAACCTGTGCCGACCCAGGCACCCGTGGCGTTCTCCTGACTCGCGGGGTATGACCCTGACTCGCGGTGGATCGTCCTGACTCGCGGTGGATGACCCTGACTCGGGGGCCGCCCGTGCGGCCGGGAAGGGTCCGGCCGCGGCGATCAGGCCGACGGCGCGTCGGGCCCCTCCTCGTCACGCTTCCTGCGACGTTCCTCACGCCGCTTCTCCTGCTCGATCCGCCACAGGAAGTCCGGGTCGTCGTCGGGCGCGACCGGTCCGGAGGGGCGTCGCGGTCCGCGCCCCGGGCGGCCGGTACGCCCGCCGCCGGACCCACGGCGCCGGGACCGCTTGGTCACGAGCCACGAGATCGGCCCGAAGACCGGCAGGAACACGATGATGATCAGCCAGAGCCAGGTGGGCAGGCCGCCGCGATCCTCCTCCTCCGACCCGGCCAGGTCGGCGAGGGTGTAGACCATCAGGCCGATCACGAGGAGGATCACCACGACGCGCAACATGCCTCCAGCCTAGAACGACCGCGAGGGTGCACCGCA
Organism: Isoptericola sediminis; assembly: GCF_013085345.1. GTDB lineage: Bacteria > Actinomycetota > Actinomycetes > Actinomycetales > Cellulomonadaceae > Isoptericola > Isoptericola sediminis. The sequence goes on along the minus strand of NZ_JABFAJ010000005.1, from coordinate 33,293 downwards.
TCCGGGGCTGTCGGCACGGCCTTACCCTGGTGACGTGCCACTGCTCATCTACTCCGCGCTGCGCCTCCTCGTCTTCGTGGCCGCGCTCGTGCTCGGATACCTCGTCGGTCTCGGCGGGTGGCTGCTGCCGCTCGTGGCGCTCGTCGTCGCGTTCGCCGTCTCCTACCTCGCGCTGCGTCGGCAGCGGGACGACGCCGCGGCCTGGCTCGCGGAGCGCGACCGGCGCCGCAAGGAGCGCACGCGCGGCGACACGCGGATCGACGAGGACGCCGCCGCCGAGGACGCGGTCCTCGACGCCGACCGGTCGGAGCACGCCGACGGCACCGCGGCCGACGGCCCGCAGCAGCGCTCCTGAGACCCGGCGCGGCAGCCGGTCACAGGGCCAGGCCGAGCCCCAGCAGGATCCCGTAGGCGAGCTCGAAGAGGCCGGTCCCGGCCAGGACGGGCACCAGGGCGCGTCCCTGCGCCCCGGCCAGCACCGGCAGCACGAGCAGGACCGTGGGCAGCAGGAGCAGCGCCACCAGGAAGGCCCACGGGTTCCAGATCGCGCAGACGAGCCCGAGCAGCACGGGCACGACGAGCCACAGCGCGTACAGCCGGCGAGCACGGTGGTCGCCCACCCGCACCGCCAGCGTGCGCTTGCCCGCCAGCACGTCGGTGGGGATGTCGCGCAGGTTGTTGATCATCAGCAGCGCGCAGGCGATGAGCCCGACGCCGACGGCGCCCAGCACCGCGGGCCACGAGATCCGGTCGGCCTGGGTGTACGTGGTGCCGAGCGTGGCCACCAGCCCGAAGAAGACGAAGACGCCGACCTCGCCGAGCCCGGCGTAGCCGTAGGGGCGCTCGCCACCGGTGTAGTACCAGGCGGCCAGCATGCTCAGGGCGCCGACGGCGATCAGCCACCAGTGCCCGGAGACGGCGCACAGGGCGAGCCCCAGGATCGCGGCGACGCCGAACGCCGTGAACGCCGCCCCCTTGACCTGCCCGGGCCGGGCGGCGGCGGACGCGGTGAGCCGCAGCGGCCCGACCCGGTCCACGTCGGTGCCGCGCACGCCGTCGGAGTAGTCGTTGGCGTAGTTGACGCCGACCTGCAGCGCCAGGGCCACGCCGAGCGCGAGCACGGCGGGCAGCCAGGCGAAGGCGTCGAGCTGCGCCGCCGCACCGGTGCCGATCGCGACGGGGGCCGCGGCGGCCGGCAGCGTGCGGGGGCGCGCGCCGGCGAGCCACTCAGCGGCGGTGGCCATGGGTTCTCCTCTCAGCGGTGTGCGTCGTGGTGACGCACGAGATCCACGACGGCGGCGCGGTCGACCTTGCCCGGACCACGCCGCGGGAGCCCGGCGACCTGGAGGATCCGCCGCGGCGCCGCGGGCCGCCCCAGCCTAGCGGCGACCGCCGACCGCACGGGCGCCAGCGCGGCGTCGGGCAGCCAGCCGGCCGGCGTCCCGGGTGGTCCGGTGACGACGGCGACGACGGCCTGCCCCCACTCGGGGTCCGGCACGCCGACCACGCACACCTCCCCGTCGAACAGCTCGCCGAGCACCGCCTCGACCGCGGCCGGTGCCACGTTCTCCCCGCCGGTGACGACGACGTCGTCCGCCCGGCCGAGGACGCGCAGCACCCCGTCCCGGAGGGTCCCCAGGTCGCTGGTGCGGAACCAGCGGCCGTCAGGACCGTCGTGGAAGGCGGCCGCGGTGGCCGTCTGGTCCCCGACGTAGCCGGAGGCGAGCACCGGGCCGGAGAGCTCCACGACCCCCGGTGCGCCCGGGTCCGCGTCGATCCGCACCCGGACGCCCGCCAGCGGCACGCCGTCGTACACGCACCCGCCCGACGTCTCGGACATGCCGTAGGTCCGCACGAGCCGCACCCCGGCCTCCCGGGCGCGACGGACCAGGACCGGCGGGGCGGCGGCGCCGCCGAGCAGCACCGCCCCGCAGCGTGCCAGTGCGTCCAGCGCCCGGGGCGCCCCGTCGTCGGCCGCCTGCACGACACGGTGCAGCTGGGTGGGCACGAGCGAGACGTGGACGGGGTCGTCGCCCGCGAGCGCCTCGGCCAGCAGGTCCGCGAGACCGGACGGCGTGAACGGTTCGTCCGGTGCGGCCGCGACCAGCGGCGTGCCGGCCAGGACCGACCGGGCCACCACCTGCAGCCCCGCGACGTGCGTCGCGGGCAGGGCCAGCACCCAGCGGCCGGGCGCACCCAGCCGGTCCGCCGTGGCGGCGGCCGAGGCGCGCAGCGCGGCGCCGCTGAGGGCCACCTCGCGGGGTGTCCCGGTGGACCCGGAGGTGCGCACGACGGCGGCGGTCCCGGGCGGCGGGGCGGCGTCGCCGAGGCGGGGGAGCGGGACGACCGGCGGGCCGCCGTCGAGCGCGCGGCGCGTCCGGTCGACGAGGGCGGACACGTCGGGGGGCAGCACGCAGGTCACGATAGTGCGCCGCTCGGGCGTGGCGGGCCGTAGCCTGTTGCCACCCTGCACGAGGAGGAAGTGGTGGCACGACGTCCGACGGCGCTCGCGCTCGTCCTGGCGATGCTCATGCTCGCGGGATGCTCCGCCGAGCCGCCCGAGGCCCCGGCCCCGGTCACGGTGGCCCCGGACGTGTCGCGCGCGAAGATCGGCCCGCCGGCCCCCGCCGAGCCCGAGCCGTCCCCGCCGCCCGAGCCGCCGCGCTGGCCGTTGACGGGCAAGCGCACGGACAAGGTGCCCGAGCGGCCCGCGGTGGCCGTGAAGATCGAGAACTCCCCGGCGGCCAGGCCGCACTCCGGGCTGCACCGGGCCGACATCGTGTGGGAGCAGGTCGTCGAGGGCGGCATCACGCGCTTCGTGGCCGTGTACCACTCGAGCTACCCGGACGCCGTCGGCCCGATCCGGTCGGTGCGGCCCATGGACCCGGCCACCGTCGCCCCGATGGACGGGATCCTCGCGGCCTCCGGCGGGATCCCGGCCTTCCTGCGCGCCGTGGAACGGTCCGGCACCCAGCTCGTGATCAACGACGACGGCGACCCGGGTTTCTGGCGGTCGTCGCGCCGGTACATGCCGCACAACGTGTACGGCGACGTCGGGACCTTCGCCCGCCAGGCGGACCGGCGACGGGCGGAACCGCCGCCCGCCCAGTTCGCCTACGCCCGCGGCTGGAAGGGGTCGACGGCGCGGTCGGACGGGCGGCGGGGCCGCGTCGCCGACGTCCGCCTGTCCCGGGCGCAGCGCAGCACCTGGACCTGGAACGCGGGAGACCGCGCCTACCGGCGCAGCGACAACGGCGTCCCCTCGATCTCCTCGGGCCGGCGCGTCACGGCGCGCAACGTGGTGCTGCTGCGGATGAAGGTCACCAACACCTCCCACCGCGACGCCTCGGGCGCCAAGGTGCCCAAGACGGAGCTGGTCGGCTCCGGCACCGGGACGGTGCTCAGCGGTGGCCGGGCGGTCGACGTGGAGTGGACCAAGAAGGGGCGCGGCAAGCCGCTGCGGCTGACCCGGCCGAACGGCGACGAGGTGCTCCTGGCCCCGGGCCGGACGTGGGTCGAGCTGGCGCCGCGCCGCGACGGGTCCTGGTCGGTGTCCTGACCGCGGGCCCGGCGTGGCCGGTCAGTACGCGTAGGGGAACCGGCTCCAGTCGGGCTCCCGCTTGCCGAGGAACGCGTCGCGGCCCTCGACCGCCTCGTCGGTGAGGTAGGCGAGCCGCGTCGCCTCCCCGGCGAACACCTGCTGGCCCATCAGGCCGTCGTCGGCCAGGTTGAACGCGAACTTCAGCATGCGGATCGCCTGCGGCGACTTGCCCGCGATCGTCAGGGCGTACTCCAGGCCGAGGGCCTCCAGGTCCTCGTGCTCGGCGACCTCGTTGACGCCGCCCCAGCGCTCGGCGTCGTCGGCGGAGTACTCGCGGGCCAGGAAGAAGATCTCCCGTGCGCGCTTCTGCCCGACCTGGCGCGCGAGGTAGGCCGAGCCGTAGCCGCCGTCGAACGAGCCGACGTCGGCGTCGGTCTGCTTGAACCGCCCGTGCTGCCGGCACGCGATCGACAGGTCGGCGACCACGTGCAGGGAGTGCCCGCCGCCGGCGGCCCAGCCGTCCACGACGGCGACGACGACCTTCGGCATGGTGCGGATCAGGCGCTGCACCTCGAGGATGTGCAGGCGCCCGGCGCGGGCGGGGTCGACGGCGTCGGCCGTGTGGACCTCGCCGCCGCCGTCGGGCGCCGTCGTGTACTGGTAGCCGGACCGTCCGCGGATGCGCTGGTCCCCGCCCGAGCAGAACGCCCAGCCGCCGTCCTTGGGGCTCGGGCCGTTGCCGGTGAGCAGCACGGTGCCGACGTCGGAGGTCATGCGGGCGTGGTCCAGCACCCGGTACAGCTCGTCGACGGTGTGCGGTCGGAAGGCGTTGCGGACCTCGGGGCGGTCGAACGCGACCCGGACCACCGGCAGGTCGCGGACCTGCTCGGTGCCGTCGGCCGCCGTGGACCGCTCCACCCCCCGGTGGTAGGTGAGGTCGGTCAGCCCGTCGAAGCCCGTGACGGGGCGCCATCGGGTCGGGTCGAACGTCTGCGAGACCTGCGGGGGGACCGGAGGAGTGCTGTCGGAGTGGCTCACGGCCTCAGGGTAGTCGCGGCTCGACACGCCGATCACGCGAGATGTGCGCGTCATCCGTGGAATCTGCACAACTGCAGTTGCACCATGGGGGCATGGACAAGACGCGATCCCACAGCGCCGAGGTCGCCGACCCGGACGAGGTCGTGGACGAGCTGATCGCCTACGACGCGGCCGAGGTCCGGCGCGCCACCGTCACCACCCAGAGCGTGCCCGTCGCCACGGTCGGCACTCCCGGCATCCTGCGGCACATGCCGCCGGAGGAGTTCACCGACTGACGGTGCCCGGTCGGCCCGCGTGCTGCCGAGCCGCGGACGACCTCCTACCCTGAGGACGTGCCCGTCTCCCTGCCCGCGACGCCCCGGCGCCGCTACGTCTGGTCCGCTCCGCTGCGCACCCCGTTCCGGGGACTGACCAGCCGGGACGGTCTGCTCCTGGCCGGCGAGGCCGGATGGGGCGAGCTGAGCCCCTTCTGGGAGTACGACGACGCCGAGTCGGCCACCTGGCTGCGTGCGGCGCGCGAGGCGGCGGACCTCGACTTCCCGCCACCCGTGCGTGACGCCGTCCCGGTCAACGTGACGGTGCCCGCCGTCGACCCCGAACGCGCCCGGGAGATCGTCCTGGCCTCCGGCGGCTGCCGGACGGCGAAGGTCAAGGTGGGACAGCGGCTCCCCGACGGCTCGGTCGAGCCCGTCGAGGCCGAGCTCCGCCGGGTCGAGGCGGTCCGGGCCGTGCTCGACACGCTGCACGGACCGGCCGTCGGCCGGATCCGCGTCGACGTCAACGGCACCTGGGACGTCGACGCGGCCCGCCGCCGCATCCCGTTGCTGGACCGCGCCGCCGGGGGGCTGGAGTACGTCGAGCAGCCCTGCGCGACGGTGGAGGAGCTGGCGGCCGTGCGCCGTGCCGTCGACGTGCCGGTCGCGGCCGACGAGTCGATCCGGCGCGCCGAGGACCCCCTGCGGGTGGTGCGCGCCGAGGCCGCCGACGTCGTCGTGCTCAAGGTCCAGCCGCTCGGCGGGGTGCGGGCCTGTCTCGACCTGGCCGAGCAGGTCGGCCTGCCGGTCGTGGTCTCCTCGGCCCTGGAGTCGTCGGTCGGGCTGGCGGCCGGGGTGGCGCTCGCGGCCGCCCTGCCCGAGCTGCCCCACGCCTGCGGGCTGGCCACCTCCCAGCTGCTCACGCGGGACGTCACCGACGAACCGCTGCGCCCGGTGGACGGGGCGCTGCCGGTGCGCCGGGTCGCCCCGGACGCGGGGGCGCTCGCCGCCGTCGCCGCCCCGCCGGAGCTGGAGCAGCGCTGGCTCGACCGGCACGACCGGCTCGCCGCGCTCCTCGACGGGGCCGACGCGTGAGCCCCGCGCCCGACGGCGGCACGGCCGCCCCCGCGGTCACGGCAGCCCGCGCGCTGGTCGCGGACCTGGCCGCGCAGGGTGTGCACGACGTCGTGCTGGCACCCGGGTCACGGTCCGCCCCGCTGGCCTACGCGCTGGCCGAGGCGGACGCCGTCGGCCTGGTCCGGCTGCACGTGCGCATCGACGAACGCTCGGCGGGCTTCCTCGCGCTCGGACTCTCCCGGGGGTCGGCGGCCGGTGCCGAGGAGGCAGCGGTACCGGCCCCGGTCGCCGTGGTGACCACCTCGGGCACCGCGGTGGCGAACCTGCACCCCGCCGTCCTGGAGGCCTCGCACAGCGGTGTGCCGCTCGTCGTCCTGACGGCCGACCGGCCGCACGAGCTGCGTGGCACCGGCGCCTCCCAGACCACCGACCAGGTCGGGCTCTTCGGCACCGCCGTCCGGTACACCCTCGACGTGCCCGCGCCCGACGGACGGGACGGCGAGGTGCGCGACCTGCTGTCCGCCGCCCGGCGGGCGGTGGCCGCCGCCCGGGGTCTGCGCGACCGGCACCCCGGCCCGGTCCAGCTCAACCTCGCCTTCCGGGACCCGCTGCACCCCGTCGGTGGCGCGGACGACGACGCGGCCACCGCGCCCGCGCAGCCCGGCCGGGGTGTCGAGGTCGTGCCGCCGGCGGCGGGGCCGGGGGCCGACCCGGCGCTGCCGGGCGACCCGACCCGCACCCTCGTCGTGGCGGGGGACGGTGCCGGTCCGGACGCGCGCCGGCTCGCCGAGGCCCGCGCCTGGCCCCTGCTCGCCGAGCCGACCTCCGGCGCCGGCGGCGGCCCGCGGGCCGTGGCCGCGTACCGGTCGGTGCTCGGCGCCGACGGGCTCGCCGACGACGTGGAGCACGTCGTCGTCCTGGGCCGGCCCACGCTGTCTCGCCCCGTGCAGCGCCTGCTCGCCCGCCCCGACGTGCACGTCACCGTGGTCGCGCCGGGGGGCGGGCCGTGGCCGGACCCGGCCCGGCACGCCGCGCGGGTCGTCGACCGCCTCGCCGACCGCTGGTTCGCGCCCGGCGAGCCCGCCGACGGCGGGACGTTCGCCGCACGCTGGCAGGCGGCGAGCCGCGCGGCCGCGGCCGAGGTCGACGCCGTCACCCGGACCGACGCCGTCGACGCCGACCTCGTGACGGCCCCGCACGCGGCCCTGGTGGTGGCGCGGGCCGTGGTCGCCGCGACCGGGGCCGGTGACGTGCTGGTCGTGGGCGCCTCCAACCCGGTGCGGGACGTCGACCTCGTCCTCGGTCTCGACGCGGCGCCGGACGCCCCGCCGTCCCGGATCCTGGCGAACCGCGGGCTGGCCGGTATCGACGGGACCGTCGCGACGGCCTCGGGAGTGGCCCTGGCCGCCGGCCGCCGGGGGGTGCGCACCCGGGCCCTCGTGGGCGACCTGACCTTCCTGCACGACCTCAACGGGCTGCTGCGCGGCCCCGCGGAGGACCGTGCCGACCTGCAGGTCGTTGTCGTGAACGACGACGGCGGGTCGATCTTCGCCACGCTCGAGCACGGGGCCCTGGCCCAGGAGGGTCCGGATGCTGCCGCGACCTTCGAGCGGGTCTTCGGCACGTCGCACGGTGCGGACCTGGCCGCGCTGTGCGCCGGGTACGGCGTGGCGCACCGGCGGGTCGACGACCTGACCTCCCTGACCGGCGCGCTCGCGCGGCCGCCGGCCGGGGTGAGCGTGGTGGAGGTGCGCGTGCCGCGGGCCGACCGGCTCGCGGAGTCCCGGGATCTCGCCGCCCGGATCGCGACGGCCGTCCGGTCCGCCACGCGCTGACCAGGGGACGACGGGTGTCCTCGGCACGAGGGGACGGCGGTTGACAGGAAACTCTCAGGTCCGCCCAAGGCTCGGCCAAGGCTGATGGTGTGGTGTAGGGGCAGACATCGAGGAGGGCACATGAGCACCGAGCACACCCCCGCACCGCAGCAGCCGTCGGGCCAGGAGCACCCCGTCGAGCAGCCGACGCACCCGCTGCCGGCCGCACGCCACGAGGGCGCCGCGACGCAGGCTCCGGCACCCGACCGGTCGGCCGCGCCGCAGCCCGTCGGCGCAGCGCCGTCGTACCAGCCCGGCCCGGCCTACGGCGCGTCCCACCAGACCGGGTGGTCCGGGGGCGCGCCGACGTACCCGCCGGCGGCGGGCGCCGAGCGGCGTCGCACCCCGTGGGTGCCGGTCGTCGCCGCGGCCGCCGGCGCCGCCGTGCTCGCGAGCGTGGCGACGGTCGGCGCGGTGTCCCTGCTCGACGACGGCACGAGCGAGTCCTCGCTCGCCGAGGTGGGCGCGTCCACGACCTCGCAGGCGGCCCCCGTGGCCAGCTCGACCAGCGAGAACCCGGACTGGCAGGCCGTCACCTCGGCCGTCGCGCCGTCCGTCGTGGCGATCCAGGTGAGCAGCCAGTCCGGAGGGTCCGAGGGGTCGGGTGTCGTCGTCGACGAGGCCGGGCATGTCCTGACCAACAACCACGTGGTCGCCGGCGCCGCGGACGGCACCGTCCAGGTCACCCTGTCGGACGGGCGCCTGTACGAGGCCACGATCGTGGGCACCGACCCCACCACCGACCTCGCCGTGGTCCAGCTGGCCGACCCGCCGGACGACCTGCAGCCCGCGACGTTCGGCGACTCGGACGCCGTCCAGGTCGGCGACTCCGTCCTGGCCGTCGGCAACCCGCTCGGCCTGGCCAACACGGCGACCACCGGCATCGTCTCGGCGCTGGACCGCCCCGTGGCGGCCTCCGGCAGGGACGGCGGCGACGTCGTGGTGACCAACGCGATCCAGATCGACGCGGCCGTGAACCCCGGCAACTCCGGCGGACCGCTGTTCGACGCGCAGGGCCGGGTCGTCGGGATCACCTCGTCCATCGCGACGATGTCCGGCGGGGCGGGCGGCGCCTCCGGGTCGATCGGGCTCGGGTTCGCGATCCCGGTGAACCTGGCCACGAACGTCTCCGACCAGCTCGTCGAGGACGGCACCGCCGAGCACGCGTTCCTGGGCGTGTCCCTGCGGGACGCGACGGCGACCGCCGACGGCGTCACGCGCCGGGGTGCCGAGGTCGTCGAGGTCGTCGGCGGTTCGCCCGCCGCGGAGGCCGGCCTGCAGGCGGGCGACGTCGTCGTCGCCATCGACGACGACTCGGTCAGCGGTGCCGAGTCGCTGACCGCCTACGTGCGCGAGCGCACCGCGGGGGAGTCGGCGTCCGTCACCTACGTGCGGGACGGCCAGGCGGCCTCGGTCGACGTCTCCTTCGCGGTCCGCGAGGAGACCGTCGGCTCCGGCCAGGGCGGCCAGGACCAGCAGCAGGGCCAGCAGCAGGACCAGGACCAGCAGCGGGACCAGCAGCAGGACCAGGACCAGCAGCAGGACGGTCAGGGCGGGTCGTCCGACCCGACGGCGCCGGACAACATCCCGAACTGGCTGCGCGAGCTGTTCGGCGACTGACCGGTCCCCTCCCGGTCACACCGGTGCGGTCGCGCGGAGCGGGTCCGGTCGAGCTGTCGACCGGACCCGCTCCGCGCGTGCGGACGTGACGTCGCTCAGACGCCGAGGGCCCAGCGCATCGGGACGAGCTTCGCCTCCGACTCGGCGAGCTCCGCCTCCGGGTCGGAGGCCGCGACGATCCCGCAGCCGGCGAACAGGCGGAGGTGGTGCGGGTCGTCGGCGAGCTCCGCGGACCGCAGCGCGATGCCCCACTCGCCGTCGCCGTCGGCGCCGACCCAGCCGACCGGCCCGGCGTACCGGGACCGGTCCATGCCCTCGATCTCGCGGATGAGGTCACGTGCGGCCACCGTCGGCGTGCCGCACACGGCTGCGGAGGGGTGCAGCGCCGCGGCGAGCGACAGCGAGCTCGACCGGGTGGCGGGGTCCAGCACCGCGGTGACGTCGGAGGCGAGGTGCATGACGTTCGGCAGGTGCAGCACGAAGGGCGTGTCCGGGACGTTCATCGACGAGCAGAACGGCGCCAGCGAGCGTGCGACCGAGGCGACGGCGAACTCGTGCTCCTCCAGGTCCTTCGACGAGCGTGCCAGGTGCGCGGCGTGCAGCAGCGCGTCGTCGTCGCTCATCCCGGGTTCGCGGCGGATGGTGCCCGCCAGGACGCGGGAGGTGACCAGACCCTTCTCGCTGCGCAGCAGCAGCTCGGGGGTGGCGCCGATCATCCCGGCCACGGAGAACGTCCAGCAGGACTCGTAGCGCGCAGCCAGCCGGCGCAGCAGCCAGCGCGGGTCCACGGGACGTTCGGTGGTGGCGACGACGTCGCGGGCCAGCACGACCTTCTCCAGCTCGCCGGCCTGGATGCGGGCGACCCCCTCGGCCACGACCGCGGGCCAGTCGCGGGCGCCGACCGCCCCGTCGGTGAGCGTCACCCGGCCGGGGTCGTGGACCGGGGTGCGTGCCGTGGCGGCCAGGCCGGCGTCCCCGGGGGCCTCGAGCGTCCCGTCGACGGCGATCGTGGTCATCCACGTCACGTCGCCCCGGCGCCCGACGACGACCCGCGGCACGACGAGCGACCCCTGCGGCGAGGACCCGTCGAAGGCCTCGCCGGTCCCGCCGTCGTCGAACGCGAACGTGCCGAAGGCCACCGGGCCGCTGCCGGGCAGACGGACCTCGTCGCGCACGACGGCGCGGGCGAGGGCGGCGCGCCAGGCGGCGTCGGCGTCGGCGAAGCGCCCCGGGCCGTAGGTGTCCAGGCGCAGGGCCTCGCCCCAGCCGACGATGCCGTCACCGCGGCGGACCCAGGTCAGCGGGCGTTCGTCCGGGAGCAGGTCGACCAGAGCGGTGAGCTCGCCCGGCAGGGGGTCCAGCCGCGTGGTGCGGACCACGAGCCGCGGCGGCTCGGGTGCGGGGACGGGGGTGCCGGCGGACGCGCCCGACGGCGGGACCGGCGCCGGGTGGGGCGTGGCGGACATCAGGGTCCAGGGTACGCCGCGTGGGGACCGTCGACCGTCGGCCGTGGGACGATGTGGCCATGTCGCGCGCCAGCCTGGAGAAGAAGCCCGTCGAGGTCGCCTCGATGTTCGACGGGATCGCCGAGCGCTACGACCTCACCAACGACATCGTCTCCCTGGGCCAGGACCGCTCCTGGCGGCGGGCGACGGTGGCCGCGGTCGGGGCCGGCCCGGGGGAGCGGGTGCTCGATCTCGCCGCCGGGACCGGGACCTCGAGCGAGCCGTTCGCGGACGCCGGTGCCGTCGTCGTCCCGTCCGACTTCTCGATGGGGATGCTCCAGGTCGGCAAGCAGCGTCGGGCGGACCTGCCCTTCGTGGCGGGCGACGCGACGCGGCTGCCGTTCGCGGACGCGACCTTCGACGCCGTGACGATCAGCTTCGGTCTGCGCAACGTCGTGGACACCTCGGCCGCGCTGCGCGAGATGCTGCGGGTGACGCGCCCGGGCGGTCGGGTGGTGATCTGCGAGTTCTCGCACCCCGTGTGGGCGCCGTTCCGTCAGGTCTACCTGGAGTACCTGATGCGGGCGCTGCCGGCGGTGGCCGGGGCGGTCACGCGGGACAAGGGGTCGTACGAGTACCTGGCCGAGTCGATCCGCGCCTGGCCGGACCAGGACGGGCTCGGCCGGCTGATGCTGGGGGCCGGGTGGAGCCGCGTGGCCTACCGGAACCTCACCGGCGGCATCGTGGCCCTGCACCGGGCGACCCGACCCGCCGACTGACGATCGCCGGGAGGTCGGGCCGGGGGTCGCTCAGTTGCCGGAGGCCCGCGTCTGGGCTCCGGCGACCTTCTCCTGCACCCGGGGGTCGTTCCAGGTGTCGACGGCCAGCTTCCTGGCCTGCTCGAGCTTCTCCCTGCCCTGCTCGGTGCCGAGGTAGTACCCCACGGCGACGCCGACGGCGAGTGCGGTCACGGCCTTCATCTTCAGGTGCCTCCTGTGGCTGGACGATCGGGGCGATGCGCTCACGACCGTATGCCGTGACCCGTCGTGCCGCCACCGTTCCTGCTCGTCGTGGCGCCCTCCCGGGCCACCCCGTGACCGCCCCGGCGTCAACGAAGGGTTGCCTTCCTACACATCGGTCGCTGAACGTGGTTAGAGTGCACGCAGAACGTTGTGAGCGGGTTCACAAGTGGCCTCGGCGAGGGTGCCGAGGTCTCCTGCGGCGGGAGGTGAGCAGTGCGAGCGGTAGATCGTGACGACGCGGACGTGATCGTCGTCGGTGCAGGTCCCGCCGGGGCCGCGGCCGCGCACTGGTGCGCCGTCGCCGGCCTGGACGTGCTGCTCCTGGAGAAGTCCGCCTTCCCGCGCGACAAGATCTGCGGTGACGGCCTGACGCCGCGCGCCGTGGCCGAGCTCGCCCGCATGGGCGTCGACACCCGCGCCGAGGACGGCTGGATCCGCAACGAGGGGCTGCGCGTCGTCGCGGGCGGCCGCTCCTGGGAGCTGGCCTGGCCGGAGCTGACCACCTACCCGGGTTACGGGCTCGCCCGCTCCCGCATGACGCTCGACCACGGCCTCGTCCAGCACGCGCAGGCCTCGGGCGCCAAGCTCCTCGAGCGCACCAAGGTCACCGGCCCGGAGACCGACGAGCGCACGGGCCGCGTGGTCGGGGTGCAGGCCCAGCCGCTGGACGCCCGTGGACGCGCCGACGGCGCCCCCCGCACCTACCGGGCGCCGGTCGTGGTGGCGGCCGACGGCGTCTCCTCCCGGTTCGCGACCGCGCTCGGGCTGACCCGGCGGGACGACCGGCCGATGGGGACGGCGGTGCGGACCTACTACCGCACCGAGGGCACGCCCCGGCACGCGGACCGCTTCATGGAGTCGCACCTCGAGCTGTGGGACGGCACCCCGGGCGCGTCGAACCTGCTGCCCGGCTACGGCTGGATCTTCGCCCTTGGCGACGGCACCGCGAACGTCGGGCTGGGTTCCGTGAGCTCCACCCCCGCGCGCCAGTCCGCCCAGGGGCACGACTACCGGGCCATGATGAAGGCCTGGACCGCCAACACCCCGCCGGAGTGGGGGTTCACCCCCGAGAACCAGATCGGGCCCGTCCGGGGTGCCGCGCTGCCGATGGGGTTCAACCGCAGCCCGATGTACCGCGACGGCACCGTCCTGGTCGGCGACGCCGCCGGGATGGTCAGCCCGTTCAACGGCGAGGGCATCGCCTACGCCCTGCAGGCCGGCCGCGTCGCCGCCGACGCGATCGCGCAGGCCCGCACGCGGCTGACCGACGACGCCCGCGAGCGCACCCTGGCCACCTACACCGACCGGATGCGCGACGACCTGGGCGGCTACTACACGCTGGGCCGCTGGTTCGTGCAGCTCATCGAGCACCCCGCGGTGATGCGGGCGTGCGTGAAGTACGGGCTGCCGCGACCGGTGGTCATGCAGTTCGTGCTCAAGCTGCTCTCGGACTGCTACGAGCCCCGCGGCGGCGACTGGATCGACCGGGTCATCGCCGGACTGACCAGGGTGGTCCCGGCGTCATGAGCGCGAGGAGCCCTCGCGCAGGGACGGCGAGGAACGAGACGTGCCGGAGCGGGGCACCGCACCGTTCGTGCGGGAGCGACCTGGCATGAGACGCGTCGTGGCACGAGGAAGTGACACAGGCATGGGTGAGGAGAACCGATGAGCAACCCGTACGTCCCGGTGCTGGTCCTCATGGGGATCGCCGCCGTGCTGGCCCTCGGCGGGGTCGGTGCGAGCGCGGTGATCGGACCCCGCAAGTACAACCGGGCCAAGCTCGACGCCTACGAGTGCGGGATCGAGCCCACCCCGCACGCCACCGGGGGCGGTCGGCTCCCGATCAAGTACTACCTGGTGGCGATGACGTTCATCGTCTTCGACATCGAGGTCGTCTTCCTCTACCCGTGGGCGGTCGACTTCACGGTGCTGGCCGGCTTCGGGCTGGCGGCGATGCTCGTGTTCCTGGCCCTGATCACCGTGCCGTTCGTCTACGAGTGGCGGCGCGGCGGGTTCGACTGGGTCTGACGGGCAGTTCGGCAAGGGTGCCGGCGGTCGCCGGTACCGAGATCTCCGCGAAGGAGGAGTCATGGGTCTGGAGGAGTCCCCCTCGGGGTTCCTGCTGACGACGATCGAGGATCTCGCCGGCTACCTGCGCAAGGCGTCGGTGTGGCCGGTGACGTTCGGCCTGGCGTGCTGCGCCATCGAGATGATGGCGGCCGGCGCCTCGCGGTTCGACCTGTCGCGGTTCGGCATGGAGGTCTTCCGGGCCTCGCCGCGCCAGGCGGACCTGATGATCGTGGCGGGCCGTGTCAGCCAGAAGATGGCGCCCGTCGTGCGGCAGGTCTACGACCAGATGAGCGAGCCCAAGTGGGTGCTCTCCATGGGCGTGTGCGCCTCCAGCGGCGGCATGTTCAACAACTACGCGATCGTGCAGGGCGTCGACCACGTGCTCCCCGTGGACATCTACCTGCCCGGCTGCCCGCCCCGCCCGGAGATGCTCATCAACGCGATCCTCGCGCTGCACCAGCAGATCCAGGACTCCCCGATGGGCGTCAACCGCGTCGAGGCGGCGAAGGCCGCCGAGGCCGCGGCCCTCGAGGCGACGCCGACCTCCCAGATGCCGGGACTGCTGCGATGAGCGAGCACTCCGGCGAGGTCGAGCGCCGGCAGCAGGGACCGACGGCCGAGGTAGTCCGCGAGACCACCGGCATGTTCGGGGTGCAGGGCACCGGGGACACGTCCGGCTACGGCGGGCTGACCCGCACGGTGACGATGCCGGCCGCGGCGTCGCGCCCGTACGGCGGGTGGTTCGACGAGGTCGTGGACGTGCTGGCCGAGGTGCTCGGCGAGGCGGGCGTGTCCTTCGCCGACGCGGTCGAACGGGTGGTGATCACCGACCCGCGGCGGACCGCCGAGGGGGAGGGCCCGAGCCGGGACGCCGAGATGACGCTGTACGTCGCCCGCGAGCACCTGATGGCGGTCTGCCGGGCGCTGCGCGACGACCAGGACCTGCGCTTCGAGCTGTCCCTGGGCGTCTCGGGCGTCCACTACCCGGACGACGTGGGCCGCGAGCTGCACGCCGTCTACCACCTCACCTCCGTGACGCACGGCCGGCGCCTGCGGCTGGAGGTCACCTGCCCCGACGACGACCCGCACCTGCCGTCGACGACGACGGTCTACCCGGCCAACGACTGGCACGAGCGCGAGACGTGGGACTTCTTCGGGATCGTCTTCGAGGGCCACCCCGCGCTGGCCCGGATCGAGATGCCCGACGACTGGCCGGGTCACCCGCAGCGCAAGGACTACCCGCTCGGCGGCATCCCCGTGGAGTACAAGGGCGCCACGGTGCCACCGCCGAACGTCCGGAGGGAGTACTCATGACGGCCCCGGCGCACGACGTGCCGCACTCGGTGCACTCGACCGGACCGGCGGCCGAGGACTACGGACCCGGTGTCGCCGGGTTCGAGGCCTCGGGCGGCGACTGGGACGAGATCGCCCGCGAGGCGATCGGCGAGGAACGCATCGTCGTCAACATGGGTCCCCAGCACCCCTCCACGCACGGCGTGCTGCGCCTGATGCTGGAGATCGACGGCGAGACGGTGACCGAGGCCCGGTGCGGGATCGGCTACCTGCACACCGGCATCGAGAAGAACATGGAGTACCGCACCTGGACGCAGGGCACCACGTTCTGCACCCGGATGGACTACCTGGCGCCGCTCTTCCAGGAGGCGGCCTACTGCCTGGGGACCGAACGGCTGCTCGGCATCACCGACGACGTGCCCGAGCGGGCCGGCGTGATCCGCGTGCTGATGATGGAGCTCAACCGGGTCGCCTCCCACCTGGTCTGCCTGGGCACGGGCGGCAACGAGATGGGCGCCACGACGATCATGACCCTCGGGTTCACCGCCCGGGAGGAGATCCTGCGCCTGTTCGAGGCGGTCACCGGCCTGCGGATGAACCACGCGTACATCCGGCCCGGCGGTGTGGCGCAGGACGTGCCCGAGGGCTTCACCGAGAACGTCCGCTCCCTGCTCCCGAGCCTGCGCAAGTACATCGGGATGCTGGGCGACCTGATGCTCGCGAACCCGATCTTCAAGTCCCGGCTGCAGGGCGTGGGCGTGCTGAACCTGTCCGGCGCCTTCGCCCTCGGCGTCACCGGCCCGGTGCTGCGGTCGGCCGGGCACCCGTACGACGTGCGCAAGGCGTTCCCGTACAGCGGGTACGAGGACTACGACTTCGACGTCCCCACGGACACGGCCGCCGACTGCTACGCCCGCGTCGTGCTGCGGATCGAGGAGTGCTACCAGTCGCTGAAGATCGTCGAGCAGTGCCTGGCACGGCTGGACGACACCGTCGGGGCACCGGTGATGGTGGCGGACAAGAAGATCGCCTGGCCCGCCCAGCTGGCCGTCGGCTCCGACGGCCAGGGCAACTCCCTGGACCACATCCGCAAGATCATGGGCACCTCCATGGAGGCCCTCATCCACCACTTCAAGCTGGTGACCGAGGGTTTCGGGGTGCCGGCCGGGCAGGCGTGGCAGACGGTCGAGCACCCGCGCGGCGAGCTCGGCGTGCACGTGGTGTCCGACGGCGGCACGCGCCCCTACCGGGCGCACTTCCGCGACCCGTCGTTCAACAATCTCCAGGCCGTGTCGGTGATGTGCGAGGGCGGCCAGGTGGCCGACGTCGTCGTCGCCGTCGCGTCCCTGGACCCGGTGCTGGGAGGGGTGGACCGATGACGGCCGAACCGGTGGGCGCACGCTCGCGCACGGGGTACGACGCCGAGACGCTGGCCGCGCTCGAGGCCGACGCGGGGACGATCAAGGCCCGCTACCCGGACCCGCGGTCCGGCCTGCTGCCGCTGCTGCACCTGGTGCAGTCCGTCGACGGCTACGTCAGCCGCGACGGCATCGTCTTCTGCGCCGAGCAGCTCGGCATGACCGCGGCCGAGGTCTCGGCGGTGGCGACCTTCTACACCCAGTACAAGCGCCGCCCCAACGGCGAGTACACCGTCGGGGTGTGCACGAACACGCTGTGCGCCGTGATGGGCGGGGACGCGATCTTCGACCGGCTCAGCCAGCACCTGGACGTCGCGCACGACGAGACGACGCCGGACGGCTCCGTCACGCTGGAGCGCGTCGAGTGCAACGCCGCCTGCGACTACGCCCCCGTGGTGATGGTCAACTGGGAGTTCTTCGACAACCAGACCCCGGACTCGGCCGCCGAGCTGACCGACCGGCTGCGCGCCGGCGAGCAGGTCACCCCGACGCGCGGGGCGGACTCGGTCTGCTCCTTCAAGACGATGAGCCGGGTCCTGGCCGGCTTCGACGACGGCCGGGCCGACGAGGGCGTCGGCGCGGGCGGCCCGACCCTCGAGGGCCTGCGGATCGCCCGCGAGCGCGGCTGGACCGCACCGGGCACCGACCAGCCCGAGATCTCCGGCACGCCGCGTGCCGAGGTGCCGCCGGAGACCGGCACCGGACAGTCCAGCGCCGAGCGCAAGCCGACGACGCCGTCGGACGACACGGGTCCCGCCGGGCCGGCCGACGCGAAGGAGGGTGACGATGACTGACACGTTGACGCCGGTCCTGACCGACACCTGGGACGCGGAGGGCTCGTGGAAGCTCGCCACCTACGAGGCGGCGGGCGGCTACACGGGGCTGCGCACGGCGCTGACCCGGGACCCCGCGGACCTCGTCCAGCTCGTCAAGGACTCCGGGCTGCGCGGTCGTGGCGGCGCCGGGTTCCCCGCCGGGATGAAGTGGGGGTTCCTGCCCCCGCCGGACGGCGGCCCCCGCTACCTGGTGGTCAACGCCGACGAGTCGGAGCCGGGCACCTGCAAGGACATCCCGCTCATGCTCGCCAGCCCGCAGCACCTGGTCGAGGGGGTGGCGATCACCAGCTACGCGATCGGCTGCCACCACGCCTTCATCTACGTGCGCGGCGAGGTGCTGCACGTGTACCGGCGGCTGCTGGCTGCCGTGCGCGAGGCCTACGAGGCCGGTCACCTGGGCACGAACATCCACGGGTCCGGCTTCGACCTCGAGGTGACCGTGCACGCCGGGGCCGGCGCCTACATCTGCGGCGAGGAGACGGCGCTGCTGGACTCGCTCGAGGGCCGTCGCGGACAGCCGCGGCTCAAGCCGCCGTTCCCCGCCGTCGCGGGGCTGTACGCCCGGCCCACCGTGGTGAACAACGTCGAGTCCATCGCCTCGGTCCCGGGCATCGTCGCCCACGGCGCCGACTGGTTCTCGTCGATGGGCACCGAGAAGTCGACCGGGCACGGGCTGTTCTCGCTGTCGGGCCACGTGACCCGCCCCGGGCAGTTCGAGGCACCGCTGGGCATCACCCTGCGCGAGCTGCTCGACCTGGCCGGCGGGGTCCGCGAGGGTCACGAGCTGAAGTTCTGGACGCCGGGCGGGTCCTCGACGCCGCTGTTCACCGCCGAGCACCTGGACGTCCCGCTGGACTACGAGTCCGTGGGGGCCGCCGGGTCGATGCTCGGCACCCGTGCGCTGCAGATCTTCGACGAGACGACCTGCGTGGTGCGGGCGGTGAGCCGCTGGACCGACTTCTACGCCCACGAGTCCTGCGGCAAGTGCACCCCGTGCCGCGAGGGCACGTACTGGCTCAAGCAGATCCTGCACCGCATCGAGGCCGGCGCGGGGGAGGCCGGGGACATCGAGGTGCTGCTGGACCTGTGCGACAACATCCTCGGCCGGGCGTTCTGCGCCCTGGGCGACGGCGCGACCTCGCCGATCACCTCGTCCATCGAGTACTTCCGCGACGAGTACGAGGCGCACCTCGACGGGCGCGGGTGCCCGTTCGACCCCGCCCGCTCCACGCTGTTCGACGACACGCCCCAGGCGCCGCCGGCGCTCGCGGGTGCAGGAGGCCACTGATGACCGCGACCACGGACCGGCACACCGACCAGCCGGTGGAGACGGTGACCTGCACGATCGACGAGGTCGAGGTCACCGTGCCCAAGGGCACGCTGGTGATCCGCGCCGCCGAGCAGGTCGGCATCGAGATCCCCCGGTTCTGCGACCATCCGCTGCTGGAGCCCGCGGGGGCCTGCCGGCAGTGCCTGGTCGAGGTGGAGATGCCCGACCGCGAGGGCAACCTGCGGCCGATGCCCAAGCCGCAGGCCTCGTGCACGATGACGGTCGTGCCGGGCATGGTGGTGCGCACCCAGCGCACGTCGGCGGTCGCGGACAAGGCCCAGCAGGGGGTCATGGAGCTGCTGCTCATGAACCACCCGCTGGACTGCCCCGTGTGCGACAAGGGCGGTGAGTGCCCGCTGCAGAACCAGGCGATGAGCCACGGCCGGGCTGACTCGCGCTTCACCGACGTCAAGCGGACCTTCCCCAAGCCGATCCAGGTGTCCACGCAGATCCTGCTCGACCGGGAGCGCTGCGTGCTCTGCCAGCGGTGCACGCGGTTCAGCGAGGAGATCGCCGGCGACGTCTTCATCGACCTGCAGGAGCGCGGCGCCGACCAGCAGATCGGGCGCTTCGACGAGGACGTGCTCGACTTCGCCCCGCCGTGCGGCCAGCACCGGGCGGAGACCGCCGTGGACGTCCCGCAGGGTGTCGCCCTGCCCGACGCCTCGGGGCAGCCGTTCGCCTCCTACTTCTCCGGCAACACGGTGCAGATCTGCCCGGTGGGTGCCCTCACGGGGGCGCGGTACCGGTTCCGGTCGCGTCCCTTCGACCTCGTGTCCACCCCCGGCATCGCCGAGCACGACGCCTGCGGCTCGGCGATCCGCGTCGACCACCGCCGCGGCTCGGTGATGCGCCGGCTGGCCGGCGACGACCCGGCGGTCAACGAGGAGTGGATCACGGACAAGGACCGGTTCGCGTTCACCTGGCAGGACGCGCCGGACCGTCTGACCACCCCGCTGGTCCGCGAGGACGGCGAGCTGCGCCCCGCCTCGTGGGTGGAGGCCCTCGAGGTCGCCGCCCGGGGACTGGCCGCGGCCCGCGACGACGGCGGGGTCGGCGTGCTGCCGGGCGGCCGTCTCACCGTGGAGGACGCCTTCGCCTGGTCCCGTTTCGCGCGCACGGTGCTGCGCACCGACGACGTCGACCAGCGCGTCCGCGTGCACTCGGTGGAGGAGGCGGACTTCCTCGCCCACGCCGTGGCCGGCACCGGCGTCGGCGTGACCTTCGGTGATCTGGAGGCGGCACCGGCGGTGCTGCTCGCCGGGCTGGAGGCCGAGGAGGAGGCCGGCGTCACGTTCCTGCGGCTGCGCAAGGGCGTCAGGAAGGGGACCCGCGTGTTCTCGGTCGCGCCCTTCACGAGCCGGGGGCTGTCCCGGCTCGACGGCACGCTGCTGCCGGCCGCCCCGGGCACGGAGGCCGAGTGGCTCGGCGCCGTCGCCCGGCAGGCCTCCGGGAGCACCAGCCGGGCCGACTCGGACGACACGCGTGTCATGGAGGCCGCCGAGGCGCTGGCCCGACCGGGCGCGGTGCTCCTGGTCGGCGAGCGCCTGGCGGGGTCGCCCGGTGCCTACGCCGCCGCCCTGGAGCTGGCGGAGACCACGGGTGCACGGCTGGCCTGGATCCCGCGCCGCGCCGGGGAGCGCGGTGGCGTGGAGGCCGGTCTGCTGCCGGGCCTGCTGCCCGGCGGCCGGCCGCTGGAGGACCGCACGGCCCGCGCCGAGGTCGCCGCCACCTGGGGCGTCTCCGTGGACGACCTGCCCGCCACCCGCGGTCTGGACACCGCCGGGATCCTCGACGCCCTGAGCGTGGGGCAGCTTGCCGGGGCCCTGGTCGGCGGTGTCGAGATCGCCGACCTGCCCGACCCGGAGCACGCCCGCCGTGCCCTGGCCACGGCCGGGTTCGCGGTCTCCCTCGAGGTGCGCCGCAGCGAGGCCACCGAGCTGGCCGACGTCGTGCTGCCGGTGGCCCCGCCGGTCGAACGCGGCGGGTCCTACTGGAACTGGGAGGGCCGCGTCCGGTCCTTCGGCCAGGCCCTGGAGTCCACGGCGATGCCGGACCACCGGGTGCTGCACGAGCTCGCGACGCTGCTCGACCACGACCTGCAGTCGGCCGAGCCGGTGCGGGCCCACCGTTCGATCGCCGCGCTGCGCTCCTGGGACGGACCGCGGGCGCACCCGCCGCAGCACGCCACCGACGACCCGCCCGGCGTCCCGCCGGGGTCCGCGGTGCTCGCGAGCTGGCGGCTGCTCCTGGACGACGGTTCGATGCAGGACGGCGAGGAGTTCCTGGCCGGCACCGCCAAGACGCCGGTGGCCCGGATGAGCGCCGCGACCGCCGCCGGGGTCGACGTCTTCGACGGCGACCAGGTCACGGTCTCCACGGAACGCGGGGCGATCACCGTGCCGGTGGCGATCACCGACATGGTCGACCACGTGGTGTGGCTGCCCCTGGCGTCCCGCGGCTGCCGTGTGCACGACACCCTCGGGGTCTCCCCGGGCCGCCAGGTCCGGGTCGCCCCGGCCGAGAAGGGAGTCCAGGCATGATCCCCGGCGTCGCCGCCGACTTCAGTGCCGACACGATCTGGGTCTCGGTCGTCAAGGCCGTGCTCATCGTCGTCTTCCTGCTGACCAGCGTGCTGTTCGCGATCTGGTTCGAGCGCAAGCTCGTCGCCCGGATGCAGCTGCGGCCGGGCCCGAACTGGCACGGTCCGTTCGGTCTGCTGCAGTCGCTCGCGGACGCGATGAAGCTGCTGCTCAAGGAGGACGTGACGGTCACCAACGCCGACCGCCGCGTCTACCTGCTGGCCCCGATGATCTCGGTGTTCTGCTCGCTGCTCGTCTTCGCCGTGATCCCGTTCGGCCCGTCGGTGACCATCCCGTTCACGGACTTCACCACCCCCGCCCAGCTCACCGACTTCCCGGTGGCCGTGCTGTACATCCTGGCCTGTGCCTCGATCGGCGTGTACGGCATCGTGCTGGGCGGCTGGTCGTCGGGCTCGACGTACCCGCTGCTGGGGTCGGTGCGCTCCACCGCCCAGGTGATCAGCTACGAGCTGGCGATGGGGCTGAGCCTGGTCAGCGTGTTCATCATGGCCGGCTCGATGTCGACGTCGTCCATCGTGGAGTCCCAGACGAGCCTGTGGTGGTTCATCCCGCTGGCCCCCGCGTTCGTCATCTTCCTCATCTCGATGGTGGGCGAGACCAACAGGCTCCCGTTCGACCTGCCGGAGGCCGAGGGCGAGCTCGTCGGCGGGTACATGACCGAGTACTCCTCGATGAAGTTCGCGTGGTTCTTCCTCGCGGAGTACATCGCGATGCTCAACGTCTCCGCGGTCGCCACGACGCTGTTCCTCGGCGGGTGGCGCGCCCCGTGGCCGCTGTCGCTGGTGGGTGACGGGGTGCTCAACACCGGCTGGTGGCCCCTGCTGTGGTTCCTGGCCAAGGTGTGGCTGCTGATGTTCCTCTTCGTCTGGGTGCGCGGCACGCTGCTGCGGCTGCGCTACGACCAGTTCATGGTCTTCGGCTGGAAGGTCCTCATCCCGTTCGCGCTGGCCTGGGTCGTGATCCTCGGGGTCTTCCAGTGGGCGGGCCTGGCCGGTGTGACGCAGACCCAGATGATCGTCGGGATTCTCGTGGCCCTCGCCGTCGTGATGGCGGTGCTGTGGCTGTGGCCCGAGAAGAAGCCGACCGGGGCCGAGGCGACGACCGACGGCGAGGGCGGGTTCGACGCCTTCGCCGGCGGCTACCCCGTCCCGCCCGTCCCCGGCCAGACCCTGCCGCCCTCACCGCGGGCGCGGCGCACGGTGCCGCCCGCCGAGGACGCCGAGACCCGCACCGCGACCGCTGTCGACGACGAGGAGACGCGATGAGCGACCAGCCCTACGAGCCGTTGCGCCCGAAGAAGGGACCCCTCGGTGAGCTGTTCGCTCCCGTGGCCGGCTTCGGCGTGACGTTCTCGTCGATGTTCAAGCCGACCGTCACCGAGCAGTACCCCCGCAAGAAGACGCCGCCGCAGACGCGGTACCACGGGCGCCACCAGCTCAACCGGTACGCGGACGGGCTCGAGAAGTGCATCGGCTGCGAGCTGTGCGCCTGGGCGTGCCCCGCCGACGCGATCTACGTCGAGGGCGCGGACAACGCCGACGCGGTGGACGGCGCCCCCGAGGCGCACATGAGCCCGGGTGAGCGGTACGGCCGCGTCTACCAGATCAACTACCTGCGCTGCATCTTCTGCGGGTTGTGCATCGAGGCGTGCCCGACGCGGGCGCTGACGATGGGCCCCGACTACGAGCTCGCCGGGCCGACGCGGGAGGGCCTGATCTACGAGAAGCAGGACCTGCTGGCGCCGCTGGCCGAGGGGATGCTCGCCGCCCCGCACCCGATGGCGGAGGGCACCACGGACACCGAGTACTACCGCGGCGAGGTCACCGCACCGACCGCGGAGCAGGTGGACTGGGTGCGCGAGCACCGCCCGGACGACCCGACGCTGGACGCCGCGTCCGCCGTCGTGGCCGGCGACGCCCCGCCCCCGGTCCCGGACACCCACCACCTGCGGCCCGACCAGGACCGTGCCGAGGCGACCCGAGCCGCGGCGACGCAGTCCAGCCTGGACCGCCGCCCCGTGCAGACCGAGGAGGCCCGGCCATGACCGTGTCCGGCGGCGAGACCGTCCTGTTCTGGGTGCTGGCCCCGCTCATGGTGCTCGCGGCCTCGGGGCTGCTGGTCGTGCGGCGGGCCGTGCACGCGGCCGTGTGCGTCGTTTTCGTCATGATCTCCCTGGCCGTGCTCTACGTGGCCCAGGAGGCGCCGTTCCTCGGCGTCGTCCAGGTCGTGGTGTACACCGGCGCGGTGATGATGCTGTTCCTCTTCGTGCTGATGCTCGTCGGGGTGGACGCGGCCGACTCGCTGACCGAGACCATCCGGGGCCAGCGCTGGGTCGGCCTGCTGCTCGGACTGGGGCTGGCGTCCGTGCTCGGCGGCGTCATCGCCCGGTCGACGTTCCCGCCGCCGCGGGGCCTGGCGGAGACCGGCGGGGTGACCAACCCGGTCGCGCTCGCCCGCGTGGTGATGGAGCACTACGTCGTGGCCATGGAGGTCGTCGGCATCCTGCTCGTCACCGCCGCCGTGGCCGGCCTGGTGCTGACCCACCGCCGCCGCCTGGGGGCCAAGCCCACGCAGCGCGCGCTGGCCGAGGCCAAGATCGCGGCGCTGCCCACCGGCCGCCACCTGAGCCCGCTGCCGGCGCCCGGCGTGTACGCGCAGAACAACGCGATGGACACCCCGGCTCTCGACCACACCGGCCGGCCGCTCGAGCACTCGGTGCCGCGGGTGCTGCGCATCCGCGGGCAGCAGCGCGAGGCCGCCGAGCTCCTCACCGCCGAGGAGACGCTGGTGCACCGCGAGCTGGACGTCCCCGACGACCCGGTGCCGAGCGTCGGACCGGACAGCAGCGAGGGGGAGACCCGCTGATGGAGCTGACGAACTACCTCTACCTGTCGGTCGTGCTCTTCGCGCTCGGCGCGACGACGGTGCTGCTGCGCCGCAACACGATCGTGGTGTTCATGGGGATCGAGCTCATGCTCAACGCCACGAACCTCGCGCTGGTCACCTTCGCGCGGATGCACGGCGACGTCACCGGCCAGGTCCTGGCCTTCTTCGTCATGGTCGTCGCCGCCGCCGAGGTCGTGGTCGGGCTGGCGATCATCGTGACGATCTTCCGTGCCCGCCGGTCGGCCTCGGTCGACGACGTCAACCTGCTCAAGAGCTAGGAAGGCCACGACTTCGATGACGACGCAGACGCTCTCCCTCGCCCCGTGGCTGGTCGCGACCCCCTTGATCGGCGCGGCGCTGCTGCTCCTGATCGGGCGCCGTGGCGACCGGTGGGGTCACTGGCTCGGTGTGCTGGCCTCGACGGCGACGTTCGTGATCGGCCTGGTCATCCTGCTCGACATGCTCGGCGTCGACGCCGAGCAGCGGGTGGCGACCTCCTCGGTCGGTACCTGGATCGACGCCGGGCCCCTGACGGTCGACCTCGGGTTCCAGCTCGACCCGCTGTCCATGACGTTCGTGATGCTGGTGACCTTCGTGGGCACGCTGATCCACGTCTACTCGGTGGCCTACATGTCGCACGACCACGACCGGCGGCGGTTCTTCGCCTACCTCAACCTGTTCGTCGCGGCGATGCTGCTGCTGGTGCTCGCGGACAACTACCTGCTGCTGTTCGTCGGCTGGGAGGGCGTGGGCCTGGCCTCGTACCTGCTCATCGGGTTCTGGGACCACCACCTGCCCAACGCGGTGGCCGGCAAGAAGGCGTTCCTCATGAACCGGGTCGGCGACATGGGCCTCATCGTGGCGATGATGCTCATGCTGGCCACGTTCGGTGCCCTCGACTTCGGCACGGTGCTGGGTTCGGCCGACGCCGCCGACCAGGGGCTGAACACCGCGATCGGGCTGATGCTGCTGCTGGCGGCCTGCGGCAAGTCGGCACAGCTGCCGCTGCAGGCCTGGCTCGGGGACGCGATGGCCGGTCCGACCCCGGTCTCGGCACTCATCCACGCGGCCACGATGGTCACCGCCGGCGTCTACCTGCTGGTGCGTTCCGGCCCGCTGCTCGAGGCGGCGCCCGACGCCCAGCTCGTCATCGCGATCGTCGGTGCGCTGACGCTGCTGTTCGGTGCGGTCGTCGGTTGCGCCAAGGACGACATCAAGAAGGCGCTCGCCGCGTCGACGATGTCCCAGATCGGCTACATGATGCTGGCGGCCGGGCTCGGCCCGATCGGGTACGCGTTCGCGATCTTCCACCTGGTCACCCACGGCTTCTTCAAGGCCGGGCTGTTCCTGGGCGCGGGCTCGGTGATGCACGGCATGGACGACGACGTCGACATGCGCCGCTTCGGCGGGCTCTGGCGGCTGCTGCCGGTCACGTGGATCACGATGGGCTTCGGTTGGCTTGCGATCCTCGGCGTCCCGCCGTTCTCGGGGTTCTGGTCCAAGGACAAGATCATCGAGGCCGCGTTCGTCGGCGAGGGCTGGCGTCCCTGGGTGTTCGGCACGGTGGCGCTCGTCGGCGCCGGCATCACGGCGTACTACATGTCGCGGCTGTTCTTCATGACGTTCGCGGGACGTCGGCGCTGGAGCGCGGACGGTGCGGACGGCACGGTCGAGCGGCACCCGCACGAGTCGCCGCTGCTGATGACGGTGCCCATGGTCGTCCTGGCGCTCGGTTCGGTGGGGCTCGGCTGGGTGCTCGCCGCCGGTGACGGGTTCGTCCACTGGCTCGAACCGGTCACGGGGCACGCCGAGCACGACGAACCCGTGCTCGCGGTGCCGGTCATCATCGGGCTGACGCTCACCCTGGTCGTGGTGGGGGCGGCCCTGGCCTGGGTGCAGTACGCCACCCGCGCGGTGCCGACGACGGCGCCGCCCGCGCCGGCCCTGGTCCGGGCGGCCCGGGTGGACCTCCACCAGGACGACGTGAACGAGACCCTCGTGATGCGTCCGGGGCAGTACCTGACGCGGTCGATGGTCTTCGCCGACCGGACCGCGGTGGACGCCGGCTGGCTGGGGCTGGCCGGAGGTGTCGGCCGGCTCGGGAGCTGGTTGCGGGGCTGGCAGTCGGGGTACGCGCGGCAGTACGCCGCGATCACCCTGGGCGGCCTCGGTGTGATCGTGCTCGTGATCTGGCTCGTGGCGACGACGGCGGGCTGAGGCGTGGAAGGGATGACGATGTCGACATTTCCCTGGCTGACGGTGCTCGTCGCCTGGCCGCTGGTGGCTGCGCTGGCCACCGCACTGACCGGTGTGGGCCGCGGGCGGCCTGCTGCCGGCGCGGCCTCGGGCGGCGGCGCGTTCAGCGCAGGCACCGCCCGGACGGTGGCCCTCGTCGGTGCGCTGGTGGAGGTCGCCCTGGTGGTGGGGGCGTTCCTCGCCTTCGACACGGGTGCGGCCGGTACGCACCAGCTCACCGAGACCTACCCGTGGATCCCCGCGTTCGGCGCCAGCTACGCGGTCGGCGTCGACGGGGTGGCGCTGCTGCTGGTCGCCCTGTCCGCGGGTCTGGTGCCGCTGGTGATCCTCGCCGCGTGGCACGAGCAGGGCGGTGACGCCGTCCGGCTGCGCCGCTACCTGGCCACGGTGCTGGTGCTGCTGAGCTTCATGGTCCTGGTCTTCACCGCGCGGGACGTGTTCCTGTTCTACGTGGTCTTCGAGGCCATGCTGATCCCCGCGTACTTCCTCATCGGCGGGTTCGGGCAGGGTGCGCAGCGCCGGTACGCCGCGGTGAAGTTCCTGATGTTCTCCCTCGGCGGCGGGCTCATCATGCTGGCCGCCGTCATCGCCCTGTACCTGCAGGTGCCGGTCGACGCGGCCACCGGGCTGCGGCCGCAGGACGCGTTCCTCACCGACAACCTCACCGGGCTCGCCCTCGACCCGATGGCCGAGCGGCTGATGTTCGCCGCGTTCTTCCTGGCCTTCGCGATCAAGGCACCGATGTTCCCGGTGCACACCTGGCTGCCGGACGTCACCCAGAACGCCACGCCGGGCACCTCGACGCTGCTCATCTGCGTGCTGGACAAGGTCGGCACCTTCGGCATGCTGACCCTGTGCCTGCCGCTGTTCCCGGAGGCGAGCCGGTGGGCCGCGCCCTTCGTGGTGGTGCTGGCCGTGATCTCGATCCTGTACGGCGCGATCCTGGCGATCGGGCAGTCGGACGTGCTACGTCTGATCGGCTACACCTCGGTGTCGCACTTCGGGTTCATCATCCTGGGCATCTTCACCTTCACCTCGGTGGGGGTCTCCGGGTCGAGCTTCATGATGCTCAACCACGGCATCTCCACCGGGGCGCTGTTCCTCCTGGCGGGCTTCGCGATCGCCCGGCACCCGCGGCACAGCCAGCTGGTGTCGGACTACGGCGGGATGCGCACGGTCGCCCCGGTCCTGGGCGGCACGTTCCTCGTCGCGGGGCTGTCGGCCCTCGCGCTGCCGGGTCTGGCGACGTTCGTCTCGGAGATCATGGTCTTCCTGGGTGCCTACGGCCGGTGGCCCGCGGCGGTGCTGGTCGCCGTCCCCGCCGTCGTGCTGGCCGCGACCTACGTGCTGCTGACCTACCAGCGCATGTTCACCGGCCCGGTCGGCGCGGAGGTCGCCGGGGCCAAGGACCTGGGCGGCCGGGAGAAGACCGTCGCCGGGGTGCTGGTGGCCGCGCTGGTCGTGCTGGGCCTGGTGCCCGGGCCGGCGCTCGACTACGTCCGTGAGCCGGCGGAGGTCTCCGTCGAGCTCGTCGGCGCCACCGATCCGCAGCCCGTGCTCGGTGCTGCAGAGGGGAGCGAGCAGTGAACGAGTTCGTCGCACCGGAGATCGACTGGGCGGTCCTGTCGCCGGTCCTGGTGGTCCTGGCCGCCGGGGTGGTGGGCGTGCTGGTCGAGGCCTTCGTCCCTGCGCGTGCCCGCCGCGTGGTCCAGCTCGTGCTGACGCTCGGCGCCCTGGCGGGGTCCCTGGTGGCCGTGGCGCTGCTCTGGGACCGTGTGCTCACCGACGGTCTCGCCTTCGTCGTGGACGGCACGGTGCTCCTCACCCCGTTCACGCTGGGCATCCAGGCCGTGGTGGCGCTGCTGGCCCTGCTCGGGGTGCTGGTCGTCGCCGACCGCACCAGCACCGGGCAGGACGCCTTCGCCCCGACGGCCGCGGCGGTGCCGGGCACCGCCTACGAGGACGCCGCTCGCCAGGCCGGGCTGCAGCAGACGGAGATCTACCCGCTGATGCTGTTCGCCACGGGCGGCATGCTGCTGTTCCCGGCCACGGACAACCTCATCGTGCTGTTCATCGCCCTCGAGGTGCTGTCCCTGCCGCTGTACGTGCTCTGCGCGACGGCCCGCCGCCGCCGGCTGCTCAGCCAGGAGGCCGCGTTCAAGTACTTCCTGCTGGGGTCGTTCGCCAGCGCGCTGATGCTGTTCGGCATCGCCCTGGTGTACGGCGCCACCGCGACGGTCAGCCTCGAGCTGGCCGTGTCCAGGTTGGCGAACCCGGACAGCCCGGTCCTGACGATGATGCCGGACCTCGTGATCGCCGCCGTGCTGCTGATCTCCGTCGGCCTGCTGTTCAAGATCGGCGCGGCGCCGTTCCACACCTGGACCCCGGACGTGTACCAGGGTGCGCCGACCCCGATCACCGCGTTCATGGCCGCCTGCGTCAAGGCGGCCGCCATCGGTGCGATGGTGCGGGTGCTGTTCACGCTGGCCGCAGGTCTGGACGAGCCCC
Organism: Isoptericola sediminis; assembly: GCF_013085345.1. Lineage (GTDB taxonomy): Bacteria > Actinomycetota > Actinomycetes > Actinomycetales > Cellulomonadaceae > Isoptericola > Isoptericola sediminis. The sequence continues at coordinate 4,222 of NZ_JABFAJ010000005.1, read as the reverse complement.
TGCGTCGGGACCTGGAGACGGGCCTGTGGGTCGTCGCGATCCTGACGATGCTCGTCGGCACGGCCGCCGGAGCCGTGCAGACCGACGTCAAGCGGATGCTGGCCTACTCCTCCATCGCCCACGCCGGGTTCCTGCTGGTGGCGATGGTGGGACTCGACGAGGTCGGCGCGCAGGCCGTGCTGTTCTACGTCCTGGCCTACGGGCTGGCCACGCTCGGCGCCTTCGCCGTCGTGACGCTCGTGCGCGAGCAGGACGCCGACGGCGTCGTGCTCGGCGAGGCGACGCACCTGTCCCAGTGGGCGGGCCTCGGGCGGCGTTCGCCGCTGCTGGCGACGGCGTTCTCGCTGTTCCTGCTGTCGATGGCGGGGATCCCGCTGACGGCCGGGTTCCTCGCGAAGTTCGGTGCGTTCTCGGCCGCGGTCGAGGCCGGCGCCTGGCCGCTGGCCGTCATCGGTGTGCTCGCCTCGATCGTCGCGGTGTTCTTCTACGTCCGGCTCATCGTCCTGATGGTGCTCACGCCGCCGGTGGAGGAGACCGCCGACGACGGCGTCACCCCCGCCGGTGCCGTCGCGGCCGACGGGACCCCGGACGACGGGTTCCGGGACGGCGAGGGCGTCGAGGACGGGCCGGAGCCGGCCCGCACCGGGACGCTCACGGCGGCGCGGGCCCTCGCCGGGCGCGCCGCCGTGGTCGTGGTCGCCTCCCAGGGGCCGACCGCCGTGGCGATCACGGTCTGCGCCGTCGGCGTGGTGCTGCTCGGCATCGTCCCGGCAGCGGTGCTGGACTGGACGACGCAGGCGGCGGCGTTCCGACCCTTCGGCCCGTGAGCTCCGTTCGGCTCCGGGCGCGTCGGGAAGATAGGTTCGGATCGTGACCCGTGCTTCTGACGCGCCTGCGGGCGCTGCTTCGACCCTGCCGACCGGCATCCCGCTGACGGACTCCGCGTTGGCCGACCGGATCGCGCAGCGGCTGGCGCAGGTCGACACGATGCTCGACGACGCGGTGGCCTCGACCGACGCACTCGCCGACGACGCCGGTCGCCACCTGGTGGCGGCCGGCGGCAAGCGGTTCCGGCCGCTGCTGACCCTGCTCGCCGGCGAGCTCGGCGACGGGTCCGCGCCGGAGCTCGTCGAGGCCGCGGTCGTCGTCGAGCTGACGCAGGTCGCCTCGCTCTACCACGACGACGTCATGGACTCCGCGCCCGTGCGCCGCGGGGCCCCGGCCGCGCACACCGTGTGGGGCAACACGGTGGCGATCCTCGTCGGGGACCTGCTGTTCGCCCGCGCGTCCGCCCTCGTGGCCGGTCTCGGGCCCGAGGCCGTGGTGCTGCAGGCGAACACGTTCGAGCGGATGTGCCTGGGCCAGCTCCACGAGACCACCGGTCCCGGCGAGGGGGACGACCCGGTCGAGCACTACCTGCAGGTGCTCAGCGACAAGACGGCCTCCCTGCTGTCCACCTCGGCCCGGCTGGGCGCCATGTTCGGCGGCTGCCCGGACGATGTCGTGGAGGCCGTGGCGGCCTACGGCGAGAAGGTCGGCCTGGCCTTCCAGCTCGCCGACGACGTGCTGGACGTCGCCTCCTCCGGGGCGGAGTCCGGCAAGACGCCCGGGACGGACCTGCGCGAGCACGTGCCGACGATGCCGGTCCTGCTGCTGCGCCAGCGCGTCGCGCGCGGGGAGGGCACCGCGGCGGACGCCGAGCTGCTGGCGCGCCTGGACGGGGACCTGTCGGACGACACCGTGCTGGCGGCCGTCGTCGCGGACCTGCGGGAGCACGACGTGCTCGCCGAGACGCGGCGGCGGGCCGTGGGCCGGGCCCGCGAGGCGGCCGCCGAGCTCGAGCCGCTGCCGGAGGGGCCCGTCAAGGCGGCCCTGACCGACCTCGCCACCGCGCTGGCGGACCGCACCGTCTGAGATCCGCTGCCCGTTCCGGACGTGCGCCGGTGCCGACGCCGGTGCCGACGCCGGTCGCCGTCAGCCCACGAGCAGGCGGTGCGCCGTCAGGGCGACCGCGGCTCCGCCGAGCATGAACGGCCCGAAGGCGATGGCGGTCGACCGTGTCGCCCGCCGGGTCGCGAGCAGCACCAGGGCGGCGGTCCCGCCGAGCAGGAACGGCAGCACGGCGGTGGCCGCAAGGACCGGCCAGCCGAACCAGGCCGAGACGAGACCGAGCAGCACGGCGAGCTTCACGTCCCCCAGTCCCAGACCGCTCCGGTGCAGCAGGTGCAGCACCAGGTACCCGCCACCGAGGACGGCCGCGCCGAGCAGGCCCCTCGCCGCCACGTCCCAGGCCCCCGTGACGGCACCGGCGACGGTCAGCAGGACGGCCACGAGGGCCGTCGTGGGGTAGGTGAGGGCGTCAGGGAGCCGGTGGGTGCGGACGTCGACGGCGAACAGGGCGAGGCCGGCGACGGCGGCGACCGCGACGGCCGGGGTCGCCCAGCCCGGCCCGCTGACCCACACGGCCCAGGCGATCACGGGCAGGGCGCCCGACACGACGGTCCGCCGCACGGGGGCGACCTCGCTCCGCGTGCGCTGCATCATCGTCGGCATGGCCGGATGCTAGGCCACGGCGCCGCGAGACATTTTGTCCGCCAGGCAAGACGGCCTGTTCATCCCCCGAGACGGGTGTGGCATCCTGGGATCTCGTTGAGACCCTGGCAGTGAGGTAGACCTCATCTCTGCCGAGGCAGAACCTCCTAGAATCGAACTCCACGCAAGCCCCGATCCGGAAGGCGTACCTCGCAGTGAGCAGCACCCGACCTCTGCGCGTCGCGATCGTCGGTGCAGGCCCCGCCGGCATCTACGCCGCGGACATCCTGTCCAAGACCGACCTCGACGTCAGCATCGACCTCTTCGAGCGGCTGCCCGCCCCGTTCGGACTCGTGCGCTACGGCGTCGCCCCCGACCACCCGCGGATCAAGGGCATCATCAACGCCCTGCACAAGGTGCTGAGCAAGGGTGACGTGCGCCTGCTGGCCAACGTGAACTACGGCGTCGACCTCAAGCTGGAGGACCTGCGTCAGTACTACGACGCCGTCGTGTTCTCCACCGGCGCCATCAAGGACGCCGCCCTGCCGATCCCCGGGATCGACCTCGACGGCTCCTACGGCGCCGCCGACTTCGTCTCCTGGTTCGACGGCCACCCCGACGTGCCGCGCACCTGGCCGTTGGACGCCCAGCACGTGGCGGTCCTCGGCGCCGGCAACGTGGCCCTGGACGTCTCGCGGATCCTGGCCAAGCACCCGAAGGACCTGATGTCCACGGAGATCCCGGCGAACGTGCAGGCCGGTCTGGAGGCCTCGCCGGTCACGGACGTGCACGTCTTCGCCCGCCGCGGCCCGGCCCAGGTGAAGTTCTCGCCGCTGGAGCTGCGCGAGCTCGGCCACGTGCCGGACGTCGACATCGTCGTCTACCCGGAGGACTTCGACTTCGACGAGGGCTCGATGCAGGCCATCGAGGCGACGAACCAGACCAAGCAGGTCGTCAAGACGCTCACCGACTGGACCCTGGTCGAGCCGTCCCAGCAGACCGCCTCGCGGCGCATCCACCTGCACTTCCTGCACTCCCCGGCCGAGGTCCTCGGCGAGGACGGCAAGGTCACCGGGCTGCGCACCGAGCGCACCGCCCTGCAGGGCGACGGCACGGTCAAGGGGACCGGCGAGTTCCACGACTGGCCCGTGCAGGCCGTCTACCGGGCCGTCGGCTACTTCGGGTCCCCGCTGCCGGAGATCCCCTTCGACGACCTCAAGGGCGTCATCTCCAACCGCGAGGGGCGCGTCGTCGACCTCGACGGCGAGCACCTGCCCGGCGTGTACACCACCGGTTGGATCAAGCGCGGACCGGTCGGCCTCATCGGCCACACCAAGTCCGACGCCTCGGAGACGATCCGCCACCTGGTCGAGGACGTCACCGGCGTCGGCGACGGCGGCGACGTGACCGAGGGATCGCCGGAGGGCGGTCGCACCGCACCGCACGGCGAGCCGCAGCAGATCGTCGACTTCCTGGCCGAGCGCGGCGTGGACGTCATCACCTGGGACGAGTTCTCCCTGCTGGACGCCCACGAGCTGTCCCTCGGGGAGACGGCCGGCCGTGAGCGCGTCAAGGTCGTGCCGCGCGAGGAGATGATCGACATCGCGAAGGGCCGCCACTCCTGAGCGGCACCTGATCGACGCGCGAGGCCCCGGAGATGTATCGGATCGTGCGCGAGCTGTCCACGGTG
>NZ_JABFAJ010000004.1 GCF_013085345.1 Isoptericola sediminis | reverse complement strand
CCCACAAACGTGGGTCCGGGCCTTGCCGATGTCCTGCGACATCACAGGGCGGTAGCGGTGGGATTTGAACCCACGGTGGCTATGAACCACACAGCATTTCGAGTGCTGCACCTTCGGCCGCTCGGACACGCTACCTTCGCCGGACGAACCGGCCATCCGAGGATACCGAACAGGTCGGCATCCACGAAATCCCGCCCGGTGCGACCTCCGTCACCGTCGGGCCACCACCCGGTCGTACCGCCCGTCGGGCGGTCGCACCCGCAGGGTACGACCGGGGAGCGGGCGGTACGACCTCGCGAGAGAGGGCTGGGGTCGAGCGGTCGACCCCCGAGGCAGGGCCCGCACCCGAGGCGGGGCCGGCATCCGCCGACTAGAACACCGGCTTGCCGCCCGTTACTCCCAGCACGGTGGCCGAGACGTAGCTCGAGTCCGCCGGGGAGGCGAGGTAGACGAACGCGGGCGCGACCTCGGCCGGCTGGCCCGCCCGGCCCAGCGGGGTGTCCAGACCGAACTTCTCGAGCTTGTGCGGGGGCTGGGTCGACGGCTGCAGCGGGGTCCAGATGGGACCGGGCGCCACGGCGTTGACGCGCACCCCGCGCGGCCCGAGCTCGGCGGCCAGGTTCACCGTCATGTTGTTGATCGCGGCCTTGGTGGAGGCGTAGTCCACCAGCGACGTCGAGGGCTGGTAGGCCTGGATGGACGAGTTGTTGATGATGCTCGCCCCCTCGTTGAGGTGCTCCAGCGCCGCCTGCGTCACCCACAGCATCGCGTAGAGGTTGGTCTTGAGGACACGGTCGATCTCATCGGTGGTGACGTCCTCGAAGGACTCGCGTCGGGCCATCTGGAAGCCTGCGTTGTTCACCAGGATGTCCAGCCCGCCGAGCTCGTCGGCGGCCTTCCCGGGCAGGGCCCTCGCGGTGTCCTCGTCGGTCAGGTCACCGGGCAGCAGCACCGCCGTGCGGCCGGCCCCGCGGACCCAGCGCGCCGTCTCGTCGGCGTCCTCCTGCTCCTCGGGCAGGTAGCCGATCGCGACGTCGGCCCCTTCGCGCGCGAACGCGATCGCCACGGCCCGCCCGATGCCGGAGTCGCCGCCGGTGATCAGCGCCGACCGGCCGGCCAGCTTTCCGCTGCCCTGGTACGACTCCTCGCCGTGGTCGGGCACGGGGTCCATCTGCCGGGTCCAGCCGGGCGGGTCCTGCTGCTGGCGGGGAAAGGCAGTCTTGTCGGCCATGGTCGTCCTCCGTGGTCGGTCGAGGTGCCGTCGCCGAGGGCAACAGCCCTGTCCACGCTAGGTGGGACAACGGGTTCCGGCGACCGGAGCGCCGTCGTGCGGACGTCCAGGCACGTCACAGGACTTCCAGGAAGTCGGCAGGACCGTCCCAGGGCGCCCGGGACTGCGCCGTGTCCACTGGGCGGCACATCGACCCACGGACCCTGCGGTCCCCGTCCCGGGAGCGACATGACACCCGCCCTGCTCTACGCGTTCGACGCCCTCGCCGTCACGATCCTGGTCCTCGCCCTGTACTTCCCCCGCCACCGCCGCCGGGACCTCGTGGTCGCCTACCTGGGGGTGAACGTCGGCGTGCTGGCCGTGGCGACCGTCCTCGCGCAGAGCAGCGTCGGCGCCGGCCTCGGGCTGGGTCTGTTCGGCGTGCTGTCGATCATCCGGCTGCGGTCCCGCGAGCTGTCCCAGCACGAGGTCGCCTACTACTTCGCGGCCCTCGCCCTGGGTCTGCTCGGCGGGCTCGGTGCCGCGGTCGGGTGGCTGGCGGTGGCCGGCATGGCGCTGGTCGTCCTCGTCATGGCGATCGCGGACCACCCCCGCCTGTTCGCCCGGCACCGCACCGCGCAGGTCGTGGTGGACCGAGCCCTGCCCGACCACGACGCGCTCGTCGCCCACCTCGAGCACCTGCTCGACGCCTGCGTGCACGGCGTGACCGTCCTCAAGCTCGACCTGGCGAACGACACCACGGTCGTGGACGTCCGCTACCGCGTCGGCGCGGGGACGACGGCGGCACTCCGGAGACGCACGAAGGCCCCGGACTCCCCCGCCCCGGCCCCGGAGAACACCCCGGCGCACCTGGCGGTCTCCCGATGACCGCCCTGGTCGTCGACCATCTCGCGCCGGTCTCCCTGGACGAGCTGAACGTCGAGGCCGCCCTGCAGACCCGCGTCGACCGCAAGTACGTGCTGACGGCGGCCGAGGCGACCGACCTCGTCGACGCCCTCGACCCCGCCACCCGGGTCCTGGAGATCGACGGCGGGCGCACGTTCACCTACTCCTCGACCTACCTCGACACCCCCGACCTGGTGACCTTCCACCAGGCCGCGCGCCGGCGGCGCCGGCGCTTCAAGGTCCGCACCCGCACCTACGTCGACACCGGCGGCACCTTCCTCGAGGTCAAGACCCGCGCCGCCCGCGGGGTCACCGTCAAGGAGCGCTGCCCCGCGACGGACGTCGCGGACGACCTCGACGCCGAGGCGGCCGAGTTCGTCGACGACCGGCTGGCCGCGGCCCGCCTCGCCGCCCCGCCGTCGTCGGCCCTGCGGCCCGTGCTGCGCTCGCGCTACCGACGCACCACCCTGCTGACGCCCGACGCCCGCGTCACCCTCGACACGGCGCTGACCTGGCAGCTCGTCCCCGGCCACGACGACGAACGCGGCACGGCCGACGTCGGCGACCTGGTCGTCGTCGAGACCAAGGCCGGCACCGCGCCGTCGTCCGTGGACCGCCTGCTGTGGCGCTCCGGGCACCGCCCCGACCGCCTCTCCAAGTACGCGACAGGTCTCGCCGTCCTGCGCCCCGACCTGCCCGACCATCCGTGGCGCCGCCTCCGCCGCGAGCGCCTGGCCGCCTGACCCGAAAGGACCCACCATGAACCCGAAGTCCCTGCCACGCCGGACCCGCTGGACCCGCGCCGTCGAAGGTGCTGCGGCGGCCGCGCTGGCTCTCGGCGCGCTCGGCGCCTGCGGCACGACGACCGAGGAGGCCGACGCCGCCACCGCGGCCGAGAGCTCGGCCTCCGGCGAGGACACGACCACCTCCGACGAGTCCACCGTGCTCACCACGTCCTCCTCCGGCATGACCGCCGCCGAGGTGCTCGCCGAGAACCTCGACGCCTCCGAGACCGTGGCCCTGGCGGAGACCACGGACGACGCCGCCGACGAGGTCGCGATCGACCTGTCCGCCCCGACCTCCGCCGACGGGGTGGAGGTCGACGGCGACACCGTGACCATCACCTCGCCGGGCACCTACCGGCTGTCCGGCGAGCTGGCCGGGCAGATCGTGGTCGAGTCCGAGGACGACGGCGTCGTGCGGCTGGTGCTGGACGGCGTGGACATCACCTCCTCCACGGGGGCGGCCGTCGACGTCCAGGACGCCGACCAGGTGTCGGTGGTGCTGGCGGACGGCTCGACCAACCGGCTCGAGGACGCCGCCGAGTACGAGGAGACCGATGCCGACAACGCCGCCAACGCGGCCCTGTACTCGACCGCCGACCTGGCGATCTCCGGCACCGGCTCCCTCGACGTCGTCGGGAACAGCAACGACGGCATCACCGGCAAGGACGGGCTCGTCATCGCCGCCGGCAGCATCACCGTGGACGCCGTGGACGACGGCATCCGCGGCAAGGACTACCTGGTGGTCACCGGCGGCACGATCGACGTCACCGCGGGCGGCGACGGCCTGAAGTCCGACGACGACTCCGACGCGACCGCCGGGTACGTGGCGCAGCTCGGCGGGGACGTGACGGTCGAGGCCGGCTCCGACGGCGTGCAGGGGTTCACCGACGTCGCGGTCGTCGACGGGTCGCTGACCGTCAGCGGCTCCGAGGAGGGCGTCGAGGCGGCCGTCATCGCGATCTCCGGCGGCACCGTGGACGTCACCGCCTCCGACGACGGCCTCAACGCGACCGTCAAGGAGGCCGACGACGGCACGGAGGACTCCGCGGCGACGGACGAGGCGCAGGAGCAGGAGATGGCCGGCCCCGGCGGGGGCGGGGGCGGCGAGGCCGTCCAGGCCGGCGCCTCCCTGACGGTGACCGGGGGCGCGGTGACGGTCGCCGGCGGCGGTGACGGCCTGGACTCGAACGGGGTCATCGACGTCTCGGGCGGCACGCTCGCCATCGCGGCAGCGGCCAACGGCGGCGAGGGCCCGGTGGACGCCAACGGCGCCGTCACCAGCGCGAACGGCTGGCTCACCGTCGACGGGGCGGCCGACGCCGGGTCCACGGTCACCGTGCTCGACGCCGACGGCCAGGAGGTCGCCACGGTCCTGGCCGGGGTGGCGCTGTCCACCCTGAACCTCACCGCCGACGGGATCACCGTCGGGGAGAGCTACACCGTGCAGGTCGACGGCCAGGACGTGGGCATGGCGACCGCCGTGGAGTCGATCGCCACGACGATGGGCCCCGGTGGCGGTCGCGGCGCCCCGGGCGACGGCCAGCCGCCCGCCGGTGGGACGGCACCCGAGGGGGGCATGCCGCCGGAGGGCGGTCAGCCCCCGGCCGCGGGCGACCTGCCCGGGGACGCCTGACCGCACGGATCGGCGCGGGCCGGACGCACCGGCCCGCGCCGCCGTCGTACTCTCGGGGGGTGGAACCCGCCGCCCGACCGCTCGCGCCGACGTACCAGGAACGTCGCTGGGAGCTGCCGCCCGACGCCGTGATCCAGCACGGCGACGTCGTCGACGCAGCGCGCCTGCTGCGGGGCGGCACGTTCACGGCGCTGACCGGTGCCGGCATCTCCACCGACTCGGGGATCCCCGACTACCGCAGCCCCGACTCCCCGCCGCGCAACCCTATGACGTACCAGCAGTTCGTCGGCGACCCGGACTTCCGTCGGCACTACTGGGCCCGCAACCACGTCGGCTGGCGGCACGTGCACCGCACCCACCCGAACGAGGGCCACCGGGTGCTCGCCGACCTCGAGGACCGCGGCATCGTGCGCGGCGTCATCACCCAGAACGTCGACCTGCTGCACGAGGACGCGGGGTCGCGCACCGTCATCGACCTGCACGGACGCTACGACTCGGTCGTCTGCCTGAGCTGCGGCCGCACCATCTCCCGCGCCCATCTGGCCGAGCGTCTCGACGCCCTCAACCCGGGGTTCATCGAGTCCGTGCTCGACGGCGGCACCACCGTCGCCGACGTGGAGGTCGCCCCGGACGCGGACGCCGTGATCGCCCGGACCTCCCACTTCAACCCGGCCGACTGCGAGTTCTGCGGCGGGGTGCTCAAACCCGAGATCGTCTACTTCGGCGAGAACGTGCCGCGCGAGCGGGTCGAGCGAGCCTTCGCGCTCGTCGAGTCGGCCGACGCCCTCCTCGTGGCCGGCACCAGCCTGACGGTGATGAGCGGCCTGCGGTTCGTGCGCCGCGCCGCCAAGAACGGCCAGCCCGTCGTCATCGTCAACCGCGGCGAGACCCGCGGCGACCCGCTGGCCACCGTCAAGGTGGACGCCGGGGCGAGCGAGACGCTCGCGGCGCTGGCCGAGCTGCTCTGAGCCGGCGACCGACCGCCGGGCCGCCGCTCCCAGCCGTGGATGAGATGCTCTGACCCGTGTCCACCCCCTCCTCCCCGCGGACCGACATCCAGGGTCTGCGTGCCGTCGCCGTCGCCGCGGTGCTCGGCTTCCACCTGTGGCCGGCCGCGGTCACCGGCGGGTATGTCGGCGTGGACGTGTTCTTCGTCGTCTCCGGGTTCCTCATCACGAGCCACCTGCTGCGGCGCCCGATCCGCAGCGGCCGCGACCTGCTGGACTTCTGGGGACGACGCGTCCGCCGTCTGATCCCGGCCGCCAGCCTCGTCCTGCTCGTCACCCTGGTCGCGGCCGCCGTGTGGCTGCCCGTCACCGCGCTGGCCCAGGTCGGCCGGGAGGTGCTCGCCTCGGCGCTGTACGTGGAGAACTGGGTGCTGGCCGCGAGCGAGACGGACTACCTGGCGGCGGACCAGCTCCACTCCCCCGTCCAGCACTACTGGTCGCTGTCCATCGAGGAGCAGTTCTACCTGCTGTGGCCGCTGCTCCTCGCCGCCGTGGCCTGGCTCGGCGTGCGCCTCGCCCGGCGCACCGGCACGGTCGGCCGCGTCGACGGCGAGCGCCCGACGGCGGTGCTCGCCGTCGCGCTGACCGGCACGGTCGTCGTGGCGTCCCTCGGCTGGTCGGTGTGGGCCACCCGGGTCGAGCCGGCCGCCGCCTACTTCGTGTCCACGACCCGGTTCTGGGAGCTCGGGCTCGGCGGCCTGCTCGCCGCGGTGCTCGCCGCCCGCGCCGGCACCTCGCGCCTGCTGCTGCGCCACGACGGGGTGCGCGCCGCGACCGCCTGGCTCGGCCTGGCGATGATCGTCGCGGCCGTCCTCGCCTACGACTCCGCCACCGCGTTCCCCGGCTACACGGCGCTGCTGCCGACCGTGGGCACCGCGCTGGTCATCGCCGCGGACGCCGACGACACCCGCACCGGCCCCGGCGCCCTGCTGCGCGTGCGGCCGGTGCAGTGGCTGGGCGACACCTCCTACTCGGCTTACCTGTGGCACTGGCCGCTCGTGGTCATCGTGCCGTTCGCGATCGGGCGCGAGCTGACCGCCGCCGACATGCTCGCGGTGCTCGCGGTGACGCTGCTGCTGGCCGCGGTCTCCCGCCGGTACGTGGAGGAGCGCCTGCGCTGGCAGCCGCTGCTGACCCGGCGGCTCGCCGCCACGTTCGTCCTGCTGGCCGGTACCGTCGTCGTGGTCGGCGGCACCGCCGCGGCCGTGACCGCGCAGGCCACCGCGGACGAGCGCGAGGCGATCACCGAGGCCCGGGCCGCCGTCGCCGAGGCCGCCCCGTGCGTGGGCGCCACCGTGGTGCGGGACGACTCCTGCGCGGACCCGGGCCTGGTCTGGCCGCCCGAGGCCGCCGCCGACGACAAGCCCGCCGTGTACGACGACGGCTGCTGGAACAACTCGCCCTTCACCACGCGGAACACCTGCACCTACGGCGCGGAGGAGGACCCGACGGCGCGCATCGCCCTGGTCGGCAACTCCCACGCCGGGCACTGGCTGCCCGCGCTCGAGGACGCGATCGCCACCGAGGGCTGGCGCCTCGACACCTACCTGCAGTCCGTCTGCTACACCGTCGACCTGCCCCTGGAGCTCCTCGGGGAGGGCGTCTCCGAGGCCTGCCGGGACACCAACCGGTGGGCCGTGGACAGCATCGTCGGCGGCGACTACGACCTGGTGATCATGTCGAACCGCACCCACCAGCCGTTGGCGGACGTGGCACCCCAGGACCAGGAACGCGTCGCGCAGGAGGCCTACGTCGAGACCCTGGCGGCGTTCACCGACGCCGGGCTGCCCGTCGTCGTGCTGCGCGACACCCCGGCCATGCCCGAGAACGTGCCGGACTGCCTCACGCAGCACCGCGACGACCCGGACGCCTGCGGCGCGCCGCCGGAGGTGGCGCTGGAGCCGGACCCGCTGGCCGCGGCCGCGAGCGCCGACACCACCGGTGCGGTGAGCGTCACCAGCGTCGAGGACCTCATGTGCGACGACGTCTGCCACCCGGTGGTCGGCGGCGTCACGGCGTACTTCGACCACGGGCACCTGACGACGACGTTCGCCCGGACGCTGGCCCCCGAGGTCGCGGGGGCCGTGCGCGCGGGGCTGCGCCAGGAGTCCTAGGCTTCCTGCATGGAGGACGTGGTCGTCGTCGGGTCGGGCCCGAACGGCCTCGCGGCCGCCGTCACGCTCGCCCGGGTCGGACTGTCCGTGACGGTGCTCGAGGCGTTGCCCACCGCGGGCGGCGGTGCCCGCACGCTGGACCTCGACCTGGCACCCGGGCTGACGTACGACGTCTGCTCGGCCGTGCACCCCATGGCGTGGGCGTCACCGTTCTTCCGCGCCTTCGACCTGCCCGCCCACGGCGTCGAGCTGGTCACCCCCGAGATCTCCTACGCCCAGCCGCTGCCCGACGGCCGGGCCGGGATCGCCTACCGCGACCTGGAGCGCACGGCCGACCGGCTCGGGGTCGACGGCGGCGCCTGGCGGTCCCTGCTGGGTCCGCTGGCCGCGCGCTGGGAGGCGGTGGTCGCCGTCGGGATGAGCGACAAGCGGTCGCTGCCCCGGGGGGTGTCCGACGTCGGTGGCCTGCTCGGTGCCGCACAGTTCGGGGCGGCGATGCTCGAGCAGGGCACCGGGGCGTGGAGCGCCCGGTTCCGCACCGAGGAGGCCGCCGCGCTGCTCACCGGTGTCGCGGCGCACACGATCGCCCCGATGCCGTCGCTCGGGGCGGCGGGCACCGCGCTGCTGCTCGGGGCGCTGGGTCACGCCGTCCCCGACGGCGCCGGCACCTCCCCGGACGGCGCGACCTCGGCAGGGTTCGACGGCGGCTGGCCGATCCCCCGCGGGGGGTCCGGCGCCATCGCGGCCGCGCTGGTGGCCGACCTGGAGGCGCACGGCGGCACCGTCATCACCGACCACCCCGTGCGGGTCTGCACGGACCTGCCCTCGGCGCACGTGTACCTGTTCGACACCCCGGCGAGCACGCTGCTCGACGTCATCGGCGACGCCCTGTTCCCCACCTGCCGGCGCGCCCTGTCCCGGTTCCCCGCGGGCAACGCGGCGGCCAAGGTCGACCTGGTGCTCGACGGGCCGGTGCCGTGGGCGGACCCGGAGGTCGCGCGGGCGGGCACGGTGCACGTCGGCGGCACCCGGGCGGAGATGGCGTGGGCGGAGGCGGCGGTCGCCGCGGGCGACCACGCCGCGGCGCCGGTGTGCCTGGTCAGCGACCCGTCGGTGGCCGACCCGTCGCGGGAGGTCGGCGGCCTGCGGCCGGTGTGGGCGTACACGCACGTGCCCGCCGGGTCGACGCGGGACGTCACGGACGTGGTCGTCGACCAGCTGGAGCGGTTCGCCCCCGGGGTGCGCGACGCCGTCGTCGCCTCCCGGTGCACCCCCGCGGCCGAGCTGGCCGGGCACAACCCGAACCTCGTCGACGGCGACATCGCGGGCGGGCGGACCAGCCTGTGGCGCATGATCGCGCGGCCCACCGCGGCGGCGAACCCCTACCGGCAGGCGGGGCACGTCTACCTGTGCTCGGCGTCGACGCCCCCGGGACCCGGCGTGCACGGCATGTCCGGCTGGCACGCCGCACGCCGGGCCGCGTACGAGGTCTTCGGGATCCGTATCCCGGCGATCTGAGGCGGCCGCGTCAGGGCGCCCGGTAGGCCACGTCCCCGTTCGAGCTGTGGATCTCCACGGTCCGCGACGCCCCCGGGTCGGTCGGGGCCTCGATGACCTGCTCCCCGTTGGACGTCTCGATGGTCAGCGCCACCGGCTCGCCGTCGCCGACCACGGTGACGTCGCCGTTGCTCGTCCGGGCCACGACGTCGCCGGCGGCGCCCGAGACGTCGATCCCGCCGTTGGAGGTCCGGGCCTCGGCGTCCCCGCCGACGTCCCGCAGCTCGACGTCGCCGTTGGAGGACCGGGCGACGACCCCGCCGGCGGCGTCCACGACGCCGATCCGGCCGTTCGAGGACTGCACGTCGACGTCCCCGCCGACCCGGGTCGCGTCGATCTCGCCGTTGGAGGTCCGCGCCTCCAACGAACCGCCGAGGTCCGTCGCGACCACGTCGCCGTTGGACGTCTGCAGCTCGACGGCGCCCGTCGGCCCCTCGGCCCGCACCTCGCCGTTGGCGGTGTGGACGGTCACCACCGTGTCGGCCGGCACGACGGCGTGCAGCTCCCCGGCGCAGGTCCACGACCACCACACCCGGTCCGGGCAGATGTTCTCCAGCACCAGCGACCCGTCACCGGTCGCGACCGTGTACTCCGGGGTGGCCAGTCCGCCGCGGGAGACGACCTCGACGCTCACGTCCGTGGCGTCGTCGTCGGCCCGCACGGTCACGTCGCCGTCGGCGACCAGCTCCACCTGCCCGACGGGGTCGTAGGACTCCAGGTCGGTGCGCGTCTCGGACAGCGCCCGGTCGACCAGGAGCAGGGCGGCCCAGGCCACCATCAGCACGCCGACGACGACGCCGATCGTGAGGAGTACCCGGGCCGCGCCGCTGCGGCGCGGCTCCGAGGGGGACAGGTCCTGGCTCATCGTGCGTCTCCGTTCCGGTCGAGCCAGCGCAGCACCGCCAGGACGCGGCGGTGCGTGTCCGCGTCCACGGGCAGCCCCAGCTTGGTGAGGATGTTGGTCACGTGCTTCTCCACGGCTGCGGACCCGACGACGAGCCGGTCCGCGATCGCGGAGTTGGACAGTCCTTCGGCCATGAGCCCGAGGACCTCGCGCTCCCGGGCGGTGAGGTCGTCCAGATCGTGGCGGGATCGGGCGAGCACCTGCGACACGACCTCGGGATCGAGGACGGTGCCACCGGCGGCGACCCGCTCGACGGCGTCGAGGAACTCGTCGACGTCGGCCACGCGGTCCTTGAGGACGTACCCCACCGAGCGGGTGCCGTGCGTGAACAGCTCGGCGGCGTACCGCTGCTCGACGTACTGCGAGAGCACGAGCACGGGCAGCTCCGGGTACAGGCTGCGCAGGTGCACCGCGGCACGCAGGCCCTCGTCGGTGTGCGAGGGCGGCATCCGCACGTCGGTGACGAGCAGGTCCGGCAGCGACGAGCCCGGCGCGGTGAGGGCGGCGACCATCTCCTCGGCGGTGCGGTGCCCGACGACGTCGTGCCCCTCGGTCTGCAGCAACCGGGTCAGGCCGTCCAGCAGCAGGACCGAGTCCTCGGCGATCACGACACGCACGGCAGCTCCACTCGCAGACGGGTGCCCGCACCGGGCGGGCTGGTCAGGTCGAACGTGCCGTCCAGGGCGGCGACACGGCCGCGCAGGCCGGCCAGCCCGGAGCCGGGACGCGCCTCGGCGCCGCCGCGGCCGTCGTCGGACACCTCGACCAGCAGGCGGTCGGTGCCCTCGGCGACGGGGACGACGGCGGCACGCACGTGGGCGCGGGTGGCCGCGGCGTGCCGGGCGACGTTGGTCAGCGCCTCGGCGACGACGAAGTAGGCGGCGGCCTGCACCCCGGCGCCCACGGCGTCCAGGCCGGGGCCGGCCTCCACCCGGACCGGCACGGGGCTGCGTGCCGCGAGCGCCGACAGGGCGTCGTCCAGGCCGCGGTCGGCGAGCACCGCCGGATGGATGCCGCGGACGAGGTCGCGCAGCTCGGCGAGGGTCTCCTTGACCTCGGTGTGCGCGTGCTCGACGGCCGCCACCGCGGCCGACGGGTCCCGGTCGGCGGCGCGGCGGGCCGAGCCGAGCGCGACACCGAGGGCGACGAGACGCTGCTGGGCGCCGTCGTGCAGGTCCCGCTCGATGCGGCGCCGTTCGGCGTCGGCCGCCTCCAGGGCGGCGGCACGGGTGACGGTGAGCTCGACGGCACGTTGCCGGGCCGTGGCGGCGTCGGTCTCGGCAGCGCGCGCCTCGGCCTCGGCGGCGCGCTGTGCGGTACGTGCCTCGGCCGCCGGGGAGACGCCGAGCATCGCCTGGGCCAACGCGGTCGTCGCCAGGGTGCCGAGCTGGGCCAGGACAGCGGCGAACCAGGCGAGCACGACGGCGATCGGCACCGCCCACAGCGCCGTGAGATCGGCCTCGGTCACGCGGCGCGCCCCGAGGACGACGGCCGCGACAGCACCGCTCGCCGCGGCCACGGCGAGCGTGAGGAACACGGTCGCCACGACCAGTCCGGCCAGGGTGTACGCCGTGGCGAGCCAGCCGCGCCGGTCGGCGAGCTCCGCCGTCGTCCACCCCCACCAGCCGGGCCGGGTCGGGCGCCGCCGTCCCGGGTCGCGCAGCACGACGCCGGTCTGGGCGGCGAGGCGAGCACGCTCGGCGGTGGCGAACCACCGGGCCACCCACAGGGCCGGCGGCAGCAGGAGGAGGCCGAGCCCGAGCGCGGGCACGAGGGAGGCCGCCACGAGCACGAGGTCGAAGACCACCAGGCCCACGGAGACGAGCCAGAGGTAGCCGAGCGCGAGCTGGGCGAGGCCGCGCCAGGTGGCCCCCGCCCAGGGGGCACGCAGCAGCCCCGGCAGGCTCGTGACGGCCGGCGCGGTGTCGCGCGGTGCCACAGGTGTGCTGGTCATGTCCTCGACACTAGGCAGGCGCGGGCCGGCGCGGAATGCGGTGGACCCACGTCCTCATGGTCGGGCTGTCCCGACCCCCTGCGGCCCGCTGTGGGCATGAAATCTGCAGTCTCGAGCGCTCCAGAGCTGCAGATTCCATACCCACAGCGATCGGGCGCGGTCAGCGACGCGCCTCGAAGAACTCCCGCAGCACGGCACCGCACTCCCCGGCACGGACGCCCGCGATCACCTCGACCTCGTGCAGGGACCGCTGGTCGCGCACCATGTCCCACACCGAGCCGGTCGCCCCCGCCTTGGGGTCCCACGCGCCGAGGACGAGGCGCTGCACCCGGGCCGCCACCAGCGCCCCGGCGCACATCACGCACGGTTCGAGCGTCACCACCAGCGTGCAGCCGGTCAGCCGCCACTCCCCCCAGCTCGCCGCGGCCTGGCGCAGCGCCAGCACCTCGGCGTGCGCCGTGGGGTCCCCGGTCTGCTCGCGGCGGTTGTGCCCGAGGCCGAGCAGCCGCCCGTCCGGGGAGACGACGACGGCACCGACGGGCACGTCGTCCGTCGCCAGGGCGTGGGTCGCCTCGTGCAGGGCCAGGCCCATCAGGTGGTCCCACACGACGCGACGCTCGCTCAGCGTGCGCGGCGGGAAGGCATCGTCGGCCCACGGCAGGGCCAGGCCACGCTCGTCCACGGCTGCTCCTCGTCGTCGTCCCCCGCCCAGCGTAGAGGCGGCCCGCCGCACCGGTGGCAGCGGGTGAAAACCCTCAGAAGATTGTCATCTTTGTTCCTTTTCGGCCGGTGCGGTGATGGGATGAGCATCGTTCCCCCACCACATCGGGCGCGCCGCCGCGCGCGCCCGACCTCCTGCCGAAGGGACCACCATCATCGTGAGACGACTGCTGGCGAGCATCGCGACCTCGACGCTGGCTCTCGGGAGCCTGCTCGTCGCCACCGCGGCACCGGCCTCCGCCCACACCCCCGACGTCACCGCCACGTGCGACGGCCTCGACGTCGAGCTGCGGTACTACGACGGGGCCCGCGTGACCGTCACCGTGGACGACGAGATCCTGGACGACGCCGGGTTCACCTCCCGGTACGCCGGGTCCTTCGACCACGACGGCTCCGTCGCGCACACCTGGCACGTCGCCGTGGACGCGCTCGACGACGACCAGTGGGACCGGGAGTGGTCCGGGCAGACGACGCCCTGCACCGCCGAGGCCGCCCCCGAGGAGCGTCTCGTCACCGGCCTGTACCTCTACGAGAAGGTGCACCCGGACCAGCCGGCCGCGTGGCACAACTCCGGCCCGCAGGAGCTGCTCGTCCAGCGCGACGGGCACAGCTTCTGGGACGAGGAGGACTTCCCCATCGAGAACCTCCCCGCCGACGTCTGCGGCACGGGCTGGGGCGTCCAGCAGGACGTCGCCGACGTCAGCGACGGCTTCGAGATCCCGACGCGGATCGTCTGGCCGGACGGCGGGTTCGCCGGCCACCTCGTCGACTGGCGGCACGACGACCTCGACGACCTCGTGACGGTGCCCCCGTGCGACGTCGCGGAACCGGTGACGCTGCCGGAGCCGGCACCCGTCGAGGCGTGCGACACCGAGGGCCGCGTGGAGCTTCCCGAGTCCGAGCTGGCCGAGTACTCGGTCAGCTGGACCGACGACCGTTCGCAGGCCACCGTCACCGCGACCCCCGGTGCGGACGTGCTGCTCGCCGACGGGGCCGCGACGTCGTGGACCTTCGAGTTCACGCGGGCAGGGTGCGACGACGACGGACCCGTCGTCGTGGTGCCCGAGCCCCCGACGCCCGTCGACCTCTGCGGCACGGCCGGCGACGAGCTCGTCGCCCCCCGCGACGGCGTCGAGGTCACCTACACCACGACGGACGAGGGCGTGGTCGCCGAGGCCGCCCAGGGCAGCACGTTCGGCGAGCTGCCGGAGGGGTACACCGCGGTCGACGCCACCACGGCCCTGTACCCCCGGGACCTCGTGACCTTCACCGACGCGACCTGCGCTCCCGAACCCCGCGACGTCACCGCCGTCTGCGAGGCGGGTGAACCCGTCCTGGTCTACGACGTCGCCCTGCCCGAGGGCGCGCAGCCGGAGGACGCGAGGCCCCTGACCGTGACGTTCCTGGCGCAGGACGGGTCCGCCGTCGAGCTCACCGACCAGCCCCTCGCGGGTCGGCTCGCGTGGCCCGGCCAGGCTCCGGGCGACGCCCTGCGCGTGAGCTTCGAGGCCGGTCCCGGCGAGCCCGCCGTCGTCGACGTCACACCCCCGTCCGAAGGGTGCGGGACCCCGTCGGGCGGCGGCGGCGACGAGACGGACGGACCGGTGACCGTGGCGGACGGCACACCGGACGCCGAGCTGCCCCGCACCGGGGCTGCGGTCGGCATCGCCGTCACCGTCGCCGCGCTGCTGGTCGCGGCCGGTGCGAGCCTGTTCCTGGTGCGGCGCCGGCTCCGGCGGGGCTGACCGGCACCGCGTCGCGACCCCGCGGGCCCGGCCGGCACGACCGGCCGGGCCCGCCGCCGTGCGGTCCGCGCCCGGGCGCGACCGGTACCGTGTGACCATGCGCCTGCACATCGCCGACCACCCGCTCGTCGCCCACAAGCTGTCCGTGCTGCGTGACGAGTCGACACCGTCGCCGATCTTCCGGCTGCTGGTCGACGAGCTCGTGACGCTGCTCGCCTACGAGGCGACCCGGCACGTCAGGACGGAGCAGAAGGAGATCCGCACGCCCGTCACGACGACCACCGGTGTCCGGATGAGCCACCCGAGCCCGATCGTCATCCCGATCCTGCGTGCCGGCCTCGGCATGCTCGACGGCCTGACGCGGCTGCTGCCGACGGCGGAGGTCGGGTTCCTCGGGCTCCAGCGCGACGAGTCGACGTTCGAGGCGGTCACCTACGCCAACCGTCTGCCCGACGACCTCACCGACCGGCAGGTCTTCCTCCTGGACCCGATGCTCGCGACCGGCGGCACGCTCGTGGCGGCGATCGACTACGCCCTCGAGCGGGGCGCGCGCGACGTGACGGCCGTGTGCCTGCTGGCCGCGCCGGAGGGCCTGGAGGTCGTCAAGGAGGCGATCGGCGAGCGCGCCGACGTCCAGATCGTCACCGCCGCGGTCGACGAGCGGCTCAACGAGCACAAGTTCATCGTGCCCGGCCTGGGTGACGCGGGAGACCGCCTCTACGGCGTCGTCTGAGCACCGGGGTCGGCCGGCCGCCCGCCGGCCGGCTCAGCGTTCCTCGCAGTCGCCGACCTGCTCCCAGCGGGACCAGCCGCCGGCCCAGGTCTCGTCCCGCTCGGACCGGTCGAACCAGGCGTCGGTCCCGCCCGGCGCCCGTCCGTTGCGCTCGGACCGCCCCACCTGCCCCGGGGCGTCCCCCTCGTCGCCGGTCACGCCGCGGTAGCGGTAGTCGACGCCGTTCCACGACCGCACCTCACCGGTGGCGTAGCGCTGTCCCCAGCCGATCGGCTCGGCGCACCAGCCGGCCTCGGCCCCCGTGAACGCCGCGACGTCGAGCGTGGTGGACCACGTCTCGGTGGAGACCGTCCAGCGTCCCCCCTGTCGGCCGTCGACCCGCTGGACCTCCGTGGTCCGCGTCGCGCGGGCCGGCACCGTCACCTCGGTGTCGCCCCCGGGACCCTCGACGCGGAAGTCGACCTCCACGGTCGAGCCGGTGTTGTCCAGGACGACCCCGACCTCGCGCCACGAGGTCATCCCGTCGCCGGAGGACTCCGTCTCGAGGGACCCCTCGTCAAGGAACGCGGAGGGGGCGATCACCACGCAGCGGGTGCCTCCGTGCTCGACCGTCCGGCGGACCGTGGTCGGGGTGCCCTCCACGCTCCGGGTCAGGCTGACCGTCACCTCCCCGGCGGCGAGGCGCGCCCCGTCGGCGTCGACGACGAACCGGACGGCATCGTCGGCCGCCAGGTCACGGGCCGCGACCTCGTCGCCGTCGCGCAGCAGCGTCGCGCGCCAGTCGTGCCCGTCCCGCTCGCGGACGTCGACCACCAGGCGTGCGTCACCGTCCTCGCACTGAGCGGCGGCCGTGACGTCGACGTCCGGCGAAGCGGGTGCGGTCGCGCACCCGGCGAACCCGACGTCGACGGTCGCCAGGCTCCGTCCGTCGGCGCTGACCACGGCCTCGTCGGTCCCCCACGGGACCTCCACCTCGAACCTCGCGGACTCCCCGCCCCCGAGGCGCAGCTGCTCGACCCGGTCGCCGAGCTCGACCCGGAACACCACCGGCAGCGTCGAGGCCGAGTTGTCCAGCGGCACGGTGAAGGTGCGCGTCGACACCTCCGCGGCCGGGTCGAACCGGCAGGCACCCGCGGGGACGACCTTGCCCACGGCGGGGGCGATCGCCGCCGCCGGGTACGTCGCCGTCGGCGCGGTGGCCGGCACGACCCCGACGACCGGCTCGTCCCCGTCGACGTCGAGCACCCAGCGGTACAGGTCGAAGGTCACGCGGCCGGCGTCCGTGGCGGTGCTGCCGGTCGGGACCGTGAAGGTGGTGCTCTCGCCGGCACCGAGCCGCACCCGGTCGGCCTCCCGACCGAGTGCCGACATCCCCGCCTGCATCGGCTCGTCACCGCGGTTGACGATGGTGCCCCGGACGCTCACCCGCCCCTCGACGTTGACGGCCTCGGCGGTGGTCTCGACCTCCCAGCGCGGGTCGTAGCACTCGGCCGCGCCGTGGGCGCCCGAGGCCACGACCCGGCTGTACGTCTCCCCGGCGACGACGGTCGACACCGTCCAGGTCGCCCTGCCCGCCGGTACCCGCAGCCCGTCGGGCACGGTCAGCGTGGCCCGCGCCCCCGGGACCAGCACCGGGCGCTCCGTCGCGGTCGACCCGGCGGCGGCGAGCGCGACCGTCACCGTCCAGCCGGTGGTGTTGGTGTAGGTGCCGGAGACCACCGCGTCGGCCACGCCGACGCCGCCGGTGGCGCGGCAGGAGGCCTGCACCCCGCCGACCCCGGCGAGCACCCCGGCCCAGCCCTCCGGCACTCCCACCGAGGACGCGGCGGCGATCGTCGGACCGTCGTCGGCGAAGACGGGCTCCACGTCGACGGTGTACGCACCGGCCTCGGTGCTGCCGTCGACGACGACGCTCACGGCCGCGTCCACGGCCTCCCCCGGCTGCAGCACGGCACCCGAGCAGAACCAGACCCCGGCGCCGCCGGCCGAGGGCTCGCAGTCCAGCCCGCCGGTGACGGAGTGCGGCACCAGCCCGGCCGGCACCCGGAGGCGGACGGCCCACCCGTCGCCGGTGGGCTGGTCGCCGGTGTTGCGCACCGAGAACGGGACCGTGCCCAGACCCGGGTTGGCGGCGAGCTCGACGTCGGCAGCCCGCGTCGTCAGCTCCGGTCCGAACGAGCCCACGCGGGTCGGCGGCAGTGCCAGTCGGCGCACCTCCAGACCCTCCGCCCAGACCTCCGCCATCACGTCGTAGGACCCGCCGTCCCGCACGACGACGGGCACCCGCACCGTGGCCTGCTCGTCGGCGTCGATCGTGCCGAGCCGGCACAGCACCCGCTGCGGCTCCGCGGTCGCGGTGCACGGCAGGGTCTCGACCGTCAGCGGACGCGGCACGGTGCCGCCGGCACCCTGGATGGCCGAGGACGGAGCGTGCTGCATGCCCGCCGGCAGCGTGAGCCGCACGTGGGCGTCCACCGCCGGGAGCCCTCCGGGGTTGGAGACCTGGACGGTGAGGTAGTCGGTCGCGCGGGGCCGGAGCTCGGCGTCGGCGTCGGGCACCTGCACGCTGACCGCGGCCGGCACCGGGATACCGGGGTCGTCCGCGAGCCACGGCAGGTTCGCCGGGTCGGTAGGGTCCTCCTGCGGGTCCGGGCCAGGAGACGGGTCGGCCTGCCCCTCGGCGTCCGCCGACGGCCACGGGGACGCCTCGACCGCCACCGGGGCACCGTCCGGGACCTCCTGCGCGGCGTCGGCGTCGCTGATCACCCCGAGCACGGAGACGACCCCGACCGTGGCCGCGGCCACGGCGCCGGTCGAGGCGACGACAGCCGCCCCGGACACTCCCGCGGCGCCGGCGGCACCAGCTCCTGCCGTGGCACCGACGGCCGCTCCGCCGACGGCCGATCCGCCGGCGGCCGCCCCGGTGGCCGTGCCCGCGGTGGCCGCACCGGCCGCTCCGGCGCCGGCACCCGCGGCACCGGTACCGGCTGCTCCGGCGCCGGCCGCTCCGG
>NZ_JABFAJ010000031.1 GCF_013085345.1 Isoptericola sediminis | reverse complement strand
GCCGGCCCGTACCTGGCGCTCTGGAACCGCGTCGCGGGGTTCCGCCCGGACGACCTGGACGCCGCCTTCGCCTCCGGCACGGTGGTGCGCGCCACCCTGATGCGGGTCACGCTGCACGCCGTCCACCGGGACGACTGGGCGGCGTTCCACCACGCGATGACGCATCCGCTGCGCGGCTCCCGGCTGAACGACCGCCGCTTCGCCCCGGCCCGGCTGACCCCCGCCGAGGCCGACGAGGTGCGGGACGCCGTGCTGGCCTTCGCCGACCGGCCGCGGACCCAGGACGAGATCGTCACCGAGCTGAGCCGCCTGCTGGACGACGAGCGGGCACCCGCCACCTGGTTCGCCCTGCGGACCCTGGCCCCGCTGCACCACGTCCCGAGCGGGGCACCGTGGTCCTTCAGCCCGCGCGAGCGGGTCTACCGCGCCGGCGCCCGGACCGCCGCGAACGAGCCGCCGGCAGGGGACGACCCCGCCGTGGTGCACCTGCTGCGGCGCTACCTCGCCGCCTTCGGCCCCGCCACCGAGGCGGACTTCGCCCGGTTCACGATGCTGCGCAAGCCCTGGACCGGGCCCGCGGTCGAGACCCTGCGGCCGGAGCTCGTCGAGATCGACGGGCCCGACGGCGTCACCCTGCTGGACCTGCCGGACGCCCCGCGACCCGCCGCCGACACCCCCGCTCCCCCACGCCTGCTGGGCATGTGGGACAGCCTCCTGCTCGCCCACGCCGACCGGACCCGGGTGGTGCCCGAGCCGTTGCGCGGTCACGTCGTGCGCCGCAACGGCGACACCCTGGCGACCGTCCTCGTGGACGGCCGCGTCGCCGGGTTCTGGCGGGCGACCGACGACGGGATCGACGCGGCCGTCGTCGAGCCGCTGCCCGACCGGGTCTGGTCCGCGCTGGCCGCCGAGGCGGCCTCGTTGCAGGAGCTGCTGGCCGACCGCGAGCCCGCGGTGTTCCGCCGCTACCGGCGGTGGTGGGACGAGCTGCCGGACGTCGAGGTGCGGCGTCTCGCGGACGCCCGGGACGCGGCCGCGCGCTGAACGCCGGGCACCGTCCCGCGGGTCAGGCGGAGTCCCGCCAGACGATCTCCGTCGGCAGCGTGACGTCGTGCGCCTCGTGGCCGCCGAGCTGGTCGAGCACGAGCCGCGCCGCGGCCCGGCCCATGTCCCGCGCCGGCTGCCGCACCGTGGACAGGTGCGGCGTGCTGCGCGTCGCCCAGGCGCTGTCGTCGAAACCGACGAGCCCGACGTCCTCGGGCACCCGGCGCCCGCGTGCCCGCAACGTCTCCAGCGCCCCGGCCGCGACCGCGTCCGACGCCGCGAAGACGCCGTCGAGCGCGGGCTCGCGGTCCAGCAGCTCGGCCATGCCGGCCACGCCGGACTGGTACGAGTAGAGCGGGTCGTCGACGACCAGACGCGGGTCGAAGCGGTCGCCGAGGGCCTGCTGGAACCCCTCGAGCCGGTCGGCGCCGGAGTCGCGGTCCAGGGCGCTGGCGAGCATGCCGACCCGCCGGCGCCCCGTGGCGAGGAGTCGTTCCGTGATCTGTCGTGCGGCGGTGCGGTTGTCGATGCGGACGTGCGGGACCGACGCGCGCCCGGCCGGGTGGCCGACGAAGGCCGCCGGCAGGCCGAACTCCACGATCGCGTCGGCGACCGTGTCGTCGGACCGGGCGGACACCAGGACGGCACCGTCGACGAACCCCCCGCGCAGGTAGCCGGACACGCGCTTCGCGTCCCGGTCGGAGTCGACGACGAGCACGACGAGCTGGTGGTCCGCGTCGGCGACGACCTCGTTCGTGCCGAGCAGGATGGACCCGATGTTGGGGTCCTCGAGGAAGAGCTGGTGCGGCTCGTGGACCACGAACCCGACCGCCCACGTCTTGCTGCGCGCCAGGTTGCGTGCCGCGGTGTTGCGGACGTACCCGACCTCGGCGATCGCCGCCTCGATGCGCGCGCGGGCGTCCGCGGAGACGTACCCGGCGCCGTTGAGCACGCGGGAGACGGTGCCCCGCGAGACCCCCGCCTGCGCCGCGACGTCGTGCACCGTCGCCCGGGTGCGGCGTGGGGAGGTCATGCCGACATCGTATCGTTCCAATCCGTGTGTGCACGTGGACACACCACGTCGCAGCATGTATCGTCAATGAATGTGTGCACGTGCACACACAGTTTCTTCGAGGACGAGGATCGGCAGTCGACGTGGACATGCGTACTCACCAGGGACGACCTGGTCTCCCGCGCCCCGGGATCGCGTTCGGGGGCGACTACAACCCCGAGCAGTGGTCCCGCGAGACGTGGGAGCAGGACGCCCGGCTCATGCGCGAGGCCGGCGTCGACCTCGTCGCCGTCAACGTGTTCGGCTGGGCCGAGATCGAACCCGCGCCCGGCGTGCACCGCTTCGACGACCTGGACACCGTCCTGGACCTCCTGCACGCGCACGGCGTGGCGGTGAACCTCGGCACCGGCACCTCGACACCCCCGCCGTGGCTCACCACCGCGCACCCCGAGATCCTGCCCGTCACCCGGGAGGGCGTCACCGTCAGCCCGGGCGGCCGCCAGGCCTGGTGCCCCAGCTCGCGGGTCGTGCGCGAGCACGCGATGCGGCTCGTGGAGACCGTCGCCGACCGCTACGCCGACCACCCGGCGCTCGCGATGTGGCACGTGTCCAACGAGCTGGGCTGCCACAACGCGCTGTGCTACTGCGACGTGTCGGCACGCGACTTCCGGCGCTGGTTGGCCGAGCGCTACGGCACCGTCGACGCGCTCAACGAGGCGTGGGGCACGAGCTTCTGGAGCCAGCGCTACGGGTCGTTCGACGAGGTCCTCCCCCCGCGCCACGTCGAGTCCCCGGAGAACCCGACCCAGATGCTCGACTTCCGGCGGTTCAGCTCGGACACGCTGCTCGACTGGTACGACGCCGAGGCCGCGATCCTGCGCGAGCGCAGCACGGCGCCGGTCACCACGAACTTCATGGTCGCGGCCCACATCGACACCCAGGACTACTGGGACTGGGCCGACCACATGGACGTCGTCGCCAACGACCACTACCTCGACCACCGCCTGCCGGACCCGTGGGGCGAGCTCGCCTTCACCGCCGACGCCACCCGCGGGCTGGCGGGCGGGCGCCCCTGGATGCTCATGGAGGCCGCGGCGGGCGCCGTCAACTGGCAGCCGCGCAACATCGCCAAGCGGCCCGGCGAGCTCGAGCGCATGGTGCTCTCCCACGTCGCCCGGGGCGCGGACGCCGTCTGCTTCTTCCAGTGGCGGGCCTCGCGCGCCGGGGCCGAACGCTTCCACTCCGCGCTCCTGCCCCACGCGGGCACCGACTCCGCGCAGTGGCGCTCCACGGTCCGGCTCGGCGGGATGCTCGACGCGCTCGACGAGGTCACGGGATCGGTGCTGCGGGCCGACGTGGCGCTCCTGTTCGACTGGCAGGCGTGGTGGGCGGCCGACCGGCCCGGCCACCCCACCGGGGACGTGCGCTACCTCGACGAGGTCCACGCGATGCACGCCGCGCTGCGCCGGGCCGGCGTCGCCGTCGACGTCGTGCGCCCCGGCGACGACCTCGAGGGGTACCGGCTCGTGGTGGTGCCCACCCTGTACCTCGTCACGGACGCCGCGGCGGCGGAGGTCGACCGGTTCGTGGCCGACGGCGGCACGGCCCTGGTCACCTACTTCTCCGGCATCGTCGACGAGCACGACCACGTCCGCCTCGGCGGCTACCCGGGGGCGTTCCGCGACGTGCTCGGTGCGCGCTCGGACGAGTTCTTCCCGCTGCAGGCGGGCGAGACCGTGTCCCTCGACGACGGCCGCCGCGCCAGCGTGTGGACCGAGCGCCTCGAGGCCCGCGGGGCGGAGGTGCGGGCACGCTTCGCCGACGGCCCCGTCGCCGGGTCGCCGGCGCTCACCCGACACCGGTACGGCGGCGGCGCCGCCTGGTACGTGGCGGCCCGCCTCGACGACGCCGGGCGCCAGGACCTCGTCGCCGAGGTCCTGGCCGACGCCGACGTCCGGCCCGTCCTGCCCGGTGCCGGCGGCGACGTCGACGTCCTGCGCCGCACGGCCGACGACGCCTCGTACGTGTTCGTCGTCAACGGCTCGGACGAACCCTTCGTCGCGCAGGTCGGGGGCACCGAGCTCCTGACCGGCCACGACGCGACCGAGCACCACGTGGCCCCGGGCGACGTCGCCGTCGTCCGCGAGCTCCCGCAGGACTCCCGCCCGACCTCGGAGGAGGACGCATGACCACCACCGGACCAGCCGCCACGGCGGCTCGCACCGCCCGCGGGGCACCGGCGCGGCGACGGCGGTCGTCGCACGGCGGCGCCGTGGCCGTGCTCGTGTCGCCGTTCCTCGTGCTGTTCGCGCTCTTCTACCTCGCACCGATCGCGTACGCGGCCTACCGCTCGTTCTTCGTCGTCGAGCGGGAAGGGACCTTCGGCGCGGCGACCGAGGTCTTCGGCGGGTTCGCCCAGTACCGGCAGGTGTTCGAGAACGACGCCTTCTGGGCGTCGCTGGGCCGGGTGCTGCTCTTCGGCGTCGTGCAGGTTCCGGTGATGCTCGGCATCGCGCTGCTGCTGGCCCTGCTCATCGACTCGACCCTGGTCAAGGGCAAGCGGTTCTACCGGCTGGCGTTCTTCGCGCCCTACGCGGTGCCGAGCGTGATCGCGGCGATCATGTGGGGCTTCCTCTACTCGCCCAGTCTCTCGCCGTTCGAGGTCGTCACCAGCAACGTGGACCTGCTCGGCAGCTCGCTGGTGCTGTGGTCGATCGCGAACGTCGTGACGTGGGTCTACATCGGCTACAACATGCTGATCATCTACTCCGCGCTGCAGGCCATCCCGCAGGACATCTACGAGGCCGCGCGGATCGACGGCGCCGGGCAGCTGCGCATCGCCCTGTCGGTGAAGATCCCGCTGGTGATCCCGGCGCTCGTGCTCACCGGCGTGTTCTCGATCATCGGCACGCTGCAGCTCCTCACCGAACCGCAGGTGTTCCGGACGTTCACGACCTCGGTCAGCTCCACGTTCACGCCGAACCTGCTGGTCTACACCACCTCGACGGTGCCGAACTTCAACCTTGCCGCAGCCTTCTCGGTGGTGCTCGCACTGCTGACGTTCGTGCTGTCGTTCGTCTTCCTGCGGCTGACGCAGAGGAGGGCGTTCCAGTGAGCATGCTGACCCGGACCGCGGGGTACGGCCCCGAGAACGCGCGCACCCGCACGGTGCGCGAGCCGCTCATGTCCCGGATGGCCGCCACCCTCGTGATGGCCGTCTTCACCCTGTACTTCCTCATCCCGCTGTGGTGGCTGTTCGTCGCCTCGACGAAGTCGCGCGGCCAGATGGCGTCGACGGCGGGCCTGTGGTTCGCCGACTGGCAGCTCTGGGAGAACCTGCAGTACGTCTTCACGTACGACGGCGGGGTCTACCTGCGGTGGCTGGCCAACGCCGTCCTCTACGCCGGCGTGGGCGCGCTGCTCGGCACGCTGCTGGCCTCCATGTGCGGCTACGCGCTGGCCAAGTACGCGTTCCGCGGGCGGAACCTGCTCTTCAACGTGATCCTCGGCGGCGTGCTCGTGCCCGTCACGGCTCTCGCGCTGCCGCTGTTCCTCATCTTCTCGGCGGTGGACCTGACGAACACGTACTGGGCGGTGTTCCTGCCGAGCCTGGTCAGCCCGTTCGGGGTCTACCTGTCGCGGATCTACGCGGCGGCGAGCGTCCCGGGCGAGCTGCTCGAGGCGGCGCGCCTCGACGGCTCCGGGGAGGTGCGGACCTTCTTCACCGTCTCGATGCGGCTCATGGCGCCCGCGCTCGTCACCGTCTTCCTGTTCCAGTTCGTGACCATCTGGAACAACTTCTTCCTGCCCCTGGTCATGCTCTCCGACGACAAGCTCTACCCCGTCACGCTCGGGCTGTACGCCTGGAACTCCCAGACCAACGCCGTGCCCGAGCTGCGCACCGCCGTCGTCGTCGGGGCGTTCGTGGCCGTCGTCCCGCTCATCCTCGCCTTCCTCGGGCTCCAGCGCTTCTGGCGCAGCGGCCTCGCGGCCGGCGGTGTCAAGGCATGACCGCGCCGAGACACGACCCGCACCACCCACCCCGTTCAAGGAGGAACACCATGTCCCGTCGACACCTGGTCCGCGCGAGCGCGGCCACCGTCGCCGCCACCGCGATGCTCGCCGCCTGCTCCGGCGGCAGCGGCGACACCACCGACGGCGGCGGCGAGGAAGCCGCCGCCTGCCAACCGACGGACGGTCAGGTCGAGCTGACCTACACCGGGTGGGTCCCCGGCATGGAGGCCGCCGTCGAGATCTGGAACGAGAACAACCCCGACATCCAGGTCACCTACAACTCCGGTCCGGCGGGCAACGCCGGTACCTACCAGGACTTCTTCAACCAGCTCGAGGCGGACGAGGCGCCCGACCTCGGCCAGATCGAGTTCGACACGCTGCCGAACTTCCGGGTGCAGGACGGCCTGGTCGACATCGGCGCCTGCGAGGGCGTCCTCGACGCCGGCGACCAGTTCGTGGACTGGACCTGGCAGCAGGTCACGTTCGGCGAGGAGGGGTCGGTCTACGCGATCCCGCAGGACACCGGCCCGATGGCGATGTTCTACCGCGCCGACCTCTTCGAGGAGGCCGGCATCGAGGTGCCGACCACCTGGGACGAGTACGCCGAGGCCGCGCAGGCCATCCGGGACGAGGGCTCCTACATCACCCACTTCCCCCGCACCGACGTCAACTGGTTCGCCGGCCTCGTGTGGCAGAACGACGGCCAGTGGTTCAGCAACGACGGCGACGCCTGGACGGTCGACCTGACCGGCCCGGAGTCCACCGAGGTCGCCGAGTACTGGCAGGGCCTCATCGACGACGACCTGGTCAAGGACACGGCCGGGTTCTCCGACGAGTGGAACAACGAGCTCAACACCGGTGAGCTGTGGACCTGGGTCAGCGCCGTGTGGGGCAGCAACTCGATCTCGTCCGGTGCCCCCGACACCGCCGGCGACTGGGCCGTGGCGCCGATGCCGCAGTGGGAGCCCGGCGCGAACGCGGCGGGCAACTGGGGCGGTTCGACCGTCGCCGTCCTGCAGGGCAGCGAGCACCCGTACGAGGCCGCGCAGTTCGCGCTGTGGCTCAACACCTCCGAGGAGGCGCTGACCACGCTCAACCAGGAGGGCGGCCTCTACCCCGCGACCACGGCCGGTCTCGAGCTGCCGGCGCTGCAGGAAGGTCTCGAGTTCTACGGCGGCCAGGCGATCTTCGACGTCTTCGCCGAGGCGGCCGCCGGCACGGACCCGAACTTCACCTGGGGGCCGACCATGGCGCAGACGTACAACGACGTGGCCGACGGGTTCGGCGCCGCCCTCGGCGGCTCGGGCACCCTGACCGACGCGCTGGAGTCCGGTCAGGAGGCCACGATCCAGACGCTGCAGTCGCAGTCCATCCCGGTGGCGGAGTGACCTCCTCCACCCCCGGGGTGCACCACCTGCGTGCCGCGGGCTCGAGCCTCGTGCTCGACGCCCGCGGCACGCGGGTACCCGTCGTCGTCCACTGGGGCACCGACCTCGGCGCGCTCGACGACGCGGCGCTGGAGGCGTTCGCCGACGCCCAGGTGCCGGCCGTCACGGCGAGCGCCGTCGGCGCCCCGCTGCGGACGACGCTCGTGCCCACGTCCTCGGACGGCTGGCAGGGCTCACCCGGTCTGTCGGGCTGGCGGCCCGGGGAGTCGGGGTCGGCCGCCCGGCACCCGCACCTGCGGCACACCGGGACGACGGCGACCCCGTCGTCGCTGCGGGTCGGCCTGGCCGACGAGGCCGCGGGGATCGAGGTCGTGATCACCCTCGGCCTCGACGAGCACGGCGTCCTGGAGTCCACGACGTCGCTCACCAACACCGGACGCGACGACTACGTGCTGGACCACCTCGCGTCCTCCCTCCCGCTGCCCGACCGGGCGGACGAGGTGCTCGACCTCACCGGACGCTGGTCCGGCGAGCGGCGACCGCAACGCGCCCCGCTGCGCGAGGGGACCTGGTTCCGCGGCGCGCGGCACGGCCGCCCCGGGCACGACGCACCGACCGTGACGGTGGTCGGCACCGCGGGGTTCGGCTTCCGCTCCGGGGAGGTCTGGGCCGTCCACCACGCGTGGTCCGGGGACAGCGCGCTCCGCGTCGAACGCCTGCCCAGCGCCCGCACCGTCGTCGGCGCCGGGGAGCTGTGGGGTCCCGGGGACGTCGTCGTCGCCCCCGGGAAGACGTACACGTCCCCGCGCACCCTCGCGTGCTGGTCCGACCAGGGCCTCGACGGCGTCTCGGCACGGTTCCACGACTGGGTGCGGGCGCGGCCGGGCCGGGTACGCAGCCCGCGGCCCGTCACGCTCAACACCTGGGAGGCCGTCTACTTCGACCACGACCTCGGGCGGCTGCGGGAGCTGGCCGACCTCGCCGCCGTCACCGGCGTCGAGCGGTTCGTGCTCGACGACGGCTGGTTCCGCGGCCGCCGGGACGAACGCCGGGGCCTCGGCGACTGGACCGTGGACGAGGACGTCTGGCCCGCCGGCCTGCACCCGCTCGTCGACCACGTGCGGGGCCTGGGCATGGGGTTCGGGCTGTGGATCGAGCCGGAGATGGTCAACGCCGACTCCGACCTCGCGCGCGAGCACCCCGACTGGGTCCTGCGGGGCACGGCCCACCGTGACCCGATCCCGTGGCGGTTCCAGCAGGTGCTCGATCTCGCGAACCCGGACGCCTGGACCCACGTGCGCGACGCCCTCGTGGCGCTCCTGGAGGAGTACCCGATCGAGTTCCTCAAGTGGGACCAGAACCGGGACGTGCTCGACGCGCCCTCCCGGCCCCAGGTGCTGGCGACGCGCCGGCTCATGGACGAGCTCCGCGCCCGCTTCCCCGGCCTGGAGATCGAGTCGTGCTCCTCCGGCGGCGGCCGCGTGGACCTCGACGTGCTGGACCGCGCCGACCGGGTGTGGGCCTCGGACACGAACGACGCCCTGGAACGGCAGGCCGTGCAGCGCTGGACCGGTCTGCTCGTGCCGCCCGAGCTGGTGGGCTCCCACGTCGGGGCCGACCGGGCGCACACGACGGGGCGGGTGCACGACCTCGAGCTGCGCCTCGTGACCGCGCTGTTCGGGCACTCCGGGCTGGAGACGGACCTGACGCGCCTCGACGGGGACGACCTCGCGGCGATCACCCGCTGGACGGCGCTCGTGCGCGAGCTGCGGCCGCTCGTGGCCGGCGGACGCACCGTCCGGGCGGACCGGCCGGACGAGGACACGTGGGTGCACGGCGTGGTGTCCCCCGACGCCGCGGAGGCGGCCTTCGCGGTGGTCACCCGGTGGTCGTCGGGCCCCGCGGTGCCCGCGCCGCTCGTCCTGCCCGGTCTCGACCCCGCCACCACCTACCGGCTGGAACGGGTCGAGCTGACCGGTCCCCCGCTGGCGGTCGGCGAGACGCTGCCGCCGTGGTGGGTCGCCGGGTCGGTCACCCTGCCCGGATCGGTGCTGGGCAGCACCGGGCTGCCGCTGCCGCCGCTGGCACCCGAGCAGGCCGTGCTGCTGCGCGTTCACGCGACCGCGTCGTCCCTCTGACGCCGTGCGGGGGTCGCCGGCCTGCGGGCCGGCGACCCC
>NZ_JABFAJ010000030.1 GCF_013085345.1 Isoptericola sediminis | reverse complement strand
CGACGAGAGCGGATCAGCTGAAGTAGCGGGCGTAGGCGCTCGTGGTGAGGAACGGCGGGAACTCGTCGCCCAGCGAGACCTCACGGAAGATCGTCACCGCCTCGTCCAGCCGGTCACCGGGGGTCCGGGGCGTCGTCCGCAGGAACTCCTGCAGCATCGACTCGCACCGCTCGCGGGTGATGACGGTCCCGTCCTCGGTCCGGGTCCCGGAGTGCATCCACTGCCAGATCTGCGACCGGGAGATCTCCGCCGTGGCGGCGTCCTCCATGAGGTTGTCCAGCGCCGCGGCACCGGTGCCCCGCAGCCAGGAGGCGATGTACCGCACGCCGACCGAGATGTTGGTGCGCAGACCGGACTCGGTGATGGTCGCGCCCTCGCGGCGTGCGGAGGCGATGTCGAGCAGCTCGGCCTGGCCCACGGTCACGTCGTCGCGCTGGCGGTCGACCTGGTTCTCCCGCTCGCCGAGCACCGCGTCGAACGCCTCCCGGGCGATGGGGATGAGGTCCGGGTGCGCCACCCAGGAACCGTCGAAGCCGTCGCCGGCCTCGCGCTCCTTGTCGGCGCGGACCTTGGCGAACGCCTGCTCGGTGACCTCCGGGTTGCGGCGGTCGGGGATGAAGGCGCTCATGCCGCCGATGGCGTGCGCCCCGCGGCGGTGGCAGGTGGCCACCAGCAGCTCGGTGTACGCCCGCATGAACGGGGCGGTCATCGTCACCTGCGCCCGGTCCGGCAGCACGTAGGAGTCGCCGCGGGAGCGGAAGCACTTGATGACGCTGAACAGGTAGTCCCAGCGACCGGCGTTCAGCCCGGCGCAGTGGTCGCGCAGCTCGTAGAGGATCTCCTCCATCTCGAACGCGGCCGGCAGGGTCTCGATGAGCACCGTGGCCCGGATCGTGCCCTGCGGGATGTCCAGGGCGTGCTGGGCCAGCTCGAAGACCTCGTTCCACAGCCGCGCCTCGCGGTGGCTCTCCAGCTTCGGCAGGTAGAAGTACGGGCCCCGGCCGCGGGTGATGAGCTCGCGGGCGTTGTGGAAGAAGTACAGGCCGAAGTCGACCAGCGAGCCGGACGCCGGCTGGGTGGAGCCGTCGGTGCCGGTGTACGCCAGGTGCGACTCGAACAGGTGCCAGCCGCGCGGCCGGAACACGATCGTCGGCATCTCGGTCAGCTCCGAGGTGCGCAGCGCGTAGTGCTTGCCGGGGGTACGGCCGCCGTCGGGCGACGGGCCGTCGAACGACAGCTCGCCGCGGATCGCCGAGCGCAGCGCGCGCTGGCCGCCGATCACGTTGGCCCAGGTCGGGCTGGAGGCGTCCTCGGCGTCGGCGAGCCAGACCTTGGCGCCCGAGTTGAGGGCGTTGATGGTCATCTTCGGGTCGGTCGGCCCCGTGATCTCGACGCGGCGGTCGGACAGCCCGGGCGCCCCGGTGGAGCCGGCCACGCGCCAGGACGGGTCGTGCCGGACGGGCCGCGTGGTGGGCAGGAAGTCCGGGTCGGTGCCGTCGGCGATCTGCCGGGTGCGGCGCTGGCGGGAGAGCAGCAGCTCGCAGCGCGTGTCGGCGAAGTGGTCGTGGAGCAGGGCCAGGAACTCCAGCGCCTGCGGGGTGAGGATCTCCTCGTCGCCCGGGGCGATCGGGCCGACGACGTCGATCGTGCCCTCGGCCACGGTGGCCGAGTCGGCCAGCGCGATGCCGCGCGGCGGGGTGGCGGGCGAGCCGGTCGAACGACCGGACTGGGTGCGGGGCAGGTCGGCGGTGGTGGTCATGGCGGACTCCTGATCGAAAAAGGGGCCGGGCGTCCCGGTCCGGCGGGCGCGACGTGCGCCGGACCGGGACGCCCGAGGCGAGGGGTGAGTCAGAACTGAGCGGCCTCGGTGGAGCCGGCGAGGGCGAGGGTGGCGGCGTCGGGGTTGAGAGCCGTGGACACGCGGTCGAAGTAACCGGTGCCGACCTCGCGCTGGTGCTTGGTGGCGGTGTAGCCGCGGGACTCGGAGGCGAACTCGGCCTCCTGCAGCTCCACGTAGGCGGTCATCTGCTCACGGGCGTAGCCGTGGGCCAGGTCGAACATGGAGTGGTTGAGGGCGTGGAAGCCCGCCAGGGTGATGAACTGGAAGCTGAAGCCCATGGCGCCGAGCTCGCGCTGGAACTTCGCGATCGTGGCGTCGTCGAGGTGCTTCTTCCAGTTGAACGACGGCGAGCAGTTGTAGGCCAGCATCTGGTCCGGGAACTCGGACTTGACCGACTCGGCGAACTTGCGGGCCAGCTCGAGGTCGGGCGTGCCGGTCTCCATCCAGATGAGGTCGGCGTACGGGGCGTAGGCGTGGGCCCGGGTGATGCAGGGCTCGATGCCGTTGCGGACCTTGTAGAAGCCCTCCGACGTGCGCTCGCCGGTGAGGAACTGCTGGTCGCGCTCGTCGACGTCGGAGGTGATGAGGGTGGCCGCCTCGGCGTCGGTGCGGGCGATGACCACGCTCGGCACGTCGGAGACGTCGGCGGCGAGCCGCGCGGCGTTGAGGGTGCGCACGTGCTGCTTGGTGGGGATGAGCACCTTGCCGCCGAGGTGGCCGCACTTCTTCTCCGAGGCGAGCTGGTCCTCCCAGTGCACGCCCGCGGCGCCGGAGGAGATCATCGACTTCATGAGCTCGTAGGCGTTCAGCGGGCCGCCGAACCCGGCCTCGGCGTCGGCCACGATCGGGGCCAGCCAGTTGCGGGTCGGGGCGCCGTTCTCCTCGACGTCGATCTGGTCGGCGCGCAGCAGCGCGTTGTTGATGCGCCGCACGACGGCCGGCACCGAGTTCGCCGGGTAGAGCGACTGGTCGGGGTAGGTCTGGCCCGAGAGGTTGGCGTCGCCGGCCACCTGCCAGCCGGACAGGTAGATGGCCTTGAGCCCGGCCTTGACCTGCTGCACGGCCTGGTTGCCGGTCAGCGCGCCGAGGGCGTTGACGTAGTCCTCGGTGTGCAGGAGCTCCCACAGCAGCTCGGACCCGCGGCGGGCCAGCGTGTGCTCCTCGCCGACCGAGCCCCGCAGCGCGATGACGTCCTCGGCCGTGTAGTCGCGGGTGACACCGGCCCAGCGGGGGTCGGTGGCCCACTGCTCGGCCAGGGCCGCGGCGGTGGTGACCTGGTCGCCCGTGCGCGGGGTCGTGGTCGTCGTCCCGTTCGTGGAACCGGTCTCGAGGGTCGCGGTCATCGTCGTCGCCTTTCGTCGTGCGGTCCGTCGCGGTGCGGACGGACCGCCTGCTGCCTGTCTGGCGAGGGGTCCGACGGCGGTCCTCGCGGTGGTGAGCACCGCCTCGAGTTCCGCCGTCGTCGTCCCTCGGTATCGACTCTGGGCCCTGCGCAACCCCTGTGGCGAGGTTCTGAGAGGAGAACTTTCTCGGTTCTTCTCCTTGGCAGAAGGAGTGGCGCATGTCACCCTGGGGCATGGCCTTCACGACGACGTCGCGGCCGCCGGCGACGCCCCCCACGCCGCCCCCGGCCGAGTCCGAGCCCGACGCGCTGACGATCGGGCGACGCATCCGCCACCTGCGCCTGCAGCGAGGCATGACCCTCGGCGAGCTCGGAGAAGCGGTCTCACGTGCCCCGTCGCAGATCTCCATGCTGGAGAACGGCAAGCGCGAACCGACGATCGCGCGGCTGCAGGCGGTGGCGAAGGCGCTGGGCACCAGCGTCGACGACCTGCTGTCCCCCGAGGCCCCCTCGCGACGGGACGCCCTGGAGATCGAGCTGGAGCGGGTGCAAAGAGGACCGCTCTTCTCCGCGCTCGGCGTGAAGCCGGTGCGGGTGGGCAAGTCGCTGCCGACCGACGCGCTGGAGGCGATCGTCTCCCTGCAGGCCGAGCTGGAGCGGCTGCACTCCGAGCGGGCGCTCACCCCGGAGGAGGCCCGCCGCGCCAACACCGACCTGCGCGCCGACATGCGCGCGCAGGACAACTACTTCCCCGACCTGGAGATCGTCGCGCGCAGCCTCCTCGACGACGTCGGGCACACCCACGGCCCGGTCCCGCAGCGGGCGGCCGTGGACATCGCCTCGCACCTGGGCTTCTCCATCCACTACGAGTCGGACCTGCCGCACTCCACCCGCGCGGTCATCGACCAGCGCCACCGGCGCGTCTACCTGCCCAGCAACGGCATCCGCGGCCGGTCCGACGCCCGCTCGGCGCTGCTGCAGGCCCTGGCGTCGCACGTCCTGGAGCACACCGAGCCGCGCGACTACGGCGAGTTCCTGCGCCAGCGCGTCGAGGCGAACTACCTCTGCGCGGCGCTGCTGCTGCCCGAGCGGGAGGCGGTCAAGCACCTGCGCGAGGCCAAGGACGCCCGCGCGATCTCCATCGAGGACCTGCGCGACGCCTTCGCGGTCTCCTACGAGACGGCCGCGCACCGGTTCACCAACCTCGCCACGCGGCACCTCGGCATCGGCGTGCACTTCATGAAGGTCCACGAGTCCGGGGCGATCCACAAGGCCTACGAGAACGACGGCGTCCGGTTCCCGGCCGACGCCCTGGGCACCGTCGAGGGTCAGCACGTGTGCAAGCAGTGGACGGCCCGGGTCGTGTTCGACGTCAAGGACCGCCTGAGCCCGTACTACCAGTACACCGACACCTCGACCGGAACGTACTGGTGCACCTCGCGGGTCCAGGACACCCCGGACGGGCAGTTCTCCGTGAGCGTCGGTGTGCCGTACGCGCAGGTCAAGTGGTTCCTGGGCCGGGAGACGACGGCGCGGTCCACCTCGCGCTGCCCGGACGAGTCGTGCTGCCGCCGGCCCTCGCGGCCGCTGGCCGAGCGCTGGGACGGCAACGCCCTGCCGAGCGCCCGTCCGCACGCCTCCATGCTCGCGGCGATGCCGTCGGGGGCGTTCCCCGGCGTGGACACCACCGCAGTCTACGAGTTCCTGGACCGGCACGCGCCGACGGAGTAGACGGGGCCGGGACCTTCCCCGCGCGGAGGCCGTGCCCGGGATGTCGCACCGAGCGTGCCGCATCACCGGGCACGGCGTTGTCGTCGTGCGCCCCGTGGGCCTGACGGCAGCCGGTCCCAGCGATAGCATCGGGACGACCCGAGACCCGGGTCACGGTCCCGACGGAGAACGAAGAGGTTCATGACCGACGAAGCTGCTCTGCGCCCCGAGATCCGGGATGCCGTGGACGACCTCCCTGCCGACCTGCGGCGCTGCGCCAACCACCTGCTGAGCGTCTACACCGACGACGACATGACGGAGCGGGAGGCCCGCGACGTGGTCGGTGCGGCCGCGTCCACGTGCCGGTTCGCGCACCGGCGCGACCCGGGACAGACGCTGGTGCGCGCCTTCACCCCGACGCTGCGCGAGGACGGCTGGACGTCGCGGCGCACCGTCGTCGACATCTGCACCGACGACGTGCCGTTCCTGGTGGACTCCGTCGACGGCGCCATCGCCCGCCACGGCGGGACGGTGCACCTCATGCAGCACCCCGTGGTCGGGGCGCAGCGCGACGAGTCCGGCGAGCTGCAGGGCCTCCACGCCCGCGGCGGTCTGCCCGAGTCGTGGATGCACGTGGAGACGGACCGCATCACCGACGACGACGACCGTGAGGCGCTCGTGACGCGGCTGCAGGAGGTCGTCGCCGACGTGCACGCCGCCGTCGAGGACTGGAGGGCGATGCGCCGGGCATGCCTCGACATCTGCACCGACCTGCGCGTCCAGCCGCCGCCCACCGCCGATCCGGCGACGGTCGCGCCCACGATCGAGTTCCTCACCTGGCTCGCCGAGGACCACTTCACCTTCCTCGGCTACCGCGAGTACAGCCTCGACACCGTCGACGGCGAGGACGTGCTGCGCCCCCTGTCGCACACCGGCCTCGGGATCCTGCGCAAGCCCACCACCGACATCGTGCACCTGCGCCCCGAGGCGCAGCGCACCGCGCGGGAGCCGCGGCTGCTGACGATCACCAAGGCGAACTCGCGGGCCACGGTGCACCGCGACGTCTACCTGGACTACGTCGGGGTGCGCACCTTCGACGACGAGGGCAACGTCACCGGCGAGCGCCGCATCGTCGGGATCTTCACGTCGGCCGCCTACGCCTCCTCGGTGCTGACCCTGCCGATCGTCGCCGCGAAGGCCCGCGCCGTGCTGAGCGCCTCCGGGTTCGCCCCGACCTCGCACTCCGGCAAGGACCTGCTGCAGGTGCTGGAGCAGTACCCCCGCGACGAGCTCTTCCAGGACAGCCCCGAGCACCT
Source organism: Isoptericola sediminis (assembly GCF_013085345.1). Classification (GTDB taxonomy): domain Bacteria; phylum Actinomycetota; class Actinomycetes; order Actinomycetales; family Cellulomonadaceae; genus Isoptericola; species Isoptericola sediminis. The sequence goes on along the minus strand of NZ_JABFAJ010000030.1, from coordinate 3,741 downwards.
GCACGACGTCGCCAGCCAGGTCATCCGGCTGCGCGAGCGCCGGCAGAGCCGCATCTTCCTGCGCGCCGACGAGTTCGGGCGCTTCGTCTCGGCGCTCGTCTATCTCCCGCGCGACCGGTACAACACCACGGTGCGGCTGCGCATCGAGGACCTGCTGCGCGAGGCGTTCGCCGCGGAGCGCGTGGAGCACACCACCCGCGTGGACGACTCGCCCCTGGCCCAGCTGCACTTCGTCGTGCGGGTCCCGAAGGACACCGGGATCCCCGCGGTGGACGAGGAGGACCTGCAGCGCGGGCTCGAGGACGCCGTGCGCACGTGGACGGCGGCGCTCGTGGACGAGCTGCACCACGTCCACGACGAGGAGGAGGCCGCGCGGATCCTGCACGAGTACGGCACGGCCTTCTCCGAGGCGTACAAGGAGCACATCACCCCGGCGGCGGCCGTGGGCGACATCGGGCGTCTCGAGGGGCTGACCGAGGACGAGCCCATCGCGGTGCACCTGTACACGCCCGAGGACGCCGATCCGAGCGTGCGCCGGCTGACCGTGGCGTCGCTGCGCGAGCACCGGCTCACCTGGGTGCTGCCGCTGCTCACCGGCCTCGGCGTCGACGTGCTCGACGAGCGGCCGTACACGGTGCAGCCGGCGGACGGCTCCACGCGGTACATCTCGGACTTCGGCATCACCGCGCCCGACCCGGCGCTGTGGGAGGCCGAGGGAGCCGCCGCCGCGCTGGAGGACGCGTTCCGCGCCGTCTGGTCCGGCGCCGCGGAGAGCGACGGACTCAACGCGCTCGTCCTGCGGGCCGGCCTGCCGTGGCGCGACATCGTGATCCTGCGGGCCGTCGGACGTTACCTGCGCCAGGCCGGGTCGGCCTTCTCGATGGAGTACATCGACGAGGCGCTGATCGCCCACCCGCAGCTCGCCGCCGACCTCGTGCAGCTCTTCGCGCTGCGCTTCGACCCCGACCTGGACGAGTCCGACAGCGATCGCGACCTGATGGCCGCGCGCGCGAGCGTGGACCTGCTGGAGGCGTTCGACGAGGTGGCCAGCCTCGACCACGACCGCATCCTGCGGTCGTTCCTCGGCGTCATCAACGCGATGCTGCGCACGAACTTCTACACCCGCGACGACGCCGGCGACCCCAAGCCGTGGGTCTCGATGAAGCTCGACTGCTCGCGCGTGCCGGACCTGCCGCTGCCGCACCCGATGGCCGAGATCTGGGTGTACTCCCCACAGGTCGAGGGTGTGCACCTGCGGTTCGGCAAGGTGGCGCGCGGTGGCCTGCGCTGGAGCGACCGGCGCGAGGACTTCCGCACCGAGGTGCTCGGGCTGGTCAAGGCCCAGATGGTCAAGAACGCCGTCATCGTCCCGACCGGGTCCAAGGGCGGCTTCGTCGCCAAGCAGCTGCCGGACCCGTCGGACCGGGCCGCCTGGCTCGCCGAGGGGAAGGCGGCCTACCGCACCTTCATCCGCGGCCTGCTGGACGTCACCGACAACCGTGACGGCGGTGAGGTGGTCCCGCCGGAGCGCGTCGTGCGGCACGACGGCGACGACCCGTACCTCGTCGTCGCGGCCGACAAGGGCACCGCGTCGTTCTCGGACATCGCCAACGGGATCTCCGCGGAGTACGGTTTCTGGCTCGACGACGCCTTCGCCTCCGGCGGGTCGGACGGCTACGACCACAAGTCGATGGGCATCACGGCGCGCGGCGCCTGGGAGTCGGTCAAGCGACACTTCCGCGAGCTCGGCCACGACACCCAGACCGAGGACTTCACCGTGGTGGGTGTCGGCGACATGTCCGGGGACGTGTTCGGCAACGGCATGCTGCTCTCGGAGCACATCCGGCTGGTCGCCGCCTTCGACCACCGGCACGTGTTCGTCGACCCCGACCCGGACGCCTCGACGTCGTACGCCGAGCGGCGGCGGCTGTTCGAGCTGGCCGGGTCGACCTGGGACGACTACGACCGTGAGCTGATCTCCGCCGGCGGCGGAGTGTTCCCGCTGTCGGCGAAGTCCGTGCCGGTGAGCCCCCAGATGGCCGAGGCGCTCGGGCTGGACCGCGGCGTCACGGCGCTCACCCCGAACGAGCTGAAGCGGGCCGTCCTGCTGGCCCCGGTGGACCTGCTCTGGAACGGCGGCATCGGCACCTACGTCAAGGCGTCGACGGAGACGAACGAGGACATCGGCGACCGGGCGAACGACGCCATCCGGGTCGACGGGTCCGCGCTGCGCGTACGGGTGATCGGCGAGGGCGGGAACCTCGGCGTCAGCCAGCGGGGCCGGATCGAGGCCGCGCTGTCCGGCGTGCAGGTGAACACCGACGCCATCGACAACTCGGCGGGGGTGGGCACCTCCGACCACGAGGTCAACATCAAGATCCTGCTGGGCGCCGTGATGCGCGAGGGCCGCCTGGACATCACCGACCGCAACAAGCTCCTGCAGTCCATGACCGACGAGGTCGCGGCCCAGGTCCTGCGCGACAACTACGAGCAGAACGTGCTGCTGGGCAACTCCCGGGCCAACGCGGCGGTCATGCTGCCCGTGCACGCACGGTTGATGACCTCGCTCGAGGAGCGGGGCGACCTGGACCGTGCGCTCGAGGTGCTGCCCGGTCCGGCCGAGATCGCGGAGCGCATCGAGCAGCGCCAGGGGCTGACCCGCCCCGAGTTCGCCGTGCTGATGGCCTACGCCAAGCTGGCCCTCAAGGACGACCTCAACGAGACGGACCTGGCCGAGGACCCCTGGTTCGCCCGCACGCTGGCCGACTACTTCCCGACAGAGGTCCGCGAGCTGTTCCCCGACGACCTCGTCGACCACCCGCTGCGTCGCGAGATCGTCGTCAACGCCGTCGTGAACTCGATGGTCAACCGTGGCGGCATCACGTTCGCCTACCGGGCCGCCGACGAGACCGGCGCCCCGACCGAGCAGGTCGCCCGGGCGTTCGTCGCCGCGCGCGAGATCATGGACCTGCAGGGCTTCGTGGAGGTCGTGGAGGCCACGGACAACGTCGTGTCCTCCCAGGTGCAGACCGACCTGTACCTCGAGTTCCGCCGGCTGCTCGACCGCGCTGCACGGTGGTTCGTCCAGCACCGGTCCGACCTCATCGACGTCGGCGCCGAGATCGAGGCGTTCGCCGAGCCCGTGCGGTCCTACACCTCGCGGCTCGGTGAGCTCTACCAGGGCGAGGAGCTGCGGCAGTACCAGGCCGAGTTCGCCGCCCTCGAGGAGGCGGGATGCGGTCCCGAGCTCGCCCGGCGCGGCGCGAGCCTGCTCGGCGCCCTGCCGCTGCTCGACGTCGCCGAGCTCGCGGCGACACGCGAGTGGGACCTGGACGAGGTGGCGCAGACCTACTTCACGCTGTCGGGCCGGCTCGGCGTGCCGGACATGCTCACCCGCGTCTCGGCCCTGCCGCAGGACGACCGCTGGGACTCGATGGCCCGGGCCGCGCTGCGTGACGACCTCTACGCGGTCACGATCGCGCTGACGGCGTCCGTGCTCGAGCACACCGAGCCCGGGGACGCCACGGAGCGGATCGACGCCTGGATCGCGGCCGGGGGGACGACCGCCGAGCGGGCCCTCGAGGCGATGGCCACGGCCGATGCCGTGGAGGACCCGGGGATCGCGACGATGTCGGTCGCGCTGCGGCAGCTGCGCTCGCTCGCCCGCTGACCCGCGCTGACCCGCTCACCGCTGCGGGCATGAAAGATGCGGCCCTCCGACGTCGGAGGGCCGCATCTTTC
>NZ_JABFAJ010000003.1 GCF_013085345.1 Isoptericola sediminis | reverse complement strand
AATCTGCAGGTCAGGACCGGTCCTGACCTGCAGATTTCATGCCCACGACGACGATCTCAGCCGGCGCGGCGCAGGCGCAGCGAGTTGCTCACGACGATTACCGACGAGGCCGCCATCGCCGCACCCGCGATCATCGGGTTGAGCAGACCGGCCGCGGCCAGGGGGATCGCGGCGACGTTGTAGGCGAACGCCCAGAACAGGTTCTGCTGGATGATCCGCAGGGTGCGCCGGGACAGCCGGACGGCGGTGGCGGCCGCCCGCAGGTCGCCGCGCACCAGCGTGATGTCGCTGGCCTCGATCGCCACGTCGGTGCCGGTGCCCATGGCCAGGCCCAGGTCGGCCGTGGCCAGGGCGGCGGCGTCGTTCACGCCGTCGCCGACCATCGCGACCGTCCGCCCCTCGGACTGCAGGCGCGCGACGGTGGCCGCCTTGTCCTGCGGCAGCACCCGGGCGATCACCTCGTCGACCCCGACCGCGGCCGCCGCGGCGCGGGCCGCGCCCTCGGCGTCCCCGGTCAGCAGCACCGGGTGCAGCCCGAGGTCGCGCAGCTCCCGCACGGCCTCGGCCGACGTCGGCTTCACCGGGTCGCGCAGCACGAGCACGGCGCGGGCCGACCCTTCCCAGGCGACGACGACGGCGGTCGCCCCGTCGTCCTCCGCCTCCGCGACGGTGTCCCGCACCTCGTCGGGGACACGGACGTCGGTCTCGTCGAGCCAGCTCAGCCGGCCGACGGTGACCCGGCGGCTACCCAGGCCCGCGTCGCCCAGCCCGGAGTGCGCGGTCCGCACGACGGCCTCGACGCCCCCGCCGGGGACGCTGCGGAAGCCGAACACCTGCAGCGCGCCGGCCGTGACGCCGTCGGCCCCGAGCTCAGCGGGCCGGTGGCCCGGGTCCGCGGCAGGATCCCCCGCGGAGTGCGGCGCGTCGTGTCCTTCGGCAGCCGCCGCGGGCGCGTGCGCGATCGCCTGGGCGATCGGGTGCTCGCTGCGTGCCTCCACGGCGGCGGCGTGCCGCAACGCCTCGTCGGCGTCGACCCCGGCCGCGGGGACGACCCGCTCCAGCGCCATCGCGCCGGCGGTGACCGTGCCGGTCTTGTCGAGCACCACGGTGTCGACCCGGCGCGTGGACTCGAGGATCTCCGGCCCCTTGATGAGGACGCCGAGCTGGGCCCCGCGCCCGGTGCCGACCAGCAGCGCCGTCGGCGTCGCCAGCCCCAGGGCGCACGGGCACGCGATGATGAGCACGGCGACCGCGGCCGTGAAGGCGAACGGCAGGTCCGCACCGGCGAGCAGCCACCCGCCGAACGTCAGCACGGACAGGGTCAGCACGATCGGCACGAACACCGCGGAGATGCGGTCCGCGAGTCGCTGCACCGGCGCCTTGCCGGTCTGCGCCTGGGCGACGAGCCGACCGATCTGCGCCAGCGTCGTCTCCTCGCCGACCCGGGTGGCCCGCACCAGGAGATGACCGGAGGTGTTGACGGTGGCACCGGTGACGGCGTCGCCGGGTGCGACGTCCACGGGCACCGGCTCCCCGGTCAGCAGGGAGGTGTCCACCGCGGAGGTGCCCTCGACGACCTCGCCGTCGGTGGCGATCGTGGATCCGGGCCGCACGGCGAACAGGTCGCCGACGCGCAGCGCGGAGACGGCCACGCGGTCGGTGACCGGCCGGCCGTCGTCGCGGGTCACGGGGGTGCCGTCCGGTCGGGTGCGGACGCGCTCGGCGTCCTTGGCGCCCATCTCGAGCAGCGTGCGCAGCGCGTCGCCGGCCCGCCGCTTCGAGCGGTGCTCGGCGTACCGTCCGGCGAGCAGGAAGGTCGTGACCACCGCCGCGACCTCGAAGTAGAGCTCCGGTGCGCCGGCGTGCTCGCGGGAGGGCAGCAGCGACACGTCCATCGTCATGCCGATCTCGCCGGCCCCGCCGAGGAGCAGGGCCCACAGCGACCAGAGGGTCGCGGCGGTGACGCCGATCGACACCAGGGTGTCCATCGTGGACGACCCGTGCCGCGCGGCGCGGGCGGCCGCCGTGTGGAACGGCCACGCGCCCCAGGTGACCACGGGCAGCGCCAGGGCCGCCACGACCCACTGCCAGCCGGGGAACTGCCAGGCGGGCACCATCGACAGCGCGACGACCGGCACGGTGAGCACGGCGGACACGCGGAGCCGGCGGAGCAGGTCGGCGCCGCGGTACTCGGCGCCGCCGGCGGCGGGCGCCTCCTCCGCCGCCGGCGCGTCGGAGGACTCCTCCGGCCCGGGGCCGTCCTGCCCGTCGGGTGCGAGGAGCACGTCGGTGCCCGCTCCGGGGTCGGACGACGCCTCCGCGCTGCGCGAGCGGGTGATCGTCGCGGTGTAGCCCGCGGCCTCGACGGCTCGCACGAGGGCGTCGTCGTCGTGCTCCTCGGTGAGGACCACGTGCGCGGTCTCGAGGGGAAGGTTCACGGTCGCCTCGACGCCGGGGAGCTTGCCGAGCTTCTTCTCGACGCGCGCGACGCAGCTGGCGCAGGTCATGCCCGAGACGGCGAGGTCGACCTCGCGCACGGTCGGGCTGGGGGTGGTGGTCATGGGAGGTGACTCCTGTGGTGCGTGCGTGGATGTCACCGGCGGCGGACCGGGGAGGCGGTCGGCGCGGTCGGGTGCACCGGGGTGTCCGGTGCGGCGCAGAGGGTCCGCGCCGTCCGGCAGGACGGCGGGTCGGCGGACGGTCCGCGGGAAGAAGGGGGGCGCTGGGGGCTGCTCAGCGGCCCCAGGTGTGCGCGGCGTCGTCGTGCGCCCGCTGCTTGCCGGGCGCCTGCTCGGCCTGCTGGGCCGCGAGCGCGTCCGTCTGCACGTCGAGCGAGGCGACCTCGTAGCCCGCCTCCTCGACGGCGGCGCGCAGCGCAGCCTCGTCGAGCGGCTCGTCGGAGAAGACCGTGACCTCGGACTCCGCGTCCGGGTGGAGCACGATGCTGACGTGCTCGGCGCGGTCGACGGTCTCGATGCGCTCGGTGACGCGCGCGACGGAGTCGGTGCTGGTCATGCCGGTGACGCCCAGCGTGGTGACGGTGCTCATGGTGCTCCTCGGTCTCCTTCGATCAGCTGCGGACGAGGCGTCCGATGGCATCGGTCGCCTCCTTGACCTTCGCGGCCCCTGCCTCGTCGGACTCGCGGGCGGCCCCGACGACGCAGTGGTTGAGATGGTCCTCGACCAGCGCCAGGCTCACGGACTGCAGCGCCTTCGTCACGGCTGACACCTGGGTCAGGATGTCGATGCAGTAGACGTCCTCGTCGATCATCCGGGCGATGCCGCGGACCTGGCCCTCGATGCGGCGCATGCGCTTGAGGTACGCCGCCTTGTCCGAGGCGTACCCGTGCGGGCCGTCGTGCTCGTCCGCGCCGACCGCCGTGGTCGGGTCGGGCGCTGTTGTCTCGGTCATGGCTCCAGCATACCCTCCGGGGGTATGTGGTCAAGGGTGATTCCGGGCACGGTCCGCCGTCACTTCTTCTTCGACTTCTTGCTCTTCCCGGACTTCTTCGCGTCCTTGCCCGAGGCCGCCTTCGGGGAGCCCTTGGCCGACTTCTTGCCCTTGTCGGCCTTCTTGTTCTTCTTCCCCTTCTTGTTCTTCTTGCCCGTGTCGGCCTTCGCGTCCGTGGCCGCCGTCTTCGCGGTGTCCGTCGAGGCACCGTTCGTGGCGGGGGCGGGGTCGCCGCCCGAGACCCGCGCCTTGAACCCCGAGCCGGCCCGGAAGCGCGGGACGACGGCGGCCGGGACCTCGACCGTGTCGCCCGTGCGCGGGTTGCGGGCGGTCCGGGCGGGGCGCTCCGCGCCGGTGAAGGTTCCGAAGCCGAGCAAGGAGACGCGTTCACCGGCGGAGACGCTCTCCATGATCGAGTCCAGGACGGCGTCGACCTGCCGCCGCGCCTGGGTCGGGGTGCTCTCGGTGCGTTCGGCGACGGCCGCGGCGAGCTCGGACTTGTTCATCTCTGATCCTCTCCTGGCACCGGTCGAGGGAGCCGGGGCCCCCGAGATCCACCCAACGTACCCAAGGGTGCTGGTCGTCACCAGGATCGCGCGCACCGGTCCTCCCGCCGGGACGCCCTGCCGCCGGGACGTCCTGCCGCCGCGACCCGTCGGGGCGCGACGGGGTGAAAAAGGGGCATGACCTGGTCGTTCACGCCCCGGTGGCGCTATGTTGAGCCGCCGCCCGAGCGCTGTGCCGAGCGGCAGATCAGGGAGCGTCGATGAAGCGCATGATCGTGGCGTCCGTGGTGGGCGCCCTGCTGGCCGTCGGAGGGGTCGCCGCACCGGCGACCGCCGGATCCGGATCCGTCACCGACTCGGACACCGAGGGCCGGTCCGTCCGCATGACGGTGACCACACCGAAGTACGTGACCATCAACCGGGCGGGCTACACCAAGGTCCCGGTGACGGCCAAGCTGGCGTTCTCGGGACCCGGCACCTTCACCGGGTGGTGGGGTGACGCCGGCTACGCGACCGCCGAGTCGATCAACGGCGACTGGCAGTTCTCCTGGGCCGACTTCACCGACACGGTCGAGACGACCAAGAAGACCACCGTCGTCTTCCGCAAGTACGACCGCCTCGCGCCGCAGCGGCTCGCCGTGGGGGCCGAGACGGCGCCCGTGTACGGCGGTTCGTTGCTCTACCCGTTCGACGACCACCTGACGACCGTGTACCTGCGCAACGCGCGCAAGGTCGTGGGCACGGACGCCTACCGGAAGAGCGGCTCCCGGGCCTACGTCCAGGTCCGCGGGACGGTCAAGGAGAACGTCTGGAAGTCCTCGACGTCCTACGAGGGGACGTGGAGGGCCAGGAAGGGCGTCGAGGTCGCGATCCAGTTCAAGCCGGACGGCGCGGCGAGCTGGAGCACCGTCAAGTACGTCACGACCGGGACGGGCGGAGAGGTCGTCACGCGGATCCGCAAGGGCAAGGCGGGCACGGTGCGGATCGTCGTCGCACCGACCAACCGCACCACGGCGGCCACCGGGACCGACGGCGTCGGCGCCCGCTGACCGTCGTCGGCGCGGGACGACCGTGCCCCGGTACCCGCCCTGGGTACCGGGGCACGGGTGCTCGGGAGCCGGGTCAGGCCGTCGCGGCCGCCGCGGCCCTCGCCGCCGCGGGCAGCGCCTCGAGGATGCGGCCGACCGCCTCCTCGTCGTGCGCCGCCGAGCAGAACCACGCCTCGAACAGCGAGGGCGGCAGGTTGACGCCCGCGTCGAGCATCGCGTGGAAGAACGGCCGGTGGCGGAAGACGTCCTGGGCCCGGGCGTCGGCGAACGACGCCACGCCGTCGCGAGCCGCGGCCTCGCCGAAGAAGACCGAGAACAGCGACCCCACGCGCTGCACGCGGTGCGGCACGCCCTCGGCGTCCAGGGCCTCCTCGAGAGCTGTCGACACGGTGCCGGCCACCTCGGACACCCGGTCGTACACGAGATCGTCGGCCAGCCGCAGCGTCGCCAGGCCCGCGGCCACGGCGACGGGGTTCCCGGACAGCGTGCCCGCCTGGTAGACGGGGCCGGTCGGGGCGAGATGGTCCATGACCGACGCGGCGCCGGCCAGCGCGGCCACCGGCATGCCGCCGCCGACGACCTTGCCGAAGGTGAACAGGTCCGGGGTCCAGTCCTCGCCCTGCGCCCGGGCCAGACCCCAGTAGCCGGCGTCGGAGACGCGGAACCCGGTGAGCACCTCGTCCAGGACGAGCAGCGCCCCGTGCTGGGAGGTCAGGCGGCGCAGCCCGGCGTTGAAGCCCGGCGCGGGCGGCACGACACCCATGTTCGCGGGGGCCGACTCGGTGATGACGGCAGCGATGCGGTCGCCGTGCGCGGCGAACACCGCCTCGACGGCGTCCAGGTCGTTGTACGGCAGGACGAGGGTCTCGGCGGCCGCGGCCTCGGTGACCCCGGCCGACCCGGGCATGGCCAGCGTCGCGACGCCCGACCCGGCCTCGGCGAGCAGCGCGTCCACGTGCCCGTGGTAGCAGCCGGCGAACTTGACGACCAGCGGGCGTCCGGTGACGCCCCGCGCCAGCCGCACCGCCGTCATCGTCGCCTCGGTGCCGGTGGACACCAGCCGGACGTGCTCGGCGGCCGGGACCCGCCGACGGATCTCCTCGGCGAGCTCGACCTCGCCGATCGTCGGCGCGCCGAAGGACAGTCCGCGCGATGCCGCCTCCTGCACGGCGGCCACCACCTCGGGGTGGGCGTGCCCGAGCAGGGCCGGGCCCCAGGATCCGACGAGGTCGACGTACTCGCGCCCGGCGACGTCGGTGACGTAGGGGCCGCGGGCCGACGTCAGGAACCGCGGGTCGCCGCCGACCGAGCCATAGGCGCGCACCGGGGAGTTCACCCCGCCGGGGATGGCGTCCTGGGCACGCAGGAACGCGGAGTGGTTGTCGGCCGGGGGCGTGGCGCCCACGAGCGCCGTCTCGACCTGGCCGAAGCCTGCGGTGTCCGTCATCGTGGTCCTTCCGTTCGGTGGTGGCGGGGGCTCGGCCGGGTCAGGCGAGCCAGTCCGCGATCTCGTGCGCCCAGTAGGTGAGGATCACGTCGGCGCCGGCCCGCTTGATGGCCAGCACCGACTCCAGGACGGCACCGCGGCGGTCGATCCAGCCGTTCGCGGCCGCCGCCTCGATCATCGCGTACTCGCCGGAGACCTGGTAGGCGGCCACGGGCACGTCGGCACGGTCGGCGACGCCGCGCAGGACGTCCAGGGAGGTCCCGGCTGGCTTGACCATGACCATGTCCGCCCCCTCGGCCAGGTCCAGGTCGGCCTCGCGCAGCCCCTCGCGGGAGTTGGCGGCGTCCATCTGGTAGGTCCGCCGGTCGCCCTGCAGCGCGGAGTCGACGGCCTCGCGGAACGGCCCGTAGAAGGCGCTGGCGTACTTGGCGCTGTAGGCGAGGATCGACACGTCCTCGAAGCCCGCGTCGTCCAGCGCGTCACGGATCACGGCGACCTGGCCGTCCATCATGCCCGACGGCGAGACCACCTCGGCGCCGGCCTTCGCCTGCGCGACCGCCATCGTCGCGTAGCGCTCCAGGGTGCTGTCGTTGTCGACGACGCCCTCGGGGGTGAGCACGCCGCAGTGGCCGTGGTCGGTGAACTCGTCCAGGCAGGTGTCGGCCATGACCACGGGGCCGGGGCGCCCCGTCTCCGCCTCGACGGCGGTCACGGCCGCGCGCGCGGCCCGGATCCCGCGCTGCAGGATGCCGTCCGGGTCGTCGCCGGCGGTGCCGCGGCCGTCCCGCTCGGCCGGGATGCCGAAGAGCATCACCCCGCCGACCCCCGCGCGAGCCGCGGCGGCGACGGCGTCGGCCAGCGTGGCCTCGGTGTGCTGCACCTGGCCGGGCATCGACGAGATCGGCGCGGGCTCGGTCAGCCCCTCCTTGACGAACAGCGGCAGCACGAGGTCGGCCGGGTGCAGCCGGGTCTCGGCGGCGAGCCGGCGCATCCGCGGTGTCGTGCGCAGACGGCGGGGCCGGTAGACGATGCCGGACGTGCTCATGAGTTCTGCTCCAGGGCGGTCGTGACGGCGGCGGCGAGGCCGTCGTCGGTCGGTGCGGACGCGACGCCCGCGACGGTCAGGCCCACCTCGTGCGCGGTGTCGGCCGAGGGACGGCCGATCGCGACGACGGGTGCGGCGGTGCCGAGCTGGGCGGCGATCTCTCGGGCGACGGAGCCCGAGGTGACCACGACCAGGTCGTAGGGGCGGCCGACGACGTCCGCCGGCAGCGCGGTGCGCACGGTGCGGTAGGCGGTGACCACCTCGGGGTGCCAACCGCGGGCGGCCAGACCGTCGCGCAGGGTGGGGCGGGCGCGGTCCCCGAGCGGCAGCAGCACGGGTCGCCCCTCCTCGTCGGCGTGCGGGAAGGCGGTGACGAGCCCGTCGGCCGAGGCGTCCGCGGGCACCAGCTCCGGCTCGACGTCCACGGCCCGCAGCGCGCGGACGGTGGCCGGGCCCACGGCGGCCCACCGGGTGGGTGCGGCGGCGAGCGGGCGGGCGGCAACCCCGGCCAGGGCCTCGACCGCGTTCACGCTGGTGATCACGGTCCAGGCGAACCGTCCGTCGTGCAGGTGGGCCACGGTCCCGCGCAGGGCCTCCTGGTCGTGCGCCGGAGCCCGGGTGATCACCGGGGCGACGGTGACGTCCGCCCCGGCGTCGCGCAGCAGCGCGGCCAGCCCGGCCGCCCGCTCCGGCGAGCGCGGCAGCAGCACCGACCGTCCCGTCAGCGGGGGACGTGGGTCCGGGGCGGTCACGGGACCTCCGGGTCGTCCGTCCCGGTCAGCGTCCGGTCGGCGTCGCCGCGGGACGGCGGTGCCGCGGTCAGCGGTGCCAGCCGCGCGGCGCCGTCGGCGAGCAGCCGTTCGGCGACCCGGACGCCCAGCGCGCGGGCCGCCGTGTCCGCGTCGGCGTCGGACAGGTCGGGCCCGACGGCGACCCGGGCCGTGTGGGTGAGCTGCTCGGCGCCGTCGACCCGCCCGACGACGGCCGACATGACGAGCTCGCCGTCCTCCAGGCGGGCGTGGGCGCCGATCGGGGCCGAGCACCCGGCCTCGAGACGGGCCAGCACCCCGCGCTCGGCGGTCACCGCCAACCGGGTGGGCCGGTGGTCCAGGGCGGCGAACGCCTGGGCGAGCGCGCCGTCGGCGAGGTCGACGGCACGGGCCTCGACCGCGAGGGCGCCCTGCCCGGGGGCCGGGGCGACGACCGACGGGTCGAGCACCTCGCTGACGACCTCGGTGCGGTCCAGCCGGCTCAGCCCGGCGAAGGCGAGCACGACGGCGTCCAGGTCGGCGTCCTCGCCGAGGGCCCGGGCCAGCCGGGTCTCGACGTTGCCTCGGATGTCGACGATCTCGAGGTCGGGCCGGGCCGCCTGCAGCTGGGCGGCCCGGCGCGGAGAACCGGTGCCGACCCGGCCGTTGCGGGGCAGCGTCTCCAGCGTCAACCCGTCGCGGGCGCACAGCGCGTCGCGGGGGTCCTCCCGTTCCGGCGTGACGAACGTCAGACCGGCAGGCTGGGCCGTGGGCAGGTCCTTCAGCGAGTGCACCGCGACGTCGCAGCGCTCGTCGAGCAGGGCCTCGCGCAGCGCGGCGACGAACACGCCCGTGCCGCCGAGCTGGGAGAGCGAGGTCGTGCGGTCGGCGTCCCCGGCGGTCCGGACGTGGACCAGCTCGACGGGGTGCTCGAGCAGCTCGGTCAGGCGGCGCGCCACGAAGCCGGACTGCGTGGTCGCCAGTCGGCTGGCCCGGGTGCCGAGGCGCAGGTGGGTGACGTCGAGGGTGCTCACCCGTCCAGTCTCTCGCGAACCGAGGGGTCCGGGACAACCCGGACGGCCCTGTTCCGGCGGATCTCACAGTGCCCTCGTGACAGCATGAGCACCAGGGGGCACGGGGGTGCCCCGACGGAGAGGAGCGCTCCATGGAGGCCGTCCGACACGACATCGCCCTGGTGGCGCACGACAACAAGAAGGTCGAGCTGCTGCGGTGGGCGGAGTTCAACCGCGACACCCTCGCCGGCCATCAGCTCTGGGCCACCGGCACCACCGGGACGATGCTCGAGTTCGAGCTCGGGCTGCCCGTGAACCGCCTGCTCTCCGGCCCGGTCGGGGGCGACCAGCAGATCGGCGCCAAGATCGCCGAGGGCACGATCGACATGCTGATCTTCTTCTGGGACCCCCTCGAGGCGCAGCCCCACGACCCGGACGTCAAGGCCCTGCTGCGCCTCGCGGCGGTCTGGAACGCGCCGATGGCGTGCAACGTCGCCACGGCGGACATGATGATCTCCTCGCCGCTGATCCACGAGGACTACGGCGCCCGCCGGCCGGTCATCGACCAGCGCGGCTGGGTGGGCGGCGAACCGGCCGAGTGACCCGCGGCGAGAGCGTCGGCTCCCTTGCTAGGTCGTACCTTCCGTCACGCGGTCGTACCCGCCCGGTACGACCGCGTGACGGAAGGTACGACCGCGTGACGGAAGGTACGACCGCGCGGCCGAGCTGGCAGGCAGGTCGGCGGGCATTCACTCGGCCAGGCCCGCGGGTCGGCAGGCGTAGCCCGGGCCTAGAGCCCGGCGACGGCCGCCTGGGCGTGCGTGACGATCGCGGCGAGACCGGTCCCGGCGACCCAGCCCCCGGTGGTCGCGAGCCCCGGCGTCCGGCCGACGGCGGCCCCCAGGTCGGCCACCGCCGTGCGGTAGGCCGGGGTCGGCGGCGGCAGCGCGCCGTCCCAGCGCTGCAGCAGGTGGTCGACCACGCGGTCCGCGACGGGTACGCCCAGCAGCTCGGCGGCGTCGCGCGCGGCCTCCTCGGCCGTGGGCGGGACCGTGGGCTCGCCGAGCCGGCCGTAGGACAGCCGGACGACGTGCATGCCCTCGCCGGCCGCGGCGCGGACGCGCTCGGCCAGCCACGGCCACTTCGCCGTCGAGTGGGTCATGGCCTTGGCCCGCACCGGCCCGGCGTCGGGGGCGACGAGCATCCCGGAGCCGCGGGGTGCGGCGTCCAGCTCGGGGGCGTCGAGCAGCAGCGTCGCCAGCCAGACGTCCGCACCCTGCTCCGGGACGGGGACCACACCGGTCCACGGCTCCAGCATGGGCGCCACCGTGGGGGTGGCCACCACCAGGCGCTCGGCGATGGTGGTGTGCACCGAGCCGTGGCCGCCCCGGACCTGCGCGGACGTGGCCCGCGAGCGCACGACCCAGCCGCCGTCGTCGGCCCGCTCGACCCCGACGACCTCGTGGCCCAGGCGCAGCGTGGTGTGGATGGGGCCGGTGGCGTCGGTCGTGGGGGAGTCGGTCCAGTCCTCGGCGCTCGCGGCGATCTGCCCGGCCAGCGCCTCGACCAGCCCGTGCAGGCCGCCGGCGATGCCGCGGACCGCCGAACCCGCCGGCGCGGCGGCCCGCAGGTCGGCCACGGCGCGCGTGAGCGACCCCTCCACGGCGAACCGTTCGCGCAGACCCGGGGCGACCGCCGCGACGTCCAGGCGATCCAGCGGGGCGGAGTGGACCCCGGTGGCCACCGGGGCGACGAGCCGGTCGGTGGCACGGGCTCCGAGCCGGGCGCGCACCAGGGTGCCGAGGTCGTCGGCCCCGGCCCCCACGAACCGGGGGAGCACGCGGTCCAGGGCGGCCCGGGCGACGCCGGGCCAGCCGATGACGCGGCGCACGTCCGCCGCCCAGGGGACCGCCGGGATGCCGAGCACCCCGGCGGCGGGCAGCGGGAACGGACGACCCGCGGCGTAGCCCCAGGCGGACAGCGCCGCGGGGGCGACGACCTCGAGGCCGAGCCGGCCGGCGAGGTCGGCCACGGCGGTCCCCCGGGAGGCGAACGACTCGGCACCGAGGTCGACCGGCACCCGCGGCAGCGACTCGAAGGAGCCGCCCCGGATCGGTCCGCCGAGCCGGGGCGAGGACTCCAGGACGACGGTCCGCAGGCCGCGGTCGATGAGCGTGCTGGCCGCGACCAGGCCCCCGATCCCGCCGCCGACGACGACGGCGTCCACCTGCTGGCTCACAGCGAGTGCACGAGCTCGACGACGCGGGTGAGCACCGTCGGGTCGGTGGTCGGCGGGACGCCGTGGCCGAGGTTGACCACGTGCGCCGGTGCCGCGCGCCCGCGGTCGACGACGTCGCGGACGTGCGCCTCCAGCGCGGGCCAGGGGGCGCCGAGCAGCGCCGGGTCGATGTTGCCCTGCAGGGGGACGTCGTCGCCGAGCCGGCCGGCGGCCTCGTCCAGCGGGGTGCGGTAGTCGACGCCGACGGTGCGGTGGGTCAGCCCGGCCGCGACGAGGACGTCGCGCATGGCGGGCAGCAGGTGGCCGGTCGCGGTGCCGAAGTGGATGCCCGGCACGCCCAGGTCGGCGACGTGCCGCAGGGCCCGCGTCGACGACGGCGCCACGTGCGCGACGTAGTCGGCCAGGGACAGCGAGCCGGCCCAGGAGTCGAAGAGCTGCACGGCGCTGGCGCCGGCGAGGATCTGGGCCCGCAGGAACCGGCCGGTGAGGTCCGCGGTCCATGTGGTCAGGCGCTGCCACGTCTCCGGGTCGGCGTGCATCAGCGTGCGGGCGGCCAGGTGGTCCCGCGAGGGCCGGCCCTCGACGAGGTAGGCGGCGAGGGTGAACGGCGCACCCCCGAACCCGATGAGCGGGGTGGAGCCGGGCCCGTCCGACAGCTCGGCGACCGTGCGCGCGGCGGCCTCGCTGATCGGGGCCAGCGCGGTCTCGTCCAGGTCGCGCGAGACGAGCTCGTCGATGTCGGCGGCCGTCCGGTAGGGGCGGTCCATCACCGGGCCGACGCCGGAGGCGATCTCCACGTCGACGCCCGCGAGCTTCAGGGGCACCACGATGTCGCTGAAGAAGATCGCCGCGTCCACGCCGTGCCGGCGCACCGGCTGCAGCGTGATCTCCGCGGCGAGGTCCGGCCGCAGGCAGGACTCGAGCATCCCGATGCCCTGCCGCACCTCGCGGTACTCGGGCAGGGAGCGCCCGGCCTGGCGCATGAACCAGACGGGGGTGCGCTCCGGCCGGTCACCACGCAAGGCCCTGACCAGGGGGGACGTCGACGTGCGGCCGTCGACCAGGGGATGGGTGGACGGCAGGTTGCTGACGCTCGGCGTGGGGGATGTCACGGTTGACGATTCTGCCCCCACGCCGGGGTGAACTTAAAGTGGAGCCACTGTGGTACTCCTCTCTCTCACCGCCTCCCACCGCGAGCTGGACCTGGACGCGCTCGAGCGCCTCTCGTCCGGCTCGCACTCCGTGGGCCGTGAGGTCGTGGGCAGCTGCCGCCCGGTCCAGGGCGCGGTGGTGATCTCCACCTGCAACCGGTTCGAGCTCTACCTCGACGTGGACGCCCCGCTCGATGGCGACGCCGTGCGGCACGCGACCCACCACGTCGCCGACCTCGTCGCCGCGTCCTCCGGGGTCACGACCGACACCGCGGCCGGGTCGTTCACGGTCCGCACCGGCTCCGAGGTGGCCCAGCACCTGTTCGGGGTCGCCGCCGGGCTGGACTCCATGGTCGTGGGGGAGCGGGAGATCGCCGGTCAGGTCAAGCGCGCGCTGGTGAGCGCGCGCGACGACGAGACCACCTCGAAGACCCTCGAGCTGCTCTTCCAGACGGCGTCGCGGACCTCGAAGCGGGTGGGTCACCACACGACGCTCGGCGGGGTCGGGCGCTCGCTCGTGGCGCTGGGCCTGGACCTCGCCGGGGAGACCCTGCCGCCGTACCCCGGGACCCGTGCCGTCATCATCGGCACCGGCGCCTACGCCGGTGCCTCGGTGGCGGCCCTGCGCGCCCGCGGCTGCCACGACGTGCGGGTCTACTCCCGGTCGGGACGGGCGGCGGACTTCGCGGCCTCGCACGACGTCGAGGCCGTCGCCACCGACCTGGAGGCGCTGGTCGAGGCGCTCGAGGACGCCGACGTCGTCGTGTCCTGCTCGGGCGCTCGTGGACGGGCGCGCGACCTGCCGGGCGTGGACGCCCCCGAGGCCTCTCTGGCGTACGTCCTGGACGCCGCCGCGGTGGCACGGGCACGGGAACGGGCGGCGGCGCGGGCCGAGGAGGCCCCGGAGCCGCCGGCGCTGGTGATCCTGGACCTGGCGCTGCACCGCGACGTGGACCCGCGGGTGGCCGACGTCGAGGGCGTGCTGCTGTACGACCTGTCGACGCTGAAGGCGAACGCGCCGGCCACCGACCACGCCGAGCTGGACCGCGCGCGGGACCTGGTCGCGGACGCGGCCGTGCGCTTCGAGGAGACCCGGCTGGGGCGGGCCGCTGACGCCGCGGTCGTCGAGCTGTTCGACGAGGCCGAGCGGCAGGTCGAGCACGAGGTCGCCGTGGAGTCCGCCCGGCTGGTCGAGGAGCTCGCCCCGTTCGGGCAGTCGCCGACGGAGGCCGATCTCGAGGGGATCGCCCGGACCGTGCGCCGTCGCGTACACACCGAGCTGCACGGCCGCATCGTCGCGGTGCGCGCGACGGCCCTGGCCGACGCCCGGGCCGCCGAGGCCGCCGTGGTCGCCGGCGCGGAGCAGACCCTTCGGGCCTCTCGGGCAACACACCCCTCACGCGCATAGGGCTTTTGTCGGGCGAGTGCGGGGCGCCTCCCGTAGCGTGATCGGCGAGGCCGCAGCGAGCGGTCGACGCACCCGCGGAAGGACGTGCCGGCGATGGACAGCTTCTGGGACTACATCTGGTTCCTCCTCTGGATCTTCCTCTTCATGGCCTACCTGATCGTGCTCTTCCAGATCCTCGCGGACCTGTTCCGTGACCACACCCTCAGCGGCTGGTGGAAGGCGGTCTGGGTCCTCTTCCTGATCTTCGTCCCGCTCCTGACCGCGCTCGTCTACCTCATCGCCCGCGGGCGGGGGATGGCCGAGCGCAACCTCGCCGCGGTCAAGGAGTCGAAGGCGGCCACGGACGACTACATCCGCTCGGTGGCGTCGCACCCGGCGCCGGCCGACCAGATCGCGGCCGCGAAGAAGCTTCTGGACGAGGGAGCGATCACCCCGCAGGAGTTCGAGTCGATCAAGGCCAAGGCCCTCTCCTGACGGAGGGTGCGCCGGCCCGCGCCGGTAGGTTGCCCTCATGAGGCTGGGCGTCATCGACATCGGTTCCAACACGGTCCACCTCCTGGTCATGGAGGCGCGACACGGTGCCCGGCCCGTCCCCCAGGCGAGCCACAAGACCACCGTGCGTCTCATGCGCTACCTGGAACCGGACGGGTCGATCTCCGCCGAGGGCGTGGCGGCCCTGCACGGGGCGGTCGGCGACGCCGTGGCGGTGGGGCGTGAGCACGGCATCGAGGCCACGATGGCGCTGGCGACCTCGGCGCTGCGGGACGCGACCAACGGGGCCCGGCTGATCGCCGACCTCTCCGAGCTCGCCGGCGTGCCCGTCGAGGTGCTCGGCGGCGAGGAGGAGGCGCGGCTGACGTTCCTCGCGGCGCGTCGCTGGTACGGCTGGGGCGCGGGCCGGCTGCTGCTGCTGGACATCGGCGGCGGGTCCCTCGAGATCGCCAGCGGCGTCGACGAGGCCCCCGACGTCGCGCTGTCGGTGCCGCTCGGCGCCGGCCGCACGACCCGGGAGTTCCTCTACGAGGAGGACCCGCCGGCCAAGCGCGACGTGGAGCGGCTGCGCAAGCACGCCCGCCGGGTGCTGCAGGACGCGGTCGGCCCGGTCCGGGACGCACCCGCGCCCGACCACGCCGTGGCGACGTCGAAGACGTTCCGGTCCCTGGCACGTCTCGCCGGGATGCCGCGGCAGGTGATGGGCACCGGCGAGCGGTGGCGGATGCGGCAGGAGCACCTGGCCGACTGGGAACCGCGGCTGGCGAAGCTCTCCTCGGGGGATCGCACGGTGCTGCCGGGCATCGGGCCGGGACGTGCCCGGCAGATCGTGGCGGGGGCGGTCGTCGCCGAGGAGGCGATGCGTGCCCTGGACGTGGACGAGGTGGAGATCTGCCCGTGGGCGCTGCGCGAGGGAGCGATCCTCCAGCGGCTCGATCACCTCTGACCCGACGCCACACCCGCTGTGGGCATGAAATCTGCAGGTTCCGGGGACTCGAGCGCTGCAGATTTCATGCCCACAGCGGGGGGTCGGAGCCCCAGGGGTGCGCCGGAGCGGGGTAGTCGTCGACCGGCAGGGCCGGGCGCGCCGTGCGCACGCCGGCGTGGGTCACGGTGGTCGACGCCGGCGGCACGGCGGCGGGAGGAGGGTCCGGGTCGCGCCCCGGCGCGTCCAGCAGCCGGGCCGCCGTGCGGGCCAGCGAGACCGACACGTCGCGACCGGACCCGTCCGCAGACCGGTCGACCAGGCCGTCGAGCACCCCGGCGGCCAGCAGGTAGCCGGTGGCGTGGTCGAGTGCCTGGGCCGGCAGCGCCCCCGGCGTGACGCCGTCGGGCGACTCGACCAGAGCGATCCCGGTGGCGGCCTGCACCACGGAGTCGAAGCCCCGTCGGCCGCTCCACGGGCCGTCGGTGCCCCACGCGGAGACCCGGGCGCGAATCACCGACGCGGGCACGCGGAGCCCGAGCGCCTCCAGAGCACCCGGTCGGTACCCCGTGACCAGGACGTCGGCGGCGTCGAGCAGCTCCTGCGCACGCCGGTGGTCGGCACGGTCCCGCAGGTCGAGGACCGTCGTGCGCTTGCCCTGGCCGGTGTCGAGGTGCTGGGCGGCGATCTCGGCGGGCGCCGGCGGGTCGACGCGGAGCACGTCCGCGCCGAGCAGCGCGAGGGTCCGGGTCCCGACGGGGCCGGCGATGACGCGCGTCAGGTCGAGCACCCGCAGCCCGGCCAGCGGCGCGGGCCCGCCACGGGTGCCCGAGAACGCGGCGGGGGGACCGGGGGACCGGGGCTCGACCCGCACGAGGGGTCCGACGGCGGCGGCCCGGCCGGGCGCCGAGGCGCGCCACTCGTCCTCGGAGCGGACCCGCACGACGACCGCCCCGGTGGTGGCGGCGTCGTCCTCGACCTGACGGGCCGAGCACGTCGCGAGCCGGGCGGCCAGGTCGTCGCGCGTGGCGTCGTCGGGCAGGTCGAGCAGCCGCAGCAGACGCGTCCGGTGGTGGGGATAGTTCGCGTGCGTGCGGACCCAGCCGTCGGACGTCGCGAAGAACCCCGAGTGCGGGGCGAAGCCGGCGACCGGGTCGCCGTCGATCCGCAGCAGCCGGTCGGAGCCGAACGCGGCGGCGACGCGGGCCGGTTCGAGGGGGTCGTCGACCAGCGGACCGGTCGCCCCGGCGCGACGCGCGGCCGAGCGCAGCACACCGAGCGCGTCCGTGGCCAGGTCGAGCACCGGCAGCGTGGCCGCGAGCCAGGTCATGGTCCGACGGTACCCACCCGCGGCCGACGATTTCACCCGGCCTGTCGTGCCGGGGCGGCGCATGCTGGAGGAGGCGGCGTCCTCATCGCACGGGCCGACGGCGGCCCCCGGGCGTCTCCGCGGCACGAGGGAGTGCGTCATGGTCACCGTTCAGCGAGGGCTCGCCAGCTTCTCCGTCAAGGACGTCGGCGAGGCCCGGAGCTTCTACGAGGACGTGCTCGGACTGCAGACGAAGGTCGTCCAGGACGAGATGCTGATCCTCCACCTGCCCGGCGGCGGGGCGATCTTCGTCTACCCGAAGGGCGACGACCACACGCCGGCGTCCTTCACGGTCTTCCACCTCCTGGTCGACGACGTGGACGCGGTGGTCGACGAGCTCGGCTCCCGGGGTGTGACGCCGATCCGCTACGAGGCGTTCGACCACGACGAGCGCGGCGTCGTCCGCGGGTTCATGGAGGGCGGTGACGGCGTCTGGTACGCCGACCCGTCCGGCAACGTCATCGGGTTCGCGGACGGGGAGGGAGCGCGGCTGTTCGACGAGCTCGTCGGCTGAGCCGGCTCCTGCTCCGGGGGCGGGGACGGGGCGGATCGGCCGCTTCCCGTTAGGATGCGGCACATGGCCAAGTCCACCGCTGAATTCGTGCTGCGTCCGTTCCAGGGTCTCCCCGGGGAGGCCGACTGGGTGTCGATGCGCGAGATCGTGCCGTCCGCGACCGCTCCCGCCCGGATGACCGCCGAGCACGGCGGCGAGGACGTGATCGTCGCCACGGTGCTGCCCGGCGGCTGGGCCGCCATGCGCCGCGAGGACGGCACCGTGCTGCTCGGCGTGCAGGGCGTCCTGAACTCGGACGACCTGAGCCGCGACCTGGCCGCCGCCCTGCTGACCGCCGTGGAGGGTGAGCCGGGGACGGGCGTCCTGCCCGAGCACCTCCAGGTCGCCGCCGACGGCCCGCGCCTCCAGGACGTCCTGGACGACTCCGTCCCGTTCGAGGTCACCGTGCACGAGGGCTACGACTACTGGATCGACTCCTCGGCCGAGATGACCGACGAGATCAAGGCCGGGCTGGACGAGGCCGCCGCCCAGTCGGTCCCCACGGTGAAGCTCGACGGTGTCGACGCCGCCTACTGGTGCCGCATGAGCCGCGAGTTCGTCCGGTGGGCCCGGACCGAGGACGAGGACCGCGTCGTGGACGCCATCGCCCGTCTGCACGCGAAGCGCGACTCCGGTCTGGCCGGGGGCAAGTTCCTCGGCATGTTCCGCGCCTGCGGGCTCGTCGTGCCGGTGTGGGAGCTGCCGCGCGGCACCGAGGCCGACGAGCTGACCGAGCCCGTCCAGGACCTCTCCCGCCGTCTCGAGGAGGCGCTGGCGGTCGAGGAGCCGCTCGACGCCACGCAGCGCCGCGCGCGGGCCGGGATTGTCTCCCGCCAGGTCACCCTGCGCTGATCCACACCGAATTTTCACCCGGTGCGCGTCGCCGCACCGGGCCTCGGTCCTCTGCCTGCCTCTACCGTGGACGTAGGATTCCGAGGGAAGTTCTTTGCACTTCCGCCCGGCCCCTCCGGCCGGGCCCACCGACGACCACGGTCGTGACCACCGCACGAGGCAGGGAGCTGTGAACGCGGAACACGGGGGTACCAGGACGGGCGACGCGAGGGTGCCGACCGGCGGCACCGACGACGCCGACGGACGGACGCCGGCGCGGCGTCCCAGCATGCCCGTGGCGAAGACCCCTCGCCCACCCCGGACGCGCGACGGTCGCAGCACCCAGCGCGTCGCCGTGATCGTGCCTGCCAAGGACGAGGAGGAGCGCATCGCGGCGACGGTGCGCTCCGCGCGCGCCATCCCGCACGTCGACCTCGTGCTCGTGGTGGACGACGGTTCCGAGGACAACACCCAGCACGTGGCGCGGGAGGCCGGCGCGGTCGTCGTGCGGCACTCGCACAACCGCGGCAAGGCGGCCGCGATGGAGACCGGCGCGGCGGTCGTGGCCATGCGTGACGCCGACGGCCGGGCACCGCGTCTCCTGCTCTTCATCGACGGCGACCTGGGTGACACCGCGGTCAACACCGCACCCCTGGTCTCCCCGGTCCGCGAGGGCGTCGCCGACCTGGCCATCGCCCTGCTGCCCCGGCAGCAGGGCGCGGGCGGCCGGGGCATCGTCGTCGGTGCCGCACGTCGCGCGATCCAGCGCCTCGCGGGGTGGAGCCCCACGCAGCCGCTGTCCGGCATGCGGTGCCTCACCCGGGACGCGTTCGAGGCCGCGACACCCCTCGCCCACGGCTGGGGTGTCGAGACCGGGATGACGATCGACCTCCTGCGGGCCGGCTACGTGGCCGTCGAGGTGCCCTGCGACCTGCGTCACCGGGCCTCGTCCAACGACCTGGCGGGCCAGCTCCACCGCGCCGGGCAGTACCGGGACGTCATGGCGGCCGTGGGGGCCCGGCAGGTCCGCCGGGCCGTGGACGCGATGGGACGTCGCGTCACCCGCTGACCCCCGGCGTGCTCAGGGGGCGGACGCTCCCGGGAGCCTGCCGGGCCGGCACCTAGCCCGGACCGCTCTCGACAGGGAGCCGCCACCAGGCGAGACCGGCCATGCCGACGCGGGTGCCGTCCGGATGCTCGACGACGACGAGCAGCACTGCCGTGCAGGCCCGGCAGCGCGCCACCGCGCCCATGGGGTGCCGGTACACGACGGACGCGCCCATCATGGCGACGTCGCCACAGTGGCGGCAGCAGCCGGTGACCACGGTGACGTCCGCCGTGAAGAACCCGGCCAGCGGACCGGCCAGGCAGTTGCCGTCGAGCGGTGCCGGGGCGTGTTCCATCAGCCACCTCCGAAGCGCTCGGTGCGGATGCGTGCCACGTCGTGGCCGGCGTCGACCAGCAGCGCGGCCGCGGTCTCCACGAACCCGGTCGGCCCGCACACGTAGACGTGCGCACCGGCGTCGGGGGCGAACGCGTAGGTCTCGACGTCGTACCGCGTCAGGCGTCCGGGTGGCCTCGACGACGCCGCGGGGGCCTGCCGGCTGTACAGCCACGTGGTGGTCAGCCCCTCGGTCTGCCCGAGCTCGTCGGGGAAGAAGGCGTCGGCGTGCGTGCGTACGGAGGCCAGCAGCCGGAACAGCCCGGCGCCGTGCGTGGTCACCGTCGCCCGGGCGCGTGCCATCGCGGCCAACGGCACGATGCCGGACCCCCCGGCGACGAGCTGGACCGGCCCCGCGTCGCCCGGGCGCCACACGAAGTACCCGCCGAGCGGGCCGCGCACCTCCATCAGGTCCCCCGGGCGGGCCTCGTGCACCAGGTAG
Organism: Isoptericola sediminis; assembly: GCF_013085345.1. Classification (GTDB taxonomy): domain Bacteria; phylum Actinomycetota; class Actinomycetes; order Actinomycetales; family Cellulomonadaceae; genus Isoptericola; species Isoptericola sediminis. Next base: position 401,505 of record NZ_JABFAJ010000003.1, on the reverse strand, counting down.
GGGGAGACCTCCCCGTCGGGCACCTCGTCGACGGCGATCTCGACCACCTCGTCCGCCCCGACCCGTGCCAGCGAGTAGGAGCGCACCGCCTGGTAGCCGTCGGGTGCCGTGAGCCGGAGGTCCACGTGCTGGCCCGCCACCGCACCGGAGAACCCGGGCACGGCGAGGGTCAGCACCCGGGCGCTCGCCGTGAGGGGTTCGGTATGGACCACCTGGCCCGTGTGCCACGCCGTCACGCGTACCGCTGCTCCGACCAGGGGTCGCCGTACGGGTGGTAGCCGTGCTGCTCCCAGAACCCCGGCTCGTCGTCCAGGTGCAGCGTCAGGCCGCGCAACCACTTGGCGGACTTCCAGAGGTACAGGTGGGGGACGAGCAGTCGCACCGGGCCGCCGTGCAGCGGTGCGAGCGGCTCGCCCTCGTACTCGGAGACGACCCATGCCCGGCCGTCCAGCAGGTCGTCGAGCGGCACGTTCGTCGTGTACCCGCCGAAGGAGTGCGCGACGGCGAACTCCGCAGCGGTCTCGACCTCGGTGAACAACGCGTCGACCGGCACGCCCCGCCAGTGCGTGTCCTGCTTGGACCACCGGGTGACGCAGTGGATGTCCACCGTGACGTCCTCGGCCGGCAGGGCCTGCAGCCCCGCCCAGTCCCACCCGTGCTCGACGCCCGCCTCGGTGCGGATCGTCATCTCCCAGGTCGGGGCGTCGACGTTCGGCGTGGGGCCGGTCGACAGGACGGGGAAGTCGTCCGTCAGGTACTGGCCGGGAGGGACGGGACGTTCGCTCGCGGGGCGGCGTCCGCCGAAGCCCCTGGTGACGACTGCCATGGCCGGCTCCTCGGTGGGCCCACCCGGACGGCGGGCACGCCACCAGGATCGCGGGGGGATGCCTGGCTCGCGCGCGGGACACCGTCGACGGACGGCACGGCCGTCGAGCCTCCCGACGTCGGGGAGGCCCGCCGGCAGGTCAGGCGGCGGTGCTGAAGTCGTGCCGCTGCCGGCGGGCGGCGCGCACGACGGTCCGTTCGGGGACGGCGGCGTCGGCCTCGACGTCGGCTCCGGGCTCCAGGACGGCGTCCTCGCCGAGCTGGGCGTAGGCGCCCACGCGGGCGTCGTCACCCACGACGCTGCGTGGTCCGACGTGGACGCACTGGCCCACGCGCGCACGGGTGCCGACGACGGCGTCGACGTCGATCCAGCTGAACCGACCGATCCGGGCACCGGCAGCGACCCGAGCACCGGCCTCGACGTAGGCACCCGCCTCGACCCGCGCCTCCGGGTGGACGGACGCGTGGGGGGAGACGTAGCCCTGGCCGTTGTCGTGTCGGACGTACCGCGTGACGTTGCCCGCGTCGTCTTCGATCTCGACCTTCCGGGGGATGCGTCGCACAACTCTCCTTGGCTGATGGTCTTGTTCCACTTTGCACAACGTTCGTGCGTCGGCCAGGATTCCTGGTCCCACCCCTCGGACGCCAACTGACGTCATGGTGGTCTACCCGATGTTCGCCCGGGGACCCCCTCGCGGATGCACGGCGGCCCCGGTCACCGCGGGGATGACCGGGGCCGCCGTGGTCGATAGCGTGCTCAGTAGCGGAAGCTCGTGAGGAACTCGAAGCTGTCCTCCGCGAACTCCGGCGTCGACGGCGCGCCGTCCCGCTCCACGACGTAGAGCTTCACCTTGCCGTGGGCGGCCCGCAGGATCGGGCCCCACTCCATGTCGCCCTCGCCGACGTCGCCGGGGATGCCCCGCTCGTCGCCGTTGAGGTCGCCGTCCTTGATGTGCAGCAGCTCGACACGGTCGCCGTGCTCCTCCAGCAGCGCGACCACGTCGGCGCCCGCGTCAGCCGCCCAGAAGGTGTCGAGCTGGAAGGTCACGTACCGCGGGTCGGTGTTCTCGACCAGGATCTCCCAGGCGCTCTTCGTCTCGCCGGTCTCCGGGTCCTCGAACGTGGTCGTGAACTCCCACTGGTGGTTGTGCCCGAAGATCTTGCCGGTGCCGTTCTTGACCGACCGTTCGCCGAGGCGGTCCATGGCGGCCGCGGTCTCGAGGACGTCCTCGTAGGTGCTGGACCCGTCCCGGGCGATGCCGGGACCGGGCCAGCCGCCCGAGCCGACGTATCGCTGCCCGAGGTCCTTGGCGTTCTCCAGTGCCGCGTCGAAGCTGGCCTCGGACACGTTGCCGTGCGTGGTCGGCGCCGACATCCCGCGCTCGCGGAGCTCGACGCGGAGCTCGGCGGCGCTGTTGCCGCCGTAGAAGACGCTGCCCGGGGAGCTGAACGGTTCGACGTTGCGGTACCCGATCTCCTCGAGCTCGTCGACGACCGTGTCGAAGCCGTCGGAGAGCGTCCAGCCGAGGTAGCTGAACAGCTGGATCGAGATCTTCTCGGCCGGGACGGTCCGGCCCTGGCCCTGGCCGGGGGCATCGTCGCCGTGCGGGTGCTCGGGGACGGCGCTCGCGGTCCCCGCGCCGAACAGACCGGCGGTGAGCATGGCGGCGGCGGTGGTGGTCGCGAGGACGCGACGGGTCTTGTGCGTGGTCACTGCGGTTCCTCCTCGGGTGGGCAGCGTCGGTGCTGCACGGGGTGGATCGACGGGCGGCTGCTCCGCCGCCCGGGGTGGTGGGGCGGGACCGTCGCGGCCCCGCCCCACCGTGCTCGGGCGAGCAGGTCAGCCGAGCTCGGCGATGAGCGCCTCGGCGTCGCGGGTCAGCACCTCCTCGTCGGTGGCGTCGGCGAACCGCTGGTACGCGGCCGCCGCCTTGGCGTCCCGGCCCGCCTCGGCGTGCCGCTCGGCCTGGTCCAGGAAGGCCTGGAGCCGGGCCGACTCGTCGGTCGAGAGCTCGCCGGCCTCCTCGAGACGCTCGAGGTGCGCCGCGAGGTCGTCGGCCGAGGTGGTGACGGTGAAGCCGACCGTCGTCCCGGTCGTGTTGCCGGCCTCGTCGCTCGCGGTCGCGACGATCTCGTGCTCGCCGAGGTCGAGCGTCCACAGCTCGATCTCGCCGGCCTCGATCTCCTCGCCGTCGAGCGCCAGGCTCCACGAGGCGACGCCGGAGGTGGTGTCCGTGGCCTCGGCACCGAGGTCGAGGACCTGGGAGGAGCCGAGCTCGTCACCGTCGGCCACACCGGTCACCGCGACATCGGGGGCCGTGGTGTCGATGGACACGGTCACCTCGCCGACCTCGGAGACGTTCCCCCCGCTGTCGATGACGCGGTACTGCAGCTCGTGCACGCCGTCGGAGTCGAGCGTGACGGGCTGGATGCCGAACCAGCGGTGCCGGATGGACTCCCAGGTCTCACCGCCGTCGTCGGAGACCTCGGCGTCGGCGACCTCGCCGTCGTCCGTGCCGTTGATCGACACCTCGACCTCACCGGTGTACCAGCCGTTGTCGCCGGTCGGCTCGGCCGGGTCGAGCGAGTGGCTCGCCTCGGGCGGGGTGACGTCGCTGACGCCCGGGCCGTCGAAGACCAGGGTGTCGAGCTCGACACCGCCGGTGGAGGTGACGAACAGCTCGCCGGTGCCCTCGGGGAACGCGGTCACGTCCGCGGCCACCGTGGACCAGCCGGCCGCGTCGAGGTCGGCCGTGGCGAAGGGCTCGGCGTCGGCCGCGCCCCAGCGGAGCTCGATGGTGCCGGTCCCGGCACCGGTGACGTCGACACCGTCGATCCCGGTGAAGTTCACCGGGTCCCAGGCGAGGTGGTCACCGGCGTCGAACGAGGCGACCTTGGCCAGACCGCCCGCGGTGTCGTCGCTGACGACCTCCACGCCGGAGAGGGTGTCGGCGTGCTCGGCCTCCTGGGTGAAGGTGTTGAGCAGCAGCGAGACCTCGTCCTGGGCCGGCGGGATGTCCCCGTTGCCCTGGTCGGTGTAGTTCGCCACGACGACGGCGTAGAGCTTCTCCGTCTCGCCGTGCTCCGGCGCGTCGGCCGGGGTGACCCAGGCGCCGGAGCAGCCGCTGCCGAGCACCTCGGGGTGCGCGTGGGTGTCGTGACCCAGGCCCACCGTCCAGGACAGGTTCGAGCACACGGTCTCGTCGCCGTCCTCCGGGTCGGAGGTGGAGAACCCGTACGGCACGGCGTCGCCCCAGGCGAAGAAGCCGCCGTCGGCCGGGTAGTCGGCGGTCAGCGTGGGTGCCACGTTGCCGACCGTGACGAGCTCGGAGGTCAGGCCGATGCGGCCGCCGGGGTCGGTGACCCGCAGGCGCACGGTGTACTGGCCGAGCTCGTCGTAGGTCGTGGTGACCTGCTCGCCGTTCTCGTCGAAGGTGCCGTCACCGTCGAGGTCCCACTCGTAGGTGAGCGCCCCGCCCTCGGGGTCGCTGGACCCCGAGCCGTCGAGGGTCACCGTCAGCGGGGCCTCGGAGGAGGAGATCGGGTCGGCGTCGATGACCGCGGTGGGGGCCTTGTTGCCCTCGGCGTAGTCGACGCGGTACAGGCCCGCCTCCGGGTTCTGCCGGAAGAAGCCGTTGCCGTAGTCGAGGATGTAGAGCGAGCCGTCGGGGCCGAACTCCATGTCGATCGGGCTGTCGGTGATGGCCTGCACGTTGTCGGTCAGCGCCGCGTTGGGCAGCACGTGCTCGACGTGGGTGACGGGGCCGTCACGGTCGGGGATGGTCAGCCCGGCGATGTAGTCCTGGGAGAACTCGTAGAAGAACGCCGTGCCGTCCCAGTACTCCGGCCACTGGGTCTCGGGACCCTCCGGGTCGAAGGCGAAGGTCGGGCCGCCCATCGGGCCCTGGCCGCCCTGCGGGTCGAACTCGACGAACTCGTCGAACGGCTGGTCGCCGGGGTTGTCGCCGTAGTAGACCTGCGGCGCCGTCGCCGGCGGCACGACGTCGAGGCCCGTGTTCCAGGTGGAGTTGTTCTCCGCACCGGCCTCGCAGTCGAACCAGTCGCCCGGCGTGGCGGTCTCGAAGTCCCACTCGTTGTAGTTGGCGTTCGGCCCGTGGCAGTACGGCCACCCGCCGTTGAGCGCGGTCGTCGTGCTCTGCCACTCCACGTAGCCCATCGGGCCGCGCTCGTCGCTGGCGACGCCGGAGTCGGGGCCGTAGTCGCCCCAGCTCACCGCGCCGGTGACGTCGTCGACGTCGATCCGGAACGGGTTGCGCAGACCCATGACGAAGATCTCCGGCCGGGTGTTCTCCGTCCCGGGCGGGAAGAGGTTGCCCTCGGGGATCGTGTAGCTGCCGTCCGCCTCGGGGTGGATCCGCAGGATCGCACCGCGCAGGTCGTTGGTGCTGCCGGCGCCGCGCCGCGCGTCGAACCCGGGGTTCATGCCGGGGGCGTTGTTGTTGGGGGCGAAGCCGTTGGAGCCCGGGGTGCTCGCGGGGGTGTTGTCACCGGTGGACAAGTAGACGTTGCCCTCGGCGTCGAAGTCGATGTCACCGCCGACGTGGCAGCACTGCCCGCGCTGCACCTCGACCTGGAGCAGGTTCTGCTCGGTGGACATGTCCAGGGCGCCGGCCGCGGCGTCCCACTGCACGCGCGAGAGCTGGTTGTAGCCCTTCCACCGGTCCCAGTAGGACTCGTCCGCACCGTCGGGCAGCTGGTTGGGCGCCGACCCCGACGGGGTCGTCGTGGGGTAGTCCTCGCCCTCCATGACGCGGGGTGCGTAGTACATGTAGACCCAGCCGGACTCGGCGAAGTCGGGGGCCAGGGCGATGCCCTGCATGCCGTCCTCGGAGTTGGCGTAGACGTCGACGGTGTTGACCACCGCGGTGACGCCCGTGCTGGGGTCGGTGTGCCGGATCGCGCCGTCGCGGGCGGTGTGCAGCACCGACCCGTCGGGCATGACCGCCATGCCGATGGGCTCACCGGTGTTCTCGGTGAGCAGGATCTTCTCGTAGTTGGACCAGTCGAGCGCCGCCTCGGCGCCCGCCTCGGAGCCGTGGTCGACGCCGTCGTGGGCCGACGCCGTCGCCGCTGCGATCGGCAGTGCCAGCGCGGCGGTCGCCACCGCCGCGAGAGCACGTGAACGCATAGAATGGGTCATCGCACTTGCCTTCCTGGATGTAGTGCGTGAGAGCCCCGTCGATGTCCCCGTCGCCGCTACGACGGACCCGGACAGGCGGGGTTTCTCATTCCGTGGTGTGGTGCGCCGCCCTCCCCTCGTGCTCGTCGCGGGGGCCGTGGCACGGCGCGGACGGCGTCAGGGACGGCGTCGGGCCTGCTCCGGGGGGCGGGTGGACCGCCCGGTGGCGCGGCTCCTGTGCCGCGCGGTCGTCAATGACCATGGCCCGAACCTAGGGCCACTTATGGCGGCTGTCAACCAAAAGGTGTGAGTCAGTCGACAGACATCTGTCGAGAATCGTCGGTGCGGAGCGCGAGCAGCCCGATCAGCGGCACGGCGGGGAACAGCATGATCGTCACGACACGGATGCCGTAGTCGTTCGCCAGCGCCCCGCCCACGCCCGCGATGAGCAGCGCCACCAGGACGGGGCGCAGCAACGGCCAGGAGTCCTCGGCGCGCTCCAGCCAGCGGGCGGGGAAGCGGGGGCCGGCCCACAGCGCCGCCACGACACCCAGCAGGACGGCCAGCGACAGCCACGCGGGCGGGCCGCCGTCCAGCGAGCCGACGGCGTAGCCCGCCTTGCGCCAGACGGTCTCGAAGGCCGTGCCGTCCACGACGGACTGGACGAACGCGCCCAGGTGCGAGCGTTCGGCGGGCGGGCGCAGCCAGTCCAGGACGCCGATGACGGCCACGAGGAGCACGCCCGCGCCTCCCGCGAGCGCCAGCCGCCGCCAGGTCAGGCGCGCCCCCAGGACGGCCAGGACCACCACGGCGAACACCGGGACGAGCACCAGCCCGCCGCCGACGTCGACGCCGAACGTCGGCCACACGGTCACCACCAGCGCCACCAGGCCCACGAGGCCCGCGACGACGGCGCCGGGGACCCGGCCCCAGCGACGAGCCACCACCGTCGCGAGCCCCGCGGCGCAGAGCACCGCCGCGACCGCGTACACCGAGTACGTCGGGTTGCCGAACCCGTAGAACCGGCCGCCGAGCGTGGGCGCCGCTCCGAGCGGGCTGCCGCGGTGCAGCGGCGTGCCGAGCACCGCGTCCAGGCTGAGCACGAGGAAGGTCACGGTCGCCAGCACGCCGGTCCCGGCCCAGGCGGGGCGGCGCGGCGCCAGCGTCCCGACCAGGGCCACCAGGACCGTGCCTCCGGCGAGGGCCAGCCACAGGCCGGTCTGCGGGTCCGGCATCCGCCACCACGACCAGGTGGTCATGAGGAACGAGGCGGCGGGCATGGCGGCGCAGACCAGGAGCACAGACTCCAGCGCGCGGGTCCAGACGCGGACGGCGCGGGGCGAGGACCGGCGCCGGAGCTGCGGCAGGACGAGCACCACCAGGGCGAAGGCGACCAGCGCGACGTACGTCGGTACCCCGGTCACGGCGCCGGTGACCTCGCGCAGGCCGTGGTCGCGCTCGGTCAGGGAGGACAGGTCGCGCACGGTGGCGCCGGTGCCGCTCGGCCGCTGCGCGCTGAGGGTGACGGGGGCGCCGGAGAAGTCGGCCGGCGGCGCCAGGTCGAAGTTCGCCACGAGGGTCGGGGGCAGGTCGAGCAGCCGCACGACGCCGACCCAGCGGGTGGCGGACGACGCGAGGTAGGACGGCGCGGCGTCGGTGTGGGTACGGGCGACGCCGACGCCGAGCGCCGGCCGGGTGGGCGAGGGGTTGCCCATGTCGGTGACCAGCACGGTGACGTCCTGCGGTGCCGCCGCCAGCACGCGGCGCACGGTCGCGTCGACGGCTCGCAGCGCGTCGTCCCGCTCGGGCCCGGAGCCCGTGGCGCCCTCGGGCACCGGCCGCGCGTCCGACCCCTCGCCCGTCGGGTGGTACGGGGCGGAACCGGCGTCCACGACGGTGACCGGGCAGGCGAAGGCCTCCTCGGGGTCGTCGAGAGCGTCCTCCAGGGTGCGGTAGCGCTCGACGGCCCCGTCCCCGTCGGCCAGCGTCAGGGCGGCGGCGGGGCCGACCGCGGTCGCGCACACGTCCCCGGCGGCGAGGGTCTCGCCCAGCACGCCCGGGTGCGGGTTGAACTCGGAGGCGCTCTGGCGGGCCTCGAGGTCGTCCCAGCCGTCGACGACGGCCCCGGCGCCGTCGGCGGTGACACCCCAGTCGGTGCAGCGCCAGACGTCGTCCTCGGTGGCGCCGGTGACCGTGCTGCGCCCGGCCGACAGGCTCAGCCAGCCGGCGGACCGGCAGTCGCCGGAGGCGCCGGTCACCGTCGTGGTCATCCCGCCGGCGCTCGCGCCGTCACGCAGCAGCCCCCACAGGGTCGGGGTGCGGGTGGGGGAGACGTCCTGCCAGCGCAGGCCGTCGGTGCCGACGATCACGACCGGCTCGCCGTCGGCCAGCAGGACGTCGCCACCGGCGGTCACGTCGCCGGCGTGCGCCATGCCCCCGGCGGGGACCGCGGCACCCCCGAGCTGCAGCGCGACGACCACCCCCGCGGCGACGCCCAGGATCCGGCGCCCGGTCCCGCGGTCGGCGTGCTCCGGCGCGACGGGCGGGGTCAGCGCGGCCTCGAGGCGCCCGGCGAGCAGCAGCGGGGTGCCGATCAGCAGCACGTACATCGCCACCACGACGCCGGAGTCGTTGACCGCCGTGCCGACGACGCCGACCGTCACGATCGCGACCACGGCGCGACGCAGCAGCGGGTCGCGGTCGTACGCGGCGGTCAGGCCGCCGAGCCGGGCGCGACGCGGGTCCAGCACCGCCCACGCGGCGGCCGCGCAGACCACGGCGGCGAACGCGCCGGCGGGGTTCGCGACGGTCGCCCAGGCACCGGCCGCCTTGCCCGCGATCACCGACAGCGCACTGCCGTCGAGCACGGAGTCCACGAACCCGCCCAGGTGCGTGGCGGGCGGCAGGGCCCAGTCCAGGACGGCGATCACCGCGACGACCAGCGCGGCGCCGAGCAGCACCAGGAGCGCCCGCCGCCAGGTCAGGCGGATCCCCGCGACGCCGAGCACCAGCACCGCGAAGGCGGGCACGAGCGCGAGGATGCCGCCCAGGTCCGCACCGAACGGCGGCAGCCCGTCCACCAGCACGGTGACCGTGCCGACGGCGCCGGCGACCCAGGCCTGCGTGCGGCGTGCCGCACCGCGGTCGCGCAGCAGCGCGGCGAGCCCGGCGGCGAGCACCAGTCCGGCCACCGCGTACACGGCGAACACCGAGTTGGAGAACCCGTAGAAGCGTGCGCCGAGGGAGGGGGCCGGACCGAGCAGCGACCCCTGCTGCAGCGTCGTGCCGGTCAGCCCGTCGATCGTCAGCACGAGCCACGTCGCCGCGGCGAGGGTCGTCGGCAGGCGCCACGGGGAGCGGGGCAGCAGCACCCGGACCCACCAGGCGCCCAGCGCCACGGCCAGCGCGGAGACCCCGACGGCGAGGCAGAGCACCGTGACGGGCACGGGCCACACCCACCAGCGGGCCAGGGTGGCCAGCGTGGCGGCCGCGGGCAGGCAGGCCACGACGGTCAGCACCGCGAGCGCCGTCCGGGTGCGCCAGGGGTCCCGGGGGGTGTCGGCGCCCTCCGCACGCCGTCGGGCCAGCAGCAGGCCCGTCACCACGCCGATCACCCCGAGGGCCAGCACGCCGACCAGCACGGGGGTCATGCGGGGCAGGGTCTCGGTGAGCACCGAGAGGTACTGGCGGTTCTCGACCGTGCGGGAGACGGACGACCGGCGGTCCTCGCCCCGTTCCAGGGCGGACCCGGTGAACGCCGACCTCAGCTCGGCGAGCCGGCTGTCGGGGTCCTCCTTCGCCGCGGCGAGCTCCGCGGGGTCGGCCTCGGTCAGCAGGGCGTCGGCCAGCGTGGCCGACAGGTCGCCCGAGACCACCACACCGGGCCACCGGGACGACGTCGAGGTCAACCAGGTCGCCCCGCCGCCGGGGCGGGTCCAGTCGACCACGACCTGCAGGTCCGCCGGGCCCAGCGGGGTGTCGGCCAGGCCGGCGACGACGAGCCGCCCCCCGGCCGGCAGCAGGTCGGCGATCCGGCCCACCGCGGCGTCGACGGCGGACACCGCGTCCGTCCGCTCGGTCGCGGCGTCCGGGAGCTCGCCGAGGTCGACGACGGTCACCGGGCAGGCGGTCAGGTCCTCGGCCTCGAGGTCGTCCGAGCTCGACAGGAAGCGGCCGACCTGCCCCGACCGGTCCGCCGTCGCCAGCGCGGCGCCCGGGCCGACCGCCGTCGTACAGGTCCCGACGGTGTCGGCGAGCCGGCCGAGCGTGCCGGGTCGGGCAGCGGGGGAGGCCAGGGCCTCCTCGGCGACCAGCGCGTCCCAGCCGGGGACCTGGACCGTGGTCGGGGTGTCGGCGGCGGGGAGCGTCGGCAGCGGCGGGCAGGGCTGCTCGGGCTCCTCGGCGGACTCCCCGTCGCCGTCGGCGCCGGCGTCCTCCTCGCGGGGGTCCTGCGCGGCGTCGGTGACGACCCGGCTGCCCGCGGACAGCGACAACCAGGCGTCCCGGGGACAGGTCGGGGTCAGGGTGCGCACCGACACCGAGGCCACCGACCCGCCGCCCACGAGGCGCCACAGGTTCGGGGTGCGGGCGGCGTCGATGTCCGTCCACTGCAGGCCGGCGACGCCGACCAGCACGAGCGGGGTGTCGGTCGGGGCCGTGGACTCCTCGGCCTGCGCGCTCGTCGGCAGGACGACGGCCGCGGCGGTGACCAGGAGCGCCACGGCCGCGACGACGAGTCGGACGAGGGGACGCACCCCGTCAGCCTAAGCGGCTCAGGCGGGGGCGCGGACCACCAGCGTCCCGGGCTCCACCCAGGTCTCGATCTGGATGGCCCGGCCCAGGACCTCGCCGTCGGCCTGCGCCTGCTCGCCGTCCTCCACCCGGATGGTGGCTCGCCGGGCCTTGACGTGGTCGATGCGCCCGATCTTGGCCGGCAGGTCGTTCTGCACCCCCATGCCCTGGGCGACGACCTCCCCGAACAGCTGTGCCCAGCCCGCCAGCCCGGCCCGGGTGTCGATCGCCGCGACGTCGAGCACGCCGTCGTCCAGCGAGGCGTCGGGCAGCAGGTTGATGCCACCGGGCAGCCGGCCGCAGTTGCCGACCATGATGCTGCGCAGCCGCGTCTCCACCGGCTCCTCGTCGTCCACGGCGATGCGTGTGGCCATGCGTCGCCCGTGCAGGTGGCGGGCACCCGCGAGGAAGTAGGCGACCCAGCCCATCCTGTCCTTGAGCTGGTCGTCGGCGTCGGCCACCATCGCGGCGTCGAAGCCGAGGCCGGCGATGACGAGGAACAGGTGCGCGGTGTCGTCGTCGTCCTCCTCGTCCGGCGGCCGTTCCGTCACGCGGATGCGACCGACGTCGATGGAGCGGTCGACGCCTCCGAGGATGACGGCGAGCGCCTCCTGGGTGTCCGTCAGGGGCAGGTCGAGGTTGCGGGCCAGGAGGTTCCCGGTGCCGGCGGGGAGGATCCCCATCGGGACCTCCGTGCCGAGCATGCCCTCCGCGACGGCGCGCACGGTGCCGTCGCCGCCGGCCGCGATGACGACGTCCGCCCCGTCGCGCACGGCCTCGCGGGCCTGCCCGGTGCCCGGGTCCTCGACGGTCGTCTCGTAGAAGCGGGGCGCGGGCAGCGCGGCCTCGCCGGCCAGGCGGCGCACCGTCTCGATGGCCCGCCGGGTGCTCGCCTTGGACGGGTTGACCACGACGGCGAGCTGCGGACGCTGCGGGCGGGCAGCGGCGTCGGCGTCACCCCGTGACGGGGACGGGGTGGGACGGCGGCTGCGCCGGAGCACGACCAGCGCGACCACGAGGGCGGACAGGCCGACGACCAACGCGACGACCCCGACGAGGAGTTCCCAGGGCATGACCGAAAGATAGGACTGATCCCCCAGGACTGCACGACGGCGTCCCCGGGACGGGGCACCGTCCGGTGCCGCCGGTGCCGGCCGGACGCCCGGGAGCGGCCCCGCGCGCGGCCGTTAGGCTTGCGGGCGTGATCGACATCCGCCTCCTGCGTGACAACCCCGACGCCGTCCGCGCGAGCCAGCGAGCCCGCGGCGAGGACCAGGCCCTGGTGGACGCAGCGCTGTCCGCCGAGTCCCGCCGCCGTTCCGCTCTGGCGGAGTTCGAGTCCCGGCGGGCGGAGCAGAAGGCGATGGGCAAGCAGGTCGCCCAGGCGCAGGGCGAGGAGAAGGCCGAGCTGATCGGCCGGACCAAGCAGCTCGCGCAGGAGGTCAAGGACCACCAGGCCGCGGCGAACGAGGCCGAGGCGGAGCTCGACGAGCTGCTGTTCCGGATCCCGAACATCGTCGAGGGCGCCCCGGCCGGGGGCGAGGACGACTTCGTCACCGTCCGCACGGTCGGTACTCCGCGCGACTTCGCCGCCGAGGGCTTCGAGCCCCGCGACCACCTCGACCTCGGGGAGGGGCTCGGGGCCATCGACACCCAGCGGGGCGCGAAGGTCTCGGGGTCGCGGTTCTACTTCCTCACCGGCGTCGGCGCGCGGCTCGAGCTCGCCATCCTGCAGGCCGCCATGGACAAGGCGCTCGCCGAGGGCTTCACCCCGATGATCACGCCCACGCTCGTCACCCCGGAGACGATGCGCGGCACCGGGTTCCTCGGGGAGCACTCCGACGAGGTCTACCGCCTCGAGCGCGACGACCTGTACCTCGTCGGGACCTCGGAGGTGGCGCTCGCGGGCTACCACGGCGACGAGATCATCGACCTGTCGGACGGTCCGAAGCGCTACGCCGGCTGGAGCGCCTGCTACCGCCGCGAGGCGGGTTCGCACGGCAAGGACGTGCGCGGCATCATCCGCGTCCACCAGTTCCACAAGGTGGAGATGTTCAGCTACTGCTCCGTGGACGACGCCGAGGCCGAGCACCAGCGCCTGCTCGCCTGGGAGGAGGCCATGATGGCCGCCGTCGAGCTGCCGTACCGGGTGATCGACACGGCGGCCGGCGACCTCGGCACCAGCGCGGCCCGCAAGTTCGACTGCGAGGCGTGGCTGCCCACCCAGCAGCGCTACCTCGAGCTGACCTCGACGTCGAACTGCACGACGTTCCAGGCGCGGCGCCTCAACGTGCGCGAACGCGTCGAGCACGGCACCCGGACGGTGGCCACCCTCAACGGCACGCTGGGCACCACCCGGTGGATCGTCGCGATCCTGGAGAACCACCAGCAGCCGGACGGTTCGGTGCACGTCCCCGCGGGTCTGCGTCCCTACCTGGGCGGCCTCGAGGTGCTCGAGCCGGTGCGCTGAGATGTCCCGCACCCTGCCGCCGGACGGGCCGATGCTGGTCGCCCTCGACATCGACGGCACGCTGCTGTCCTACGACGGCGACCTGACCGACGCCGTCCGCGAGGCCGTGGGCGCCGTGCGCGACGCGGGCCACGAGGTGGTGCTCGCCTCGGGCCGGTCGTTGCTGGCCATGCTGCCGGTCGCGTCCGCGCTGGGGATCGCGACCGGGTGGATGGTGTGCTCCAACGGGGCGGTCACGGTGCGGCTGGACCCGTCGGCGCCCGACGGGTGGGTCACCGAGGACGTCGTGACGTTCGACCCGGAGCCGGCGCTGCGCCTCCTGGGGGAGCAGCTCCCCGACGCCCGGTACGCGGTGGAGGACCTCGGCGTCGGCTTCCGGATGACGGAGCACTTCCCGGACGGCGAGCTGGAGGGCGAGCACGTCATCGTCCCGATGGAGGACCTGTGGTCCTCCGAGGTCACCCGCGTCATCGTGCGGCGGCCCGACTCGACCTCGGGGCACTTCCACGAGCTGGTCGAGCACCTGGGCCTCGAGGACGTCACCTACGCCGTCGGGTGGAGCGCCTGGATGGACCTCGCGCCGCTCGGGGTCTCGAAGGCGACCGCGCTGGAGCAGGTGCGGCGACGGCGGCACCTGCAGCCGCACCGCACGGTGGCGGTCGGCGACGGGCACAACGACCTGGAGATGCTGCGCTGGGCGGCCCGCGGCGTGGCGATGGGGCACGCGGACGAGACGGTGCGGGCGGCCGCCGACGAGGTGACCGGCCCGATCGACGACGACGGCGCGGTCACCGTCCTGCGCTCGCTCCTCGAGGCGCCGTAGGCCCCGACCGGAGCGCCCCGGGTCGGGCCGTCGGGGGACGGCGCCGACCCGGTCGAGGGCTCAGTCGCGCGCGGTGAGGACCAGCGGGCCGTCGGCGGTGATCGCGATGGTGTGCTCGCTGTGCGCCCCGCGCGAGCCGTCCACCGACCGCAGGGTCCAGCCGTCCTCGTCCGTGTAGATCTCGTCGGTGGTCTCGAGGAACCACGGCTCGATGGCGATGACCAGGCCCGGGCGCAGCGGGAACCCGCGTCCCGCGCGGCCGTCGTTGGGCACGTGCGGGTCGCCGTGCATGGTCCGCCCGACGCCGTGGCCACCGAAGTCGGTGTTGATCGAGTACCCGGCCTCGCGCGCGACGGCGGCGATCGCGGCGGAGATGTCGCCGATCTTCTTCCCGGGCTGCGCCGCGGCGATCCCCGCCTCGAGGGCGACCTCGGTGGTGCGGATCAGCTTCTCGTCCGCGGCGGCCCGCTCCGGGGACGGGGACTCGCCGACGACGAACGACATCGCGGAGTCGGACACCCAGCCGTCGACGGCGACCGCGAAGTCGATGCTCAGCAGGTCACCGTCCACGAGGTCGTAGTCGTGGGGGAGTCCGTGCAGCACGGCATCGTTGACGGAGGTGCAGATCACCTTGCCGAACGGGCTGGCACCGAAGGACGGGTGGTAGTCGATGTAGCAGGACTCGGCGCCCTTCTCCTTGATGAGCCGGTGCGCCAGCGCGTCGAGCTCGAGCAGGTTCACGCCGGGCTCGGCCGCCTCGCGCACGGCCTGCAGGGTCTCGGCGACGAAGCGACCGGCGGGACGCATCTCCTCGATCTCACGGGGCGTCCTCAGCTCGATCATGGGGGTCCTTCCGGTCCGGTCCGACGGTGTCGGCTCAAGGGTGTCACACATCCACGAGGGCATGATCGTTACGGCATCGTCATCAAGATGTGCACCGGGTGAGGTTGCACCGGGTGAAACCTTGCGGTCGACTTTCATCAGGGAAGACGTCCTGCGGTCACGTCCGCCGGACGGTCCCGACCGGAGTCGTCCGACGGTGGACGGCCGCCGGCTGACCGCACGACGGAGTGGAGAGTCTGATGACACGAAGGACCATGGCGAGCAATCGCCGACGACTGGCGGTCGTGGCCGGTGGTGCCGGCCTCGCCCTGGTGCTGGCCGCCTGTGGAGGCGGCGGGGACGACGACACCTCTGACGGCGGCGGTGACAGCGGCGGCGGGACCGCCGAGGACATCGACTGCGCCGCGTACGACGAGTTCGGCGACCTCGAGGGCACGAGCGTCAGCATCTACACCTCGATCGTCGAGCCCGAGCAGACCCAGCAGGAGATGTCCTACGACGCGTTCGAGGAGTGCACCGGCGTCACGGTGGACTACGAGGGCTCGCGCGAGTTCGAGGCGCAGCTGCTCGTCCGGATCCAGGCCGGCAACACCCCGGACATCGCCTACATGCCGCAGCCCGGCCTGCTGAACACGATCGTGTCCGACTACCCGGACGAGGTCGTCGAGGCTCCGGAGGCCACGGTGGCCAACGTCGACGAGTTCTTCAGCGAGGACTGGAAGGAGTACGGCTCGGTCGACGGCACCTTCTACGCCGCCCCGCTGGGGGCGAACGCGAAGTCGTTCGTCTGGTACAACCCGGCGGCGTTCGCCGACGCCGGCTACGAGATCCCGGAGACCTGGGACGAGCTGCTGGAGCTCAGCGAGACTATCGCCACCGAGCAGGAGGTCCTGCCGTGGTGCGTCGGCTTCGAGTCCGGTGACGCCACCGGCTGGCCCGGGACCGACTGGATCGAGGACGTCGTGCTCCGCACGGCCGGCCCCGAGGTCTACGACCAGTGGTACAAGCACGAGATCCCGTTCAACGACCCGCAGATCGTCGACGCGTTCGACGAGGCCGGACAGATCCTCAAGAACCCGGACTACGTCAACGCGGGTCTGGGCGGGGTCGACTCGATCGCCACGACGGCCTGGGACCAGGCCGGGACGGGCGTCCTGGACGGCACCTGCTGGATGTACCGCATGGCCAACTTCTACGCCACGCAGTGGCCGGAGGGCACCGAGGTCGGGTCGGACGGTGACGTCTACGCGTTCTACCTGCCCGGCGACGGCGAGAGCCAGCCGATGCTGGGTGGCGGGGAGTTCGTGCTCGCGTTCGACGACCGCCCCGAGGTCCAGGCGTTCCAGACCTACCTCGCCAGCGCGGACTGGGCGAACCAGAAGGCCATCGCCACGCCCGACGGCGGCTGGATCAGCGCGAACAACGGCCTCGACGTGAACAACCTCGCCACGGAGTTCGACCAGGACGCCGCCGCGATCCTCGCGGACGAGGAAACGGTGTTCCGGTTCGACGGCTCGGACCTCATGCCCGGTGAGGTCGGTGCCGGGACCTTCTGGACCGGCATGGTCAACTGGGTGACAGGTTCCTCGACCCAGGAGGTCACCGACCAGATCGAGAACAGCTGGCCGTGACACCCGCGGACCGGGTCCGCCGACACCTCGTCGGCGGACCCGGTCCGTCCTACGCCGTGAGGAGTTAATTGTCGTGGACTGGTTGCTGAATCCTGACACGGTCACCGAGAAGTTCATCGTCATGGGCATCGGCATCGCGCTGTTCGTCGCGGTGATGAGCCTGATCCTGTTCCTCGTCGACCGACCCAAGCGCATCCCCTCGTGGGTGGTCGCCGCGGGTTTCGTCGGTCCCGCCCTGCTGCTCATCGCCTACGGTCTGCTCCGACCCGGGCTGGAGACGCTGTACAACTCGTTCTTCAACCGCACCACCACGGAGTTCGTCGGCTTCGACAACTACGTGACGATGCTCACCGGAGCGCAGTTCCAGAAGGTGCTCGTCGTGACCGCGGCGTGGGTCATCCTGGCCCCCCTGGTCAGCACGCTCATCGGGCTCGTCTACGCCGTGCTCGTCGACCGGGCACGTTTCGAGAAGATCGCCAAGACGCTCATCTTCATCCCGATGGCGATCTCGATGGTCGGCGCCTCGATCATCTGGGGCTTCGTCTACGAGTTCCGGCCCGACCAGCCGGGTATCGAGCAGATCGGTCTGCTCAACCAGCTGCTGGTCTGGATCGGGCTGCCGCCCCAGCAGTTCCTCATCGGCGAACCGTGGAACACCGGATTCCTCATCGTCGTGATGATCTGGATCCAGACCGGTTTCGCCATGACGGTGCTCGCCGCGGCCATCAAGGCCATCCCGGACGACATCGTCGAGGCGGCCCGGCTGGACGGCCTGCACGGTCTGGGGATGTTCCGCTTCATCACCGTGCCGAGCATCCGGCCGGCGCTCGTCGTCGTGCTGACCACCATCGCCATGACGACGCTCAAGGCGTTCGACATCGTCCGCACCATGACCGGTGGCCAGTTCGGCACGCAGATCATCGCGAACGAGTTCTACACGCAGGCGTTCCGCCAGAACAACCAGGGTCTGGCCGCGGCGCTCGCCGTGGTGCTGTTCATCCTGGTCGTCCCGATCGTCGCCTACAACGTGCGGCAGATGCGCAGGTCGGAGGAGATTCGATGAGTACGACGCCGCCCGTCCCCACGACGAACCCCGAGACGGAGGACACCGCTCCGGTCAAGGAGCGCAAGCTCACCCGCCTCGAGAAGCGGGCCATCGCCACCAAGGGCCGCCTGACCTCGCCATGGGCGTCCCTGACCGCGGTGATCCTGGCGATCCTGTGGACCATCCCCACCGTCGGCCTGCTGGTGACGTCGTTCCGGCCGGAGATCGACATCCGCCGCAGCGGCTGGTGGACGGTCATCCCCGGCATCTTCACCGGGGAGACGGAGTTCACGCTCGACAACTACGACCAGGCGCTCTACGGCGGGGCGGGGCTGTCGGAGGTGTTCATCAACACCTTCGTCATCACGATCCCAGCGGTGATCATCCCGATCACCGTGGCGCTGCTGGCGGCCTACGGTTTCGCCTGGATCGACTTCCCCGGCCGGAACCTGCTGTTCGTGGCGGTCTTCGCGCTGCAGGTGGTGCCCATCCAGGTCACCCTCGTGCCGCTGCTGACCAACTACAACAACTGGGGCATGGCGGGGTCGTTCTGGGCCGTGTGGTTGTCGCACTCGATCTTCGCCCTGCCGCTGGCGGTGTTCCTGCTGCACAACTTCATGAAGGACATCCCACGGTCGCTCGTCGAGGCGGCCCGCGTCGACGGGGCGGGGCACGTGAAGATCTTCTTCCGCGTGCTGTTCCCGCTGCTGGTCCCGGCCATCGCGGCGTTCGGGATCTTCCAGTTCCTCTGGGTCTGGAACGACCTGCTCGTCGGCCTGACGTTCGCAGCACCGGAGTACCGGCCGCTGACGGTCGCGGTGGCCGAGCTCGCGGGTACCCGCGGCGGTGACTGGCACATCCTGACCGCCGGCGCGTTCATCTCGATGATCGTGCCGCTGATCGTGTTCCTGCTCCTCCAGCGCTACTTCGTGCGCGGGATGCTGGCGGGGGCGGTGAAGGGGTAGTCCCGTCCACGGGTGCACGAAGCCCCCGACCGACGTCGCGTTCACGGCCGCTGGGCGGCCTCCACTTCGGGGATGACGACGTCGGTCGGGGGCTTCGTGCACTCACCGTCCTGTCCCGCGGCTCACAGCGGTGTGAGCCGGACGGTGGTGGTGGTCAGGCCTGGGCGGACTCGGTCCCCGCGGCGGCCGTCGGGGCGGTGTCCGGGGCGACGGCGGCCTTCGGGTCGCGACCGAAGCGGTTCGCGCCCGGGGTGCCGGCCTGGACCGTGAAGACGAGCAGGACGATCCAGCCCACGAACGGCACGAGGCCGATGAACCACCAGAGCCCGCTGCGGTCGGTGTCGTGCAGGCGTCGCACGGTCACGGCGAGGCTCGGCAGGAGGAGCGCCAGGCTGAGGATGATCGAGAGCCCGTAGGTCGGGCCGTAGACGGGCAGCATCGTCTGCGGGTCGACGGAGATCCCGCCCGTCGCCAGGACGACCGTGTTGACGACGATGCTCAGCAGGACCGTGAACAGGGCCCACCACCAGAACTCGGAGCGACGGGCGCGCCCCGAGAAGGTCGCGTACTTGCTGAAGACGGTCTTGACGGCGGTGCCGAATCCCATGATGTGCCTCTCGTGCTGGTCGATGGTCGCCACCCTGCGCGGCGACGCGTGCCGAACCTAGGGCACCCTTCACGGGAAATCCAGACACTTCGCAGAAAAGCGGCACATCGGATGACCGGCCTGGTCGCGGCGGCCGACGTCCCCGGGGTGGCGGCGCGCTCGCCGTCGGGCGGCACCGGCGACCGGCGCCGCGTAGGCTCCCCGCGTGCCCGACGCGACCTCTCCCGCCCGGCCCGGCCCACCGCCGTCGGCCGCCCGTGGCGCCGCCGACCGTGTCCCGGCGCCGCTGCTCTTCGTCGCCTCCGGGCTGACGCTCTACCTCGGGGCGGCGGTCGCCGTCGGGCTCTTCGGCACCCTCGGGGCGCCCACCGTGAGCTGGTGGCGCATCCTGCTGGCCGCTGTCGTGCTCGTCGCCTGGCGACGCCCCTGGCGGCGTCGTTGGACGCGGCAGGACCTGGTGGGCGCCGGGCTCTTCGGGGTGGCGCTGGCGGCGATGAACATCGTGTTCTACGTCGCGATCGACCACCTGCCGCTCGGGGTCGCCGTCGCCATCGAGTTCACCGGGCCGATCGCCGTCGCCGCGATCACCGGGCGGGGCTGGCGCGAGCGCGGCGCGATCGTCGTCGCCGCGGCCGGGGTGGTCCTGCTCGCCGGTGTCACGCTGGAGGGCGACCTGGCCCGCGGGGACGCGATCGTCGGCCTGGTCGCCGTGCTCGGTGCGGCGGCCTGCTGGGCCGGCTACATCGTGCTCGGCAAGCGGGTGGCCGGCGGCGGTGCGGGCATCGACGGGCTGGCCGTCGGCATGGTCACCGGGGCTGTCGTCTTCGCGCCGTTCTTCGCGACGTCGGTGACCACCGTGGTGCCGGACCTGCGGCTCCTCGGCTTCCTGCTCGTGGTCGCGGTGTGCTCCTCGGTCGTGCCCTACGTCCTCGACCAGCTCGTGCTGCGGCGGATCGGCACGGCGACGTTCTCGGTGCTGCTCGCCCTGCTGCCCGCCACCGCCACGGTCGTGGGCGCGGTCGTGCTCGGCCAGCTCCCGAGCTGGCCCGAGATCGCCGGTCTCGTGCTCGTCTCCGGTGCCATCGCCATGACGGCGACCGGGCGGGAGTAGGTCAGAGGTACTGCCCGGGCGAGGCGGCGGCGTCGCCGTCCTCCGGGCCGCTGCCCGGCATGCCGGGCCGTGCGCCACGTGGGAGCTGGCGCCGCATCTGGTCGAGGGCCTGGTGCGCCTCCATCTGCTGGGCCACCAGCGCGGTCTGGATGCCGTGGAACAGTCCCTCGAGCCACCCGACGAGCTGGGCCTGGGCCACCCGCAGCTCGGCGTCCGACGGCGGCTCGTGGTCCGTCAGCGGCAGCGTGATGCGGTGCAGCTCGGCGACCAGGTCCTCGGAGAGCCCGTCCTCGAGCTCGGTCAGCGACCGCTCGTGGATCTCGGCGAGCCGCTCCCGTGCCGCGGCGTCCAGCGGGGCCGCACGGGCCTCGTCGAGGAGCTTCTTGACCATGCTCCCGATCCGCATGACCTTCGCCGGCTCCTCGATGCGCGACCTCTCCGGCCCGGGTCGCGTGCTCGCGACGTCAGGCGCGGTCTCCTCGCCGGGCTGCTCGTCCGTCATGCCCCCAGTCTGCCGTGCCGGGCCGCCCACGTCAGGGCAGCAGCAGCACCTTGCCGAAGGCCTCGCCGGACTCGAGCATGCCGAGGGCGCTCTCGGCCTCGTCGAAGGGGAGCCTCGCGTGGACCACGGGGCGGATCAGGCCCCGCGCCACGAGCGGCCACACGTGCTCGGTCACGGCCGCGACGATCTCCGCCTTCTCCTCGGGGGTGCGGGACCGCAGCAGCGTCCCGGTGACGACGGCCCGCTTGGCCATGAGCCGGGCGAGGTCGAGCTCTCCGGTGCGGCCCTGCTGCAGGCCGATGACGACCAGCCGGCCGCCGGGGGCGAGGGCGCGGACGTTGTCTCCCAGGGCACCGCCGCCGAGCACGTCGAGCACGACGTCGGCGCCGCGACCGTCGGTGGCGCCGCGCACGGCGTCGACCACGTCCTCGCTGCGGTGGTCGACGACGACGTCGGCGCCGAGCTCGCGGCAGCGCGCGGTGCGGTCGGGGCCGCCGGCGGTCGCCACGACGCGGGCGCCGAGCGCACGGCCCAGCTGGATCGCGATGCTTCCCACGCCTCCCGACCCGCCGAGCACCAGCAGCGTCTCGCCGGCGCGCAGGTGGCCGGTGTCCACGAGGTTCGTCCAGGCCGTGCAGACGGCCTCGGGCAGGGCGGCCGCGTCGACGAGGTCGACGCCCTCGGGGAGGGGCAGCGTCTGGCCGGCCCGCACGACGACCTGCTCCGCATAGCCGCCGCCGTCGAGCAGCGCCACCACCTCGTCGCCGACACGCCGATCCGACACGCCAGGCCCGAGTCGGTTCACCGTGCCGGAGATCTCGAGTCCGGGCCACGCGGGGGCCCCGGGTGGCGGCGGGTAGAGGCCGGCCCGTTGGAGGAGGTCAGCCCGGTTGACACCGGCGGCGGCGACGTCGACTACGATCTCCCCGTCGCCCGGCTCCCGGAGCTCGACCTGACTCGTGGTGAGTTTCCCTGAGGGCCCATCGCCCGATATCGTGACGGCTCGCACACCGACGAAGACTACTCGCGCGCGGCGCCGAGCGTGGGGAGATGTCCCAGCGGGCAGGCGACGAGAAGCCGGAGGATCGGGGAGGTTCGACCCCGCCGACCTCGAACGATAAGTGATGGAGAGAGGTCCACATGCTCCGCAGGTTGGGCGTTCGCGGGAAGATCCTTGCGACACTCGCCGTGCCGATCTTCGTCCTGGTCGTGGCGGCCGCCTACATCTCCTGGGGGGCCCTGCAGGACGCCGTCCGCGCGGACCAGACGTCCCAGCTCGCCGACAGCCTCCAGGCGCAGGACGCCGCGGGAACCGCGGTCGCGACCGAGCGGGCGCTGGCCATCGCCGTGCTCAACGGCGACGAGGAGCGACGGGAGCAGCTCGCCTCGGCCCAGGCCGAGAGCGACGCCGCGGTCGACGCCCGTGACGCCGAGCTGCGCGCCATCGAGTCGGACGCGCTGAGCGTCAACGTCCAGAACGCGATCCAGACGACCCTCGACGACCGCCGCGTGCTCGACGAGCTGCAGCGCAAGGTCCTCGCGGGGCAGGTCACCGAGGCCGCCGCGGCCGACCAGTACACCGACATCATCGAGCGAGCGTTGGACGTCCCGCGGTCCGTCTCGGCCGCGTCGACGAACGGCGGTCTGTCCGAGCTGCTCAACGCCTACGTCGCGATGGACGAGCTCATGCTCGCCAAGACGGTCGAGCGGCCGATCGTGGCCTTGGCCCTGGCCGACGCGACCCGGGCCGCGCAGTCCGGCAACGACCGCGACGCCGAGCTGGCGGCCCGCATGGTCAACGCCCTCGAGACGACCAACGAGCTGCACGCGGCGGCGAAGGAGCAGGCCGAGCGGCTCGGGCTCGACATCACCGTCCCGGAGTTCTCGGACGAGCTCGACGCGCTGCGCTTCCCGCTGCGGTACCAGAACTTCTCCGGCATCGACCGGTCGGCCGCCTCCCAGTGGGGCGAGCTGTCCGACGCCTGGGTCGACTCGATGCGTCCCGTGCGTGACGACGTCCGTGACGAGACCGTCAGCTACGCCTCCGACGCCTCGGACGACTCCCAGAACCAGGCGATCGGCACGATCGCCGCGACGTTCGGCATCGTGCTGATCTCGCTGATCATCGCGCTGATCATCGCGCGCCGGATCGTCAACCCGCTCCGTCGCCTCACGGCCGCCACCGCCGACGTGCGCGACCGCCTGCCGCAGATGGTCGAGCAGATGGCGGTGCCGGGTCAGGCGCCGGAGATGAACGCGGTGCAGATCCCGATCGAGTCCACGGACGAGGTCGGGCGCCTCGCGACCGCGTTCAACGAGGTCAACGCCACGACGATCGAGGTCGCCCGGGAGCAGGCCGCCCTGCGTGGCTCCATCGCCGAGATGTTCGTCAACGTCGCGCGTCGCGACCAGGTCCTGCTGAACCGCCAGCTCGCGTTCCTCGACGAGCTCGAGCGGTCCGAGGAGGACCCGGGGACGCTGTCGAACCTGTTCCGGCTCGACCACCTCGCGACCCGTATGCGCCGCAACGCCGAGTCGCTGCTGGTCCTGGCCGGCATCGACTCCGGTCGCCGCGTGCGCACACCGATGCCGGTCTCGGACGTCATCCGCACGGCCTCCTCGGAGATCGAGCTGTACGACCGGGTGCGGCTGAACCTGCAGGCCGACCCGCACATGCTGGGCCACAACGCGCTGAACGCCGCGCACCTGCTGGCCGAGCTGCTGGAGAACGCGACGATGTTCTCCGAGCCGCACACGGCGGTCGAGGTCACCGCGGCGCGCGAGGCCCACGGGGTCGTCGTGACCGTCCACGACCAGGGCCTGGGTATGTCCCCGGCGGAGATCGCCGACGCCAACGCGAAGGTCTCCTCCTCGACGCCCTCGGACGCGGTCGGGGCCCAGCGACTGGGCATGTTCGTGGTCAGCCGCCTGGCCCAGCGTCTGCAGGCCCGGGTGGAGTTCGCCACGGGCCGCGACGGCCGGGGCACGGTCGCCACGGTGACCTTCCCCGACGAGCTGTTCGTCGCGGACGAGGCGATGCCGCTGCCGCAGCCGACGGACCCGCTGGAGGCCGCGACCCAGCGCTCCGCCGCCCAGCTGACGAGCCCGCGGGCCGAGACCCCGGTGTCGCAGAGCGAGCCCTCGACGGTTCCCGCACCGGGCAGCGACCGGACGGCCGAGGCCCCGGCGGCCCCGACGCCGGCACCCGCACCGGTCGAGCCCGCGCCCGCCCCGCGCGAGCCCGTCGCGTCGCACCACCTCGCCCCGGAGCCGCCGGAGGCCGAGCCCGTCGATCTCGACGCCCTCATGGACGGCACGACCCGCGCCGGGATGCCCCGACGCCGCCGCTCGGAGACGACCACGCCTCCGACAGAGTCGATCGTGCTGCCCCCGCTGGAGACGCCCCAGCTCGAGGAGACGGACTCCTCGGACGGGGAGTGGGCGCCGCCGACGGAGGTCCAGCCCGCAGCGGCGTCCCTGCCGAGCCGACGTCGGGCGGCCTCGATGCCGAGCGAGCCCGAGGCGCACTCCGGAGCGATCGCGCTGCCCCAAGCCGCCGAGCCGACCTCCGAGCCCGTCGAGCCCCAGGCGCGCACGGGGCTGTTCTCCAGCTTCCGCACGATGGACAACCTCGCCGAGAGCACCCTGCAGCTCGACGCCGTCACCGACGACCCGGCCAACGTCCCGGACCTGACGGACGCGACGTCGGAGTCCGCGCCGCCCGCGCCGGCTCCGGCGGCGAACCCGGCGTCGGCCGCGTCGGCGCCCGCGCCGGCTCCGCGCACCGAGCCCGCCCCGGCCTCGAACGCTACGTCGGCGGCCTCGGCCCCGGCTCCGCAGCCCGCTCCGGCCCCGCAGCCTGCGCCCGCTCCGACGCCGCGACCCGAACCCGCGGCGCCTGCCCCGGCCGCGGATCCGACGCCCGCGACCTCGGCTCCCTACGAGGCCCCTGCGAGCTCGGCTCCGGCCTATGAGCCGACGGTCCCCGCCCCGGCCGCACCGATGCCGCAGCGGACCCAGCAGCCCGTCGAGCGCGCTCAGCAGCCGACCGAGCGGCCGTACGAGCCCGTCGAGCGCACTCAGCAGCCGACCGAGCGCCCGTTCGAGCCCGTCGAGCGCACTCAGCAGCCGACCGAGCGCCCGTACGAGCCCGTCGAGCGGACGTCGGCCGAGGGCACGGCGACGCCCTCGCGCACCGCGTCCTCGGCGAACAGCACCGACCGCACCGAGGAGTCGTCCTCGTTCTCGGCCCTGCCGGCGTTCGAGGAGCTCATGTCCGACCTGCCGACCCGGCGGACCGAAGGTTCCTCCGGCGCCGGGCACCGCAAGCGTGGTCTGTTCGGGCGCAAGCCCGCCGCGGCCGAGACGACCGGCGCGACCGGGACGTCCGGCCAGGACGGGGCCGTGCCGCAGCAGGTCGGGTCGGGCGACGACCCGCTCACCGCTCCGACGGCGGACTCCTCGTCCACGCCGTGGGCCGCGTCGAGCCCGTCGCGCACCCCGGCGCCGGCCGAACCCGCGGCACCGGCCGGCGGGCACGAGACCTCGGCGCCCGTGCCGGCACCTCGTCCCGACGAGCTGCCGATGCCGTCCGCCGCTCCCACCGGCCGCACGACGTGGCCGACCGGAGCCTCGACGGAGGCGGGACGCTGGACGGGTCCGCAGCAGTCGACGGAGTCGACGGCGTCGTCGCAGCCCGCCCCGACGCCCGAGCCCGAGCAGGTGGCCCGGGAGGAGCGTCCGGCGCGGACCTCCTACGGCGAGTCCGTCCTTCCGCTGCGATCCACCGAGACCTCCGACGTCGACCCGTACGACTCGAGCGATGTCGCCGACACGGTCGAGGCGCGTTCGGAGTGGATGGCGTCGGCCGTGCTGTACGAGGAGATGTCCACGCTGATGCAGCGCGGCATCTTCCAGGAAGAGAACGTGACGACCACGAACCAGGAGCAGAGCTATCGGCCCGCGAACATGGCACCGACTGGCAACGGCCTGACGCGCCGCACCCGGCGTGACGAGCCCGTGGAGCCTCCGGAGCGCTTCACCGCCCGCATCGAGCGCGATCCGGAGCAGCTGCGCTCCCGGTTGTCGGCCTTCCAGTCGGCGACCGCGCGTGGCCGGTCGGAGAAGACCGACGACAGGGCCTCGACGAACGGCTCCTGAGCGTGAATGATGTCCAAGGATCGGCCCCGCACCAGCGGTGACCTGCGCAGCAGAGCGCATTTGACGAGGAGGAAGCGTGACCCTCAGTACTGAAGCGACCAACTTCGGGTGGCTTCTCGACAACTTCGTCCGGACCGTGCCGGGCAGCCGCCACACGCTGGTGGTCTCGGCCGACGGTCTCCTCATGGCGATGTCGGACCAGCTCGACCGGACCAGCGGCGACCAGCTCGCGGCCATCGTGTCGGGGATGTCGAGCCTGACCCGCGGCGCCTCGCGCCAGCTCAACGGCGGGAACGTCCGCCAGGCCATCATCGAGATGGACAACGGGTACCTCTTCCTGATGAACGTCTCGAACGGGTCCGTGCTCGCCGTGGTGGCCGACGCGAACTGCGACATCGGGCTCGTGGGGTACGAGATGGCCCTGCTGGTGTCCCGGACCGAGTCGACCCTGACGCCGCAGCTCATCTCGGAGATGCGCGGCGCCCTTCCGGTCGACGGCAACCAGCGCTCCGCACAGGTGGGATGAGGTAAAGCATGACGCACGCACCGTTCGGTTCCCTGGGCGCGCAATCCGCGGACGGCTACGAGGCTGCCACGGTGCGTCCCTATGCGGTCACGGGAGGTCGTGTCCGCTCGTCGATGTCCGATCTACCGCTCGAGGCGCTTGTCGAGGTCATGCCGGGAGCGGTGAGCAGCCACGGTCTGACGCCGGAGAAGCGCGCGATCCTTCAGCACGCCGCGCACACCTACGTGTCGATCGCCGAACTGTCGGCGCTGCTCAAGCTCCCCCTCGGTGTGGTCCGCGTCCTGGTGGCGGACATGCAGGAGGAGGGGCACATCACCGTGCACACCTCGGCCCCCGTGAACGTCCACACGGGCCACGGCAGCAACCACTCGGGACTTTCCCTGAGCGTCTTGGAGAGTGTTCTCAATGGCATTTCCGCCCTCTGACAGTGCGTCGCCCGCAGGCTCGGGCGGGTTCGCTCCCAGCTGGGCGCCGATCTCGCAGCCTGCTGGTGCGATGGGCGCGTCGACAGCAGGTGCCGCACCGTCGGGCGCCGCGATGAGCGGTGGCCCGGTGCGCCAGAGCGTGCTCGGCGGTGGCGCACCGTCGGCGCGCACGACGTCCGAGCCCCAGGCCTCGACCGCACCCCAGCCGGGTGTGGCGACCGACACCCAGGCCGCCCCGACGGGCCAGGCCCCGGCGCAGAGCGCGAGCGCCGCCCCGGCGGCCCAGCAGCAGGCTCCGGAGGCACAGGAGCAGGCCCCCGCGCCCACGGCTCCCGCCAGGGCGACCGCGCCGGACGGCAGCGCCGCCCCCACCGTCACGAAGATCGTGGTCGCGGGCGGCTTCGCGGTCGGCAAGACGACGTTCATCGGCTCGATCTCGGACGTCGAGCCGCTGAACACCGAGGCCGCGATGACCGAGCACTCCATGGGCGTCGACGACGCGGGCGGGGTCACCGACCGCAAGACGACCACCACCGTGGCGATGGACTTCGGGCGCGTGTCGCTGCCGGGCAACCTCTGGCTCTACCTCTTCGGCACCCCCGGCCAGGACCGCTTCCTCTTCATGTGGGACGACCTCGTCCGCGGCGCCATCGGTGCCGTCGTGCTGGTGGACACCGACCGTCTCGAGCAGTGCTTCCCCGCGATCGACTACTTCGAGTCGCGCGGCGTCCCGTTCGTCGTCGGCGTCAACTGCTTCGACGGTGTGGCCAAGCACCGCCTCGAGGACGTGCGCGAGGCGCTGCAGATCCCGGCGCACGTGCCGATGCTCTACACGGACGCACGGTCGCGGGCGGCGACCAAGCAGACGCTGATCTCGCTCGTGCAGCTCGCGATGCGCCAGCTGCGCTCGGGCAGCCAGCCCGGCTGATCTCGACCGACGACGGCCGGGGACGGTGTGCCACCGTCCCCGGCCGTCGTCGTTCCCCGGGCAGGGCCCGACTAGACTGTCGGGCCGAGGAGGGCTGACAGAGCGGCCGAATGTGACGGTCTTGAAAACCGTTGTTGCGCAAGCAACCGGGGGTTCGAATCCCCCGCCCTCCGCAGAATCACACGGTTCCCCCGTGGACTCCTGGCATTCGACCCGTCGCGGGCGGGTCGAGTGCCAGGGGATGGCCGGGGAGACGCCGTCCGGAGATCCTCTCGCCCCCCGGGTGGTCGTGAGGTGGCG
The DNA here is from genome assembly GCF_013085345.1 of Isoptericola sediminis. Lineage (GTDB taxonomy): Bacteria > Actinomycetota > Actinomycetes > Actinomycetales > Cellulomonadaceae > Isoptericola > Isoptericola sediminis. The sequence continues at coordinate 373,413 of NZ_JABFAJ010000003.1, read as the reverse complement.
TGGAGGCCCCGTGGCCATGGCGCTTCGCACCGTTGGCCGAAGAGACTCCTGACCCGGCGCAGCATGCCGTACCCCGCACGGGATGCTTCCGCGGTCCCCACGATCTCCGCACCGGAACTGAGCTTCGCCCTGCGGTGGGGCTCGCCGGGCCGGCGGCCGAGACGGCGACGGTCGCACCGGACATCGCACGTCGAGGGTGGGTGGGCCATCCCTGGGCACGGATCGGCCTGGTCGTCGTCCGCGGGCGGTCGCAGGCTGGACCGCGTACCCACCCCGCTGAGGCTCCTGGCCTCGGCACGACGAACAGGAGCCCTCGTGACCCTCCATGACACGACCAGCCCCGCAGTACTCGAGCAGGTGCAGCGCCGGTCCCCCGACCCGAAGCGGCGCATCCTCTTCACCAACGCCACCATCGTGACCATGGACGCCGGCCACGGCGTCCAGCACCAAGCGGATCTGCTCGTCGAGGGCGACACGATCGCCGCGATCGGACCAGGCCTGAGCCAGGACGGCGCCGTGATCGTGGATGCTGCCGACACGATCATCACCCCGGGGTTCGTCGATAGCCATCGGCACGCCTGGGAGACCCAGCTGCGCCGGATCATGCCGGACGTCGATGATCTCGGGGCGTACGTGATGTCCACCCTCGCGCGCTACGCGACCGTCTTCCGGCCCCATGACATGTACGTGGGCACGCGGTTGGCCGCCCTGACCGCGATCGACAGCGGCATCACGTGCATGCTCGACTTCTCCCACAACTCCCGCACTCCCGAGCACTCCGACGCCGCGGTCGAGGCGCTCGTCGACTCCGGCATCCGGGGGGTGCACGCCTCGATGGGGCCGCACTTCGGTGACTGGGACAAGCAGTGGCCGGGCGACCTGGCCCGTCTCCAGGAGCAGTACTTCTCCTCCGACGACCAGCTGCTGACGCTGCGCCTCGCAGCCCTGGCCACCGACGAGATCAGCGGACCTGCCCTCGCCTACGGCACCGAGCTCGCCCGCACGGCGCGCGACCTGGGTATCGGCGTGAGCGTGGACGCCCTCTTCGGTGCCTCCTCGTCACGGGCCGTCCTCAGCTGGGCGAGGGACGGCCTCCTCGGACCGGACCTCACCCTCATCCACGCCACCGGCCTGACGTCCGCGGCGTGGAGGGCGATCGGCGAGAGCGGCACGACCATCGCCCTCGCCCCGACCTCGGACGCTCAGATCGGTCTGGAGACCGCGATTCCCGCCATCGACGAGGCGCTGGCTGTCGGCGTCCGTCCAGGTCTGAGCATCGACGTCGAGGTCGCACTGGCCAGTGACATGTTCACGCAGATGCGGGCACTGCACGCGATTCAGCGGATGCGTGCGGTCAACGCCGCCTACGGCACCGACCAGCAGCCGGCCAGGATCACCTCGCGCGACGTGCTGGACTTCGCGACCCTCCAGGGAGCCCGCACCAACGGCCTGGCACACATCACCGGCTCGCTCACCCCTGGCAAGAAGGCCGACCTCCTGGTGATCCGCGCCGAGGACCTCAACAACATGCCGCTCAACGACCCGATCGGCACCGTCGTCCTGGGGTCCGATGCCCGCAACATCAGTGCGGTGCTCATCAACGGCGAGCCTCGCAAGTGGGACGGTCAGGTCCTGGGCGTCGATCTGCCCGCCCTGCGCGACGAGGTCCACGCCTCGCGGGAGTACGTGCTGAACACCATCCCGACCGCCTGAGGGGCGAAGGGCGCCGTGGTGCCGACGCGGACGCGTCAGCGTCCGGGACCGGCGTCCTGGCGACGGGTGACGTGCAGACTGCCGAGCAGAGCGAGGGCCTCGGCGCTCGGGCTCCCCGGCTCGGCGTGGTAGATCACCAGCTGCTGGCCCGTCGCTCCCCGGACGTCGAAGCTCTGGAAGGTCAGGTGGAGGCGCCCGACATCGGGGTGGAGAAGCTCCTTGCTCGCGCGGGTCTTCCCCTGAACGGCATGGGAGGACCACAGCGTGGCGAACTCGTCGCTCTCTTCGATCAGGCGACGGACCGTCTCGTGGAGACGCCGGTACTGCGGGTTGAGGCCCGTGGCATGCCTCAGCTCCGCGACCACCGCCTCGGCCGCCCGCGCCCAGTGGGCGAAGAAGCTGGGAGCGGCGGGGTCCAGGAAGGTCATGCGAGCCAGGTTGTCCATCGTCACGAAGGGCGAGAAGAGCGCCGTCGCCATGGCGTTGGCCGCCAGGACGTCCGTGGCGGGGTTGAGGACGAACGCCGCGGCGTTCGGGTACCCGTCCAGCAGCTGACGCATCCCGGGGCTGATCGACTCCCGGGGCACCCCGCGTCTCCCCGGTGGGACGGTTCCCGCGAGCCGGAACAGGTGCGCACGAGCATCGTCGTCCAGCATCAGCGCCCCGCTGATCGCCTCGAGGACCTGCGGGGACGGGCTGCGCTCACGCCCCTGCTCCAGGCGGGCGTAGTAGTCGCTGTTCATCCCCGCCAGCACAGCCACCTCCTCACGGCGTAGCCCCGCGACCCGGCGGGCGCCGTACGAAGCCAGCCCGACATCGTCGGGTCGTACCCGGCCGCGGTGCGCCCTGAGGAAGTCGCCGAGATCGTTGCGTCCGCCCATGCGCGCAGGATAGACCCGGGCCCCGCCCCCGTCCCTGGGTGTGCCGTACCCCGGCGCAGGCCGCCCTGGCCCTCGCCCCGACGTCCGTCCAGGCTGGGTTGCTGAAGGAGACCGACGAGACGAGAGGAAGACATCGTGCCGAAGCAGCCGGACCCGCCGCAGGAGACCCGATCCGCACCAGGGATCGAGGCGATGGACGTCACCGGGATGTGGGTGACCGCCGACGGGCACATCCGCCAGGAGCTGCGAGCCGACGGTCGCTACGACGAAGCCCGCGGGACGAGGCGTAGCGCCTACACCGGCAGCTACACCGTCACCGGCTCCCACATCGACTACGCCGACGACACCGGCTTCACTGCCACCGGGGACATCCGCGACGGAGTGCTCTTCCACGAGCACCTCGTGCTCTACCGGGAGGGACGCCCCGGGTCTGAGAGCTGAGGGGGTCGGCCCGTCGCCCGGGGTGACGATCGTCCGCCGGGGGTCGTGGGCCAGGAGCCGCGCAGCGGGGCCGCACCACCTCCCTCAGCCGTCCCGCACGGACGATGTCGGTCCGGTGGTCGGGGTCAGGTGTCGGGTCCCGGCTCCTGGACGGGTCCGGAGATGACGGCGTGCACCGCCAGGCGGAGTGTCTCGGTCTCGGTCTGGACCTGCAGCGCGTCGGCGGGCAGGGCGCGTTCTGTCATCAGGCCGTTGAGGACGGTCATGAGGAACCGCGCGCGCTGCGCGATATCGCCAGCGGGTATCGCACCCTCCTCGGCGAGAGCCGCCAGCCAACGCTCGACGCGCTGGCGGCCCAGGCGTTCCAGGGCGAAGTAGGTCGCGGCCTCGTCGTCGGTGGGAGGGGAGGCGATGTATGCGTCGTACAGCGCCGCCCAGTGCTGGCGTGCGCTGTCTCCGGCGCCCACCTGTGCCAGGAGCAGCTGCATCCCCGCGAGGAGACGTCCGCTCGGCGTCCTCGTGCGGTCGTCGATCGGGTCGTCGGGGATGTCGACCTCGTAGAGCCCGGCGATCACGGTATCGATGAGCGCTCGCTGCGTCGGGAAGAAGTGCCGTAGCGAGCCGGTGCTCACCTGAGCGCGAGCGGCGACCGCCCGGACGCTCAAGCGGGCGGTCGGGTTCTCGCCGAGCATCGTCGCCGCGGCGATCAGGATCTTGTCCCGCGTTCCTGGTTCCTCGGTGCGCGCACCCATGCCCGTCCCTCTCGCCTGGATTGAGTATCACAGTGTGATAGCGTCCACTCCAACATCTCTGTTACAGCGTACTAGAACGAGAGGGGGCGAGCGTGAATGTTCGACGGAGCGCGGAATCGCCTCGCTGCACGGCGCGTGCGTCCTGGAACCGGGCAGCCGCTGCCGCCCTTCCGCTGGTGGCAGCTGGCCGGCAGGTCGCTGCGCACGCTGACGCTGCCCGGGCCCGGGGGTGCGGCCTCCACCTACGCCGTCGACGTCCGCCGAGCCGGCGACGGCTCCGACGGCGCGGTCCGTGCGCGTCTCTACCGCGACGGAGTACAGCTCGCCGTCTCGACGCTGCCGGCGCGGCTCGTGGTGCCGGGGGGCCGCATCGAGGTCGCCGTCGGCACCTTCGGGCTCCGACGCTGCCACTACGTACCCGCGGGCGGTGGGGAGGTGCCGTTGATCCCCCACCCCTCCTCGGCCGAGGGGCGCCGCGCACGTCTGCACCACGAGCGTCCTCGCCTGAGCCGGGTCGTCGGCCTCGCCTCGACCCTGCTCGTCCTCGCCGGGGTGTGCGTAGCCGTCCCGCAGATCATCCAGGAGATCTCCCAGGTCCCTCCCGTCGCCGACTCGATCGGGACCTTCACCTCGCCCATCCGCCTTCCCCCGACGGGCAACGTGCTCGTCGGGATCGCTGCGGTCATCGGTAGCACCGAACGCGCCCTCCGGATGCGCTCGAACTGGCTCGACGACCTCGCCGGCTGACCTCACCAGGAGAACCGTGCCCAACGCCACCAAGAACCCTCCCCTCCAGCTCGAGGGGCCGACCCGTCCATCCGGTGTGCCGGCCGACGTCGAGTACCACCGCGTGTACGCGGGCGACGCGCGCCGCATCCCGCGCGGCCTGCTGGCCATCGTGCTGCTGCTCGCCGGACTCGTCGGCTTCGCCCAGCTGTTCCTGTTCGGTGCGTCCCTCATCGACGCGCACCTGATGGGAGGTGCGGGGTCCACCCCGCTCCAGCATGCCGCAGGCACCCTCTCCCTCGCGGTGCTGATCCCCTACTCCATGCTGCTGCAACGCTGGCTCTACGGACTGCCCGCCCGCTCACTGCACTCCGTGGTCGGACGCTTCCGGTACGGGCTCGTGGCCCGAACGCTGCTGGTCTTCGGTCCGCTGCTGCTCGTCGCGGTCTCCGTCAGCTCCCTGCTGGAGCCCGGCGAGCAGATCCCGTGGACGATCGCGGACCTCGTGGCGTACTTCGTGATCGGCATGCTGCTGACGCCGCTGGCGGCCGCCGGCGAGGAGTACGGGCTCCGTGGCCTGGTGTTTCGGGTCGTCGGGGGGTGGACCCGCGGTGCCCGCTCGGGTGCGGTGCTCGGCGTCGTCGTCACGACCGTCCTCTTCGCGCTCGCCCACGGCTCGCTCGACCCCTACATCCTCACCTCGTACCTCGTGCTGTTCGGGTCGATGGCTGTCATCACGTGGCGCACCGGTGGGCTCGAGGTCGCCGTCGCGCTCCACGCGCTCTACAACGTCGTGGGCCTGGTGCTGGCCACCACCCTGCACACCGATGTCAGCGGGGCACTCAGCGGCCGGGCGGAGGCCGCCGGCTCGATCACGTATCTCATCCCGAGCGCCGCACTGGTCGTCATCACCACCATCATCTGGTGGACGACGCGCAGCACCGGCCCCGCTCGCACACCCGCACGATGAGCCGACGACGCATGGTCCCGAGGGGTTGCTGTCCGACAGGAGTGAGTGTACAGTCACTCACATGGCGCGCACCGTGACCTCCACCTCTCAGTCCCGACGGACCGCTCTGGTGGACAGCGCCATTCGTACGTTCGCTCGCACGGGCTACCTGGGGACTCCCACGACGGCCCTCGCGCAGGACGCGGGTATCTCCCCGGCGTACGTCTTCAAGCTCTTCCCGAACAAGACGGCTTTGTTCGTGGCAGCCCTCGACCGGTGCTTCGATCTGGTGGAGGCAGCGCTGGAGGAAGGTGCGAGCGCCTCTGCGTCCGTCGAACCTGCCGATGTGCTGGAGGCCATGGGGGGTGCCTACGCCCGACTGATCGCAGACCGCGATCTCCTCCTGCTCCAGGTGCACGCCCTGAGCGCGTCCGACGTCCCGGAGATCCACGCATCGATGACCAGGGGGGTCGCTCGCATCACGTCGTTTGCACAGTCCCGGTCGCGGGGCTCGGATGCGCAGGTCCAGCGATTCGTCGCGGTGGGCCAGCTGTGCCACCTGCTCACGATGCTGGGCATCCCGGACCTCGACCAGTCGTGGGCCAGAGCGCTCAGTCGCGGTATCCGCCACCCCTCGCCCGCGGCGCCACTGACACGGGAGGAGGTCGAGGACGATGGCCCGCCGTAGTGGCGCACCGTCGTGGTCGCGCTCGTCGCGGCCCTTCCGATGACGTACGCAGTCCTCGTCGTCATCGACTGATGGCCGGCCCGCAGATCGGCGGGCCCATTTTTTCGCCCGTCTAAGTGACTGACCATTCACTCACCCCGAGGAGTCCTCATGAACAGTTCCCTGCACGTCGTCCTTGGTGCCGGCCCGGCCGGCACCACTCTCGCGCGAGCGCTGGTGACCCGAGGTCATCGTGTCCGAGTGGTCGACCGCAGCGCCGTCGAGGCGCCCGCCGGCGCGGAACTGCGTCGAGCCGACCTCACGGATCCAGAGCAGGCGCTCCGGGCCACCGAAGGAGCGAGCGTCCTCTACCACTGCGTCAACGTCTCCTATCACCTGCAGGTGGAGGTGATGCCGCGGATCGCGCGCAGCGTGGTCCGCGCAGCCTCGCACCACGGCGCCCGGCTCGTGGTGCTGGACACGCTGTACCCCTACGGTGAGGCCGACGGGGAGGCGATCACCGAGAGCACGCCCTGGGCAGCCACCAGCCGGAAGGGCCGCATGCGCGCGGACCTCGACAGCTTCTACCTCCGTCGGCACGAAGCAGGCGACGCCTGGGTCGCCCTGGGTCGCTCCGCCGACTTCTTCGGTCCGGGCGTCGTCAACTCCACCCTCGGCGGTGCGTTCTTCCCCGGGGCGCTGACCGACGAGCCGGTCCTCGCCCTCGGCGACACCTCCCTCCCGCACAGCTACTCCTTCGTCCCGGACGTCGCCGCTGGACTTGCCACCCTGGGCGAGGCCCGCGAGGAGGACGGCGGGCGGGTCTGGCACCTGCCTGCCGTCCCGGCGGTCACGACCGACGAGGTCCACCGGGAGGTCGGTCGTCTGGTCGGGCGCCCGCTGCGGGTGCACCGTCTCGAGGAAGCCCGTCCGTACGGACCGTTCGACGAGACGTTCATGGCCGAGTACGCCGAGATGTTCTACCAGCACCTGCTTCCGCAGAACATGGTGTCGACCGCGTTCGAGCAACGATTCGAGGCGCACCCGACGCCGCTGCTCGAAGCGCTCGAGAGCACGCTCGACTGGTACTCGACCCAGCTGAGCCAGGCGGCCGGTGAGCGCGCCCCGTCCTGAGCGAGACCGGCCTCCGACCGACGTGCACGGCGGCCGCGCCGTGGTCGACGGCCCGAGTCTCGACGTCGGTCCCGGCAGCGTCACCGGGCCGTCGACCCAGACCGCGGATCGAGCTGTCCTGCCCCGTCGCGCCGCCCGGCTGCTCCTGGGGCGAGGCGGGCGAGCCGACCACCTTGCTGCTCCGACGTGCGACATGGCCGTCGGCGCCGATCGACACCGAAGGGAGGTGACCCGTGGACACCCGCACCGTGCGCTGGCTCTCGCTGGCCCCGCTCGCTCTGCTGGCGATCGTGCTGTTCCTGTGGTGGAGCTGATCCGCCGAGCGCGCCCAACAGACGTCTGACACACATCCGAAGGTGAGGTAAGCATGACCAGCCGACTCGAGCAGGCCGCTTGGTGGACGACCTTGATCGTCCTCCTCGGCGCCGTCCTCTTCATGGTCGGGCTCTGGAACTGAGCCCGACCGCGCTGTAGGCGCCCAGACCGCTGAGCACCGCCGGCCCCGGCATCCGGTCGGCGGTGCTCGGCACACGAGCGCGCACGGTCCGGCGACCGTCCGGGCACCCTGGGAGTGGCCCACGAGGGTCACCCGGGACAGGTGGACCCGGCCGGCAAGACCGCGCTCGTCGACGGCCTGTCCGCGGTGATCGAGAATGGCGTGGAGGTCGGCGGGCCCGACCCGCCGGATGGTCGGGAACTTCGGTTCGTCGAACCCGGCGGCTGACCACCGGCCGACGTCGGAGCCGTCCATGGACCAGGCCCTTCCGCGCGAGAAGGAGGAGACGACGTGCGCGATCGCACCACATCCCGGACCGTCGCGCGTCGGTACCTGCCGGCGGTCCTCGTCCTGCTGCTCGGGGCAGGCTGCGGCGCCGTCGAGGAAGGCCCCGACGACGGGTCGTCCGCCGCCGTGGCCGAGGAGCCACCGGCGGCGGTGGCCGGCCGCGAGGCCACCGAGCCTCCCGACTCCGCCGGTCCCGGCGATGAGGTGCCGACGGACCCGCAGGTGGCCCGGGCGCTGGAGGAGCTGGAGGCGCAGTTCGACGCCCGCCTCGGCGTCGTCGCCGTCGACACCGGGTCCGGGCAGCAGGTCGAGTACCGGGCCGACGAGCGCTTCGCCTACGCGTCCACGATCAAGGCGCCGCTCGCGGGGGTGGTGCTCGCCACGACCGACGACACGGAGCTCGACCAGGTCCTCACCTTCACCGAGGCGGACCTCGTCGCGTACTCGCCGGTGACGCAGGACCGCGTCAGCACGGGGATGACCCGCCGTGAGCTCGCCGAGGCCGCCGTCCGCCGCAGCGACAACACCGCCGCCAACCTCCTGCTGCGGGACGTCGGCGGGCCCGCAGGCCTCCGATCGGCCCTTCAGGCCGTCGGCGACGACGTGACACGGCCCGTGCGCGACGAACCCTCCCTGAACGAGGCCGTCCCGGGGGACGTCCGCGACACGACCACCCCGCGTGCCATGGCCGCGACCCTGCGGGCCTTCGCCGTCGGGGCGGCGCTCGACACCGACGACCGAGACCTCTTCAACGACTGGCTCCTCGGCAACACGACCGGCGACGACCTGATCCGCGCCGGCACACCCGCGGGCTGGGCCGTGGGCGACAAGACCGGGACCGGTGGGTTCGGCACCCGCAACGACATCGCGGTGGTCACCCCGCCCGGTCGCGCTCCCGTCGTGCTCGCCGTCTTCTCCGACAAGGGGCAGCCGGACGCCGACCACGACGACCGACTCGTCGCCGCCGCGGCCCGTGAGGTGCTCGACGCGTTCGAATGACCCGTCAGTCGGCGTCCGGCATCAGGACGTGGCTGACCAGTCGGCGTCGTCGGCCGGGGCCTGGCGCGAGCTCGAGCCGGGGCTCGATGACGGCGCGCAGATCGGCGACGAAGTCGTCCATCTCCTCGTCGGTCAGGTGGGCGGCGTACTGCCGGTAGCCGACCCGGTCGCGCGCGAGATCCTGGTCCCCGCGCGCCAGGTAGCGGTCCAGGTCGCCGATCAGCCCGGCCACGAACACGGCGAAAGCCCGACGGTGCTCCTCGGCGGTCATCGCGGCCGCCTCGTCGGGACCGAGGCTGGCTCGGGCCGTCCGCAGGACCAGGGTGCGCTCGACGGCACCGCGCACCTTGCGTTCGTCGACGACCTCGAGCACGCCGGCCTCCAGCAGGGCGTTGACGTGTCGGTAGAGCGTGGCCGACGGGACGTCGGCGAGATGCCTCCCCAGTGCTGCGGTCGTCAGCTCGCCGCGTCCGAGGAACGTCTGGACGACCCGCAGCCGCACCGGGTGCAGCAGAAGGCTCGACAGCGTCATGGTCACTCACCATTCTCAATCTTGACAATGCTTCCATCGATGAGAACAATCTAGGTCATGCCGACGATCACCTCCACCCCGTCCGAGCTGTCCGTGTCCTTCAGCGTGTACGAGAAGGTCGCCGGGCTCGTGCGCGACATCAGCGTCCCGTGGGCCGCCGTCGCCGCCGTGTCCGTGGAGCGCGACGGCATGCGCGCCGCACGAGGGATCCGCGCGCCGGGCCTGGGTGTGCCCGGGCTGCGCAAGGTCGGCACGTGGCGCCGTCGTGAGGGCGGTCGCATGCGTCGCACCGTCGTCTCGGTGCGGCGCGGTCAGCCGGCGCTGCGGATCGAGCTGCGTGGCGCCCGCTGGGACGAGTTCCTCCTCGGCCACGAGGGCGCCCGCACCGTCGCCGATACGCTCGCGTCACGCGGCGTGACGACCGAGTCCTCGCCGCCGACAGCCATCCGCGAGCACGACGTGCGCTTCACCTCCGAGGGGGCGACTCTGGCGGGCACGGTCTGCCGTCCCGACAGTCCTGCGCGTGCGGCGGTGCTGCTGCTGCCGGGCTCCGGGCCGCTGGACCGTGAAGGCAGCCACCCACGGCTGCAGGTCGACGTCTCCCGCCAGCTTGCGCACGCCCTCGCGGCCCGCGGCGTGGCCAGCCTGCGCTACGACAAGCGGGGTGTCGGCGCCAGCCCCGGAGACTGGCGCGCTGCCGGCGTGTCGGACCTCGTGGCGGACGCACGTGCTGCCCGAGCCCTGCTGGCGTCACAACCAGGGGTCGACCCCGCTCGCGTCGTCGTCCTGGGCCACAGCGAGGGTGCCCTGCTCGCCGCCGCCGTCGCGGCGGGGGACACACACCTGGCGGGCGTCGTACTCCTCGCCGGTGCGGCACGTCCGGGTGAGGAGGTGCTCGTGCAGCAGGCCGAGAGGCTGCGAGACGGCCTTCCTGCCGTGCTGCGCGCCGTCATGCGCCTGCTGCGCATCGACCTCGTCGACAGGGTGCGGGGCAACCACCGCAGGCTCAAGGCCACGACGGCCGACGTCGCGCGTGTCAACGGGGCCCGGGTCAACGCCCGCTGGGTCCGCGAGTACATGGCCCATGACCCGGTCGAGGACATCCGCCGCATCACCGCCCCGGTCCTCGCGATCACCGGCGAGAAGGACCTCCAGGTCAGCAGCGACGACCTCGACGTCGTCCGGTCCACCGCTCCCGCCGAGGTCACCGTCCACCGCATCCCGGACCTGTCGCACACGCTGCGTCGCCAACCGGGCACGCCCTCCCTCCGGCTGTACCGCGAGGAAGTGCGCCGCCCCGTCGATCCCGAGGTCGTCGGCATCGTCACCGAGTGGGTCGTCCGGCACACGGCGGCTTAGCGCCGCACCCGACGGCGGCCGCGCGGACGGACGTCATCGAGTCTGGAGCCGTCCCGGGCCCCCGGTGCAGCAGACCCCGCCCTCCGCCACCGGCCGGGGTGCGACGTCACGGCGTCGCCTTGTCGCGTCGTGTGCGGATCTCGACGACGGGCAGGCGCAGGGCCCCGGGAGCCGTCTCGGGGACGAGCGGTCGGACCGGGCGGGTCGGGGTGACGGCGGTGTACGAGCCTCCGGGGGCCGGGCGCCGGTCGGGCTCCCCGCGGTTGGGCCAGAGCGCACACGCGCGCTCGGCCATCGCCGTGATCGTCAGTGACGGGTTCACCCCGAGGTTGGCGGTGACGGCGGAGCCGTCGAGGACGTGCAGGCCGTCGTGACCGTGCACCCGGTGGTAGGGGTCGATGACACCCGTGTCGGCCGACTCACCGATCGTGCACCCGCCGAGGATGTGCGCGGTCATCGGGACGTCGAACGGGTCGCCGATGCTTCCGGCGGGCACGCCGCCCATCCGTGCGGCCATCGCGCGGACGACGTCGTGCGCGACGGGGATCCACGCGGGGTTGGGCTCACCGGTCCCTTGGCGGGAGGACAGCCTCCGGCCGAGCGCACCGCGGCGGGTGAACGTCGTCAGCGAGTTGTCCCGGTTCTGCATCACCAGGGCGATGACGGTCCGTTGCGACCACCCGCGCAGGTCGAGCAGCGACGGCAGGTGCCTGCGCTGCCTCCACAGCTCTCCCAGCCAGCGGAGCCATCGGGCACGGTCCCCGGGGCGGCGTCGGCCGTCGACCAGGACGGTCTGCAGCAGCCCCATCGCGTTGGATCCTCGCCCGTAGCGCACCGGCTCCACGTGTGTCTCGTCGTCCGGCGCGAACGCCGAGGTGATCGCGACGCCGCGGGTGTAGTCGGCCTCGTGCCGGTCCCTGGCGGGGAGGCCGGCCCCGAGCAGCGCCTCCGAGTTCGTCCGGGTCAGCTCGCCGAGGCGGTCCGACAGGTGGGGCAACGTGCCGGCGTCGCGCATCGCGTGCAGCAGTCGTTGCGTGCCGAGGGTGCCGGCGGCGAGGACGACCTGCGGGGCGCGCAGGGTCCGGCGACGTGACCACGGGCGGCCGGTGCGGTGGGTGCGGATCTCGTAGCCCCCGTCGGGGGACGGGACGACGGCGGTGGCCGTGGTGAGGGGATGCACCTGCGCGCCCCCGCGCTCCGCCAGGTAGAGGTAGTTCTTGACGAGGGTGTTCTTCGCGTTGTGCCGGCACCCGGTCATGCACTCGCCGCAGTGCCGACAGGGGCTCCGGTCCGGGCCGATCCCGCCGAAGTACGGGTCCCGCGGCCCGGCGGCCGCCCCGGTCGCGTCGTCGTCCCCGAGATAGACCCCGACGCGTGCGGTGCGGCTGGTGGACTCGACGCCCATGCTCCGGGCGACGTCACGCATGACCTCGTCGGCCGGTGTGGTGCGTCCGTAGTCGACGACGCCGAGCATGCGTTCGGCCTGGTCGTAGTGGGGCTGCAGCTCGGACTCCCAGTCGGTGATGCCGGACCAGGCCGGGTCCGACCAGAACCTGCCGACCGGGCGGTACAGCGTGTTGGCGTAGACGAGCGATCCGCCGCCGACGCCGGCACCTGCGAGGACGAGGACGTCCCGGAGGCGGTGGATGCGCTGGATGCCGAAGCACCCGAGCGCAGGTGCCCAGAGGAAGCGCCGCAGGTCCCACGACGTGCGGGGCAGCTCGTGGTCGGCGAACCGCCGACCCGCCTCGAGGACACCGACGCGGTAGCCCCGCTCGGTGAGCCGCAGCGCCGCCACGCTGCCGCCGAACCCGGATCCGATGACGAGGACGTCGTAGTCCTCACCCACTGTGGTGCGCGCCATGCCCTGACGATACGACGGCGCTTTGCTCCATCCGGTCCTTGGCGGTTAGTCTGGTCGCCGCGGCATGGCGACGTGCGTCGTCACCGGCCGCGAGGAGACGTCGCATAGTCTGGTCTAGTGCGCCACCCTGCTAAGGTGGTAACGGGGCAACCCGTTCGCGGGTTCAAATCCCGCCGTCTCCGCCAGGAAGGCCTCGGAGCTCGACGCCCGGGGCCTTTTCTGTGGCCTCGATCGCCATCCCGTGGCGTGGGTCACGAACGGCCGATCCGGTTTGGGGATCGGCGTGGAGGGCGGTAGAGTTCTCGTCGGCCGGTGCGAACGCATCGGACGTACTGCGCCCGTAGCTCAACGGATAGAGCATCTGACTACGGATCAGAAGGTTGGGGGTTCGAATCCCTCCGGGCGCGCAGCACACGCGGGGCCCACCAGATCATCTGGTGGGCCCCGTCGTCGTTTCCGGACCGTCCGCCGACCGCGCCGGCGACCCGGCCTCCACCTTCCGCACGCCGCTGCCCCGGGTGCACGAGCGGGGGAGCGGACGCCTCTCCTGCGGAGAAGTCCTGCCCGTCACGGCGTCGCGCGCCGGACGACGCCGTGTGCGACCGGCCCGATGCTGGGCCGCAGGGGGAGTGCTCGCCGTGGTGCTGTCCCAGGTGCGCGAGCTCGGGGAGGCGCTCGGCCTCACGATGTCGATCGGTGGATCGCTCCTCGCCGTGGTCGGCGTGGTCATGATCTGGCGTGCGGGCCGGACCGGCGAGTCCTGAGGTCGGGATCGCACGGCGCGACGAGAGCACGTCCGGACGGACCCGGCCTCGCTGCCGGCTGTCGACCACCTGCCGTTCACGGTGCCGACACGGCGGAGCCGCCTGCGGAACAGGTCGTCTCGCCGAGGCCAGCCGCCGCACCGCCGGTCGGAGACCTGATCGTGGGTGCTCCAGCGGCAGCATTCCGGGCCTCTGCCGCGAGAGTGGCGCGCGCCACGTCGTCCGACGTTGACTCTCGGGGAGAGGCATCGGTAATGTTCTCTGACGTCAGCCCGACGGGCCGACGGACACCAGATGAACGAGCTGCAAAGTTCGATTCGGTGGCCGGGCCGGAGCTGACGACCACCACCCTCCGGGACAGGTAGCATTGTGCGCCTTGAACCGGGTGGAGCAGGTCGCTTTTGTCAAAGCTGTATCCGATCGAAAAGATCGGGGCGGTTTGCAGAGAGAAAAGCGAAATGCTAAGTTAGAGGGGTTGCCCCGGACGGGGTCGGGACGGATGGTTCCGGCTTTCGGATGGTGTGTGTCGGTTGTTTGAGAACTCAACAGTGTGCTTGATAGTCAATGCCAAATTTTGAACCTTCATTGGTTCCTTTGGATCGGACAACTAGTTTTTTTGCTAGCTTGTCTGGCCAGTATCGATATGGCATCGCACGCCCTGGTGGTGTGTGGTGTTTTCTCTCTTTCACGGAGAGTTTGATCCTGGCTCAGGACGAACGCTGGCGGCGTGCTTAACACATGCAAGTCGAACGGTGAAGCCCAGCTTGCTGGGTGGATCAGTGGCGAACGGGTGAGTAACACGTGAGCAACCTGCCCTCCACTTCGGGATAAGCCCTGGAAACGGGGTCTAATACCGGATACGAGCACTCGACGCATGTCGGGTGTTGGAAAGTTTTTCGGTGGGGGATGGGCTCGCGGCCTATCAGCTTGTTGGTGGGGTAATGGCCTACCAAGGCGTCGACGGGTAGCCGGCCTGAGAGGGCGACCGGCCACACTGGGACTGAGACACGGCCCAGACTCCTACGGGAGGCAGCAGTGGGGAATATTGCACAATGGGCGAAAGCCTGATGCAGCGACGCCGCGTGAGGGATGACGGCCTTCGGGTTGTAAACCTCTTTCAGCAGGGAAGAAGGCCTTCGGGTGGACGGTACCTGCAGAAGAAGCGCCGGCTAACTACGTGCCAGCAGCCGCGGTAATACGTAGGGCGCAAGCGTTGTCCGGAATTATTGGGCGTAAAGAGCTCGTAGGCGGTTTGTCGCGTCTGGTGTGAAAACCTCAGGCTCAACCTGGGGCGTGCATCGGGTACGGGCAGACTAGAGTGCGGTAGGGGAGACTGGAATTCCTGGTGTAGCGGTGGAATGCGCAGATATCAGGAGGAACACCGATGGCGAAGGCAGGTCTCTGGGCCGCAACTGACGCTGAGGAGCGAAAGCATGGGGAGCGAACAGGATTAGATACCCTGGTAGTCCATGCCGTAAACGTTGGGCACTAGGTGTGGGGCTCATTCCACGAGTTCCGTGCCGCAGCTAACGCATTAAGTGCCCCGCCTGGGGAGTACGGCCGCAAGGCTAAAACTCAAAGGAATTGACGGGGGCCCGCACAAGCGGCGGAGCATGCGGATTAATTCGATGCAACGCGAAGAACCTTACCAAGGCTTGACATGCACCGGACGCTGCCAGAGATGGTGGTTCCGCAAGGTCGGTGCACAGGTGGTGCATGGTTGTCGTCAGCTCGTGTCGTGAGATGTTGGGTTAAGTCCCGCAACGAGCGCAACCCTTGTCCTATGTTGCCAGCGGGTCATGCCGGGGACTCATGGGAGACTGCCGGGGTCAACTCGGAGGAAGGCGGGGATGACGTCAAATCATCATGCCCCTTATGTCTTGGGCTTCACGCATGCTACAATGGCCGGTACAGAGGGCTGCGATACCGTAAGGTGGAGCGAATCCCAAAAAGCCGGTCTCAGTTCGGATTGGGGTCTGCAACTCGACCCCATGAAGTCGGAGTCGCTAGTAATCGCAGATCAGCAACGCTGCGGTGAATACGTTCCCGGGCCTTGTACACACCGCCCGTCAAGTCACGAAAGTTGGTAACACCCGAAGCTCACGGCCCAACCGGTTCGTCCGGAGGGAGTGGTCGAAGGTGGGACTGGCGATTGGGACTAAGTCGTAACAAGGTAGCCGTACCGGAAGGTGCGGCTGGATCACCTCCTTTCTAAGGAGCACATACCTGCCACCCTGGTGGGGGGTCATGCACAGCCGCTTGAGGCGCCGTTCGTGCGTCTGGTGGTTGCTCTGGGTGGAACATTGACTACAGCCTGCCGCTGGGTGGGTCGAGCTAGTACACCGTGCGGTGCCTCTTCGGGGGTGCCGGGTTCGCGGTCGGAAGGGTCGGCCTGGTTGGTGGCGGGGCTGGTGAGCACACTGTTGGGTCCTGAGGCAGCCGGCCGCTTGGTCGGGGTCTTGATGGATACGGGTCGTCGGTCGGTCGCAGACCGCTCCCACGGGTGCCGCAGCGTGAGCTGTCGGTGGGCCGGGTGGGGGTAGGTGGGCCAGGTGCCGGCGGGTCCGTCCGTTGCTTGAGAACTGCACAGTGGACGCGAGCATCCCAGATGTTCAAGTACATCCCTCCTTGCCTTCAGGGGCTGGTGGGGTGTGTTTTCTTGGATTTCTGTAGCAATTTTGTAGTGTGTCGAAGTTTTTAAGGGCACATGGTGGATGCCTTGGCACTAGGAGCCGAAGAAGGACGTTGTAGCCTGCGATAAGCCTCGGGGAGCTGGCAAACGAGCTGTGATCCGAGGGTGTCCGAATGGGGGAACCCGGCCGCAGTCATGTGCGGTCACCGACGCCTGAATGTATAGGGCGCCTGGAGGGAACGTCGGGAAGTGAAACATCTCAGTACCGACAGGAAGAGATATTCCGTGAGTAGTGGCGAGCGAAAGCGGATGAGGCCAAACCGTATGCGTGTCAAGCTGTCAGGCGTTGCGTGTGCGGGGTTGTGGGACCTTCCGAGAACCACTGACATGGTTCTGACCAGTAAGAAAGTCGCGTGATAGTCGAACCGCATTGAAAGGCGGACCGTAGAGGGTGTGAGTCCCGTAGACGAAATCGCGTGGCCTGGTGGAGGGGATCCCAAGTAGCACGGGGCCCGTGAAATCCCGTGTGAATCTGGCAAGACCACTTGCTAAGCCTAAATACTACCTAGTGACCGATAGCGGATCAGTACCGTGAGGGAACGGTGAAAAGTACCCCGTGAGGGGAGTGAAATAGTACCTGAAACCGTGTGCCTACAAGCCGTCGGAGCCTCCCTGGTGGGGGTGACGGCGTGCCTTTTGAAGAATGAGCCTGCGAGTTAGTGCTCGGTGGCGAGGTTAACCCGTGTGGGGAAGCCGTAGCGAAAGCGAGTCCGAACAGGGCGATTCAGTCGCCGGGTCTAGACCCGAAGCGAAGTGATCTAGCCATGGGCAGGTTGAAGCGCCGGTAAGACGGCGTGGAGGACCGAACCCACTTAGGTTGAAAACTGAGGGGATGACCTGTGGTTAGGGGTGAAAGGCCAATCAAACTTCGTGATAGCTGGTTCTCCCCGAAATGCATTTAGGTGCAGCGTCACGCGTTCCTTGCCGGAGGTAGAGCTACTGGATGGCCGATGGGCCCTACCAGGTTACTGACGTCAACCAAACTCCGAATGCCGGCAAGCCAGAGCGTGGCAGTGAGACTGCGGGGGATAAGCTTCGTAGTCGAGAGGGAAACAGCCCAGACCACCGGCTAAGGCCCCTAAGCGTGTGCTCAGTGGGAAAGGATGTGGAGTTGCCCAGACAACCAGGAGGTTGGCTTAGAAGCAGCCACCCTTGAAAGAGTGCGTAATAGCTCACTGGTCAAGTGATTCCGCGCCGACAATGTAGCGGGGCTCAAGTACACCGCCGAAGCCGTGGCGCTCACACAAGCCCAGCACCGACTCGATCGGTGTTCAGGCGTGTGGGCGGGTAGGGGAGCGTCGTGTGGGCGGTGAAGCCGCGGAGTGATCCAGCGGTGGAGACCACACGAGTGAGAATGCAGGCATGAGTAGCGAAAGACGGGTGAGAAACCCGTCCGCCGAATGACCAAGGGTTCCAGGGCCAGGTTAATCCTCCCTGGGTAAGTCGGGACCTAAGGCGAGGCCGACAGGCGTAGTCGATGGACAAGGAGTTGATATTCTCCTACCGGCGAAGAACCGCCCATACCGAATCCGGTGATGCTAACCACCCCGAACCACCACCGACGTCCTTCGGGACGTCACCGGTGACTAGGCGTGGGACCCGAGCCGGTACTAGGTAAGCGTGTTAACAGGGGTGACGCAGGAAGGTAGCCCGGCGTGGCGATGGTTGACCACGTCCAAGGCCGTAGCCCGCCTCGTAGGCAAATCCGCGAGGCACGAGGGTGAGAGTCGACAGATACCGCGTATGCGGGAATCGGGTGATCCTCAGCTGCCAAGAAAAGCCTCGACGCGAGGTTCTAGCCGCCCGTACCCCAAACCGACTCAGGTGGTCAGGTAGAGAATACTAAGGCGATCGAGAGAATCGTGGTTAAGGAACTCGGCAAAATGCCCCCGTAACTTCGGGAGAAGGGGGGCCTGATCCGTGAACCCACTTGCTGGGGGAAGCGGTGAGGGCCGCAGAGACCAGGGAGAAGCGACTGTTTACTAAAAACACAGGTCCGTGCGAAGTCGCAAGACGATGTATACGGACTGACGCCTGCCCGGTGCTGGAAGGTTAAGAGGACGGGTCAGCTTCGGCGAAGCCCAGAATTTAAGCCCCAGTAAACGGCGGTGGTAACTATAACCATCCTAAGGTAGCGAAATTCCTTGTCGGGTAAGTTCCGACCTGCACGAATGGCGTAACGACTTCTCCGCTGTCTCGACCACGAACTCGGCGAAATTGCACTACGAGTAAAGATGCTCGTTACGCGCAGCAGGACGGAAAGACCCCGGGACCTTTACTACAGCTTGGTATTGGTGTTCGGTGCGGTTTGTGTAGGATAGGTGGGAGACTACGAAACCGGCGCGCCAGCGCCGGTGGAGTCGCCGTTGAAATACCACTCTGACCGCATCGACCATCTAACCTCGGTCCGTGATCCGGACCAGGGACAGTGCCTGGTGGGTAGTTTAACTGGGGCGGTTGCCTCCCAAAAAGTAACGGAGGCGCTCAAAGGTTCCCTCAGCCTGGTTGGCAATCAGGTGTCGAGTGCAAGTGCACAAGGGAGCTTGACTGTGAGACCGACAGGTCGAGCAGGGACGAAAGTCGGAACTAGTGATCCGGCGGTGGCTCGTGGAAGCGCCGTCGCTCAACGGATAAAAGGTACCCCGGGGATAACAGGCTGATCTTCCCCAAGAGTCCATATCGACGGGATGGTTTGGCACCTCGATGTCGGCTCGTCGCATCCTGGGGCTGGAGTAGGTCCCAAGGGTTGGGCTGTTCGCCCATTAAAGCGGCACGCGAGCTGGGTTTAGAACGTCGTGAGACAGTTCGGTCCCTATCCGCTGCGCGCGCAGGAAACTTGAGAAGGGCTGTCCCTAGTACGAGAGGACCGGGACGGACGAACCTCTGGTATGCCAGTTGTTCCGCCAGGAGCACCGCTGGTTCGCTACGTTCGGGAGGGATAACCGCTGAAAGCATCTAAGCGGGAAGCCTGCTTCAAGATGAGGTTTCCAACAGGCCAGTCCTGTGAAGGCACCCAGCTAGACCACTGGGTAGATAGGCCGGAAGTGGAAGACAGGACCAACGACTGTCGCAGCTGACCGGTACTAATCAGCCGACAACTTCCATACACATACACTGCTATGCACGCGTCCACTGTGCGGTTCCCGAGAAACGGGCACCACCCCCACGCCAGCCCCACCAGGGCCGGCCACACCAGGGGGACCCGAACAACTCGATAGCGTTACGGCGGTCACAGCGAAGGGGAAACGCCCGGTCCCATACCGAACCCGGAAGCTCAGCCCTTCAGCGCCGATGGTACTGCCCTGGAGACGGGGTGGGAGAGTAGGACGCCGCCGGACACCCTTCACAGCAGGCCCCCCACCACAGGTGGGGGGCCTGCTGCTGTGTGGGCGACTCCACATGCGCCCACCGCAGCCCGCGGGGGGCCGGTTCGCGGGCTGGCCGACGGACATGGGAGAATCGGGCGTTGCCCAGCCACGAGAGGACCACAGTGAACGACACGCCGCGCGGCACCCCGGATTCCGGCGACGGACACGACCCGCGCCGGGGAGCGCCACGCGGAGGTTCGCGCGGGGGAGCCCCTCGGGGCCGCCCGTCGCGGGACGGTCGTCCCGGACGCGGTGACCAGCCGCGCCGTGATGGTCAACCCCGCCGGGGCAAGGACTCGCGCCGTCGCGACGGAGGCCACCCGCACGGCGGGCACCGGGACCGCGCGGACGACCAGCACCGTGGCAACCGCGGTGCGCCCCGCGGCGATCGACCCGCCGCCCCGGCCGACCGTGGCCCCAGTGACCCGCAGCTCCCCGAGGACGTGCACATGCGTGACCTCGACAAGGAGGCACGTGCCCGGCTGCGCGGACTGAGCAAGGAGAACGCCGAGCGGGTGGGCGCCCATCTGGTCATGGCCGGTCGCCTGCTCGACGCCGACCCGGAGCTCGCCTACGCCCACGCCCAGGCGGCGGTCCGCCGTGCCGGGCGCATCGACGTCGTGCGCGAGGCCGCGGGGATCGCCGCCTATCGCACCGGACGCTACGCCGAGGCGCTGCGCGAGCTGCGCACGGTGCGGCGCCTGAACGGCTCCTCGGAGCACCTGCCGTTGATGGCCGACGCGGAACGCGGGCTCGGCCGCCCGGAGCGCGCGATCGCCCTGGCCGGGTCCGAGGAGGCGCGCACGCTCGACGCCGAGGCGCGGACGGAGCTGGCCATCGTCGTCAGCGGCGCCCGCACCGACCTCGGCGAGCACGACGCCGCACTGGTCGTCCTGGACCGCATCCCCGCGTCGGAGCGGCGCGGTGACCTCGGCCTGCGCGTCCTGCAGGCACGGGCCGTCGCCCTGGAGGCCGCAGGACGGTCCGACGAGGCCGCGACGGTCCTGGCAGGCGTCGACCCGGCGGCGCTCGAGCGGGCCATCGGTGCCGCCGCGACGCCCGACGAGGACGTGGTCGTGTTCGACGCCTACGACGAGTCGGCCGACGAGGGGAACGAGGCGGAGGCCGACCGGTGAGCGCCGGTCTCGAGGCCTGCGACGTCCCGCTCGCCGAGGCCTACGACCTCGCTCTCGTCGACCTCGACGGGGTGGCCTACCAGGGTCACCTGCCGATCGACCACGCGGCCGCGAGCCTGGGCACGGCGCGTGACGCCGGCCTGCAGCTGCTCTTCGTGACCAACAACGCCTCCCGCGAACCCGAGGAGGTGTCCGGCCAGCTCACCGACCTGGACATCCCCACGTCACCGGACGAGGTCATGACGGCGGCGCAGGCCTGCGCCAGCCTCCTGTCCACGCGCCTCGAGCCGGGGGCCCGCGTGCTGGTCGTCGGCGGACGGGGACTGGTCACGGCGGTCCGCGAGGTGGGTTTCGAGGTCGTCGGCAGCGCCGACGACGCGCCGGACGCCGTGGCCCAGGGATTCGCGCCGGAGCTGGGGTGGGCCGACCTGGCCGAGGCGGCCTACGCGGTCGCTGCCGGAGCCTGGCACGTCGCGAGCAACCGTGACATGTCCCTGCCGACCGCCCGGGGCTTCGCGCCCGGCAACGGCGCGCTCGTCGCGGCCGTCGTCGCCGCGACCGGGATCGAGCCGGACAGCGCGGGCAAGCCCTCGCCGACGATGTACCGCCTGGCCGTCGACCGGGTCGGTGCCGAGCGTCCCCTGGTGATCGGGGACCGGCTGGACACCGACCTGGCCGGTGCCCGGGCCGCCGGCTACGCCGGACTGCACGTCCTGACCGGGGTCTCCTCGGCCCGGGACGCGGTGCTGGCCGAGCCGGGCCTGCGCCCGCACTTCGTGGGGGCGGACCTGCGGTCCCTCCTCGAGCCGCACGAGGCACCGTCCCGCGAGGGCGGCTGGTGGCGGTGCGGTGACCGGGCGGCCCGCGTTGTCGACGGCCGGCTCGAGCTCGACGACCAGGGCCCCGCCGGCATCGACGTCGTGCGGGCAGCCTGTGCCGCCGCGTGGAGCGCCGTCGACGATGGCGAGCAGGTCGCCGCGGACAGCGTGCCGGAACTGACCGTCTGAGGGCTCCTGTGCGTCGGGACGGCCGGACGGGCCCGACCAGGTAGCGTTGAGCAGGATCGATCGAGGGGAGTGCCATGTCGGACGACGCGACTGCCGTCGGCGACCAGCCGACCGACCGCACCACCTCGCTCGCCCCGCTGGACGGGCTCGACGACCTGCCGACGACCGAGCACCCGGCGCGTTTCGAGGCCGTGCACGAGCACCTGCGGGCGCGTCTGGACGACCCCGAGGGCTCGAGGACGGACGGAGCGGAGGCCTGATGCCCAGCCGTGCCGACAGCGAGCTCGTGCGGCGCGGACTGGCCCGGTCCCGTCGCCAGGCCACCGCGTTCGTCGCCGAGGGGCGGGTCCTGGTCGACGGGACCGTCGTCACCAAGGCGTCCGCACCCGTCGGCGACGACGACCGTCTGACCGTCACCCCCGACCCGGACGATCCCGGCTACGCCTCGCGTGCCGGCGGCAAGCTCGCCGGGGCGTTGGACGCCCTGTCGCGGGAGCCGGCGGGTCGTGCCCTGACGGACCGGCTCGTCGGCGCCCGCTGCCTGGACCTGGGCGCCTCCACCGGCGGGTTCACCGACGTGCTGCTGAGGCGTCGGGCGTCGCACGTCGTCGCGATGGACGTCGGGCACGACCAGCTCGTCGACGCGTTGCGCAGCGACCCTCGCGTCACCGTCGTGGAAGGGTTCAACGTCCGCGACCTCACGCCCGACGACCTGCCCGTGCCGCCCGACGTCGTCGTCGGTGACCTGTCGTTCATCTCCCTGCGGCTCGTGCTGGGTCCGGTGGCCGCGTCCGTCCCGCCGGGGGCCGACCTGCTGCTCCTGGTCAAGCCGCAGTTCGAGGTGGGGAGGGACCGGCTCGGCAGCGGGGGCGTCGTCCGCGACCCGTCGCTGCACGCCGCGGCGGTGACGGACGTCGTCACGTCAGCCGCCGGCCACGGGCTCGTGGCACGGGCCGTCGTGCCCAGCCCGGTGCCCGGGCCCAGCGGCAACCGGGAGTTCTTCGTCTGGTTGCGTCGTTCGGCCGAGCTCGCCACGGCCGACGACAGCGCCGTACGGCAGGCGGCGGACCGGTCCGCCGCCTGGGAGCCCGACGGCCAGCTGCCGCCGGTGATCGCCGTGGCCCGGCCCGGCACGGGAGGTGAGAGATGACGCGCCGCGTCCTGATCGTGACCCACGCGGGCCGTCCACGCGCCGTCGCCGCGATGTCCGAGGCGGTCGAGGAGCTCGAGGCGGCCGGCTTCGAGGTCACGCTGCACGACGACGACCTCGCCGAGACCTTCGGCGACCGGATCTCCTCCGTCCGGCTGCGCGAGGGCGTCGCCGAGTCCGAGGTCGTCATGGTGCTCGGCGGGGACGGCACCATCCTGCGCGCCGCGGAGCTGACGCACGGCACGGACGTGCCCCTGCTCGGGGTCAACCTGGGCCACGTCGGCTTCCTCGCCGAGTCCGAGCGCGAGAACCTGCACGACGCCGTGCGCCGGCTGGCGGCCCACGACTACGTCGTCGAGGAGCGGCGCGTGGTCGACGTCGTCGTGCACCGGCCGGACCAGGACGAGCCCGTCACGGGCTGGGCGCTGAACGAGGCCACGATCGAGAAGGGCGACCGCGAGCGCATGCTCGAGGTCGGGATCGCCGTCGACGGTCGTCCGCTGAGCTCTTTCGGGTGCGACGGCGTGCTGGTCTCGACCGCGACCGGCTCCACGGCGCACGCCTTCTCCGCCGGGGGACCGGTGATGTGGCCGGACGTCGACGCCGTCCTGCTGGTGCCCCTGTCCGCCCACGCGTTGTTCTCCCGGCCCCTGGTGATCAGCCCGCGCTCGGAGTACGTCGTGGAGGTCCTGGAGCGCAGTCCCGTCCCCGGCGTGCTGACGTGCGACGGCCGGCGCAGCATCGAGCTGCCCGCCGGCTCCCGCGTGCACGTCCGCAGCGGCGCGATCCCGCTCCGGTTCGCCCGCCTGATGCCGGCCCCGTTCACGGACCGGCTCGTGTCCAAGTTCAACCTGCCCGTCATCGGCTGGCGGCAGGCCGCCGACGGCTCGGCGCGGCGGTCCGTGCCCACCGACCAGGGCCAGAAGGAGGCGTGAGGGTGCTCGAGGAGATCGCGATCGAGGACCTCGGGGTCATTCGCTCGGCACGGGTCCCGCTGTCCGCGGGCCTGACCGTGATCACCGGTGAGACCGGTGCGGGCAAGACCATGGTGCTGACCGGGCTCGGGCTGCTCATGGGCGGCAAGGCCGACCCGGGCGGCATCCGGCCCGGTGCCGAGCGGGCCGTCGTGGAGGGCCGGATCGACCTGACCCGTCACCCCGAGGTCGTCGGACGGGTCGACGACGCCGGGGGCAGCGTGGACGACGACGGCTCGGTCGTGGTCGTGCGCACGGTCGCCGCGGGCCGGTCCCGCGCCCACCTCGGCGGACGCGGAGTGCCCCAGGGGGTCCTGGCCGAGGTCGCCGACGAGCTCGTGACGGTCCACGGGCAGTCCGACCAGCTGCGGCTGCGGACGCCGGCCAAGCAGCGCGAGGCTCTCGACCGGTTCGCCGGGTCCGAGCACGCGGAGGTGCTGTCCGCCTATCGCGCCGCATGGACCGAACGGGCCGGGCTGCGGGCCGAGATCGACGACCTGACGTCGCGCGCCGCCGAACGCGCCCGCGAGGCGGAGCTGCTGCGGCTCGGGCTGGCCGAGGTCGAGCGCATCGACCCGCAGCCCGGCGAGGACGCGGAGCTGACCGCCCTGACGTCGCGGCTCGGCAACGCCGAGGAGCTGCGGCAGGCCGCCCAGCGGGCGCACGACGCCGTCGTCGGCCTCGACATGGAGACCGAGGGGTCCGCCGTGCACGCGCTCGAGCAGGCCCGTCGCTCCCTGGAGGCCGTCGCGGAGGCGGACCCGGCGCTCGGCGAGCAGGCCGGGCGGCTCGCGGAGGCGACCTACCTCGTCAACGACGTGGCGACCGAGCTGTCCGGCTACGTGGCCGACCTGCAGGCCGACCCGGCCGCGCTGGAGACGGCGCACCAGCGACTCGCCGAGCTCGGCACGCTGACCCGCAGCTACGGCGACACCGTCGACGAGGTGCTGCGCTGGGCCTCCGACGCCGGGCTGAGGCTCCTCGACCTGGACGACGGGGACGACCGCGTCACCGCGATGCGCGACCGGGTCGTCGAGCTGGACGACCGCCTCGCCGAGCTCGCCACGCGGGTGACGGCGGGGCGTCGGGCCGCCTCCGACCGGCTCGCCGAGGCGGTCACCGCCGAGCTGTCGGGCCTCGCGATGTCCGGGGCGCGCCTCGAGGTCGAGGTGCGCGGGACCGAGCCCGGGCCCTCGGGTGCGGACCAGGTCGCCTTCCTGCTCGAACCGCACCCCGGGGCCCCCGCCCGCCCGTTGGGCAAGGGAGCCTCCGGCGGTGAGCTCTCGCGCGTCATGCTGGCGGTCGAGGTCGCCCTGGCCACGGCCGGCGACGAGCCCGTGCTGCCCACCTTCGTGTTCGACGAGGTCGACGCCGGGGTCGGGGGCCGCGCCGCCGTGGAGGTCGGCCGCCGCCTGGCGCAGCTGGCCCGTCGCACCCAGGTGGTCGTCGTCACGCACCTGGCGCAGGTGGCCGCGTTCGCGGACGCCCACCTGGTCGTGACGAAGGCCACCGGGGGCGACGACGTCACCGTCACCGGGGTCCAGCAGGTCGCCGAGGACGACCGGGTCCGAGAGCTGGCGCGGATGCTGTCCGGCCAGGAGGACTCCGCGACGGCACGTCAGCACGCCCTCGAACTTCTCGAGTCCTCGGCCGTGGGACGATAGGCGGCGATGAAAATGATCCTGCGCCGGGCCGACCGCAGCCCCGACACCAGCGACGACGCCGACGGCGGGGGCACGGCGCGCGTCGGCGCGCGGACCAAGGACCTCACCAAGCGGCTGCGTCCGGGCGACGTCGCCGTCATCGACCACGCCGACATCGACCGGGTCGCCGCCGAGGCGCTGGTGGCCGCCGGCCCGTGCGCGGTGCTGAACGCCGCGCCGTCGACGACCGGCCGCTACCCGAACGCGGGTCCCGACATCCTGCTGCAGGCGGGCATCATCCTGGTCGACGACCTCGGTCCGGAGATCATGACCGTGCACGACGGCGCGCGGGTGAACATCGAGGGCGGCGCCGTGCTCGTGGACGGTCAGCCCTTCGCGACGGGCACCCGGCAGACGCCCGAGACCGTGGAGCGGGACCTCGCCGCCGCGCGCGAGGGGCTCTCCGACGAGATCGAGCGGTTCGCCGAGAACACGCTGTCCTACCTGCGGCGTGAGCGCGACCTGCTGCTCGACGGCGTGGGCGTGCCGGACGTGCGCACCGAGATCGACGGCCGGCACGTGCTGATCGTCGTGCGCGGGTACCACTACCGCGAGGACCTCGCGATGCTGCGCTCGTACATCGCGGAGAACCGGCCCGTTCTGGTCGGTGTCGACGGCGGGGCGGACGCCATCCTGGACGCCGGGTACCGGCCGGACATGATCGTCGGGGACATGGACTCGGTCTCGGACCGTGCGCTGTCCTGCGGCGCCGAGATCGTCGTGCACGCCTACCGCGACGGCAACGCCCCGGGACTGGAGCGCGTGCGGGCGCTCGGGGTCGACCCCGTCGTGTTCCCGGCCACCGGCACCAGCGAGGACATCGCGATGCTGCTCGCCGACGACAAGGGCGCCAAGCTGATCGTCGCGGTCGGCACCCACGCCACCCTGGTGGAGTTCCTCGACAAGGGCCGCGCCGGCATGGCGAGCACCTTCCTGACCCGGCTGCGGGTGGGCGGCAAGCTGGTCGACGCCAAGGGTGTCTCCCGGCTGTACCGCACCAGGATCTCCAACCTGCAGCTGACGCTGCTGTCGCTCGCCGGCGTGGCGGCGGTCCTGGCCGCCCTGTGGTCGACGGCAGCCGGGCAGACCGCGTTCGGGCTCGTCGGAGCCCAGATCGACGACCTCGTGTCGTGGATCGGTAGCCTCTTCGGCGGCTGAGCCGCCCGCGATCCCCTCGACCTAGGAGCACCCCGACCCCGTGATCGACTTCCGTTACCACCTCGTCTCGCTGATCAGCGTCTTCCTGGCGCTCGCGGTCGGCATCATCCTGGGCGCCGGCCCCCTGCAGAACGCCATCGGGGACCAGCTCACGGACCAGGTGGAGGCGCTGCGCGTGGAGCGCACCGCACTGCGCGACAGCCTCACCGCGACCGAGGCGGAGCTCGCCGACCTGCAGGCGTACGCCCTGGGGGCCGGTGCCGAGCTGGTCGACGGCTCGCTCGAGGACGTCAACGTGGCCGTCGTGGACGTCGACGGCATCTCCGAGACCCTGGAGCTCGACGTCGTGAACCAGCTCGAGGCCGCCGGGGCCCGGGTGGTGGCCCAGTCCTCGATGACCGAGTCCTGGGACGCCGTCGACGACTCGGTGCTCCGCGACACGGTCGCGGACGGCCAGCGGGGCCGTCTCGAGGACATGGTGGCCGAGGACGCCACCACGTCCCAGGTGCTCGGCACGGTGCTGGGCGTGGCCCTGACCGAGGCCGACGAGCAGACGCCGGGAGAGCGCAGCGACCGCGCGGTCGAGCTCTACCAGCTGCTCACCCAGGTCGGCCTCGTCGACTCCCGGTTCGCGCCGTCGGCGCCCGCGGACGCGGTGCTGCTGCTCACCGCGGGTGCGGCCGAGGACGACGGTGCCCCCGGTTCGGAGTCGCCGGAGGTGGACGAGGACGTCGACGTGCCGAGCACCGTGGTGACGCTGCAGTCGGTGGCGGGCACGGTCGTCGTGGCCGGCCCGACCGCGGTCGATGGCGACCTGCTCACCGAGCTGCGGGCGACCGAGGAGGTCGTGGCGTCCACGAGCACGGTCAGCGGGATCGAGCAGGAGACCATGCGGATGAACGTCCCGCTGGCGATCGCCGCGCAGGCGGCCGACGAGGTCGGGCAGTACGGGTTCGAGGAGGACGCCGAGGCCGTGCCCCCGGTGGTCCGGGCCCCCGACGGGGAGGACGCCGCGCAGGAGTCCGGTGGCACGACCGGTGACGAGGCGTCCACCGGGGACACCGGGACGACCGGCGAGGACTCCTGATGCGGTCGCTCCGTCTGCTGGCGGCCGGGCTGTCCGCCGCCGCGGCGACCGCTGTCGCGCGTCAGGTGCTGGAGTCCGCACCACCCGGCGGGCGCGAGCGGTGGACGCGGACGAACCATCGCGACGAACCCGTCTCCATGCTGGAGGGCCCGGCGGCGGCCGCCGGGCTCGTCGTGGGAGCGGTCGCGGGGGGCGCCGACGCCAGGACGCGTGCGGCGCTGGTGACGGCGACGACGGGCGCCGCGGCGTTCGGCGTGGTGGACGACCTCGCCGAGGACACCACCACCCGCACCAAGGGGCTGCGGGGTCACCTGGGCGCGCTGTCGCGCGGCGAGGTCACGACCGGCGGCCTGAAGGTCCTGGGTATCGGGACGACGGCGCTCCTCGCCGCGGCGGTCGGAACACCCCGTCGGGGCGGTGCGGCCGGGCACCTGGCGGACGTCGTCGTCAACGGCGCGCTGATCGCCGGCACCGCGAACCTCGTGAACCTGCTCGACCTGCGACCGGGCAGGGCGCTGAAGGCCGCCGCGGCGCTGTCCGCGGGGGTGCTCGCCGCACCGGGCCGCGGGACCACGGGTGCGGTGCTGGGTGTCGCGGCGGCGTCCGCGCCCGCCGACCTGGCCGAGCGCGACATGCTCGGCGACGGTGGGGCGAACGCCCTGGGTGCCTTCGTGGGGGCGCAGTGGGCGGTCTCCGCGCCCCGCGCGGTCCGGGTCGGGGCGCTGGCCGCCGTGGTGGGGCTGACGCTCGCGTCGGAGCGGGTCAGCTTCTCCGCCGTCATCGATCGCACGCCGTGGCTGCGGCACCTCGACCGGCTCGGTCGGCGCCCCGCGGCACCCGCGGCGGTCGCGGGCCGGGCGCCCGACGCCGGGGGCGCGGCCGGGTGAGCGCGCCGGGCGCTCGGCGGATCGGCTCGGCGGTCGCCGGCGCGGCGGCACTGATCACCGTCGTCACGCTGGCGAGCCGGGTCGTCGGGTTCGGGCGCTGGCTGGCGCAGGCCCGGTTCGTGGGAACCGACGGGGTCGACGCCCCCCTCAACGCCGCGAACCTGCTGCCGAACGTCCTGTTCGAGATCGCGGCCGGCGGCGCCCTGACGGGTGCCGTCGTCCCGCTGCTGTCCGGGTTCCTCGTGCGCGGGGACCGGCAGAACGCCTCGCGGACCGCCTCGGCGCTGCTGGGCTGGACCGTCGTGGTCCTCCTCCCGGTCGCCGGTCTCATGGCGCTGCTCGCCGACCCCCTCGCCGAGCACGTCCTGCGGCTGCACGACCCGGTCAACGTGGCCGTCGCGGCGGACTTCCTGCGGGTCTTCGCCGTGCAGGTGCCGCTGTACGGCCTGGCCGTCGTCCTCGGCGGCATCCTGCAGGCCCACAACCGCTTCTTCTGGCCGGCGTTCGCGCCGCTGGTCTCCAGCCTCGTCGTCATCGGGGTCTACGCCCGCTTCGGGCAGCTGGCCGAGGGCAACCAGCAGGACGTCGCCGAGCTCACGTCCCAGGCACTCGGCTGGCTCGCCTGGGGCATGACGGCGGGGGTGGCGTTCCTCGCGCTGCCGCTGGTCGTGCCCGTCGCGCGGACGGGGCTGCGGCTGCGCCCCACCCTGCGCTTCCCGGACGGCGAGGGCCGGCGGGCCGCACGGCTGGCCTCGGCGGGCATCGGCGCGCTGGTCGCGCAGCAGCTCGCGCTGCTGGCCACGATGGCGTCCGCCAACGAGGCCGGGGGTGACGGGACATGGACGATCTTCCTGTACGCCCAGAACGTCTACTTCCTGCCGTACGCGGTCCTGGCCTTCCCGATCGCGACGAGCGCCTTCCCGCGGTTCTCCGAGCTGGCCTCCCAGGGACGCGGCGACGACCTCGCGCGGCTGGTGTCGTCGACCACGCGGGTCCTCGTGGTCGTCTCGGCGGCCGGTGCCGCCGCCCTCGTCGCCGCGGCGCCGCTGGTCGAGAACGTCTTCGGCGTGGTGGCGGACGGGGACGCCGAGGGGCTCGCCGCCGCGCTGGCCTGGATGGCACCCGGCCTGCTCGGCTACGCCCTGATCCTGCAGCTGTCGCGCCTGCTGTACGCGGTCGGCGCCCCCCGGGCCGCGGTCCTGGCGACCGCGTCCGGCTGGGTCGTCGTCGCCGTCGGCGTGGGGCTCGCGGTCCCGGTCTTCGCCGGGGGAGCGGACGTCGAGCAGGCTGTGCTGGCCTGGTTGGGCGGGGCCACCACGGTCGGCATGACCGTCGCCGGTGCGGCCCTGCTGCTGGCGGTGCGGCGCCGGGTGGGGGCACCCGCCCTGCGCGGCGTGGTGCGCACCGGTGGTGTCGCGGTGCTCGCCGGCGCGCTCGGCGCGGTCGCCGGGCGCTGGGCGGTGCCGGTCGTGGATCGTGCCACGGACGACCTCGAGGCCGCCTGGATCGCCGCCGACGTCGGGTGGGGGCTTCTCGCGGGGCTGCTCGCGGCGCTGGTGGTCCTGCTCGCGGCGGCGGTGGCCGACCGGGACGTGCGGTCGCGGGCCCTCGGCACGGGGCGACGGCTGCTGCGACGCCGGTGACCCGCTGTGCCGCACGGCACGCTCTCGACCCCCGTGTCCCGCACGCCGAGCGGGCGGGGTTCGGTTAGCATGGAGTTCCGTGGCTGACACCGTGAACCGAACCTCCCGTTCCTCGAGCCGCGCCGGTGCCACGCACCCGACGCGCCACATCTTCGTGACGGGCGGCGTCGCCTCGTCTCTCGGCAAGGGGCTGACGGCCTCCTCCCTCGGACGCCTGCTGCGGTCCCGCGGGCTGCGGGTCACGATGCAGAAGCTCGATCCGTACCTCAACGTGGACCCGGGCACCATGAACCCGTTCCAGCACGGCGAGGTGTTCGTCACCGAGGACGGCGCCGAGACCGACCTGGACATCGGGCACTACGAGCGCTTCCTCGACGTCGAGCTCCCGGCCTCGTCCAACGTGACCACCGGCCAGGTCTACTCCCGCGTCATCGCCAAGGAGCGCCGCGGGGAGTACCTCGGCGACACGGTGCAGGTCATCCCGCACATCACCGACGAGATCAAGCTGCGGATGCGGGACCAGGCCGGCCCCGACGTCGACGTGATCATCACCGAGATCGGCGGCACGGTCGGAGACATCGAGTCGCTGCCGTTCCTCGAGGCGGCCCGCCAGGTGCGCCACGAGCTCGGCCGCGACGACTGCTTCTTCCTGCACGTGTCCCTCGTGCCCTACATCGGGCCCTCCGGCGAACTGAAGACGAAGCCGACCCAGCACTCCGTCGCCGCGCTGCGCTCGATCGGCATCCAGCCGGACGCCATCGTGCTGCGGTCCGACCGGACCGTGCCGACCCCCATCAAGCACAAGATCGCGATGATGTGCGACGTGGAGAACGAGGCGGTCGTCAACGCGGCGGACGCGCCGAGCATCTACGACATCCCGCGCGTCGTGCACTCCGAGGGGCTGGACGCCTACGTGGTGCGCCGGCTCGACCTGCCGTTCCACGACGTCGAGTGGGGCGGCTGGAACCGTGTCCTGGAGCGGGTGCACGCCCCCGAGCACAACGTCGAGATCGCGTTGGTCGGCAAGTACATCGACCTGCCCGACGCCTACCTGTCGGTCACCGAGGCGCTGCGCGCCGGCGGTTTCGACAACGACACGCGGGTCGCGATCCGCTGGGTCGCGGCGGACGACTGCGCCACGCCCGCGGGGGCCCAGGAGGCCCTGGCCGGTGTGGACGCCGTCCTCGTGCCCGGCGGCTTCGGGGTGCGCGGCATCGACGGCAAGGTCGGGGCGCTGCGCTGGGCGCGTGAGAACCTCGTGCCCACCCTGGGCATCTGCCTCGGGCTGCAGTCCATGGTCATCGAGTACGCACGCAACGTGCTGGGGCTGACGGAGGCGTCCTCGACGGAGTTCGACCCGGACTCCTCCGACCCCGTCATCGCCACCATGGCCGAGCAGCTCGCCATCGTCGGCGGCGACGGTGACCTGGGTGGCACGATGCGTCTCGGTGCCTACCCGGCGGCCCTGGCCGAGGGGTCCGTGGCGGCCAAGACCTACGGCACCACGGAGGTCTCCGAGCGGCACCGGCACCGGTACGAGGTGAACAACCTGTACCGCGACCGGCTGGAGGAGGCCGGGCTGCGGATCAGCGGCACCTCGCCCGACGGTGACCTCGTGGAGTTCGTCGAGCTCCCCGCCGACGTGCACCCGTACTACATCAGCACGCAGGCGCACCCGGAGTTCAAGTCCCGGCCGACGGGCTCGCACCCGCTGTTCTCCGGCCTCGTCGCCGCGGCCCTGGAGCGCCAGGGCGCGACCGCGTGAGCGGCCGGACGTCGGAGGTCGTCGCGGGCCGGGACGAGGTCGCCCCGCGGCCCGTCGTCGGCCGGACCACGGTGCATGCCGGCACGGTCTTCGACCTGGTGCGCGACGACATCGACCTCGGCGACGCCGGCGTCGTGACGCGCGAGTACCTGGACCACCCGGGAGCCGTCGCGATCGTCGTCCTGGATCCGCAGGACCGGGTCCTGCTGCTGCGCCAGTACCGGCACCCGGTGCGCACCGTCATGTGGGAGGTGCCGGCCGGGTTGCTCGACGTCGACGGCGAACCCGCCGTCGAGGCGGCGGCGCGCGAGCTCGCCGAGGAGGCCGACGTCGTCGCGGACCGCTGGGACGTGCTGGCCGACTACGCGACGACGCCTGGTTTCAGCAACGAGTCCGTGCGGATCTTCCTCGCGCGGGACGTGCACGAGGTGCCGGAGGCCGAACGCCACGAACGGCACGGCGAGGAGGCCGAGATCGTCACGGCCTGGGTGCCGCTGGACGAGGCGGTCGCCCACGTCCTCGCCGGTGAGCTGCACAACCCGTCCGCCGTGACGGGCATCCTGGCCGCGGCGGCGAGCCGTGCCGGCGGCTGGGCCTCGCTGCGACCTGTGGAGGCGGAGTGGCCCTACCGCCGGGGAGTGCTGCCCGACTGACCGCGGGCGTGGTGGGTCAGGCGCGGGTGCGCAGCCGCAGGACGGCGTTCGCCGTCGCCCACACGAGCAGACCCGCGCCCAGCATGTGCAGCGCGACGAGGATCTCGGGCAGCCCGGTGAAGTACTGGACGTAGCCGACCGCGCCCTGGGCCAGGGTCACGGCGAGCAGGAGCCACGCGCCGGCCCGCGCGCGGCGCACGAGCGGGTCCTCGGCAGCGTCGGGGGTCCGGTGCAGCAGGACCAGCAGCACCGTGAGCACCCCGACGAACAACCACACCGAGGCCGAGTGGGCGCGTGTCATGCGCAGCGGGTCGACGGCCAGGCGGTAGCCGACCTCCGCGTCCCCGGAGTGCGGTCCGGCGGCGGTGACGGCGACGCCGAGCAGCACGACGGGTACCACGAGCAGCGCCAGGGCACGCCCGGTGAGGGTGACGGTGCGGGGCCCGACCGGGGTCGGGGCCCCGTCGCCCTCGCGGTGCCGGTGCAACAGGTACGCGGCGAGCCACACCAGCGCCGCCGAGACGACGAAGTGCAGCGACACCCACGCCGGGTGGAGGTCGAGCAGGACGACGACGCCGCCGATGACGGCCTGGGCGAGGACGCCGGCCAGCGGGACGACGCCGAGCCACCGGTAGGCACGCGACCGGCGGCGGTCGGTGAGGACCAGGAGCAGCACGAGCACCGCGATCGCCGCCAGGACGAACGTCAGGAGCCGGTTGCCGAACTCGATGTAGGGGTGGATCCCGACCTCGGCGTGGAAGACGGGGGTGAAGCTCCCGGGCTCGCACTGCGGCCACGTGGAGCATCCCAGCCCGGACCCGGTGAGCCGCACGGCGCCCCCGGTGACGATGATGCCGATCTGGGCGATCACGTTGGCGATCAGCACGCCCCGGGTCCAGCCGCGGAACCGGGCGAACCGGTCACGGCGTGCGGGGGTACGGGAGGCCTCGGCGGGTGCGGACGTGCTCACAGCACCACGGTAGCCGTTGCGGCGGGCCGTTCTCGCCCGTCGTCGGGGTCATGGGTGTGATGTCGGTCAGTGCCAGCGGAACAGCCGTCCGGCGCCGGCACCGAAGGCCGCCGTCCAGGCCACGAGCACCACGACGCTCAGCGCGGGCACGCCGTCGCCCAGCAGGGCGCCGCGCAGTCCTTCGCCGAGGGCCCCCGAGGGCAGGAACGCCGCGACGTGGGCCAGCGGCCCGGGCAGCTCCGCCGGGGGCACGATGAGCCCGCCGCCGACGACGAGCAGCACCAGCACGAGATTGGCCACCGCGAGGACACCTTCCGCGCGCAGGGTCCCCGCCAGGAGCAGGGCGAGGGCGGTGAAGGCCGCGGTGCCGAGCAGCAGCAGACCTGCGGCGGGCAGCAGCCCCGTCGGCTCGGGCCGCCACCCGAGGGCGAGGGCGACGGTGCCGATCACGACGACCTGGACCGCCTCGACGGCGAGCACCCCGAGGACCTTCCCGGCGAGCAGCCCGCCGCGTCCCAGGGGCGTGGTGGCCAGGAGGCGCAGCACACCGTTGCGCCGGTCGAAGGCGGTGGCGATGGACTGCGAGGTGAAGGCCGTGGTGACACAGGCCAGGGCGAGGACGCCCGGGGTGACGAAGTCGACGCGGGTCGCGCCGGCGGTGTCCAGCTCGACGACGGAGGTCCGCACCAGGCCCACGAGCAGGAGCACGGGCACCACGATGGTCACGAGCAGCTGTTCGCCGTTGCGCAGGATCGCCCGGGTCTCGAATCCGGCCTGGGCCGCGACGCGCCGGGCGGGAGAAGCCGCGCCGGCGTGCACGGCGGGGGTGGTCGAGGGGCTCATCGCAGGTGCCGTCCCGTCAGGTCGAGGAAGACGTCTTCGAGGGTGCGCCGTCCGACGGTGACCCGGCGTGCCAGCACGTCCTGCTCGGCGAGCCACGCGGTGAGCGTCGCGAGCGCGGCCGGTCCGGCGTCGCCGGTGACGGTGTACACCCCGGGGGACGGTTCGGCGGCCGTCCAGGCGTCGCCGTCGTCCTCGGCGAGGCGGGTCGCGAGCGCGGCCACGTCGAGGCCGGGCCGCGCCTCCAGACGGATCGTGGGCGAGGACCCGGGACCGGCCGCCACGAGCTCGGGCACGCTCCCGGAGGCGATGACGCGTCCGTGGTCGACGACGTGGACGAGGTCCGCCAGGTCCTCGGCCTCGGCCATCAGGTGCGTGGTCAGCACCACGGCGACCCCCTCGTCGCGCAGCTCGCGGACGAGGTCCCACACGGCGTGCCGGGACTGCGGGTCCAGCCCGGCGCTCGGCTCGTCGAGGAACACGACCTCGGGGCGCCCGACCACGGCGGCCGCCAGCGCGAGCCGCTGGCGCTGGCCCCCGGAGAGGCGGCGGACGGTGGTCCGGGCGAAGGCGTCCAGACCGAGCCGCGCGGAGAGCTCGTGCAGGTCACGGGGCGCCGCGTACATGGCCGCCACGTGGCGGAGCATCTCCGCGGCACGCACGCCGGTCGGCAGGCCGCCGTCCTGGAGCATCACCCCGACGCGGGGCCGCAGGCGGGCGGCGTCGGCGACGGGGTCCAGGCCGAGGACCCGGACGGTGCCTCCGTCGGGGGAGCGCAGGCCCTCGCAGCACTCGACGGTGGTGGTCTTGCCGGCGCCGTTCGGGCCGAGCACCGCGGTGACCGCTCCGGCGGTAGCCTGCAGATCGAGCCCGTCGACGACGTCGCGGCCGCCGTAGGTCTTGCGCAGGCCGCGCACGACGACGGCGGCGCCGGGTGGCGCATCGGTGGTGGGCACCCGAGGATTCTACGAGGCGACGGAACCCAGGGAGCGACGATGTCCTTCTACACCTTCACCCCGCCGGCCGACCTGGCGCAGATCGCGCGACGGATCTGGTACTGGCCGGTCGTCCGCGGCGTCCTGGCCGTGGTCTTCGGCCTGCTGGCCATGGTGCTCCCGCGCGACGTCCCGGACCTGCTCGTGCAGGTCTTCGGCGCGTTCGTGCTCGTGGACGGCCTGGTCTCGCTCGTGGACGGCCTGCGTCGCCGCGGGACCCCGGCGGGTTCGGGCAACCTCGGCATCGGCGTGGTGGCCGTGGCGTTCGGCGCCGCGCTGCTGTTCCTGCCCGGGGTGTTCCTGACGATCGCCGTCGTGCTGGTCGGGATCTGGGCGATGATCTTCGGCCTGCTCCAGATCGTGGGGGCGTTCGCGGTGCGTGGCAGGGGAGGAGCCTCGTGGCTGCTCAGCCTGCTCTCCGGAATCCTCTTCGTCGCGCTGGCGGTCGTCTGCTTCGCCAACCCTGGCACGGCGATCACCGCGATGGCCGTCGTGGTGGGCGTCTTCGCCGTCGTGATCGGTGCGGCGCTCATCGCCCTGGGGGTCAAGCTCCGCTCGATCGGCCGGCAGCCCGGTCCGGCCGGGTCCGGTCACGAGGTCATCGAGGGCGAGATCGTCGAGGAGTGATCGACGGCGGTCGCGCTCGTCCAGGTGAACCGCCGGTGAAACCTCTGTGACGTCGGTCCCGACGCCCGCACGAACGTGCCGGTCGCGGGGTTCGGTGAGGCATGCCTTGCTTGACATTCGTAATTTCGCAACAAGGATGTTCTCTATATCGACGTCAGGTCCGGGCCGAACGATGCCCCGGACGACCCCCGGGAGGTGAGCACGTTGACGACGACCCCGACACCGGTCGGCACCGTGCCGCACGCCGGAGCGGACACCGACGGCACGCGCCGCCGGGTCCTCGCACTGGTCGCCAGCGACGGACCGGTCACCGCCGGTGACCTGGCCCGCACCCTGTGCCTCACCTCGGCCGCCGTGCGCCGTCACCTCGCCTGCCTCGAGCAGGACGGCACCATCGCGGTGCACGACGCCGGGCCCGCGGGCGGTCAGGCCCGCCGGGGCCGTCCCGCACGGCGCTACGTGGTGAGCACCGCGGGACAGGCCGAGCTCGGGGGCGAGGACGTCGAGCTCGCGACGCAGGTGATGCGTTACCTGCGCCGCACGGCCGGGGACCAGGCGGTGGCGGAGTTCGCCGCCGAACGCAACGACGCCGTCGTGCGTCGCTACGCCCCGCGCCTGACCGGCACCGACCCGCACGAGCGGGCCGCCCAGCTCGCGGACCTGCTCGCCGCCGACGGCTACGCCGCCTCGGTGCGGCCGGTCGCCGGCCCCCGGGTCCCCACGGTCCAGCTGTGCCAGGGCCACTGCCCGGTCCAGCACGCGGCCGAGGACTTCCCCGAGCTGTGCGAGGCGGAGGCCGACGCCTTCGCCCGGCTGCTCGGGACCCACGTCCAACGTCTGGCCACGCTCGCGGGCGGCGCGCACGCCTGCGTGACCAACGTCCCGCTTGCTCCCACCACCCCCGCCGGCCGCTCCCGCGGTACGCAGGAAGGAACACGATGAGCGCCCCCACCCAGGACGCCGCCCAGGCGGCACCGGAGCAGCGCACCGACGAGGAGATCATCAACTCCATCGGTGCCTACGAGTACGGCTGGCACGACGACGACGCGGCCGGCCAGACGGCCGAGCGCGGCCTGAACGAGGCCGTCGTGCGCAACATCTCGGACCTGAAGGACGAGCCCGAGTGGATGCGCAAGCGTCGGCTCAAGGCGCTGCGCCTGTTCGAGAAGAAGCCGATGCCGAACTGGGGCGCCGACCTCACGGGCATCGACTTCGACCGCATCAAGTACTTCGTCCGCTCCACCGAGAAGCAGGCCACCAGCTGGGAGGACCTGCCCGAGGACATCAAGGCGACGTACGACAAGCTGGGGATCCCCGAGGCCGAGAAGCAGCGCCTCGTGGCCGGCGTCGCGGCGCAGTACGAGTCCGAGGTCGTCTACCACCAGATCCGCGAGGACCTGGAGGCCCAGGGCGTCATCTTCGTCGACACCGACACCGGCCTGCGCGAGCACCCGGAGCTGTTCGAGGAGTACTTCGGCACGGTCATCCCGGCCGGCGACAACAAGTTCTCCGCGCTCAACTCGGCCGTCTGGTCGGGCGGCTCGTTCATCTACGTGCCGCCGGGCGTGCACGTCGACATCCCGCTGCAGGCCTACTTCCGGATCAACACCGAGAACATGGGCCAGTTCGAGCGGACGCTGATCATCGCCGACGAGGGCTCCTACGTGCACTACGTCGAGGGCTGCACGGCGCCGATCTACTCCACCGACTCGCTGCACTCCGCGGTCGTGGAGATCGTCGTCAAGAAGAACGCCCGCGTGCGCTACACGACCATCCAGAACTGGTCGAACAACGTCTACAACCTGGTGACCAAGCGCGCCACGGCCGAGGCCGGCGCCACCATGGAGTGGGTCGACGGCAACATCGGCTCCAAGGTCACCATGAAGTACCCGGCGATCTACCTGCTGGGCGAGCGCGCCCGCGGCGAGACGCTGTCCATCGCCTTCGCCGGCGAGGGCCAGCACCAGGACGCCGGTGCCAAGATGGTGCACGCCGCCCCGCACACCTCGAGCTCGATCGTCTCGAAGTCCGTGGCCCGTGGCGGCGGCCGCACCTCCTACCGCGGTCTGGTGCAGGTGCTCGAGGGTGCCGAGGCGTCGGCGTCGAACGTCCTGTGCGACGCGCTGCTCGTCGACCAGATCTCCCGGTCCGACACCTACCCGTACGTCGACGTCCGCGAGGACGACGTGTCCATGGGGCACGAGGCGACGGTGTCCAAGGTGAGCGAGGACCAGCTGTTCTACCTCATGTCCCGAGGCATGGAGGAGACCGAGGCCATGGCCATGATCGTGCGCGGGTTCGTCGAGCCCATCGCGCGGGAGCTGCCCATGGAGTATGCCCTCGAGCTCAACCGCCTCATCGAGCTGCAGATGGAAGGGTCCGTCGGCTGAAATGACTCTCACTACCGATCACTCCCGCGCGACCGCCGACGGCGCCCACTCCCACGGTGTGGTGCCCGCCGGTTCGCGCGCCGAGCGCAAGACGTCCTTCGACCTCGCGGACATCCCGGTGCCCACCGGCCGCGAGGAGGAGTGGCGCTTCTCGCCGGTGGCGCGGCTCCAGCCGCTGTTCTCCGACGAGCTGACCGGTGACGGCGTCGCCGTGACCGTCGAGGCGGCCCCCGAGGTCACCGTCGAGACGGTCGGACGCGACGACGAGCGCCTCGGCCGCACCGGCAAGCCCGGCGACCGTGCCGCCGTCACCGCGTGGAACGCCGTGCGCGAGGCCACCGTGGTGACCGTCCCGGCCGACACCGTGGCCTCCGGCCCGACCTCCGTGCGGATCGACGGCACCTCGAAGGACGCCACCGCGTCGCACCTGCTGGTGCACGCCGAGCGGCACTCCGAGGCCGTCGTGGTCATCGACCACCGCGGGGACGCGCTGCTGAACCAGACCGTCGAGGTCCTCGTCGAGGACGGCGCCCAGCTGACCGTCGTGTCCGTCCAGGACTGGGAAGACGGTGCCGTGCACGCCTCCTCGCACCGCGCGAGCATCGGCCGCGACGCCAAGCTCAAGCACGTCGTGGTGACCTTCGGCGGCGACGTCGTGCGCGTCACGCCGGACGCGACCTTCACCGCCGAGGGCGGCGAGGTCGAGATGGTCGGGCTGTACTTCGCCGACGCCGACCAGCACCAGGAGCACCGCCTCTTCGTCGACCACGCCGTGCCGCGGTGCCGCTCGCGCGTCACCTACAAGGGCGCGCTCCAGGGTGCCTCCGCGCACACCGTGTGGGTGGGCGACGTGCTCATCCGCGCCGAGGCCGAGGCGACGGACACCTACGAGCTGAACCGCAACCTCGTGCTGACCGACGGCGCGCGGGCGGACTCGGTGCCGAACCTCGAGATCGAGACCGGTGAGATCGACGGGGCGGGCCACGCCTCGGCGACCGGCCGGTTCGACGACGAGCAGCTCTTCTACCTCATGGCGCGCGGCATCCCCGAGATCGACGCCCGCCGTCTCGTCGTGCGCGGCTTCTTCGCCGAGCTGATCGACGAGATCGGCGTCGAGTCGGTCGAGGAGCGGCTGCTCGCCTCCATCGAGGCCGAGCTGGAGAAGTCGATGAGCGTCATCACCGGCGCTCCGGCGCGGTGAGCACGTCGTGACCGCACAGATCGCCTGCGCCACCGCCGATCTCGGCCCGGAGGAGAGCCTGCTCGTCGAGCTCACCGCCGCCGACGGCGCCTCCGTGCCGGTCGCGGTCGTCCGCGACGAGGACGGTGACTTCCACGCCATCAGCGACATCTGCTCGCACGGTGCGGTGTCGTTGTCCGACGGCGAGGTCGAGGGCTGCCGCGTGGAGTGCTGGTTGCACGGTTCGCAGTTCGACCTGCGCACCGGCAAGCCGCTCCAGCTGCCCGCGACCCGGCCCGTACCCGTCTACCCGGTGACGGTGGACGGCGACAAGGTGCTCGTCGACATCGACGCACCGCTCGCCGCCGCGTCCTGACCAGCCTTTTCGAGAACAAGACCTGGAGAACCATCTGATGTCCACCCTGGAGATCCGCGACCTGCACGTCAGCGTCGACACCAAGGAAGGCGCCAAGCCGATCCTGCGCGGTGTCGACCTGACCATCAAGTCCGGCGAGACGCACGCCATCATGGGCCCCAACGGCTCCGGCAAGTCCACCCTCGCCTCGGCGCTGGCCGGGCACCCCAAGTACGAGGTGACCTCCGGCACCGTCACGCTCGACGGCGAGGACGTCCTGGCCATGAGCGTCGACGAGCGCGCCCGCGCCGGCCTGTTCCTCGCGATGCAGTACCCGGTCGAGGTGCCGGGTGTGTCGGTCGCGAACTTCCTGCGGACGGCCAAGACCGCCATCGACGGCGACGCCCCGTCCCTGCGCCACTGGGCCAAGGAGGTCCGCGGCGCCATGGAGAACCTGCGCATCGACTCCTCCTTCGCGGAGCGCTCGGTGAACGAGGGCTTCTCCGGCGGTGAGAAGAAGCGGCACGAGATCCTGCAGATGGAGCTCTTCAAGCCGCACTTCGCGATCCTGGACGAGACCGACTCCGGTCTCGACGTCGACGCCCTGCGCGTCGTCTCCGAGGGCGTCAACCGCGCCAAGGAGTCCACCGACGTCGGCGTGCTGCTCATCACGCACTACACGCGCATCCTGCGCTACATCAAGCCGGACTTCGTGCACGTGTTCGTCGACGGCCGCATCGCGGAGGAGGGCGGCCCCGAGCTGGCCGAGCGCCTCGAGGAAGAGGGTTACGACCGCTTCCTGCCCGCGGGCACGACGGCCTCGGCCTGACGGAGGATCGCATGACCGCCACCGACGCCGTGCGTCCGGACGACGCGATGGGCTCGCGCGAGCTCGCCGCCGTGCGGGCCGACTTCCCGTTGCTCGGACGCACGGTGCGGGGCGGGCAGCCGCTGGTCTACCTGGACTCGGCGGCGACGTCGCAGAAGCCGAACGTCGTGCTCGAGGCCGAGGTCGACTTCTACGAGCAGCGCAACGCGGCCGTGCACCGCGGCGCGCACCAGCTGGCCGAGGAGGCCACCGAGGCCTTCGAGGGCGCCCGGTCCGCCGTCGCGTCCTTCGTGGGCGCCGACGACGACGAGATCGTGTGGACCTCGGGCGCGACGGCGGCCATCAACCTCGTGACCTATGCGCTGTCCAACGCGACGGCCGGACGCGGGGGAGAGGCGGCCGCGCGGTTCCGTCTCGGCCCGGGCGACGAGATCGTGGTCACCGAGGCCGAGCACCACGCCAACCTCGTGCCGTGGCAGGAGCTGTGCGCGCGCACCGGGGCGACCCTGCGCTGGTTCGGCGTGACCGACGACGGCCGGCTCGACCTGTCGGACGTCGACGCCGTCATCACCGACCGCACCAAGGTCGTGGCCTTCGGGCACGTCTCCAACGTGACCGGCGCCGTGGCCCCGGTGGCCGAGATCGTCGAGGCCGCCCGCCGGGTCGGTGCGCTGACCGTCCTGGACGCGTGCCAGTCCGTGCCGCACCTGCCGGTCGACCTGCACGCCCTGGGCGTCGACTTCGCGGCGTTCAGCGCCCACAAGATGCTCGGCCCCACGGGTGTCGGTGCGCTGTACGGGCGGCGGGAGCTGCTCGAGGCGATGCCGCCGGTGACGACGGGCGGGTCGATGGTCGAGGTCGTGACCATGACCGAGACGACGTACATGCCGCCGCCGCAGCGGTTCGAGGCGGGCACGCAGATGGTCGCCCAGGCCGTCGGCATGGGGGTGGCCGCGCAGTGGCTCGGCGACCTCGGCATGGACCGCGTGGCCGCGCACGAACGGCGCCTCGCCGCGGAGCTGCTGCGGATCACCGAGATCCCCGGCGTCCGCGTGATCGGTCCGACCGACACCACGGACCGGGTCGCGGTGGTGTCGTTCGTCGTCGACGGCGTGCACTCCCACGACGTCAACCAGGTCCTGGACGACCAGGGCATCGCGATCCGGGTCGGGCACCACTGCGCCCAGCCGCTGCACCGCCGGTTCGGGCTGGCCGCCACGGCGCGTGCCTCGGCCTCGGTGTACACAGGAGTCGAGGACGCCGCCGCCCTGCGGGAAGCCCTGGCAGGGGTCCGGACGTTCTTCGGGGTGGAGTGAGGAGACCCGCATGAGCTCGCTGCAGGACCTGTACCAGCAGGTCATCCTGGACCACGCCAAGCACCCGCACGGCCACGGCCTGGTCGAGGTGGCCGACGGCCACCTGGGCGGGGAGTCCCACCAGGTCAACACGACCTGCGGGGACGAGGTCACGCTGCGCGTCGACGTGCGGACCGCCGACACCCCCGACGCCCGACCGACGGTCGAGCGCGTCTCCTGGGAGGGTCAGGGCTGCTCGATCTCGCAGGCGTCGACGTCGGTGATGACCGAGCTGGTCACCGGCCAGGACCTGGCGACGGTGGAACGCCTCGACGCCGCCTTCCGCGACCTCATGGGCTCGCGGGGCAAGGGCCTGGACGACGAGGACGTGCTGGACGCGCTCGGTGACGGCACCGCCTTCACCGGGGTCTCCCAGTACCCCGCCCGCATCAAGTGCGCGCTGCTCGGCTGGGCAGCGTTGAAGGACTCGCTGGCGCGCAGCGGCGCGCTGGCCGACCGACCCGGAGGATCGGATGACTGACAACCCGACCGAGACCGCTCCCGAGCAGACGCCGGCGGCGCCGGGCGCCACCACGGCGGCCGACGTCGAGGAGGCGATGCGCGACGTCATCGACCCCGAGCTCGGCATCAACGTCGTCGACCTCGGTCTCGTCTACGGCGTCGAGGTGGACCAGAACAACCACGCCACCATCGACATGACGCTCACCTCGGCGGCCTGCCCGCTGACGGACGTCATCGAGGACCAGTCCGCCCAGGCGCTCGAGGGCATCGTGACCGGGCACCGGATCAACTGGGTCTGGATGCCGCCGTGGGGTCCGGAGAAGATCACCGACGACGGCCGCGAGCAGCTGCGGATGCTCGGCTTCAACGTCTGAGCCGTTCCCGACCACGCGGGCCGCGGGCACCTCCTACCGGTGTCCGCGGCCCGCGTCGTCGTCGCGCGACCGTGGTCAGTAGGCGTCCGGGGTCTCCACCGACTCCCAGTGCCACGGTTCCGGCAGGCGCCCGGTCGGCCCGGCCCAGTCCGGGTGGGTCCAGCCGTACTCCTCGGCGTGCTCCGTCAACCAGGCGAACCGTGCCCCGTCGAACCCCTCCGGCCCGACGCTGAGGTCGACGGCGGTCCCCAGGCCGTGGTTCGAGCAGCCGGGCGGTGCGGCCAACGGGTTCGGGTTCGCAGGTGTGTAGACCGCGGTCTGGTCCTCCATGCTGCGGTAGGCGGAGTTCACGGTGAGGTGCTCGCCGAACGCCGCGAGGTAGGCCTCGTCGAGCGCCACCAGCCCGTCCAGGAGGTCCGCCCGGATCGAGTGCTCCGGCGCCCACGGGATCGGGGCGAGCCGGTCGGCGGCGATCCGTCCGCCCTCGGGGAACCAGACCTGGTCGGGGAACGGGCACACGACGGCGTCCTGGGCCGACATGAGGTCGGCGGTCGCCTCCCCGACGGCGTCGTGACGGGCCATGAGCGCGGGGGCGACCTGCTCGAGGTCGGAGAGCGGCATCGCCGCGAGGCGGTCCGGGTCGGCCAGGGTGACCGTGTCGTCGGCGGCGCCGAGGGCGTCGCGGACCGCCGCCCGGCTGGCCTCCCCGGCGTCCTGGCCCGACGCGGCGAGCTCGTCGGCCGCGTCCAGCACGGTCTCGGCGCGGCGCCGGGCCGGCGCCAGCTCCTCGCGGGCGGCGGTCGCCTGGTCGGTCGCGTACTCGCGTCGGGACTCCCGCACGACGGCGACGGCCTGCTCGAGGTCGGTGACCGCTGCCGGGGCGTCTCCCGGCAGCCGCTGCAGCACCGGGGTGGCCTCGAGCACGGACTCGCCCTGGCCGAGCGCCTTGCCGAGCCGCTCCCGGACGGCGTCGTCGGTCACCTTGTCCGCGGACGTGTCCAGCTCGCGCTGCGCCGTGGCGACCTGAGCGCTCAGCTCGTCGGCCTCGTCGTCCACGACCCCGACGAGGAGGACGCCGCCGGCGGTGAGGAGAGCGAGGACGGTGAGCGGCGCGACGACGGACGCGACACGGCGGCCGCGCCGCGCCGAGGCGCTGCCCGACGGCTGGGCGGAGCGATGAGTGACGGCGGCCAGGACGGCCGCACCGAGGCAGGCCCCGATCGCGTTCCAGGCGAGGTCCACGACGCCGAAGGGCGTGCCGAGCACGAGACGG
This sequence comes from Isoptericola sediminis, assembly GCF_013085345.1. Classification (GTDB taxonomy): domain Bacteria; phylum Actinomycetota; class Actinomycetes; order Actinomycetales; family Cellulomonadaceae; genus Isoptericola; species Isoptericola sediminis. Next base: position 328,975 of record NZ_JABFAJ010000003.1, on the reverse strand, counting down.
GCGAGCAGGAACCGGTCGAGCAGCGCGTCGGCGACGGGGGTGAGGTGCAGGGTCTCGACCGCCGCGCACGCCGCGAACGCGACCGAGGCGGCGACGGCCAGGGGAGTGCGGGGGAACGCCAGCGCGAGGAGACCGACCACGGTCACGGCGGCGAGGGCGTCGGCGAGCGGGTCCCCGACCGGCGGGGGGAGCAGCGCCCGTCCGGCCGGCCCGACGGTGATCGCGGCGGCGGCGAGCAGTGCGGACGCGGCACGGGGGACCCGCGGTGCCGGAGCGTCCACCGTCGTCCGGGGAAGGGCGTCGGTCCAGGTCACGGGCGCGACTCTACCGCCCTGAGGACGTGGCGTGAGACAGCCTCCTAGGCGTCGGTCGCCGCACCGGCTCCCTGCCGGCGCAGGTAACGCCGGTCGTCGTTGGCGAAGGCGTAGTAGTAGCCGATGAGCAGCCCGCCGCCGAGGAAGTTCCCGGCGAGCACGATCGCCACGTTGCCGAGGGCGAGCCCGACGTCGATGCCGTGGTTCAGCCCGACCATGAGGAAAAGCGCCGTGTTCGCGACCGAGTGCTCGAAGCCGACGAACGCGAAGACGAACACGCTGACGACCATCACGAGCGCCTTGGTGATGTCGTTCGTCACGAAGCCGTTGTAGACGAGCAGCATCCCGACGTTGATCATGAAGTTGCACAGGATCGCCCGGACGAACAGGTCCGACCAGCCGACGAGACCCTCGCCGAGATAGGCCAGCTTGTGGTCCACCGAGTGCTGCATCTGCTCGCCCACGGCGCCGTCGCCGAGCGACGAGGAGACCACGGCCAGCGCCACGGCCAGGCCGCCGAGGATGTTGCCCGCGTAGCAGAGCAGCAGGACGCGCAGGCCCCGCCACGCGGTGATCTTCCGGTAGTACCGCCCGACCGACACGATCATCATGTTCGACGTGAGCAGCTCGGACTTGGTGAAGTAGATGAACACGAGCGCGAAGCCGAACACGAGCGCGCCGACCATGCTCCCGAGCCCCGTCAGGTCGCCGTCCCCGATCCCCGCGAACGTCGCGATCACCGAGTAGTAGGTGATGTACATGATCCCGATGAGCACGCCGGCCATGGCGGCTCGCATGAGATAGACGTGGGCCAGGCCGCCGCTCATCGTGGTCTTCGTCTGGAGGGCGTCCAGGACGGTCGAGACGAACTGCTTGCCAGGGAACAGCTTGCCCTGATCGGTCATGGTCACACGGTACTCAGGTCGGGTGCCGCAGGTCCGCAGCGCGACCGGTCCGGAGGGGTGACCTGCGTCGCTGTCGGCGCGGACGACGGGCCGTAGACTGGCGCACGACCCCGCACTCTTTCGAAGGACACCCCTGCCTTGATCACGGCCCACGGCGTCGAGCTGCGCTTCGGCGCGCGCACCCTGCTGCACGAGGCCACGTTCCGCGTGGCCCCGGGCGACCGCGTCGGCCTGGTCGGTCGCAACGGTGCCGGCAAGACCACGCTCACCAAGACCCTGGCGGGCGAGACGCTGCCGGCGGGCGGGACGATCACGCGCGGGAACGAGATCGGCTATCTGCCGCAGGACCCGCGCACCGGAGACCTCGACGTCGTGGCGATGGACCGGGTGCTCAGCGCTCGCGGCCTCGATGTCATCATGACGAGGATGCGCCAGGCCGAGAAGGAAATGGCCAGCGAGGACCCGCAGGTCCAGGCCGCGGCGCTGGAGCGGTACCCGAAGCTGGAGACGCGTTTCCTCGCGGCGGGCGGGTACTCGGCCGAGTCCGAGGCGCACCGCATCACGAGCAACCTGGCGCTCGACGACCGGATCCTCGCCCAGCCGCTGCACACGCTCTCCGGCGGCCAGCGCCGCCGGGTCGAGCTGGCGCGGATCCTGTTCTCCGGGGTGGACACGTTGCTGCTCGACGAGCCCACGAACCACCTCGACGCCGACTCCATCGTGTGGCTGCGCGAGTACCTGCGGTCCTACTCCGGGGGGTTCATCGTGATCTCCCACGACGTCGAGCTGCTGCGCGCCTGCGTGAACAAGGTCTTCCACCTCGACGCGAACCGCGGCGAGCTCGACCAGTACAACCTCGGCTGGGACAAGTACCTGGAGCAGCGCGAGCAGGACGAGCGCCGTCGTCGGCGCGAACGCGCCAACGCCGAGAAGAAGGCCGAGACGCTCATCGCCCAGGCGAACAAGATGCGCGCCAAGGCCACCAAGGCGACCGCCGCGCAGAACATGCTCAAGCGGGCCGAGCGGATGCTCGCCGGCACCGAGGGCGAGCGGCAGACGGACAAGGTGGCCGCGCTGCGGTTCCCCAAGCCGTCGCCCTGCGGCAAGACGCCCCTGATGGCACGGGAGCTGTCCAAGAGCTACGGCTCGCTGGAGGTCTTCACGGGCGTCGACCTGGCGATCGACCGGGGGTCACGGGTCGTCATCCTCGGACTCAACGGTGCGGGCAAGACGACGATGCTGCGGCTGCTCGCCGGTGTGGAGACGCCGGACACGGGCGAGATCCTGCCGGGCCACGGGCTGAAGATGGGCTACTACGCCCAGGAGCACGACATGCTCGACATGGACGCCACCGTCGTGGAGAACCTGCGGCACGCCGCCCCCGACCTGACCGACACCCAGGTGCGCACCACGCTGGGGTCGTTCCTGTTCAGCGGCGACGACGCCGACAAGCCCGCGCACGTGCTCTCCGGCGGGGAGAAGACCCGCCTGGCGCTGGCCACGCTGGTCGTCTCGAGCGCGAACGTGCTGCTGCTCGACGAGCCGACGAACAACCTGGACCCGGCCTCGCGCCGGGAGATCCTCGGGGCGCTGAACACCTACGAGGGTGCCGTCATCATGGTCACCCACGACGACGGTGCGGTCGACGCGCTGAACCCGGAGCGGGTGCTGCTGCTGCCCGACGGCGACGAGGACCTGTGGTCGGACGACTACGCCGAGCTGGTGTCCCTGGCCTGATGCTGGGCGGCGTCCACCAGGGCGTCCTCGTAGTCCTCGTCGACGCGGCGGCGACGCTGACGCCGAGGCCGTGACGTCCCCGCCGGGTCCTCCGCCGCGAGCAGCTCCCCGGCGGTGACGGTCGCGGCACGCGTCTCGCGGCGCCAGAGCAGCACGTAGCCACCCACGGCGCCCAGGGCGAAGATCGCCCACTGGAACGTGTAGCTCAGGTGGGAGCCGGGGTCGGTGTCCGGGCGGGGGAGCGCCACCGGGGTCTCGGCAGCGGCCGGGTCCTCGGCACGCAGCTGCCCGTAGGCGCCGACCGTGGCGCCCTGCGCCCACGAGCCGCCCTCCGGGCCCCGGGCGAGCACCTGGTCGGTGTTGATCCGCACCACGGTGCCCGACGGCGCGCCCCGGTCGGAGGCCGGCTCGTCGGCGCGCAGCGTCACGGTCACGGTGACCTCGCCGGACGGCGGCTCCGGGACGAGGGCCGGCTCGGTGGCGTCCGCACCCAGGGGGACGAAACCGCGGTCGACCACCAGTACCGTCTCCTGCCCGTCCAGCTCCGTGCGCAGCGGGACCAGCAGGTGGAACCCGGGCGTGCCGCCGACCGGCCGGTTGCGCAGCAGCACGGTGCTCTCCGGGACGTACTCGCCCGTGACCTCGGCCGGCCGCCACACGTCCTCAGGAGCGAGGGTGTCCCCGGGGCCGGTCACGAACGCCGACAGCGGCTCCGGCGCGGCGGTGTAGTTGGTCTCGACGAGGTCGATCTGCGCCTGGCGGTCGGTGTACCGGTGCCACTGCCAGAAGGCGGCCAGGACGCACAGGGACGCCAGCAGCACGGCGGCCAGACCGAGCGTGACCCACTGACGGCGGGTCCGCTTCACGCACGCTCCAGCTCGTCGACCCCGACGGTCTGCTTCCAGAAGCTCCGGGCACCGAGGAACTGCTCGAGGTGGTCGCGGTGGTCGTCGCAGGCGAGCCACACCTTGCGCCGTTCGGGCGTGTGCAGCCGCGGGTTGTTCCACAGCAGACCCCAGCGCGCGTCCGCGTGGCAGCCCTTGGCGGAGCAGACCAGGGCGTCGTCGGCGACGGGGTCGGCCCCCAGGCCGAGCACGTCCATCAGTCGTCCTTCCGGTCGGGGTCGTCGGTCTGCTCGACGATGCGGATCTCCTCCTGCGGGGCCGAGGCGCTCGCGGGCAGCTCGGGCGGCATCGTCGGCGGGACGGCCTCGACGTCCCGGGCCGACCGGTCGCGACCCGCGTTCGCGAAGAGCACGGCCGTGTACGGCAGGATCACGGCCCCGGCGACGAACACCCACAGCAGCCAGCCGTCGACGAACAGCGCCGCGGTGATGATGAGCACGACGCGCAGACCCATCTGGATGAGGTACGTGCGCATGCGCCGGTGCTGGTCGTCCGTCAGGTTCGTCGGGACGGCCGTGATCGAGTGCACCTCGGACGGGCTGGACGTACTCACCCGGTCAGTCTACGGCGGCTTGGCGATGGTCCGGATTTTGGAGGGTTCCCACAACGCCGGGGCGTGACATGTGGCGCGCCGTCAGCGCGGCCGGGGGGCGCCGACCGGGTACGGTCGCTGCGGCGTACGTCGTGCGTCCGGGCACGGCCCGTCGTCGAGAGGAGCATCCCGTGGCAGAGCAGGCAGCAACCGGTGGTCGCACCGTGGTCGTGACCGGGGCCGCGCGCGGCATCGGGCGGGCGATCGCGGAGCGCTTCGTCGCCGCCGGCGACACCGTCGCGACGATCTACCGCGGGGGAGACCTGCCCGAGGGGGTGCACGGGTTCGTCGCCGACGTCACCGACAGCGCCGCCGTCGACGCCGCGTTCACCGAGATCGAGCAACAGCTCGGCGCGCCGACCGTCCTCGTGGCCAACGCCGGCGTGACGCGCGACCAGCTCCTGATGCGCATGAGCGACGAGGAGTTCGAGCAGGTCGTCGACGTCAACCTCACCGGGACCTTCCGGTGCGTGCGGCGCGCCTCCAAGGGCATGATCCGTGCGCGTGCCGGACGGATCGTCCTCATCGGCTCCGTCGTCGGCCTCTACGGCGGCCCCGGGCAGGTCAACTACTCCTCGACCAAGGCCGCCCTGGTGGGCATGGCCCGGTCGATCACCCGCGAGCTCGGCGGACGCGGGATCACCGCCAACGTCGTCGCCCCGGGGTTCGTGGAGACCGACATGACCGCGGCCCTGCCGGAGGACACCCAGAAGAAGTACAAGTCCTCCATCCCGGCCGGACGGTTCGCCGACCCCGCCGAGATCGCCGGGGTCGTCGAGTTCCTCGCCTCCGACGCCGCCGCCTACGTCTCCGGCGCCGTCGTGCCCGTCGACGGCGGCCTCGGCATGGGGCACTGAACTGTCCCTCGGGCATCCCCACCCAGTACGCTCCGGAAAGAACTTCACCGAAAGGTCACCATGGCTCTGCTCGACGGCAAGAAGCTGCTCGTCACGGGCGTCCTCACGGACAGCTCCATCGCCTTCCACGCCGCACGCCTCGCCCAGCAGGAGGGCGCCGAGGTCGTCCTGACGTCCTTCGGGCGTCAGATGAAGCTCACCCAGGCCTTCGCCAAGCGCCTGCCGGTCACCGCGCCCGTCGTCGAGCTCGACGTCACCAGCGGCGAGGACCTGGCGGCGCTCGCGGAGCGCGTCGGGGAGCACACCGACCGGATCGACGGGGTCGTGCACTCCATCGGGTTCGCGCCCCAGAGCGTCATGGGCGGCAACTTCCTGTCGGCCGAGTGGGACGACGTCGCCACCGCCGTCCAGATCTCGACGTTCTCCTACAAGTCGCTCATCACCGCGGCCCGGCCGCTGATGACCGACGGGGGCTCGTACGTCGGCCTGACCTTCGACGCCCAGTTCGCCTGGCCCGTCTACGACTGGATGGGTGTGGCCAAGGCCGGTCTGGAGTCCGCCAACCGGTACGTCGCCCGCGACCTGGGCCCGGAGGGCATCCGGGCCAACCTCGTCTCGGCCGGCCCGATCCGCACCACCGCCGCGAAGTCCATCCCGGGCTTCGAGACCATGGAGGACGCCTGGCCGAAGCGCGCCCCGCTGGGGTGGGACCAGACGACCGCCGAGCCGGCCGCACGAGCGGTCGTGGCGCTGCTGTCCGACTGGTTCCCCGCCACGACCGGCGAGATCGTGCACGTCGACGGCGGCCTGCACGCGATGGGACAGTGATCTCGGCCCGATGAACGTGTCGTCGACGCACACGCCGGACGTCCCGCGCGAGGGGCGCCGTCTCGTGCTGCTGAGGCACGCCAAGGCCGAACCGGGCAGCGACCCCGTCCCGGACGCCGACCGACCGCTCGCGTTGCGGGGACGCAAGCAGGCCGGTCGGGTCGGGTCGGCCCTCACCGCGGCCCACCTCGTCCCCGACCTGGCGCTCGTCTCCTCGGCGCTGCGCACCCGCCAGACCTGGGAGCTGGCCGCCGCGCACCTGCCGTCGCACGAGTCGATCACGGTGGACGTGCGCGACGAGCTGTACGCCGCCAGCGTCAAGGACGTGCTCGAGCTCGTCCGCGGCGCCGCCGACGACGTGACGACGGTTCTCGTCGTCGGGCACGAGCCGACCATGGCCGCCACGGCGGCCTACCTGGCGGCCCCCGGTTCGGACGACGCCGCGCTCGCCCAGGTGCGGGTCGGGGTGCCGACGGCGACCTACTCCGTCCTGCACGCCGAGGACCTGCCCTGGTCGCGGTGGGGGAAGAACAGCGCGACCCTGGTGCGGGTGGGTCGGCCCTCCTGAGACGAGCCGACCCGTCGTCTCAGGACGGGTGCGTGTCCGCGGCGGGCCGCCGTGCGTCGACCGTGTCGACGATCCGCAGCACCGCGTCCAGGCGCGGGCCGTCGAGGCTGTAGGGCGCCCGCTCCCGCACGGCGGGCTTCGCCGCGAAGGCGATCCCGATCCCGGCCGCGTCGATCATGTCCAGGTCGTTCGCGCCGTCCCCGACCGCCACGGTGTCCGCCATCGACAGCCCGAGCTCGGCGGCCCACTGCCGCAGCGTGGCCTCCTTGAGCGCGCGGTCCACGACCGGCCCGGTCGTGCGACCGGTCAGCACGCCGTCGACCGCCTCGAGACGGTTGGCCCGCCAGCGCGTGATCCCCAGCGACGTCGCCAGCGGCTCGAGGACCTCGGCGAAACCGCCCGAGACGAGGCCGAACTCCCACCCGCGACGTCGCACCTCGGCCACGAGCTCCTCCGCGCCCGGCGTGAGCACCACGGCCTCGCGGACGGCGTCCAGGGCGCTGACGGGGACACCCGCGAGGGTGGCGACCCGCTCGCGCAGGGAGTCGGCGAAGTCGAGCTCGCCGCGCATCGCCCGCTCGGTCACCGCGGCGACCTGCTCGCGGGTGCCTGCGTGCTCGGCGATGAGCTCGATGACCTCCTGGGTCAGGAACGTCGAGTCGACGTCGGTCACGACCAGCCGCCCCGGGCGGGGCCGTGCGGTGGAGTGCTCGGGCAGGCGCGTCGGGGCGCTGTCAGGCAACGTGAGTACCCTTCGGGACGACGGTGATCCCCGAGTCGGTGACGGTGAACCCGCGGGCCCGGTCCTCCTCGTGGTCGACGCCGATCCGGGCCCGCTCGTCCACCACCACGTTCTTGTCGAGGATGGCGCGGTGGACCTGGGCGTGCCGGTGCACCTGGACGCCGTCCATCACGACCGAGTCGGTGAGCGTCGCCCAGGAGTGCAGGTGCACGCCCGGGGACAGGATGGACCCCGCGACGGTCGCGCCGGAGACGAGGACACCAGGTGAGACGATCGAGTCGGCGGCGTGCCCCAGCCGGCCGGGCCCGGCGTGGACGAACTTCGCCGGTGGCAGTCCCGTGTACCCCGTGTACAGCGGCCAGTCCTCGTTGTAGAGGTTGAACACCGGCTGGACGGCGATGAGGTCCTTGTTCGCCTCGAAGTAGGCGTCGATCGTGCCGACGTCGCGCCAGTAGTACCGGTCGCGGTCGGTGGCCCCGGGCACGTCGTTGCGGATCATGTCGTAGACGCCGGCCGTGCCCTCGCCGACGAAGGCCGGGATGATGTCGCCGCCCATGTCGTGCCGAGAGTCCGGGTTCGCCGCGTCCTTGGTGACGGCCTCGACCAGGGCGTCGGCGTCGAAGACGTAGTTGCCCATCGAGGCCAGCACCTCGGTGGGGGAGTCCGGCAGGCCCACCGGGTTGACGGGCTTCTCGAGGAACTCCCGGATGCGCGTCGGGTCCTGCGGGTCGACGTCGATGACGCCGAACTGGTCGGCCAGGGCGATGGGCTGGCGGATCGCCGAGACGGTCGCCCGGGCGCCGGACTCGACGTGCGCCTCGACCATCTGGGAGAAGTCCATGCGGTAGACGTGGTCGGCCCCGACCACGACGACGATGTCGGGACGCTCGTCCTCGATGATGTTGAGCGACTGGTGGATCGCGTCGGCCGAACCGAGGTACCAGTGCTTGCCGACGCGCTGCTGGGCCGGGACCGAGGAGACGAAGTTGCCCAGCAGGGGCGACATGCGCCAGGTCTTGGAGATGTGCCGGTCCAGCGAGTGCGACTTGTACTGCGTCAGCACCACCACGTGCAGGTACTGCGAGTTGATGATGTTCGACAGGGCGAAGTCGACGAGCCGGTAGATCCCGCCGAACGGCACCGCGGGTTTCGCACGCTGTGCCGTCAACGGCATGAGTCGTTTGCCCTCGCCGCCTGCGAGAACGATGGCCAGGACCCGGGGATGTGACGACGCCATGGGTCGACCCTAGAACCTCGGCGGCGTGCATGCCGCACGACGCGGCGGGCGACGCTATGTTGAACGGGTGAGCACCCGACCCACCATCGACCTGTTGACCCGCGAGTACCCCCCGCACGTCTACGGTGGCGCCGGCGTGCACGTGGCCGAGCTCTCGGCCGTGCTGCGCGACCACGCCGAGGTGCGCGTGCGCTGCTTCGACGGCCCGCGACCGGACGCCGACGACGTGACCGGCTACGACGTGCCCGGCACGCTGACCGCGGCCAACGCCTCCCTGCGCACGCTCGGCGTCGACCTCGCGATGGCCGAGGACGTCGGCGGGGCCGACGTGGTGCACTCCCACACGTGGTACGCCAACATGGCCGGCCATCTCGGCGGGCTGCTGCACGACGTCCCGCACGTGGTGACCGCCCACTCGCTGGAGCCGTTGCGGCCCTGGAAGGCCGAGCAGCTCGGCGGCGGGTACGCCGTGTCGAGCTGGGCCGAGCGGACGGCCTACCTCGGCGCGGCCGGTGTCATCGCCGTCTCCGCCGGGATGCGGGCCGACATCCTGCGCTGCTACCCCGAGCTCGACCCCGACCGGGTGCACGTGGTGCACAACGGCATCGACCTGGACGGCTGGGTCCGCCCGCACCGGGACGCCGTGGCGCGGGTCGCCGCGGCCCGCGGGATCGACCCCGAGCGGCCCGCCGTCGTGTTCGTCGGGCGGATCACCCGGCAGAAGGGGCTGCCGCACTTCCTGCGCGCCGCGGCCCAGCTGCCGCCCGAGGTGCAGGTGATCCTGTGCGCGGGCGCCCCGGACACCGAGGAGATCATGGCCGACGTGCGCGGGCTGGTCGACGAGCTGCGCGACGCCCGCGGCGGCGGACCCGAGGCGGGGGTCGTCTGGATCGAGGAGATGCTGCCGCGCGACGAGCTGTGCGCCGTCCTGGCGGCGTCGACCGTCTTCGTCTGCCCCTCGGTGTACGAGCCGCTGGGCATCGTCAACCTGGAGGCCATGGCCGTCGGGCTCCCCGTGGTCGGGACGGCCACCGGCGGCATCCCCGAGGTCGTGGACGACGGCGTCACCGGCACCCTGGTCCCGATCGAGCAGTCCGACGACGGCACGGGCACGCCGCTCGATCCCGAGCGGTTCGAACGGGACCTGGCGGCGGCGCTGACGGACCTGGCCGGCGACCCCGCCCGGGCCGCCGAGATGGGGGCCGCCGGCCGGCGTCGTGCTCAGGAGCACTTCGCCTGGTCCGCGATCGCCGAGCGCACCATGGACGTGTACCGGCGCGTGCTGGCGACGTGAGCCCGGCGCGTCGTCGTCGCCAGGGGCTCTGGGAGGATGTCCGCGTGCGCGCCCTGAGCCCGGAGGAGAAGGTCCGTCCGGCGGCCTTCCTGCGGGCGGGCACGGGGGACGCGGCGACATTGCTCGTGCTGCGTGCGATGCGCCGTGCGGTCTGGCCGCTGATGGTGCTCGGTCTCGCGGTGGCCCTGTCGAGCGGGGACCTGACGGCCGAGGAGCTGGACCAGCTGACGAACCCGGTCGAGCTGACCGACCCCTCCCGGCTGTGGGCGCTCGTCCTGTCCCCCCTGGTCGTGCTCGCCGCCGGGCTGGCGCTGCGTCTCGTCGTCAACCTCACCGCTCTGGTCGTCTCGGCGCCGCTGGCGCGGGGCGCCTGGGTCGCCGGGACGGAGGCGACCTCCCGCTGGCGGCGGCTGATGGACCTGACCCACCTGTCCGCGGGGTACCGGTCGGTGCGCTGGTCGTACGCGGTCCAGCGCGAGGCCGTGGCCCGCTGCGGGCTCCTGGGACGCCAGCTCGCGCTGGCCGAGACGTTGGGGCGCATCGCGCTGCCCGTGTCGGTCGCCGTCCTGCTCTGGGTGCTGTTCCAGGGCGTGCCGGACGCGGTGGGCACCCTGCAGGGTTGAGCAGGGCGCGTGGGGTCATCCCACCGCTGCGTAGGTCGCCGCCCCCAGGGCGCGCCGGGCCGTGCGGTCGACCTCTCGCAGCGCCGTCGAGCGCTGGTCGGCCTGCCAGAGGTTCACGGCGCCGCCGTCGTCGGCCGTCGCGAGCTCGACGATCTGCAGCAGGCGCCAGGCGAGCTGCAGCACCCGCGCCCGGCGTCCCTCCAGCTCGGGGACGGGCCAGCCGGCCGTCGTCGAGTGCCGCAGCCGCTCGATGGCATCGGCGGCGTCGTCACGCCAGCGCGCGACGTCCAGGGAGTCCAGGGCTTCGGTGGCCACGACGAGGCTGCTGCGCAGCTCCCGCTCGGCGTCCGCGAGGGAGCCGACCGTCCCGGCCACCAGTGTCGACCACAGCGGCACCGTGATGACCTCCCACGACACCAGGTGCCCGGGCTCGAGCGCGCTGCCGAACGCGGTCACGCGTGGCACCAGGGCCCACGAGCCCGCCGGGGTGGCGACGAGCACGCACTCGCCGGACTCCACGGCGTCGTGGGCGGCAGGGGCCGGCACTCCGGACGGGTCGCCGGGCGCGGGCAGCAGGGCGCAGACCTCCCGGGGGCCGGCCGTGAAGGCGGCGACCAGCTCGGTCAGCGTGCCCGGGTCCGCGCCGGCGCCCGGCAGCCCGACGACCGTGTGGGGCTCGTCGTCGTCGGTGACCGACCGCACGGCGACACCGTGCGAGGCGCCGACGGCCTGGAGCCACAGCGCCAGGACCACGCTGCGCGGCAGGAGGTTCGTCGCTTCCACCCCAGCACGATAGACGCCCGCGACGCCGGTGCGCTCGCAGCGGCGCGTGCTGGTCGGCGGTCCGCGGGCGGGGCTGGCTCCGGTAGGGTCGGGCACCATGAGCGCGGTACTCGACCTGCAGGGCGTCACCGTCCGACGCGGCACCTCGACCATCGTCGACTCGATCGACTGGACCGTGTCCGAGGGGGAGCGCTGGATCGTCCTCGGGCCCAACGGGGCCGGCAAGACGACCCTGCTGCAGATCCTCGCCGCGCGGTCGCACCCGACGTCGGGCACGGCCACCCTGCTCGGCGAGCGGCTGGGCGCGACGGACATCTTCGAGCTGCGCCCGCGGATCGGGTTCTCCTCGGCGGCGCTGGCGGACAAGATCCCGGCCGACGAGACGGTGCGCGACGTCGTGCTGACGGCGGCGTACGGCGTCACCGGCCGCTGGCACGAGGAGTACGAGGAGCTCGACGAGCAGCAGGCCCGGGCCCTGCTCGCCGCCTTCGACGTGGACGACCTGGTCGACCGCCGTTACGGCACCCTCTCCGAGGGTGAGCGCAAGCGGGTGCAGATCGCGCGGTCCCTGATGACCGACCCCGAGGTGCTGCTGCTCGACGAGCCGGCCGCCGGGCTCGACCTGGCCGGCCGCGAGGAGCTCGTCGGCGCGCTCGCCGAGCTCGCGAGCGACCCCGCCTCGCCGGTGCTGGTGCTGGTGACCCACCACGTCGAGGAGATCCCACCCGGGTTCACCCACCTGCTGCTGATGGGCGACGGGACCGTGGAGGCCGCGGGACCGATCGAGGAGGTCCTCACGGCCGAGAACCTCTCCAAGGCCTTCGGGATGGAGCTGCTGGTCGCGCACGGCGGGGGCCGGTGGCTCGCGCGTGCCGCGCGCCCGGCCGGTCGCTGAGACGCCCGGCGCGACACTCCCGCCGGCCTCTGTCCGGGAACGCTCCCGTTTGGTAAATTCGGAGCAAAGCAGACGGTGAGGTCGGAGGCGTGATGGACGGCTGGTTGTGGTGGATCGCGGGGGCGCTCGTCCTGGCGGTCGTCGAGATGATCTCCCTCGACCTGGTCTTCATCATGCTGGCCGGTGGCGCGGTCGCCGGTGGCCTCACGGCGGCGGGAGGTGGACCCGTGTGGCTCCAGATCATCGTGGCCTGCGTGGTGGCGGTGCTGCTGCTGGCGGTGCTGCGCCCCTGGCTCCTGCAGAACCTGCGTCAGCGCACGGACCTCGTCGAGACCAACGCCGCCGCCCAGGTGGGCCGGACGGCGGTCGTGCTCGCGGAGGTCACCGAGACCGGCGGCCGCGTCAAGCTCTCCGGTGAGGTCTGGTCGGCCCGGCTGCCGGACGACGGCGTCCCCAACAGCACCGACCGGATCCCCGCGGGCGTGGAGGTCCGGGTCGTCGCCATCGACGGCGCGACCGCCGTCGTGACGCCCGCGTCCTCGCCGAGCGCGCCGACGACCGACGACGGCGGACGGCTCGCCTGATCGTCTCGCTCCACCCACAACGGAAGAGAGTGCTTCGTGGAACTCGCCACCATCATCGGCTGGGTCGTCCTGCTCGCGTTCGTGATCTTCGTGGTCACGGCGCTGTTCAAGATGGTCCGTGTCGTCCCCCAGGCCACCGCGCTGATCATCGAGCGTCTGGGCCGCTACCAGAAGACCTTCGACCCCGGCCTGCACTGGCTCGTGCCCTTCATCGACAAGGTGCGCGCCGGCGTCGACCTGCGCGAGCAGGTCGTGTCGTTCCCCCCGCAGCCCGTGATCACCTCCGACAACCTCGTGGTGGAGATCGACACCGTCATCTACTTCCAGGTCACCGAGCCCAAGGCGGCGGTCTACGAGATCTCGAACTACATCAAGGGCATCGAGCAGCTCACCGTCACCACCCTGCGCAACGTCGTCGGGTCGATGGACCTCGAGCAGACGCTCACCAGCCGTGACCAGATCAACGGCCAGCTGCGCGGCGTCCTGGACGAGGCGACGGGCCGCTGGGGCGTGCGCGTCAACCGGGTCGAGCTGAAGTCCATCGACCCGCCGGCCTCGGTGCAGGGTGCGATGGAGCAGCAGATGCGTGCCGAGCGCGACCGCCGCGCCGCCATCCTCACCGCCGAGGGTGTCAAGCAGTCCCAGATCCTCACCGCCGAGGGCGAGAAGCAGTCCCAGATCCTGCGGGCCGAGGGCAACGCGCAGTCCGCGATCCTGCAGGCCGAGGGTGAGGCCCGCGCCATCCTCCAGGTCTTCGAGGCCATCCACCAGGGCAACCCGGACCCCAAGCTGCTCGCGTACCAGTACCTGCAGATGCTGCCGCAGATCGCCAACGGCACCGCGTCCAAGATGTGGGTCGTGCCGACCGAGTTCACCGCGGCGCTCAGCTCGGTCGCCAAGGGCTTCGGCGGGACGCCGGGCACGCCCGGGATCCCCACCGAGCCGAGCGACGACGAGGACGGCGGCGGTGCGGGAGCCCTGGCCTCGGCCCTGGGCCAGGCCGGGCTGCAGGACCCGGGCGAGGCGCTCGCCGAGGCCCGCCGCCAGGCCGAGGCGGCCACGGCCGACGCCACGAGCTCGGGCACCCGCTCGGGCGCACCCTTCGACCCGTCGGTCGAGCGGGGCCAGCGGCCGGCGGGGGAGCAGCCGCCCGCCACGCCGCCGTCGCCCCGGCCGCGTCCGCTGGGCGACGACGAGCCCCCGCAGCAGTGACGTGACCCGTGGCGTCCTCGCGGCACGCCCGGCGGGCCCCGCCGTCCAGCAGTGGACGGCGGGGCCCGCCGCGTCCAGGCTGAGGGTGCACCGCCCGACACGGACCCAGGAGCCGCGATGCTCGTCGCGCTGATCCGGCGCTACCTGCGCCCCTACCTCGGCGCCGTCGTCGTGCTCCTGGTGCTGCAGCTCGTCCAGACGCTCGCGACGCTGTACCTGCCGTCGCTCAACGCCGACATCGTCGACCAGGGTGTCGTCCAGGGGGACACCGGCTACATCCTGCGGGTCGGCGGCTGGATGCTGGTCGTCTCCCTGGGCCAGGTCGTCTGCGCGGTCGGGGCGATCTTCCTGGGCGCCCGGGCGGCCACCGCGTTCGGCCGTGACCTGCGCCGCGACCTGTTCGACGCCGTCCAGGGGTTCTCCGCCCGCGAGCTCGGGCAGTTCGGGGCACCGTCGCTGATCACCCGGACCACCAACGACGTCCAGCAGGTCATGATGATGGTCCTGATGACGTTCACCATCATGGTCGTGGCGCCGATCATGATGGTCGGCGGCGTCGTCATGGCCCTGCGCGAGGACGGCAGCCTGTCGCTGCTGCTGCTGGTCGTGGTGCCCGTCCTCGGCGCCACCCTCGGGCTGCTGCTGTGGCGCATGGTGCCCTACTTCCGGGCCATGCAGGCCCGCATCGACGCGATCAACGGCGTGCTGCGTGAGCAGATCACCGGTCTCCGTGTGGTGCGCGCGTTCGTGCGCGAGTGGGCCGAGGCGGAACGTTTCGCCGCGGCCAACACCCGGCTCTACGACGTCTCGCTCGGGGCCGGCAAGCTGATGGCGCTGGCCTTCCCGACGGTCATGCTCATCATGAACCTGTCCCAGGTGGCGGTGCTCTGGTTCGGGGCCGGGGAGGTCGCCGACGGGTCGCTGCAGGTGGGCTCCCTCATCGCGTTCCTCAGCTACATCATGTTCATCCTCATGGCGGTGATGATGTCCACGATGATGTTCATGATGGTGCCGCGGGCGTCCGTCGCCGCGGGCCGCATCAGCGAGGTCCTCGCCACGGAGTCCTCCGTGGTCGAGCCTGCCGCACCGGTCGCCCTCGCGCGCCTGTCCGACGGCGCCGGGCCGCGGGGCCGGGTGACCTTCGACGGCGTGCGGTTCGGCTACCCCGGGGCGGACGCCCCGGTGCTGCAGGACCTCACCTTCACCGCCGAGCCCGGCCGCACGACCGCGATCATCGGGTCCACCGGGTCCGGCAAGACGACGCTGCTGAACCTTGTGCCGCGCCTCTACGACGCCACCGGGGGTCGGGTCCGTCTCGACGGCGTCGACGTGCGCGACCTGTCCCTCGCGGACCTCGGCTCCGTGCTGGGCCTGGTGCCCCAGCAGGCCTACCTGTTCTCCGGCACGATCGCCGACAACCTGCGCTACGGCCGGCCCGAGGCCACCGAGGCCGAGATGTGGGAGGCCCTGGACGTGGCCCAGGCCCGCGACGTCGTCGAGGCGCTGCCCGAGGGTCTGCAGGCCCCGGTGTCCCAGGGTGGGACCACCTTCTCCGGCGGGCAGCGCCAGCGGCTCGCCATCGCCCGCGCGGTGATCCGGCGACCGCTGGTCTACCTGTTCGACGACTCGTTCTCCGCCCTGGACTACGCCACCGACGCCCGCCTGCGCGCGGCGCTGCGACCCCGGACCGCCGAGGCCACGGTGCTCGTCGTCGCCCAGCGCGTCGCCACCATCCGCGATGCCGACCAGATCCTCGTGCTCGACCACGGCCGCATCGTCGGCCGTGGCACGCACACCGAGCTGCTCGACTCGAACGAGACCTACGCCGAGATCGTCACCTCGCAGATGTCCCTGGAGGAGGCACGATGAGCGGGCCGGCGGCGCACCGCCCGCCGCCCCGACCGCCCGGGCCGCCCGCCGGGGCGCACGGGCCCCGGGCCGTCGCCGGCATGCCCACGGCCAAGCCGCTGGACTTCACCGGCTCGCTGCGCCGGTTCGCCGCCGTCATGCGGCCCGAGCGCGTCCGCGTCACCGTGCTGCTGCTGTGCGGCACCGTCTCGGTCGTGCTCACGGTGCTGGGCCCCAAGCTCCTCGGGGACGCGACCGACGTCATCTTCGCCGGCGTGGTCGGCCGGATGCTGGGGCGCGCCATGCCGCCGGGCACCACCACCGCCGAGGCCGTCGAGCAGCTGAGGGTCGCCGGCGACGTCAACCAGGCCGACATGGTCGCCGCCATGAACGGCGTCGTGCCCGGGGTGGGCATCGACGTCACCCAGCTCACCCAGATCCTCACGACGGTCGCGGCGGTCTACGCGGGGGCCTTCCTGTTCGGGTGGTGGCAGGCACGGCTGATGACCGTCGCCGTGCAGAACACCGTGCGGCGGCTGCGTGACGAGGTCGAGGCCAAGCTGCACCGGATCCCGCTCAGCTACGTCGACCGCCAGGCGCGCGGCGACATCCTGTCCCGCGTCACCAACGACATCGACAACGTCGCCCAGACGACCACGCAGACCCTGGCCCAGCTCGTCACCGCCGTGCTGACCGTGGTCGGCGTGCTGACCATGATGTTCTGGATCTCCTGGGTGCTGGCCCTGGTCGCCCTGGTGACCGTGCCGGTCTCGATCCTGCTGACCATGGCGATCGCACGGCGCTCCCAGCCGCAGTTCGTCGAGCAGTGGGCCGCCACCGGCCGGCTCAACGCGCACGTGGAGGAGATGTTCACCGGTCACGCGCTGGTCAAGGTCTACGGGCGCCAGGCCGACGCCGCCGAGACGTTCGCCCGGGAGAACGAGGCCGTCCACGACGCGACGCGGCGCTCGCAGTTCATCTCCGGGACCATCCAGCCCTCCATGGGCTTCCTGGCCAACCTCAACTATGTGCTGGTCGCGGTCATCGGCGGGCTGCGCGTCGCGGGGGGTCAGCTCTCGATCGGGGACGTGCAGGCGTTCATCCAGTACTCGCGCCAGTTCACGCAGCCGTTGAGCCAGATCGCCTCGATGATGAACCTGCTCCAGTCCGGGGTGGCCTCGGCCGAGCGGGTCTTCGAGCTGCTGGACGCCCCGGAGCAGCAGCCCGACCCGGACCCGGCGCGCGACCCGGCGACGGTGCGCGGGCGGGTCGAGTTCGACGACGTGTCCTTCTCCTACGTGCCCGACGAACCCCTCATCGAGCACCTCGACCTCGTGGCCGAGCCCGGCCGCACGATCGCGATCGTGGGGCCGACGGGGGCCGGCAAGACGACGCTGGTCAACCTCGTCATGCGGTTCTACGAGGTCGACGGCGGCCGGATCCTGCTCGACGGCGTCGACACGCGCGAGATGACCCGCGACGGGCTGCGGTCCCGGATCGGGATGGTGCTGCAGGACACGTGGCTCTTCCACGGCACGATCGCGGAGAACATCCGGTACGGGGTGCGCGAGGGCCGCGACGTGTCCGACGAGGAGTTCCTGGCGGCCACGCGGGCGACGTCGGTCGACCCGTTCGTGCGCACCCTGCCCGACGGCTACGACACGGTCCTCGACGAGGGCGGCGCCGCGCTGTCGACCGGCGAGAAGCAGCTGCTGACGATCGCGCGGGCCTTCCTCGCCGACCCCGACATCCTCATCCTCGACGAGGCGACGAGCTCGGTCGACACCCGCACCGAGGTGCTCGTGCAGGAGGCGATGAACGCCCTGCGTTCCGGGCGCACCTCGTTCGTCATCGCCCACCGGCTGTCCACCATCCGCGAGGCCGACCTCATCGTGGTCATGGAGCACGGCCGCATCGTCGAGCAGGGCGACCACGACGGTCTGCTCGCGGCGGGCGGCGCCTACGCCCGCCTCTACGCGAGCCAGTTCGCCGCGCCGATGACGGACGAGCCCGACGGCGGTTCCGGTGCGTGAGACGCCGCCGCGCGTGCCACAGTGGAGCGCGTGACCGCACCCGACACCCGTCCCGACCAGGAGCCGACGTCCGCGGCCACGGCCGGGCCGGGCCGCCCCTCGCGTGGCGGCGGACTCGCCGTCGGCGTGCTGCTGGCCGTCGCCCTGCCGCTGGCGGTCCTGTCGTCCGGCGCCCTGGTTCCCGGCACCCCCTGGTGGGGGCACGTCGGGGTGGCGGTGTCTCCCTGGGCGGTGTGGTTCGTGGCAGCGGGGATCGTCGTGGTCGTGCTGGGGACGATCGCGCTGCTGCGCCGGGCGTCGGTGGCGCGGGTCCTGGTGCTCGCGGCCGGCGTCGTCACCACGGTGTGCGCGTTCGTCGTCGTGACCCAGCAGCTGCTCGTCGCCCAGCACCACGACGTCGCCGTCCGGATCGGCGAGCTGTTCGCCGTGTCCCGGGGTGACGTGTCCGCCGACCTGCACGCCACCTACGGGCAGCAGGACGGCGAGGCGCAGGAGCTGTCCGTCTGGCTGCCCCGCACCGGCGGGGACGACGCCCCGGCGCCCGTGGTCGTGCTCGTGCACGGCGGCGGGTGGGCCACCGAGAACCGCCTGCAGCCGACCACGGCCTCGCACGCCGCCTGGTTCGCGCAGCAGGGCTTCCTGGCCGTCAGCGTCGACTACCCGCTGTCGGACGACGAGCACCACCGCTGGGACGTCGTCGAGCCGCAGGTGGCGTGCGCGCTGGTATGGGTGGGCCGGCACGCCGCCGAGCACGGCGGCGACGGCACCGCGGTCCACCTCGCCGGGGACTCCGCCGGTGGCAACGTCGCGCTGGACGTGGCCTACCGCGCCACCACCGGGGAGATCGAACCCGCCTGCCCCGGCGACCTGCCCCGCGTCGCCGCCGTCAGCACGCTCTTTCCCGTGGCCGACCCGGTGGCCTTCCACGACAATACCGACCCGGTCGTCGGGAGCAGGGCACGGGTGCTGGCCGAGCGGTACACGGGCGGGACCCCCACCGAGGTGCCCGAGCGCTACGCCGCGGTGACGCCGGCCGAGCACGTCGCCGCCGGGGCGCCGGCGACCCTGATGATGCTCGGGACGGCGGACCGTCTCGTCCCGCCGGCCGGCGCGCAGGACCTCGCCGACGTGCTCGCCCGGCACGGGGTGGAGCACGAGCTGGTCGAGCTGCCGCGGGCCGGGCACGCCTTCGACGTCGCCCCCGGGGGAGTGGGTACCCAGACCTGGCGCGAGCTGACGCTGCGGTGGTTCTCGGGGTCCTGAGGCGGTGGGCTCCGCCGACGGCGCTCGACGAGCCGACGGCGTCGACGGGTTCAGGAGTACGGGAGAATCGGCGGATGCCGCTCGTCCACGTCACCGACCCCGCCGACGCGCGCCTGCGCGACTACACCGACCTCACCGACGTCAAGCTGCGCACGGCCCGCGAGCCCGCCGAGGGGCTGTTCATGGCCGAGTCGTCCAACGTCATCCGCCGGGCGCTGGCCGCCGGGCACCGGCCGCGGTCGTTCCTCATGGCCGACAAGTGGCTCGACTCGATGTCCGACGTGCTCGCCGCGCACCCCGACGTGCCCGTCTTCGTCGCCGACGAGACCGTGCTGCACGAGATCACCGGCTTCCACCTGCACCGCGGGGCGCTCGCGGCCATGCACCGGCCAGGGCTGGCGAACGTCGCCGAGCTGCTCTCGCGCAGCGGCCCGGCTGGGGGAGCGCGCCGGGTGGCGGTGCTGGAGGACATCGTCGACCACACCAACGTCGGGGCGATCTTCCGGTCCGCGGCGGGCCTGGGCGTGGACGCCGTGCTGGTGACCCCGCGCTGCGCCGACCCGCTCTACCGGCGCAGCGTGCGGGTCTCGATGGGCACGGTCTTCCAGGTGCCGTGGACCCGGCTCGACGCGTGGCCGGCAGACGTCGGCACGCTGCAGGAACTGGGTTTCACGGTCGCTGCCCTGGCGCTCAGCGACGACGCCGTCACGCTCGACGATCTGGCCGCCGAGGCGCCCGACCGGCTCGCCCTCGTGCTCGGTACGGAGGGCGACGGGCTGTCGCGCGGTGCGGTGGCCGCCGCCGACCGTGTCGTGCGCATCCCGATGGCCGGCGCCGTCGACTCGCTCAACGTCGCCGCGGCCTCGGCGGTCGCGTTCTGGGCGACGCGCGCCCGCTAGATCGTCCCTCGGGACGGGCCGGACGGACCGGCCGGCCCGTCGCCCGCCGACCTCGCGCTGCGCAGCCGCTCGCGCGCCGTCCTGCCCCGCCGCGTGGCCGGCACCGCGCCGGTGACCGCCGCGAGCCCGAAGACCGAGGGCGCCCCGGCGTAGAGGCTCTCGTGGCCGCCCGGCGGGACCCGGAACGTCTCGTGCCAGACGGTGACCGCGCCGGGCACCCGACGGGCGCGGCGGTAGAACGCGACCCACGCGGGGCGGTGCCGCCGCGCGTCGTCGTTGGCGTACGCGTAGATGTCCTCCACGCTGCGCCAGTACTGCACCACCGTCGGTCCTCGGGCGCCCAGGAGGGTGGTGGCCCCGAGGAAGCCGGAGTCCGGGTCGGCGGCGAGCTCGGCGAGCATCGGCCCCATCGCGGCCAGGGCCGGCCACCAGGCGTCGGGCCGCCAGAGGCGTTCGACGCGTGCGCCGATGAGGAAGACGGCCAGCTCGCCGTCGTGGTCGTGCGTCGTCAGGGTGACCATCGTCGCTCCTTCATTGGATAGCAGTGCTATCCATTATTGGGGAGTGCTACTCTCCAATGTCAAGAGCGAGGAGGGGACGATGCGGATCTCGGGGCTGGCCGAGCGCACCGGGGTGCCGGTGGCGACGATCAAGTACTACCTGCGCGAGGGGCTGGTGCCGGCGGGCGAGGCGACGTCGCGGACACAGGCGTCCTACGGCGACCGGCACGTCGACCGGGTGCGCCTGGTGCGGGCGCTGACGGAGTCCGGCGGTCTCAGTCTTGCGGGCGTGCGGGACGTCCTGGCCGCCCTGGACGACCCGCCGGCGTCGCGGCACGCACTGCTCGGCGCCGCGCAGGGGGCGCTGCTCGCGGACGAGTCCGCCGACGTCGCGGACGACGCCGTCGGCGAAGGGGTCCGGCGCCGGGCGGCCGCCGTCGTCGCGGCCCGCGGGTGGTACGACGACCCGGTGCTGACCGCGCGGCTGGCCGTCCAGCTGCGCGACGCGGAGCGAGCCGGGGTCCCCGTCGGCGACGAGCACCTCGAGGTCCTGTGCGACGCGGCCGAGCGGGTGGCTCGTGCCGACCTGGCCACCGTGCCAGCGGCGCCGGCCGCGGCGATGCGACAGGTCGTGGTCGGCACGCTGCTGACCGACGCCGTGCTGCTCACGCTGCGCCGCTTCGCCCAGCAGCAGGAGAGCGGACGCGACGAGGGCGCCGACGGTCAGTCCGTCGGCTGAGCCTCCTGCGGCGCCGCGGCACCGGGGGCGGCGCACGCGTCTCCCTCGCACAGCGCCGCCCCGGGGTCACCGAGGACGACGAACGGTCCGGTGGGGGTGCCGTCGTCGGAGGGCCGGTCGGCGGGGCGGTCCGGGGTGCTCACGCGGCGTCCTCGGCGGCGGCCTGCCGGAGCGCGTCGACGAAGACCTCCACCGGCTGCGCGCCGGAGACCGCGAACCGTGAGTCCAGGACGAAGAACGGCACGCCCCGGATGCCGAGGGAGGCGGCCTGGGCGACGTCCTGGTCGACCGCGGCGCCGAACGAGCCGTCGGTGAGGACCCCCAGTGCCTCCTCGCGGTCCAGCCCGACCTCGGCGGCCAGGTCGGCGAGCTCGTCGTGGCGACCGACGTGCCGCCCCTCGGTGAAGTAGGCCGCGAGCAGGCGCTCCTTGAGCCGGGCCTGGTGTCCGTGGGCCAGGGCGTGGTGCAGCAGACGGTGCGCGGCCCGGGTGTTGGCCGGGTGGACCTGCTCGTAGTCGAAGGCGAGGCCCGCGCGGGCGGCGAGCTCCGTGGTGCGCCGCTCCATCTGGTGCGCCTGGTCGACGTCCACGCCCATCTTCGCGGCCAGCATCTCGGCGTGGCTGCCCGTGGTGTCCACGGGGAGGTCCGGGGAGAGCTCGAACGAGTGGTAGACGATCTCTGCCGGGACGTCGGCGACCTCGACGGCCGCCTCCAGGTTGCGCTTGCCGATGTAGCAGAACGGGCAGGCGATGTCGGACCAGACGTCGACACGGATCGGGGTGGCAGGCATGCGGGCGTCGCTCTCCTCGGGATGCGGTACGGGCCGCGGGGGGCCCGCCGTCGCCAACCGACCGTCCGGCACCGTTGTTCCGACCGGGGTGGCGCCCGGTGTGTGGTGCGGGTCACTCTTGCCGGAGCCTGGTCAGGTGAGGTTAGGCTGACCTACGTGACCGAAGCCGTGACCGACTCCCCGACCGAGACCTCCGTCGCGCCCCGCCCCTGGCGCATGTTCGACGTCGAGGTCCTGCGCGTCACGCGGCTGTGCCCCTCCTTCGTGCGGATCACCTTCACCGGTGAGGACCTGCACGAGTTCGCCGACAACGGCCGCGACCAGCGGATCAAGTTCCTGCTGCCCGCGCCGTGCGGCGGCTGGGAGTACCTGGACCGGCAGAACCCGGACTGGTTCACCTCCTGGCGCGCCCTGCCCGAGGAGCGTCGCAACCCGCTGCGCACCTACACCGTGCGCGCCGTGCGGCCCGCGCGGCGCGAGGTGGACGTCGACATCGTCCTGCACGGGGACACCGGTCCCGCCTCGCGGTGGGCGAACGGGGCCCGGCCGGGCTCGCCCCTGGTCATCCTGGGGCCGAACGCGGCCTACGACGGCGGCCCGCACGGCGGGCGCGAGTTCGCCCCGCCGTCCTCGAGCCACGCCCTGCTGCTGGCCGGCGACGAGACCGCCGTGCCGGCCATCGCGTCGATCTGCGAGTCGCTGCCCGCGGACGCCGTCGGGGAGGTCTTCCTCGAGGTGCCGCACGCCGAGGACCGCTGGACGCTCGCCGCTCCGGCGGGCGTGCGGGTCACCTGGTTGCCACGCGACGGCGCGGAGCACGGCGACGTCCTCGTCCCGGCCGTGCAGGACGCCGCCGACCGCCTGCTGGCGATGGGCGTGCGCCCGACGGCGGACGGCGCGGCCGCGACGCCGTCCGCCGAGCTGGCCGACGTCGACGTCGACACCGACCTGCTGTGGGAGGTCCCGGTCGACGCCGACGGGCGCCCCCTGGCGCAGGACACGGTGCTGTACGCCTGGCTGGCCGGCGAGGCCGGCGTCATCAAGACGTTGCGCCGCTACCTGGTGCGCACCAAGGGCGTGGACCGCCGGTCCGTGGCCTTCATGGGCTACTGGCGGCGCGGCCGCTCCGAGTGCTGATCAGTCCCGCACCACACCCAGGTCGTCGACGACCTCGACGCCCGGCGCGGCGCACAGCAGGTCGCCGGGCATGAGCAGCT
Source organism: Isoptericola sediminis (assembly GCF_013085345.1). Taxonomy (GTDB): domain Bacteria; phylum Actinomycetota; class Actinomycetes; order Actinomycetales; family Cellulomonadaceae; genus Isoptericola; species Isoptericola sediminis. The sequence goes on along the minus strand of NZ_JABFAJ010000003.1, from coordinate 305,610 downwards.
TCGAGGACCGCAGCCCGGAGCCCATCAGGGCCGGGGCCGCGGCGTCGTCGAAGCGGCCGTCCACCAGGACCCGCCACGCGGCCGGCACCCCGATCGGGGTGATGCCGCCGTAGGCCATGCCGGACTCGCTCGTGGCGCGGTCCATCGGCAGGAAGGACGCCTTGCGGGCGTCGAGCAGCTTGCGCACCCGGGTGTTGACGTCGGCGAACGTCGTGGCGGGCACGACGCAGGCCGCGACGCGCTCGACCTCGCCGCGCCGGCCGGCCACCACGACGCAGTTCGCCGACGCCTCGGGCGGGAGCCCGTGGACCTCGTTGAGCGTCGCCGTGTCGGCGTGGTCGGGGTCGATCTCGGCGACGGCCACCTGTCGCGCGACCCGGGCGTCCGTGGCGGCCCAGTCGCGCAGCGCCGCGGCGACGGGCGCCGCCAGCAGGTCGGGCCGCTGCAGGGCGGGCTCCCACCCCAGGTCGCCCAGCGTGGGCAGCCCCGCCCCGGCGGTCTCGCTCATCGGCGATAGGTCCCGGTCAGCGTGGCGCGGGCGATGACGTGGAAGTACACGTTGAACGCGGCGTGCACGTTCGTGTTCTCGGTGGTCAGGCCGAGGGTGTCCACGTCGAGGGCGTGCACCGCGAAGACGTAGCGGTGGGCGTGGTCGCCGGGCGGCGGCCCGGCGCCCTCGAAGCCGATCTGCCCGCCGTCCGAGGTGAGCTGGAAGGCGCCGGCGGGCAGCCCGTCGCCGTCGGGCGACCCGGCACCGCGCGGCAGCGAGGTCACCGAGGCCGGGACGTCCAGGACGTGCCAGTGCCAGTAGCCCGACGGCGTGGGCGCGTCCGGGTCGAAGCAGCTGACGACGAACGACTTCGTCTCGGGCGGGAACCCGGACCAGGCCAGCGCCGGGGAGGTGTTGCCGCCGTCGGCGGCGTGGTCGGCAGCCATCGGGTCGCCCTCGGTGACGTCGGCGCTCGTGAGCTCGAACGTCGCCGGGACGGGCAGCAGCGAGTAGGGGTCCGGTGGGGTCGGCCGTGTGAAGTCCATGCCCCCACCCTGGTACGCACCCCCGGCGGCGGCAACGGCACACGCGGGCGGGCCTGCCCCGCGCCCTACGATCGCGGCATGACCGTGCCCACCTCGTGGCTGCTCGACGCCGACCCGGCGCTGCGCTGGCAGGTGGAGCGCGACCTGCTCGAGCTCGACGAGAGCGTCTGGCGCGCCACGCGCGCCCGGGTGGCGACCGAGGGGTTCGGTGCCCGGCTGCTGGCGCTGCAGGACGACGACGGCCGGTGGGCCGGCGGCGCGTTCTTCCCGGGCGGGCAGGCGTACTTCGCCGTGCAGCGCGCCGAGGTCGACCCGCCCCAGCCCTGGACGGCGACCACCTGGTCGCTCAACGCGCTGCGCGAGTGGGGCCTGGACGCCGCGGTGCTGCGCGCCCTTGACACCCCCGGCCGCCTCGCCCGGGGCTGCCGGTGGGAGTACGACGACCTGCCCTACTGGGGCGGGGAGGTCGACTGCTGCATCAACGCCTTCACCCTCGCCAACGGCGCCTGGCTCGGCGTGGACGTCGAGCCGGTCCTGGAGCACCTGCTCGAGGTGCGCCGGGCCGACGGTGGGTGGAACTGCGACTGGGTGGACGGGGCCACGGTCTCCTCGGTCACCTCGACGCTGAACGTGGTCTCCGGGCTGCTGGACTACGAGCAGCGCGTCGGCGGCGACGAGCGCGCCCGTGAGGCGCGTCGCACGGGCCAGGAGTACCTGCTGCGGCGCCGCCTGATGTACCGGCTGTCCACCGGCGAGCTCGTCGGCCCGTGGGTGCTGCCGGCCGAGTACCCGTACCGCGGCCGCTACAGCGTGCTGCGCGCGGCCGACCACGTCCGGCGCGCCGCGGCGTACGACGGCCTCGCCCCGGACGAGCGGCTGGCGGACGCGGTCGAGGTCGTGCGGGCGGCCCGCCGCGAGGACGGCACCTGGGTGCGCGACCGCCACCACCCGGGCGAGGAGTGGTTCGAGGTGGACGTCCCGGCCGGTGAGCCCTCGCGGTGGCTCACGCTGGCCGGGACGCTCCTGCTGCGGTGGTGGGACGGCGCGTGAGCGGCCGTCAGTCCTTGGGGCCGCCCGCGACGTACAGCACCTGACCGTTGGTGTACCCTGCCTCGGGCGAGCAGAAGAACGACACGGCCGCGGCGATGTCCTCGGGCCGCCCGACGCGGCCGGCCGGGACGTCCTTCGCGATGCCGGCCAGGAAGTCCTCCAGCGGCACGCCGACCCGCTGGGCGGTCTCGGCGATCATGTCGGTCTCGATGACCCCGGGGGCCACGGCGTTGGCCGTGACGCCGAACTTGCCGAGCTCGACGGCGAGGGTCTTGGTGAACCCCTGCATGCCGGCCTTGGCCGCGGAGTAGTTCGCCTGGCCGCGGTGCCCCTGGGCCGAGGTGCTGGACAGGTTGACGATGCGGCCCCACCCGGCGTCGACCATGTACCGCTGCACGGCACGGGTCATGAGGAACGCGCCGCGCAGGTGGACCCCGAGCACGGCGTCCCAGTCGTCGGCGGACATCTTGAACAGCAGGTTGTCGCGCAGGATGCCGGCGTTGTTGACCAGCACCGTCGGGGCGCCGAGCTCGGCGACCACGCGCTCGACGGCGTCGGTCACGGACTGCTCGTCGGCGACGTCCACGCCGACGCCGAGCGCGCGGTGCCCGTCCGCGACGAGGGTGGCGGCGGTCTCGGCCGCGGCCTCCTCGCGCAGGTCGAGCAGCGCCACGGCGTGGCCGTCCGCGGCGAGCCGGGCGGCGGTGGCGGCGCCGATGCCGCGGGCGGCGCCGGTGACGATCGCGACGCGGTCAGTGGTGGGGGTCATCGAGGGTCCTCTCGTCGACGGTGACGGTCGGGGGCGGGGTTCTCCCGCGCGCCCGGTCCAGTGTGCCAGGCCTCGGCGACCCGGTTGACACCCGACGCCGCGGCGCGTGTACTAGAGACATGTTCGAACAGACGTTCGAACAATGGTCGACGGTCCGTCGGCCGCCGCATCACCGGGGGGAGGGGGCGTGTGACCGTCGTCCCCGAGGCTCCCGCCCGCAGCGACCACGCCGCACGGCACGCGCGGGCGCTCGCCGCCCTGCGGTCCGCGGAGCGTGCGGCCCCCGCGCGGCCGCGGCCGACCCCGGTCGGCGTGCCCGGTCCCGGCGACGACGCACCGCCCGCCGCCGGGCCGCCCCGGACCGCCCCGCCCCGCGGCGGCCGCGCCGTGCACCCGGACCTCGCGCCGCTGCTGCCCGGCGGGGTGCTGCCCACCGGCGGCGTCCTGGCGGTGCAGGGGTCGACGAGCCTGCTGCTCGGGCTGCTGGCCGCGCCCTCGCGCGCCGGCGCCTGGACCGTCCTGGTCGGGGCGCCGGCCGTCGGGCTGCTGGCCGCCGCCGACGCCGGGATCGACCTGGCGCGCACCGTCGTCGTGCCCGCCCCCGGCCCGGACGCCCCCGCGGTGCTGGCCGCGCTGCTGGACGGCATGGACGTCGTCGTGGTCGGTCCGCAGGCCCCCCTGGCCGACGCCGACCGGCGCCGCCTCGCCGCCCGGGCCCGCCAGCGCGAGGCCGTCCTGGTCGCGACCGGCCGCTGGGCCGGCGCCCACGTCACCCTCGACGCCCGCGGCGGGACCTGGACCGGCGTGGACGCCGGGGCGGGCTGGCTGCACCGGCGCACCCTGCGCGTGCTGCGCACCGGGCGCGGGGCGTCCGCCCGCCCGGTGGAGATCGACGTCGAGGTGCCGCTCGGCGGCGAGCCGCCCCTCACCGCCCCGGCGGACACCGTCGCGCAGGACCGGCCCGGCCGGCCCGACGACCGGCACCTGAGGGTCGCATGAGCGCGCCCGGCCCCCGCGGGACCCGGCACGCCCCCACCACCCGCACCGCGGCGCTGTGGGTCCCGGACTGGCCGGTGGTGGCGGCCCTGGCCGCCGCCGGGCTGGACGCGCACGTGCCGGCCGCCGTCCTGGGCGCCCGCGCCGGCGGGGGCACGACGGCGGGGCGCAGCGTCGTGGCGACCTCCGCCGTCGCGCGCCGCGCCGGCGTGCGGCGCGGCATGCGGCGTCGTCAGGCCCAGGAGGCGTGCCCCGAGCTCGTGCTGCTGGAGGCCGACGACGAACGCGACGCGCGCACCTTCGAACCCGTGGCCGCGGCCGCCGAGACCGTCGTGGCCGGTCTGGAGATCGCCCGTCCCGGCCTGCTGCTGCTGCCGGCCGACGGCGCGGCGCGCTACCACGGCTCCGAGCCGGCGCTGGCCGAGGCGCTGGCCGACGCGGTGGCCGAGACCGGCCACGAGTGCCAGGTCGGGGTCGCCGACGGGCTGCTGGCCGCGGTGCTCGCCGCCCGCGCCGACGCCGTCGTGCCGCCCGGCGGGTCGGCGGCGGCGCTGGCCGCCCGGCCCGTGGGCGAGCTCGTGCACGCCGTGTGCGACCCCGGCGTGGTGGCGGCCGTGCGCGACGCCGTCGGGCTGTGGTGGCGCCTCGGGCTGCACACCCTGGGCGACCTCGCCGCCCTGCCCGCGGCGAGCGTGGCCGCCCGGTTCGGCGACCTCGGCGCCTGGGCGCACCGCCTGGCCCGCGGCGAGGACGAGCGCCCGCCCGCCCGCCGCCGGCTCGAGGCCGACCTGGCCGTGGACACCGCGCTGGACCCGCCCGCCGACCGGGTCGACGTCGCCGCGTTCGCCGCCCGCCGGCTCGCCGAGGAGCTGCACGCGCTGCTCGTGGCCCACGGCGTGGCCTGCGGGCGGCTGCGCATCACCGCCCGCACGACCGAGGGCGAGCTGGAGCGCTGCTGGCGCACCGACACCGCCGCCGGCGGGCTGTCCGCCGCCCGGATCACCGACCGGGTGCGCTGGCAGCTCGAGGGCTGGCTGACCGACGCCGCCCGGCGGCGCACCGGCACCGCGGGCTCGCCCGAGGTCGCCCCCGTGGTCCACCTCGCCCTCGCTGCCGAGGACGTCGCCCCCGCCGGCACCCACCAGCCCGCCCTGTGGGGCGCCGACGCCGGGCAGGACGAGCGCGCCCGCCAGGCGCTGGACCGGGTGCAGGGGCTGCTCGGCGGGGACGCCGTGCTCACCGTGCGCCGCGCCGGCGGCCGCGACCCGCGCCACCGGGTCCGGCTCGTGCCCTACGGCGAGGAGGCCGTCGTCGACCGCCCGCCCGACCGGCCCTGGCCCGGGGCGCTGCCCAGCCCGGCCCCGGCCACGCTGCTGCCCGAACCCGCCCCCGCCCGGCTGCTGGACGCCGCCGGCGCCGACGTCGTGGTCGACGCCCGCCTCGGGCGCAGCGGCGACCCGCACCGGGTGCGCTGGGACGACCAGGAGCACCGCGTCGTCGGCTGGGCCGGCCCGTGGCCGCTGGCCGAACGCTGGTGGGCGCCCGACGGCGGCACCCGGCGGGTGCACCTGCAGGCGGTGCTCGACGACGGGCGCGGGCTGCTGCTCGCCCAGACCGCGGGCGCCTGGACCGTGGAGGCGCTCTATGACTGAGCCCCGCCCGGCACCCCGGTACGCCGAGCTGCACGCCCACTCGGCGTTCAGCTTCCTCGACGGCGCCAGCCACCCCGCCGAGCTCGCCGCCGAGGCCGCCCGGCTCGGCCTGGAGGCCCTGGCCCTGACCGACCACGACGGCCTGTACGGGGTGGTCCGGTTCGCCGAGGCCGCCCGCGCCGTCGGGCTGCCCACCGTGTTCGGCGCCGAGCTGCACCTGCCCGCCCCCGTGCCCGGCGGCGCGCCGGTGCTCGACGAGCCCACCGGCGTGCCCGACCCGCGCGCCACGCACCTGCTCGTGCTCGCCCGCGGCCCGGACGGCTACCGGAACCTGTCGCGCGCGATCGCCACCGCCCACCTGGAGGCCGGCGTCAAGGGCAAGGCCCGCTACGACCTCGACCGGCTCGGGGCCGAGGCCGACGGGCAGTGGCTGGTGCTCACCGGCTGCCGCAAGGGCGCCGTGCGGCAGGCGCTCGAGCAGGCCCCGCCCGGCACGGACCCGCTGCGCGCCGCCCGCCGCGAGCTCGACCGGCTCACCGCCGTCTTCGGCCGCGACAACGTGGCCGTGGAGCTCACCGCCACCGGCGACCCCCGCGACGCCGACCGGCACCAGGCGCTCGCCGCGCTGTCGCAGGACGCCGGGCTGCCGCTGGTGGCCACCACCGCCGCCCACTACGCCCGCCCCCGCGACGCCGACCTGGCCGGGGCGCTGGCGGCCGTGCGCGCCCGCTCCTCCCTGGACGACCAGGACGGCTGGCTGCCCGGCGCCCCCACGGCGCACCTGCGCTCGGCGGCCGAGATGGCCCGGCTGCACCACCGGCACCCGGCCGCCGTGCCGACGGCCGCCGACCTGGCCGCCGAGTGCGCGTTCGACCTGCACCTGGTGGCGCCGCACCTGCCGCCGTACCCGGTGCCGGACGGCCACGACGAGGCGAGCTGGCTGCGCGAGCTCACCCACCGGGGCGCCGCCGAGCGCTACGGCCCGCGCCCCGGGCCCGGTGTCGCCGAGCGGGAGCCCGGGGCGTGGGCGCAGATCGACCACGAGCTGCGCGTCATCGACCAGCTCGGCTTCCCGGGGTACTTCCTCGTGGTCTACGACCTGGTCGAGTTCTGCCGCCGCGAGGGCATCCTGTGCCAGGGCCGCGGCAGCGCCGCCAACTCCGCGGTCTGCTACGCCCTGGGCATCACCGCCGTCGACGCCGTGCACCACGGCCTGCTGTTCGAACGCTTCCTGGCCCCCGAGCGCGACGGACCCCCCGACATCGACATCGACATCGAGTCCGGACGGCGCGAGGAGGTCATCCAGCACGTCTACGCCCGGTTCGGGCGCACGCACGCCGCCCAGGTCGCCAACGTCATCTCCTACCGGCCACGCTCGGCGGTGCGCGACGCCGCCCGCGCGCTCGGGTACGACGTCGGCCAGCAGGACGCCTGGAGCAAGTCCATCGAACGCTGGGGGTCGCTGCGCGGCCCGGACCCGGCGAGCCCCGCGGCCGACCGGACCGCAGGTGCCGCGCGGGCGTCCGACGGCGCCCCGGTCACCCGGCGCGACGAGCGCCGCGCCGAGGTCGCCGCCCGGTGGCGGCACGGCACCCCGCCGCGGCCGGACGCCCCCGTGGTCGACCCGCTCGCCGTCGACGGCGGGCTGCGCCGGGCCGATGACCCGCACGACGTCGTGCCCGCCCAGCCGCCGCCGTCGGCCGAGCAGGAGGGCCACATCCCCGCGGCGGTGCTGGACCTCGCCGAACGGTTCCTGCGCCTGCCCCGGCACCTGGGCATCCACTCCGGGGGCATGGTGATGTGCGACCGGCCCGTCATCGAGGTCTGCCCGGTCGAGTGGGCCCGGATGGAGGGACGCACCGTGCTGCAGTGGGACAAGGAGGACTGCGCCGACGCCGGGCTGGTCAAGTTCGACCTGCTGGGGCTCGGGATGCTCACCGCGATCCGGTACGCCTTCACCTCCGTCCGCGAGACCACGGGCCGGACCCTCGCGCTGCACACCCTGCCGGCCGAGGACCCGCGCGTGTACGACCTGCTGTGCGCCGCCGACACCGTCGGGGTGTTCCAGGTGGAGTCCCGCGCCCAGATGGCCACCCTGCCGCGGCTGCAGCCCCGGACCTTCTACGACATCGTCGTCGAGGTCGCCCTCATCCGGCCCGGCCCGATCCAGGGCCGCTCGGTGCACCCCTACATCGAACGCTCCCGGGGCCGCGAGGAGGTCACCTACCTGCACCCCCTGCTGGAGCCGTCGCTGCGGCGCACCCTGGGGGTGCCGCTGTTCCAGGAGCAGCTCATGCAGATGGCGATCGACGTCGCCGGGTTCACCCCCGCCGAGTCCGACCGGCTGCGCCGGGCCATGGGCTCCAAACGCTCCGTGGAACGCATGGAGGCGCTGCGCGGGCGCCTGTTCGCCGGCATGACCGAGCGTGGCGTGCCGCCGGACGTCCAGGAGGAGATCTACGACAAGCTGCGGGCCTTCGCCGACTTCGGCTTCCCCGAGTCGCACGCCTACTCGTTCGCCTTCCTGGTCTACGCCAGCTCCTGGCTCAAGGTGCACCACCCCGAGGCGTTCTACGCCGGGCTGCTCGCCGCCCAGCCGATGGGGTTCTACTCCCCGGCGTCCCTGGTCGCCGACGCCCGCCGGCACGGGGTGCGCGTGCTGCGCCCGGACGTCAACGCCTCGGCGGCGCTCGCGGGCGTCGAGGCGCAGACGCACGACCCTGTCGCCGGCCCGGCCGAGCACGCCCCGGGGGCCCGTCCGGAGAGCAGGACGTGCCCCCCGGGCATGCTCGAGGAGGGCATCGTCGGCAGCGGCGGGGTGTCGCTCGACGTCGACGAGGCGCTGGCAGTCCGGCTCGGCCTCGGCGCCGTGCGGGGGGTGGGCGCCGACGTCGCCGAGCAGATGGTCGCCGAGCGGGCCGCGCGCGGGCCGTTCACCGACCTGCGCGACCTCGTGCGCCGCGTCGAGCTGTCCACCGCGCGCCTGGAGGCCCTGGCCACCGCCGGGGCGCTGGCCTCGCTCGGGGTGACCCGCCGCGAGGGGCTGTGGGCCGCGGGCGCGCTCGGACAGGAGGGGCCCGCCACGCTCGAGGGCGTCAGCGTGGGGGTGTCCGCCCCGGCGCTGCCCGGCATGGACCCCCTGGAGATCGACGTCGCCGACGCCTGGGCCACCGGCATCACCCCGGACTCCACCTCACCGCTGGAGCACGTGCGCGCCGGGCTGGACCGCCAGGGCGTGCTCACGGTGGCCGCGGCCGCGGCGACGGAGCCGGGACGCCGCGTCGCGGTCGGCGGGGTGGTCACCCACCGGCAGCGGCCGGGCACCGCCGGCGGGGTGACGTTCCTGTCCCTGGAGGACGAGACCGGGCTGCTCAACGTCATCTGCACCCCGGGGCTGTGGCGCCGGTTCCGCACCGTGGCGCGCGGCGCCCCGGCGCTCGTGGTGCGCGGACGGGTGGAGCAGGCCGACGGCGCGGTCAACCTGCTCGCCGAGCACCTGGCGCCGCTGCGCCTGCCGGTCACGACCCGGTCGCGCGACTTCCGCTGACAGCGCTCGGCGCCGGTCCGCCCGCCGCCTCAGGCGAGCGGCACGACGACGCAGACCTCGAAGGTGCCCCGGGCCCGCCGCAGCAGGTAGCGCACCCGCCGGCTGGAGCGTTCGGCGGCCAGCTCGTCGCGCAGGCTCCAGCGCACCTCGACCCACAGCAGCGCCCAGCCCAGCTCGGCGGAGTCGGTGACCTGGGGCACCAGCGCGACGGCGTCCCCCGGGTCCGGCGCCCCGGCGTGCTCGCGCAGCATGTCGTGCACCCGCTCCGGGGTCGACAGCGCCACCGTCTCCTCGGCGAGCACCAGCACGGCGGTCGCGTCGAACCGGTCGGCGACCGCCTCCAGGTCGCCGGAACCCAGTGCCAGGCCCTGCTCGACGAAGTAGGTGCGCAGCGCCTCGTGGTCGTAGTCGCCGGTGTCGGTCGCCATCTGCCCACGGTAGGCCGGGTGCCGGGTCCACACGAGCCGGGCGGGGTCTGGCACGATGCGTCCCATGCGACGGGTGACGCGATGGTGCGCGATGCTCGCGGCGGCCGCCGTGACGGCAGGGTGCGCCGAGCCGGGCGGGGCGACGGGAGCCGACGGGACGGGTACGCCGGACCATCAGGACGACGCACCGGCCCCGGCCGACCTGCTGGCCGACCGGGCGGGGTCCTCCGGGGTCCGGCCCGAGCACGTACTGATGGTGGACGGCTACCGGCCCGCTCCCGGCGGCGGGGGAGCCTACGGGGCCCACGGCTTCGCCACCGTGCTCGTCGAGGACCTGCCGGAGGGCGAGCTCCCGGACGAGGCCACCCACGTCCTGCTCCTGGCGGTCGTGCCGGGAGAGATCGACCTGGCGACGTGTCCCGCGCTCGCGGTCCTGACCACGACCGGCACCGCGGCGGACGGTCCGGTCGAGTGCGCGGCGCAGGGCGAGATGTTCGCCCGGACGGCCGGGACCTGGCACGGGTACGCCGTGCAGCACGACGGGGCCGTGGTGCGCCTGTCCGGGCAGGACGTCGCCGACGAGGCGCTGCGAGCCGCGCTGACCTCGTTGCGCGTGCCCACGGTCGGCGAGCTCGACATGATCCTGCCGCCGGTCGCCCCCTCGCCGGCGGCGACGCCGTCCTCGTCTCCGAGCACCGGGCCCGTCGAGCGTGGCGACCTGCCGCCAGGGGACGGGGCTCCGGACAACAGCGTGGGGCTCGGTGGCTGACCGCCCCGACCGTGTCGGGCTTTGACATCCCCGATCGGGTCACGTACCGACTGGAGGGTGCGCGTGCTCGCCCCGTCGGCCCGTCGGCCCTGACGGCGCGGGCACGCCGCGTGCATGAGACGCCACGATCCCGGCACGACCCGGGAGAAGGGAGACCCATGACCGCCATGGTCGAGACCACGACCGACCTCTACCCGAGCCGTCTGGCCCAGCCCGGCGCGTTCGTCGAGCGTCAGCACCCCACGGTGTGGGGCACGGCCGAGGACGGCCCGTTCGACGCCGACACCCTCGCGGCGCACGAGCAGCGGGGCTTCACCGTCCTCGAGGACTTCATCACCCCCGACGAGGTGATCCGGTACAGCGCGGAGCTGAGCCGGCTGTCCTCGGACGAGTCGCTGCGGGGCGACCCGCGCGTCGTCACCGAGAAGAGCTCCGGTGAGGTCCGGTCGATCTTCGAGGTCACGAAGCTCAGCGGGCAGATCGACGCGCTCGCCCGGGACCCGCGCGTGCTGGACCGTGCCCGCCAGCTGCTCGGCTCGGACGTGTACCTGCATCAGACGCGCGTCAACTACATGCCCGGCTACAAGGGCGCCGGCTTCTACTGGCACTCGGACTTCGAGACCTGGCACGCCGAGGACGGCATGCCGGCCCCGCGCGCCGTGAGCTGCTCGATCGCGCTGACGCCCAACTACCCGTACAACGGCGGCCTGATGGTCATGCCGGGCTCGCACCGCACCTACGTGCCGTGCGTAGGCGAGACCCCGGAGAACTACCACCAGGACTCCCTCAAGGAGCAGCGGATCGGCGTGCCGTCGGAGGACGCCATCACCGAGCTCGCCCGGAGGTACGGCATCGACCAGTTCACCGGTGCGGCCGGCTCGGCGCTCTGGTTCGACGCGAACATCATGCACGCCTCCGGCAACAACATCACGCCGTTCCCGCGGTCGAACATCTTCCTGGTGTTCAACAGCGTCGAGAACGCGCTCACCGAGCCGTACAGCGCGCCCGCGCCGCGGCCCGAGCACATCGGCAGCCGCGACACCACGCCGCTGCGGTAGTCCGGGAGCCGGGCTGGGCCGGGCAACACGGTGCCCGGCCCAGGTCGGCCGCCGGTCTGCCGGCCCGGGCGCCGGTGCGCTCGCAGCGCACCGGCGCCCGGTGCCGTCACCAGGCCTGCGCCAGCAGGTCGGCGAACACCTCGTCGGCGTCCACCGCGAGCCCGCGCGCGGCGAACCAGCGGCAGACCGTGCGGCAGTCGCGGTGCAGCAGCTCGGGGCCCGCGGGGTTGGCCACGAGGTCCACGACCTGGGGCACGTCGATGACGACGATGCGCCCGGCGTCGACCAGCACGTTGTACGGCGACAGGTCCCCGTGCGCCCAGCCGAGCCGGGCCAGCACGCTCATCGTGGCCAGCAGCTGCTCGAACCAGTCGGCGAGCTCGTCCGGGGCCGGCCGGCTGCGGTCCAGCCGTGGCGCCGCGACCGCCGTGCCGTCGTCGTCGACCGTGCCGACGAACTCCATGAGCACCTCGGTGCCGTCGACCTGCACCGGGTAGGGCACGGCCGCCCCCGCGTCCCACAGCGTGCCCAGCGTGGTGAACTCGGCGTCGGCCCACTGGGTCGCGCGCACGGCGCGCCCCCACGCCGAGCGACGGTCCTCGACGGCGCGCTGGTCGCGCGTGCGGCGCACGCGGCGTCCGTCGGTGTAGGTGCTGTCGCGGTGGAACTGGCGGTGCTCGGGGGTGCGGTACCGCTTGGCGGCCAGGAGCGAGGCCTGGCCGGGGTCGTCGGGCACGGCACGTTCGACGAGGAAGACGTCGGCCTCCTTGCCGGTCTTGAGGACGCCGAGCTCGGTGTCCAGGGCGGCGGCCGCGGTGACGACCCAGTCGGGTCGCGGTGCCGGGCCGCGCTGACCCTTGGCGACACTCGGCCAGGTCGACCAGCGCTGGTCCGGGCCGGGGCCGTCGTGGTCGGCGGTGGTCAGGGAGAGGGAGAGGTTCGGGGGCACGGAAGGATCCTTCGGGTGGTGAGGGCACGAACGGTCCGGTGGGTCAGGGTCATCGCTCGGCCTCCTTCCGTGTCGGCCCGCGCAGGTCGCGGGTGCGTGCTGTGGCGCCTGCGGTGCCAGTCTGGGCCCGCCGGCGCGGGGGACGCACGGGATTTTCCGCGGCCTAGACTTGCACGGTGCGTCTGCTGTTTGCCGGAACCCCCGAACCCGCCGTGCCCGCCCTGCGGGCGCTGATCGACTCCGACCACGAGGTCGTCGCCGTGCTGACCCGCGCCGACGCCCGCGCCGGCCGCGGTCGCCGGCTGGTGCCCAGCCCCGTGCGTGTCGCCGCGGAGGAGGCCGGCCTCGAGGTCATCACCGACGTCCCGCGCGGGGAGGAGTTCGTGGCCCGGCTGCGCGCCCTCGAGGTGGACGCCGCCCCCGTGGTCGCCTACGGCCACCTGCTGCGCCCCGACGTGCTCGCCGTGCCCCGGCTGGGCTGGGTCAACCTGCACTTCTCCGTGCTGCCCGCCTGGCGCGGCGCCGCCCCCGTCCAGCACGCGGTGCTGGCCGGCGACGACGTCACCGGCGCCACGACGTTCCTGCTCGACGACGGCATGGACACCGGCCCGGTGCTGGGCACCTCCACCGAGACGATCCGGCCCCGCGACACCTCCGGCGACCTGCTCGGGCGTCTGGCCACCTCCGGCGCGGGGCTGCTCGTGGCCACCCTGGACGCCCTGGAGGCCGGCACCCTGTCCCCGCAGCCGCAGAGCCCCGACGGCGCCTCCTACGCCCCCAAGATCACCGCTGAGGACGCCCTGGTGCGCTGGGACGACCCGGCGCTCGCGGTCGACCGGCGCGTGCGGGCGGTCACCCCCGCGCCGGGGGCGTGGACGACGCTGCCCGCGTCCGAGGAGGGCACGCCCGGTGCCCGGCTCGGCCTGGGTCCGGTGCGCCCGCGACCCGACGTGGTCGACCTCGCCCCCGGCCAGGTGCGGGCCGGCAAGTCCGAGGTGCTGGTGGGCACCGCCACCCATGCCGTCGAGCTGGGCGAGGTGCGGCCCGTGGGCAAGAAGCCCATGGCCGCGGCCGACTGGGCGCGTGGTGCAGGACGGGCCGTCGCCGAGTCCGGCGCCCCGCTGGGAGGTGCCCGATGAGCGAGGACCGTCGTGACGAGCGCCGCAACCCCCGGGGACGGCAGCGGGGGGCCGCCCGCTCCCGCGGGCAGGGGCACCGCAGCGCCCAGGCGCCCTCCGAGCGCCGCCGACGCACCGACCCGGCGCGCACCGCCGCCTACGACGTGCTGCGCGAGGTCGACACCTCCGACGCGTACGCCAACCTCGTGCTGCCCCCGCTGCTGCGCGAGCGCGGCCTGAGCGGGCGCGACGCCGGGTTCGCCACCGAGCTCGCCTACGGCACCCTGCGCCTGCGCGGGCGCTACGACGCGATCCTGGCCCGGTGCGTCAGCCGCCCGCTGGACCGCCTCGACCCCGAGGTGCTCGACGTGCTGCGCCTGGGCGCCCACCAGCTGCTCGGCATGCGGGTGCCCGCCCACGCCGCGGTCTCCGAGACGGTCGCCCTGTGCCGCGACCGGGTCGGCGCCGGACCCGCCCAGATGGTCAACGCCGTGCTGCGTGCCGTGGGGCGCCGCCCGCTGGACGAGTGGCTCGACGAGCTGCGCGCCGACGCCCCCGACGCCGTCACCGCCCTGGCGCAGGTCGGCTCGCACCCGGTGTGGGTCACCCGCGCCCTGCGCGAGGCCCTGCACGGGGCCGGGCGCGACGTCGGCGAGACGGCCGACCTGCTCGACGCGGACAACACGCCCCCGCGGGTAACCCTCGTCGCCCGGCCCGGGCTCGTGGACGCGGACGCCCTGACCGACGGCGCCGGGGACGACGTGCACGTGGAGGCCGGCCGCTGGGCGCCGACCGCCCGGGTGCTCGTCGCCGGCACCGACCCCGCCGACCTGCCGGCCGTGGCCGACGGACGGGCCGGCGTCCAGGACGAGGGCAGCCAGCTCGTCACCCTCGCCCTGGCCGCCGCACCGCTGGACGGGCGCGACGCGCGCTGGCTCGACCTGTGCGCCGGCCCCGGGGGCAAGGCTGCGCTGCTGGCGGCACTGGCCGCGCGGCGCGACGCCCGCCTGGTCGCCAACGAGCTGCAGCCGCACCGGGCCCGGCTCGTGCGCCAGGGGCTGCGGGCCGTGCCCGACGGAGTCGTGGAGCAGGTGCGGACCGGGGACGGGCGCGAGCTCGGCACCGAGGAGCCGGGCGCCTACGACCGCGTGCTGGTCGACGCCCCCTGTACTGGCCTGGGGGCGCTGCGTCGCCGCCCCGAGTCCCGCTGGCGCCGCACGCCCGCTGACCTCGGGGTGCTCACCCGGCTGCAGGGCGAGCTGCTTCACTCCGCCCTCGACGCCGTCCGGCCCGGGGGAGTGGTCGCCTACGTGACCTGCTCGCCCCACCTGGCCGAGACGCGGCTCGTGGTCGACGACGTGCTGCGCCGCCGCGACGACGTCACCCGTCTGGACGCCCGCGCCGCCGTGCGTGACGTGCTCGTCCCGGGGGCGCAGATCGACCTCGGGCCCGACGACGGCGGCGCGGGCGGCCTCGACGTCCAGCTGTGGCCGCACGTGCACGGCACGGACGCGATGCACCTGACGCTGCTGCGGCGGGGCTGAGCCGGCTCGCCGCGCTCCGGCGTCGGGAAAACCTTGCACCCCCGAGGCTGGTCAGGATAACCTGACGCCTACCCGTGCTGTTCGAATATCCTGACAGGAGCAGGCGCCATGGTCGACGAGCCCCGATGGACGCAAGCCCGCAGCGCACGAGACATCGGTCGCTTCGTGCAGGCGACCCGCCGCGAACGACACCTCAGCCAGGCGGCGCTCGCGGACGAGCTGGGGCTGACGCGGCAGTACGTGTCGGAGGTGGAGTCGGGCGTGGGCAACCTCTACATCACGCGGCTCTTCGAGATGTTCGACGAGCTCGGCATCGACGTCCGGCTCGTCGCGCGGAGCACCCGTGGTCGCGACTGAGATCGACGTCTGGCTCTACGGCAGCAGGCTGGCGCGCTTCAGCAGCAGCCCGACGCTGCGCGGCGGTCCCCGTGCCGAGCTGGAATGGGATGCGTCGGCGTCCGCTCGATGGGGGTGGGGATCACGCATCCTCTCCCACCTGCTGCCCATCGACGAGGGAGCGCGCCCGCACCCTGCCCGCGTGACGGCTTGGCTCGACGGGCTCATGCCCGAGGGGCGCGTCCGCGACAACATGGCGATGGAGGCCGGTGTCGACCCGGAGGACCCGGTGGCCTTCTTCGCCGCGTACGGCGGGGACACGGTCGGTGCGCTCCAGTTCGTGGCGTCGGGCCGGACCCCGGGTGGCGAAGGTGGTGATCCGTTCCCGCTCGACGCGGCCGGCGTGGCGGAGCTCCTGCGCGAGGCCCTCGCGAGGGCCGGCGGTCGGGGAAGGAGCGAACACCTGACCAGCTCGCTCCCCGGCATGGAACCGAAGCTCGGGCTCGTGCGCGAGGGTGGGACCTGGATCCGGGCACCCCGCGACCAGCCGACCACCCACATCCTCAAGGTTGCGCGCGCCGCGGACTCGCCGACCGCGGACCTCGTCGACACCGAGGCGGCGGCGATCGAGCTCGCACGACGCATCGGCCTCACCACGATCCAGGCGCACGTGGAGACCTTCGAGGACGTGCGCTGCCTCGTCGTGTCCCGGTACGACCGCGTCCCCGACGCCGAGGCGCCGGGCGGGCTGCGACGGATCCACCAGGAGGACGCCGCCCAGGCGCTGGGCATCAACACCCGCGACCCGGAGCGCAAGTTCCAGCACGGACGGACCATCCCGTCGCTGCGGGCGATCGCCCAGGTGCTGCGCGACGACGGCTCCCGCCCGGACCGCCTCCTGGCGCTGACGACGCTCAACCTGGCCCTCGGCAACACCGACGCCCACGCCAAGAACATCTCGATGCTGCGCCGGGCGGACGGGACGGTGTCGCTGGCTCCGGCGTACGACATCTCCATGCACCTGCACCACGGGCACGCCTCCCGCGTCTTCGCCATGGACGTGGCGGGCACGCGGGACATGGATGCGATCACCGGGACCGACCTCGTGGACGAGGGTGTCGCGTGGGGGCTGCCGCGGCGTCGTGCCGCCCGGGTCGTCGGCACGACGCTCGACGCGCTGCGCACCGCCCTGGGAGAGATCGACCGTGACGTCCACCCGGGGGTCGGGGCGGACGCCTGGCGGACGGTCGAGGCCTGCACCGACCGTCTGCGCGCCGACCTGCGCTGACCGGTCAGTGCAGCGTGCGCTGCATGAGCATCGTGCTGACGTCGCGTCCGTGCTTGCGTCCGACGTCGCGCAGCACCCCGACGACCTCGAACCCGAGGCGACGGTGCAGGGGCACCGACCCGGCACCCGCCGGGTCGTCGGCGACGACCGCGACCACCTGGCGGATGCCGGCCACCGTGCAGGCGTCCAGCAGCGCCGACAGCAGGCGGGTCCCCACGCCGCGGCCCTGCGCGGTCGGCGCCAGGTAGATCGTGTCCTCGACGGTGTGGCGGTAGGCCGCCCGCGGACGCCAGGGTGTCACGCAGGCGTACCCGACGACCTCGCCGTCGAGCTCGGCGACGAGGAAGGGGAGCCCGCCCGCGTCCGCGTCCTCCAGCTGGTCGGACCAGTCGGCGGCGCTCGGCGGATCCTCCGCGAAGGTGACCGCCGTACCGGTCACGTACGGCGCGAAGATCGCGGCGACCGCCGGGAGGTCCGCCGGGACGGCGCGCCGGATCCGGGGACGCTCCGCCGCACCGGGCGGTCCGTCGCCGGGGGAGGGGAGTGGTGCCACGGGGCGAGCCTAGACCGACCGCGTCCTAGGCTGAGGCCATGCCTGCACTGATCAACCCGAGCATCCTGTCCGCCGACTTCGCCAACCTCGAGCGTGACCTGCACGCCATCGCGACGGCGGACGCCGCCCACGTCGACGTCATGGACTACCACTTCGTGCCGAACCTGACGCTGGGCCTGCCGGTGTTCGAGCGGCTGGTGCAGGTCTCGCCGGTACCTGTCGACGGCCACCTGATGATCGCGGACCCGGACCGGTGGGCGCCCGCCTACGCCGAGGCCGGCGCGGCGTCGGTCACCTTCCACGCGGAGGCGGCGCAGGCCCCGGTGCGGCTGGCGCGCGAGCTGCGACGCCTGGGTGCCCGCGCCGGGGTGGCGCTGCGCCCCGCGACGCCGGTGGAGCCGTACCTCGACCTGCTCGCCGAGGTGGACATGATCCTCGTCATGACGGTCGAACCGGGCTTCGGCGGCCAGTCCTTCATCGAGGGCACGCTGCCCAAGATCCGCCGCGCGCGGCGCGCGATCAGCGAGCAGGACCTCGACGTCCACATCCAGGTCGACGGGGGAGTGTCCCGCGACACGATCGAGCGGGCGGCCGAGGCGGGGGCGAACGTCTTCGTGGCGGGCTCCGCGGTGTACGGCGCCGAGGACGTCCCGGGGGAGATCGAGACCCTGCGGGCGATGGCCGAGCGCCACGTGCACTGAGCGGCACGGAGCCGGGGCCGCGCACGACGAACGTGCCGCCCTTCGGCTCCCGACAAAAATAGTGTGCCAAGCACCAAAGGGTGACGAGACAGACGTCCGCACCACGGACCCCAGCAGCAGGGACGCGAGGGTCTCCGTCTACGCTGGGGGTCGTGAAGACCTTCGACTCCCTGTTCGCCGAGCTGTCCGCCAAGGCCGAGTCCCGTCCCGCCGGGTCGGGGACCGTCGCGCAGCTGGACGCCGGCGTCCATGCGATCGGCAAGAAGATCGTGGAGGAGGCCGCCGAGGTGTGGATGGCCGCCGAGCACGAGTCGGACGAGGCGGCCGCCGAGGAGATCTCCCAGCTGCTCTACCACCTGCAGGTCCTGATGCTGGCCAAGGGGCTCACGCTGGAGGACGTCTACGACCATCTCTGAGCGCTCGGTCGTTCCCGGCCCGGCGCGCTCCGACGTCTCCACCGATCCAGACCAGAACGAGGTAACCCGTTGCTCCGCATCGCCGTCCCCAACAAGGGGTCACTGTCCACACCCGCCACCGACATGCTGCGCGAGGCCGGGTACCGCCAGCGTCGCGACGGCCGTGAGCTCGTGCTCACCGACGCCGACAACGACGTCGAGTTCTTCTTCCTGCGCCCGCGGGACGTGGCCGTCTACGTCGGCGCCGGCACCGTCGACGTCGGTATCACCGGCCGCGACCTGCTGCTCGACTCGGGCGCCGCGGCGGTCGAGCACCTTCCGCTCGGCTTCGCGGGGTCGACGTTCCGCTACGCCGCACCGGCCGGGACCATCACGCAGGTGGATGACATCGCCGGCAAGCGCGTCGCCTCGTCCTACACCCGGTTGGTCGCCGACCACCTGGCACGCAAGGGTGTCGAGCCCTCGGCGATCGTGCACCTCGACGGTGCGGTGGAGAGCTCGGTCCGGCTTGGCGTCGCGGACGTCATCGCCGACGTCGTCGAGACCGGGACGACGCTGCGCGCCGCCGGCATGGAGGTGTTCGGCGAGCCGATCCTGCGGTCCGAGGCCGTGATGATCCGCCACGCCGACGCACCGGAGCCCGCCGGGCTCGACGTCCTCACACGACGCCTCCAGGGCGTGATCACCGCCCGGGAGTACGTCCTGCTGGACTACGACGTGCCGATGGAGCTCCTCGACGCCGCGGTGGCGGTGACCCCGGGCTTCGAGTCGCCCACGGTGTCCCCGCTGCACAACGGCCAGTCGGCCGCCGTGCGGTCGATGGTGCGCCGGGCGGACACCAACCGCGTCATGGACGTGCTCTACGAGGTGGGGGCACGCGGCATCCTCGTCACGTCCATCCACGCCTGCCGCCTCTAGACGATGGTCGACGACAGCACCGGTCGGGAGTTCCGCACGTTCCGCCCGCTCTGGGCGAGGGTGGCGGTCGTGGTGACCGGTGCCGTCGCGGCGGGCGGGAGCCTGCTCGTCGGGCTCTTCGCCCCCACGGGCGTGCTGCTGGGCGACGGGACCAGGCTGTCCTTCGTCGTCTTCGCCGCGTTCGTCGTGTGGCTGCTGTGGCGCCTGGGAGGCGTGCACGCCCGTCCGGACGACGACGGCCTCACGGTGCGCAACGTCGTGCGGACCCGACGGGTCACCTGGCCCGAGATCGTCGCGGTGCGGATGACGACGAACGACTCCTGGGTGGTGCTCGACCTGGCCGACGGCGGCACCCTCGCCGTCATGGCGATCCAGCGCGCCGACGGCGAGCGGGGAATGGCCGAGGCGCGTCGGCTGCAGTCTCTCGTGCAGCGCCTGGGCGAGGCGCCCGACGTCGACTGACGCCGGGCGCCCCGTGCTCAGGCGGTGTGGGCGGGGCGCCGCTCGCTGCGCGGGGCACGACCCTGCGGTGCGCCCTTGTCCGGGGCGATGCGCAGCTGGCGGCCGGCGACGTTGGCCCGGCCGATCTTGTTCATCGCCGCGTCGTCGAGCGGCTTGGTGATGTCGACGAGCGAGAAGCTGCCGAAGATGTCGATCTTGCCGATGTCCGCGCCGCGCAGACCGCCCTCGTTGGTCAGCGCCCCGACGATGCCGCGGGGCTGGGCGCCGTGCGCGTGGCCGACCGCGACCCGGTACCGGGTGCCCTCGGCGGGGCGCCGGATGCCGCGGGGCCGGTCCTCACGACGGTCGGCCCGGGGGTGGCGGTGCGTGCGGTCGCCGTCACGGTCCGACCGCTCGGCACGCTTCGTCTCCCGCGTGCGTCCGCCGCGGACCTCGGCGCGCTCCTTCTCGTGCTCGGCCTGAGCGGCCAGGTGCTGCGGCCCGTCGTCTCCCACCGCGAGCGCCAGCAGGGCTGCGGCGACCTGGGTGGGGTCGGGAGTGGTGCCGTCCTCGCCGGGGGTGAGGTGCTGGGTGAGCAGCTCGGTGTACAGGTCGAGGCGGCCGGCCTCGAGCCGGGTGGGCACGGTGGACAGGATGGTGCCGGCCCGGTGGGCGGAGACGTCGCGGGGCGAGGGGATCTCGGCCTCGGTGAGCCTGGTGCGGATGGTGCGCTCGATGTGCTTGAGCTTGCCGCGCTCGTGGGGGGTGACGAAGGACAGGGCCTTGCCGGTGCGGCCGGCGCGACCGGTGCGGCCGATGCGGTGCACGTAGGCCTCGGCCTCGCGGGGCAGGTCGAAGTTGACGACGAGTCCGATGCGGTCGACGTCCAGGCCGCGGGCGGCGACGTCGGTGGCGACGAGCACGTCGAGGGAGCCGTTGCGCAGGCGCTCGACGATCTTCTCGCGCTCCTTCTGGGCGACGTCGCCGGAGATGGTGGCGGCGGACACGCCGCGCTCGACGAGGGCGACGCCGACCTCCTCGGCGGCGGCGCGGGTGCGTGTGAAGACGATGGTGGCGTCGGCGTCGGAGGTGGCCAGGACGCGGACCAGCGAGCCGACCTTGTGCCGGAAGGGCACAACGGCGTAGGTCTGCTCGACGGTGGTGACGGTGCTGGACTGCCGGCTGACGGCGATCTGCACCGGGTCGGTCATGTGGGTGTCGGCGACGTGGCGGATCGCGGCCGGCATGGTGGCGGAGAACAGGGCCACCTGCCGCTCGGCGGGCGCCTGGCCGAAGATCTTCTCGACGTCCTCCGCGAAGCCCATGCGCAGCATCTCGTCGGCCTCGTCGAGGACGAGGAACTTCACGTCCTCGAGGGTGAGGGCGGAACGCTCCATGTGGTCCATGACGCGCCCGGGGGTGCCGACGACGACGTGCACGCCGTCGCGCAGGGCGCGCTGCTGCGGCTGGTAGGGGGCGCCGCCGTAGACGGGCAGGACGTGGACGCCGGGCAGGTGGGCGGCGAAGGACTCGACGGCCTCGGCGACCTGCATGGCGAGCTCGCGGGTGGGGGCGAGCACGAGCGCCTGGACGCGGCCCCGGGCGACGTCGGCCGCGGGGTCGAGCGCGGCGAGCAGCGGCAGGCCGAAGGCGGCGGTCTTGCCGGTACCGGTCTGGGCGACACCGGTGATGTCCCGTCCGGCCAGCAGGGCGGGGATGGCCTCGGCCTGGATGGGGGAGGGCGTGGTGAAGCCGAGGTCGTCGACGGCGCGCTGGAGCGGGTCGGGCAGGCCGAGCTCGCTGAACGCGGGCTGCACGTCGGTGGGCAGGGTGGAGTCAGGGGTGCTCATGGGGTTTGACCATTCGTCGGGTGCGGGGGAGTCCTGCGTCGCCGTGGCGGCGAGGCGGTCGCTCTGTCCCGTACACACACCTGCCCCGCCGCTGGTGGCGGGGCCCTTGAACACGCGGGAGGACGACGAACTCCGAGGGAATGCCTCCATGCTACGGGGCGTGCGGTCACCGGGGGAGGGCGGGGCCCGGTGAGTTTGCCCACTACGTCGTGGACGGGCCGCGGGTGCGTAGGATGTGCGAGGTAGCAGCCCGGTGGACGCAGGCGGTGAACGTGCAGGCAGGTGGGCAGGCCGACTCGGCGGTCTGGACGGTCCCGAACGTCGTCAGCATGCTTCGTCTGGCGCTGGTGCCCGTGTTCGCCGTCCTGATCGTCGTGGGCGAGGACGTGTGGGCGCTGGTGGTTCTCGCCGCGTCGGGTGCGACGGACTGGCTGGACGGCGTCCTGGCGCGCCGGCTGAACCAGGTCACCAAGCTGGGCCAGATGCTGGACCCCGCGGCGGACCGGTTGTTCATCCTCGTGACGTTGATCGGCCTGACCTGGCGCGGCGTCATCCCGTGGTGGGTGCTGGCGGTCATCGTGGCGCGCGACGTGATGCTCGCGTTCCTGGTGCGCCCGCTGGCCCGGCGTGGGTACGGTCCGGTGCCGGTCACGTTCGTCGGCAAGGCCGGCACGTTCGCGCTGCTGTACGCCTTCCCGCTGCTGCTCCTGGCGGCGATGCCGGGCGGCGTCGGTGCGGTGGCGCACGTGATCGGCTGGGCGTTCGCCTGGTGGGGCATCGGGCTGTACTGGCTGGCCGGCTTCCAGTACGTGCGGCACGTGCGACGGCTGGTGACCGACGACCGTGGTGAGGCGCAGACGGAAGGTGCGGCATGAACGTGGCGACGGGTCGGCGCCCGGACGAGTCGATGACGCTCCTGGTCGAGGTGATGGAGAGCCCGCTGGACGCGGGGTACGCCCAGGCGGCGCGTCGCCGTGCGGCGGGGGAGCGGAGGCACCGGTCCACGCTGGCGCTGCTCGGGCTGCTGGCGGTGCTGCTCGGGCTGATGACGGTCGCTGCCGCTCAGCAGCTACGAGCGCCGGTGGAGGGTGTCTCGGCGCGCGAGGTGCTCCAGGAGGAGATCCTCGCGCGGCAGGCGACCGCCGAGGACCTGCGGGAGCGCTCGGCGGCGCTGTCGGCGGAGATCACCGCACTGAACGAGGAGACGTTGGCCGCTCAGGACGCGGAGCTCGTGGACCGGCTGCGCCTGGACGGGGTGACCACCGGGTCGGTGGCGGTCTCGGGGCCGGGACTGGTGGTGACCCTGAGCGACGGCGCGGTGGGGACCGCCCAGGACGGTTCGGCGACGTCGGCGCCGGTGCAGGCGATCGACCTGCAGCGGGTCGTCAACGCGCTGTGGGCGTCCGGCGCGGAGGCGATCAGCGTCGGCGGGGAGCGGCTGACGTCGGTGTCGGCGATCCGGCACGCCGGCCAGGCGATCATGGTGGATCTCGTGCCGCTGCCCGGGCCGAGCTACGCGGTCGAGGCGATCGGTGACCCGGAGGAGATGCAGACCGCGTACGCTCGGACCGACGCGCCGGCGTACACGCAGCTCCTGTCGTCGCAGTACGGCATCGGGTCCTCGCTGGAGACCGCCGACTCGTTGGAGCTCGCCGGGGTGGGCAGCCAGCTGTTGCGGTACGCGGAGCCGGTGGAGGCGGACGTGAGTCCGGACGAAGACCAGGAGGGGAACCCATGATCGCCGTCGTCGGGCTCGTGATCGGCGTGGCCGCCGGTCTGCTGCTGGAGCCGACCGTGCCCGTGGCGCTGCAGCCGTACCTGCCCATCGCGGTGGTGGCGGCGCTGGACGCGTTGTTCGGTGGCCTGCGCGCGAAGCTGGACGGGCTGTTCGACGACAAGGTCTTCGTGGTGTCGTTCCTGTCCAACGTGCTGGTCGCGGCGTTCATCGTGTTCCTGGGCGACCAGCTCGGTGTCGGTTCGCAGCTGTCGACGGCCGTGGTGGTCGTGCTGGGCATCCGCATCTTCTCCAACGCGGCCTCGATCCGCCGGCACCTGTTCAAGGCATGAGGATGAACGACGACGAGCGCACGGACTCCCCGGACCGGACGCCGGGCGAGGACGACACCGCACCGCTGACGCCGCCGGACGCGGCCGCGGAGCCGCCCGCGCCGGGGGGCGGGGACGTCGAGCCGACGCCGGTCGCCGAGCACCCCGACGAGCCGGTCGGGGAGACGGCACCGCTCGAGGAGGCGACCCCGCTCGGCGAGGGCCTCGACGAGCCCACGCCGCTCGAGGAACCGGCACACCCGGACCTGCCCACGGACGCCTCCGGGGAGTCCGCGAGCGGCCACGGGCCGCGCGTCGCGGCGGACCCCCTGGACCTGTCGGTCCCCGTCGAGCAGCTCGACACCGGCGACGAGCCGGTGCCGGGCCACGGGGCGGCCGCGGCCGAGGAGGACCCCGCCCCGGGGACGGGCGAGACCGACGACGGCGCGCACCGGACGCCGGAGCCGGCGACCGCCGGCCCGTTCCCCCCGACGGGTGCCCAGGCCCTCCCCGGCCGTGCCGACGACGAGCCGGCCGGCTCCGCCCCGAGGGGCACCGGTGCGCACGAGCCGCCCCCGGCGACCGGCTGGCGGGCACTAGGTCAGATGCTGCGCCCGCGGGGCACCCGCTCGCAGCTGCTGGTCGCGCTGCTGCTCGCCGCGCTCGGGTTCGCGCTCGTGGTCCAGGTGCAGCAGTCCGCCCAGGACCCGCTGTCCTCGGCGCGCCAGGACGACCTGGTGCGTCTGCTGGACGAGGTGACCCAGCGCTCCGAGCAGCTCGGTGACGAGGTGCGCGAGCTGACGGCGACCCGGGACGAGCTCGCCTCCGGTTCCGGGCAGGCGCAGGCGGCGCTCGAGCTGGCGGAGGAGCGGGCGACGTCCGAGGGCATCCTGTCCGGCCGGCTCCCCGCGGTGGGGCCCGGTCTGGAGATCGTCATCAGCGACCCCGACCGGGTGCTGGCGGCCTCGAAGATGTTCAACATGCTCGAGGAGCTGCGCAACGCCGGGGCGGAGGTCATCGCGGTCAACGACGTCCGCCTGGTGACCTCGACCTGGTTCCTGGACGGCGCGAGCGGCATCATCGTCGACGACCAGCTCATCGAGCCGCCGTACCGCTGGCAGGTCATCGGTGACCCCGCCACCCTGACACCCGCGCTGGAGATCCCCGGCGGCGCCCTCGCCGCGGTGCGCAACGACGGGGCCGACGCCCGCACGGAGGAACGGGACGAGGTCCTGATCGACGCCGTCCGCGTGCCCAGCGAACCCGAGTACGCCACCCCGAGGCGCCCCGCGGAGTAGACCGCGGTCGGAACCTCACGAAGGCTGCTTCCCGACGCAGGTGGTGAGAAGGTAGGTTGAGCGGACGACGGCGCACGTCGCCCGCGTGATTCAGCAGGAGGACGAATGACGGACCCGCGCTCCACGCCGCGCCACGAGGCCGGCGCGGACACCACCGCGCATCTCGGTCGGATCGGTGGTTCCACCGAGGAGCAGACCCCGCGCGTCCCGCTGACCGCGGAGGAGTCGGCCGCCGTGTCCGCGCTGCCGCGACACTCCGCCCTGCTCGTGGTCCAGTACGGGTCCGGCGCCGTCGGCGAACGGTTCCTGCTGGACACCGACCGCGCCGTGGCCGGACGCAGCGAGCACGCCGACATCTTCCTCGACGACGTCACCGTGTCGCGCAAGCACGCGGAGTTCGTCCGCGAGGGCGACCGCTTCGTGGTGCGCGACATCGGTTCGCTCAACGGCACCTACCTCAACCGCGAGCGCATCGACGCGGCGGTCCTGACCACGGGCGACGAGGTCCAGATCGGCAAGTTCCGGATGTCCTTCCACGCCAGCCCGCAGGCGCCGCGGGACCTGCAGGCGCCGGCATCGTGACGGCTGGTTCCGGGGCGGCCTCGGCTTCGGAGCCCGACGCGCCGGAACCCTGGCCGCGGGGGATCTCCCGCCACGCCGGCATGCGGATCTCCGACGTGCTCAACCACCTGCGGGGGGACTTCCCGCACGTGTCCCACTCCAAGCTGCGGTTCCTGGAGGACCAGGGCCTGATCACCCCGGTGCGGACCCCGGCGGGCTACCGCCAGTACAGCCCCGCGGACGTCGAGCGGCTGCGGTTCGTGCTGTCGGAGCAGCGGGACTCCTACCTGCCGCTGAAGGTCATCAAGGAGCGCCTGGCCGCGATGGACGCGGGGGAGCCCGCACCCGGTCCCTCGCCACGCCCGGCACCGGACGGCCCGGGCGAGGACTCGCGGCGACGCTGGACCGTGGAGTCGCTCGCCGGCACGACGGGCACGAGCGTCGAGTTCGTCGAGTCCCTGGTCACGGCCGGGGTGCTGCAGCCCAGCGGCGACACCCTGGACGGGTCGGCCGCCGAGGTGGTGCGCATCGTGCAGCGCCTGACCGAGCACGGCATCGAGCCGCGGCACCTGCGTCCGCTGCGTTCCTCCGCCGCCCGCCACGTGGCGCTCGTCGACCAGGCGGTGGCCCCGTACCGCAGCCACCAGAACGGCAACGGCGGCACGGTCGCCGGGGAGCTCGCCGCCGAGCTGGGCGACCTGCTGGCCCGGCTGCACACCACCTGGATCCGCCAGGGTACCGACGGCACCGTCTAGCCGCCCCGGCACGCGCGGGTGGGCCCACGTCGTCGTACCGTGGACAAGGTGGGAAGAGACGAGGGCGCCGAGGCGCCCATGGTGCCCGTCGAGGTGCTCGGGGTGCGTCAGCAGCAGAACGATCAGGAGATCGTCGTGCTGCTGCTGGACACCTCCGCGGAGCTCGCCGTCCCGATCGTCATCGGTGCCCGCGAGGCGTCCGCCATCGCCATGGCGCAGGCAGGGGTCGCCACGCCGCGCCCCATGACGCACGACCTGCTGCGCGACCTGCTCACCGCCGTGGGGGTCGAGCTCGATCAGGTGGAGATCGTCGCCCTGGACGGCGGCATCTTCTTCGCCGAGCTGGTGCTGTCCAACGGCACCCGCCTGGACTCGCGGGCCTCGGACGCGATCGCCCTGGCCGTGCGCACCGGCAGCCCCGTGCTGTGCTCGGCCGAGGTGGTCGCCGCGGCCGGCGTCGAGATCGTCGACCTCGCCCAGCAGCGCGAGGTGGAGAAGTTCCGCGACTTCCTCGACCACGTGAACCCGGAGGACTTCACGAACCCCGAGCCGGGCGACGACGTCGAGGACGGCGGCAGCCCCGACACGCCCCCTTGACCCTCACCTCGACGGTGGGGGTTCGCGCGTATCCTCGACAGCACCCGTCAGCCGCGACCGCACGTCGCGGCTCGGCACCGCCCCGCGACACGCCACGTCCCGCGAAGGCGACGTCGTTGACGACCCCCCGGGGCCGCCATAGCGTGGAAGCGACAACTCAGGAGGCACAGTGGACAGCAGCAGCGAGGCCAGCGCCTCGGTCGGTGTCACCCCGGCGGGCGCCCAGGGCCTCCTGTTCGGCGAGAACCTCACGGAGCAGGACGCCGGGACCGGGTACCGGGGGACGACGGCGTGCCGCGTCGTCGGGATCACCTACCGGCAGCTGGACTACTGGGCCCGCACGGGTCTGGTGGAGCCGTCGATCCGTGCCGCCACCGGGTCCGGCACGCACCGTCTCTACAGCTTCCGCGACGTGCTCGTGCTCAAGATCGTCAAGCGGCTGCTCGACACCGGCGTCTCCCTGCAGCAGATCCGCAGCGCGGTGACGCACCTGCGGGAGCGCGGGGTGGAGGATCTCGCGCAGATCACCCTGATGAGCGACGGCGCGTCCGTCTACGAGTGCACCTCGCCCGACGAGGTCGTCGACCTCGTCCAGGGCGGTCAGGGCGTGTTCGGCATCGCGGTCGGCCGCGTGTGGCGCGAGATCGAGGGCACCCTGTCCCAGATGCCGACGGAGTCCCTCGAGGACCACGACCCGGACGGCGTGCACGCCGACGACGAGCTCGCCGCCCGACGCCGGGCCCGCACCGCGGGCTGAGGCCGTCGGCCGGCGGGACCGCCGGCAGGGGTCCGGCCGGGGCGAGCGGTGCGGCTCAGAGCAGGGGCTCGAGCGGCTCCAGGGCGCGCTCGGCGACCTTGTTGACGAAGGAACGGCCCAACCACTCCTCGTAGGTCAGCTCGCGCGCGTTGGACTCGTCCATCCGGAAGATGTCCTCGAGCCGGCTCGCCAGGCCCCGGTCGACGATGTCGAGGTTGATCTCGTAGTTGCCCGTGAGGCTCAGCCGGTCGATGTTGGCCGTGCCGACCGTGGCCCAGCGTCCGTCGATCGTGGCCGTCTTGGCGTGCACCATGGCGCCCTGGTAGAGCATGATCCGCACGCCGCCGCGCAGCAGCTTGGTGTAGCGGCCCCGGGCCAGCCAGTCCGCGAGCGCGTGGTTGGACCGTTCGGGCACCAGCACGCGCACGTCGACGCCGCGGGCGGCGGCGGCGAGCAGCGCGCGCAGGATGTCGCGGTCCGGGATGAAGTAGGCCTGGGTGATGTAGATGTGGCTGGTGGCGCGGTCGATGGCGTCGAGGTAGATGCCCCGGATGGGGAACACGAGGTCGCTGGGGGCGTTGCGGGCGGCGCGCAGGGCGGGCTGCCAGTGCTCGGCGCCGACGTCCTGCAGCACGGGGTGCTTCGGGCCGCGCCACCGGTTCCAGAAGTCGACGAAGGCGTTGCGCAGCTCCCACACGGCCGGGCCGTCGATGCGCACGTGGGTGTCGCGCCACTGGGTGGCGTACAGGTCACCGATGTTGTAGCCGCCGACGAACCCGACCCGGTCGTCCACGACGAGGATCTTGCGGTGGTCCCGCCCGGACTTGCGGAGGTTGAGCGTGAGCAGCCCGGCCCGCACGACCGGGAAGCGCAGCACGTGCACCTGCGGCGGGAACACGAAGAAGGCCGGCGGCACCACGAGGTTCGCGAAGCCGTCGTAGATGACGTAGACCTCCACGCCGCGTTCGCACGCATCGGCGATGGCCTGCTTGAACCGTTCGCCGATCCGGTCGCCCTTCCAGATGTAGGACTCCAGCAGGACCGTGTGCTCGGCCGACTCGATGGCCTCGAGCATCGCGTCGTACAGGTCGGCGCCGTAGGTGTACAGCGTGGCGTGCGACCCCTCGACGTCCGTCGTCGTCGGTTCCGCGGTGGGGAACTTGGCGTCCAGCGGATGGCGTTGACCGCGGATCTTGTCGATCGTCATCACGGCCGCGCCCGCGGTCAGCGGGATCGCGGCGGCGACGGCCGCGGCACGGCCGGCCAGGCGCAGGACCCTGCGCCAGTCGACGTGGACGTCGATGGGGAGCGTGGAACGGAAGGAACCATCGGGCACAGGGTCACCGTAGCGACGACTCCGGCGATCTGCGCGGCGAGCCGCTCGCCGCGGTCGGCGGTGTGCCCTGCAACGACGTCGCCAGGGGGTGGGTGCGCAGGGCGGCGGCGAGCTCGCCGTCGATGCGGTCGAGGTAGACGTCGGTGGTCGCGATCGAGGAGTGGCCGAGCAGCTCGGCGACGACCTTGACGTCCCACCCGTCGGCCACGAGGAGCGTCGCGGTGGTGTGGCGCAGAGCGTGCGGGGTCGTGGGTCGCCGGTACGGCTCGGGCATCCGGGCCACGGCGCGCGCCAGCAGGGCCCGCACCGCCTGGGTGTCGAGCCGTCGGCCGCGCCAGGACAGCAGCAGGGCGCCCTGGGCGTCGGCGTCGTCGGGGCGGCGGGCGGCCAGCCGGGGGCGCAGGGTGCCCAGGTAGGTCTCCAGGGCATCGGCCAGCGGCGGGCTGAGCGCGACTTTGCGGGTGCTGCCGCCCTTGCCGAGGATGCGCCAGCTCGTCTGGTCGGGTTCGCGCACGAAGTCCGCGACGTCGGCGCGCACCAGCTCCGAGACGCGGGGGCCGAGCACGATCAGCAGCGCCACGACGAGCCGGTCACGGTCCGCGAGCGCCTGGTCGGCCCGCGTCGGCGCTGCGGTGGTGGTGGCGTCCTGGCGGACGGTGCCGAGCAGGGCCTGGGCGGCGGACGCGGACAGGGCGGTGCGCTGGACGCGCAGGCGTTCGCGGACCTTGGCCGGTGGAGCGGCCCACTGCATCGGGTCGGCCTGGACCCAGCACTGCCGGGTGGCGTGGGAGAAGAAGCGGGTCACGGACTGGCGGAACCGGTTGACGGTGGCGGTGGAGCGGCCGGGGCCGGTCTTGCGGGCGGGGTCGGTGTACCGGCCGTCGGGGCCGGCCTGGTAGCGCACCAGGGCGTCGTCGACGTCCTCTCCGGTGACGTCGTCGAGGACCCGGTCCGGGCCGAGCAGCTCGACGAGCTCGCGCACGTCGCGACGGTAGGAGCGTTCGGTGGCGGCGGAGAGCACGCCCCGCACCGTCTCCACACGGACGGCGGCGAGGTAGCGGTCGCCGGCGTCGGCGACGGTGACCCGTTCGGGGCGGGGTGGGGCGACCACGGCTGCAGAGGATCCTTTCGCTGCGTGACCTGCGACGACCCCGTGAGACTAGTGCCGGGCTCCGACACCGGCGCGGGTATCCCGCGCGGGGCGGACGTGCTTGGATGCCCCTGATGCGCGTCATGTCCGTGAAAGCGCGGTAGATCATTCTTCTCGTGGCTGTGGTGGCCCTCGCCGTCACCCTGTCGCCGTCCGGGCACCCCGGGCCGGTCCCGTACGCCGAGGGGTTGGTCGACCGTGTCGACGTGGGCGACGTCCAACCGTGGCCGGACTCGGTGCGGGGCGCGATGCCCGGGGTGGGGTACCGAGACCCGTACGGCGGGCCGACGCCGGTGGACGTCGCCGACGCGGTGGTGGTCGGGAGGTTCACCGCGCAGGTGCTGCTGGTCGGATTCTTCGACCAGCGCGAGCTCGCCGACGTGGCCGACGAGCTCGTCGCCGTCGACCGTGTCGCGCTGTTCCTGAACCGCCCGGTTTTCACCGAGCGCTCCGGTTGGGCCGTCAGCCTGGACTGGAGCCTGCTGGGGGAGGTGTCCGCGGACGGGGCGGTGACGTGGCCGGTGCTGGACGCGGCGCGTGCGGCGGAGGAGGAGCGGCGTGACGGGCAGGCGCTCCCGCCGCAGCGGCGGGGCAGGACGCCGGGGAGCCTCCCGGTCGACGTGTTCACCCTGGAGGATCTGCGCTCCGGAGCCGGGTGAGGGGTTCGACGTCAGGACGGTCGGCGCGAGGGTCGCGCATCTCAGCCCAGACCACTGTGTTGCCCTATACACAATGGTTTGGGCTTCATGTCCGTTTCAGGGTAGCGCGGACGGCCCGGTGGTGCCCGACGTCACCGGGCCGGTGGCCCGCGGGGTGTCCGGGCGTGACGCCCGCTGCTAGCGTGCGGCGCAGAGTCCGTGACCAGGACTCCCGGACGAGGGGTGCCGTACCCGGAGCGCGACAAGACGGCATCGGGGAGTGGTGGTCATGTCCTGGATCCTGCTGGTGGTCTCCGGTGTGCTGGAGGCCGTGTGGGCGACCGCGCTGGAACGCTCCGAGGGTTTCTCGCGCCTGGTGCCGTCGATCGTCTTCGCCGTCTCGCTGACCGCCAGCATGGCGGGCCTGGCGTTCGCGCTGCGTGAGCTGCCGGTCGGCACGGCCTACGCCGTCTGGGTCGGCATCGGCGCCACGCTGACCGCCGGCTACGCGATGTTCACCGGCGCCGAGCCGGTCACCGTCGTGCGCGTCCTGCTGATCCTGGGGATCGTCGGCTGCGTCGCCGGCCTGAAGATCGCCTCCTGAGCGGGTCAGCTCGACGGCGCCACGCTGCGGCGCATCACCGTGTTCTTCATGCCCTTGGGCCGGATGAAGTCGAAGCCGGCACGCTCGTAGACGGCCCTCGTGCCGTTGTAGAGGAACGAGGGCGACAGGCGGCGCTCGCCAGGGATGGGGGGATAGCCTTCGACGATGCCTCCGCCGTCCCGCGCGATCAGCTCAAGGGCGCCGTGCAGCGCGACGGTCACCAGGCCGTGCCGGCGGAACCGCTTGTCGACGAAGATGCAGGTGATCCGGTAGTCCGGCTCGAGGTCCTGCTCGGCGAGGTACTGCTTGAGGTGGTGGATGTGGGGCAGCTCCGCCGGCGTCCCGTACTCCGCCCAGGCGATCGCTTCCTCGCCATCGTCGCCGTCGCGGACCACGAGCGCAGCGTGGGCGATGCCTTCGTCGACGAGGCGCTTCTTGAACACCCGGTTGCCGTCGTATCCCGGGCCGCGGTCTTCCCGGTCGGGATGGAAGTTGACGCACCAGCAGCCGCCGAAGATCCCGTGGTGGCGCTCCACGAGCGCGGCGAACAGCGGCCAGGTGTCCGTGGTCAGGGCCTTGATCGTCGTCGAGCCGGGGTCCTGGTGCGGCATGGCTCGACTGTAGCGAGCGGTGAGCCCACCGACCAGGGTCCGGCTCGGGGGAGGCGGAGCGGGCACCCGGGCGGGCCGCTATGCCACGCGAAATGACATAATGTACATTATCGGCCCGTTACCGGATCGGACGGACGGCTGCTGCGAGGCCCCGAGATCCGCGCCTCGTGCTGGCTAGCCTGGTGCGCGTGACCCTCCGACCACGTCGGGACGCCGACCTGCCCGAGCTCGTCGACCGGCTCGCCGAGACCCACCGGCTCGACCGGTACCCGGTGCGCCCCGCCAGCGTCCGCGCCGGCTGGCTCACCGCGCACGACGGGCCCGCCTTCGTGGCGCTCGTGGCCGGGCGCCCGGTCGGCCACGTCGCCGTCCACGGCCACGGTCCGTGCGAGATCGTGCGCTTCTTCGTCGCTCCGGCGGCACGAGGCCGTGGTCTGGCGGGTGCGCTGCTCGACCGTGCCGTCACCGCGGCGCGGCTGCGGTCCGACGACGTCGTGCTGCAGGTCATGGAGCACAACATCGCCGCGATCGGGTTCTACGAACGGATCGGCTGGCGGCGCACCGGTGCGTCCACCATGGACTGGGACGACGAACGCCGGTCCTGCTTCTGGTACACGGCGCCGTGACCGGCTCCCGGCCGCGGCCGGCCCGGCGGCGGTGACACGTGCCCCTGCCGGCACCGGCGGAGAACTTTTCATGACACGGCGTCCTCTCCCCCGGGATCCGGACAGAAATTCTGTGAATTCTCCCAATTGACGCTCAATTTACATGAGATTGATGCGCAGGAAGCCTTCACCTGATATTCAGGTTCTGCAGTCCGTCCAGCACGATGACGTCGTCGGAGGTAGCAGAATGCCAGGCAAACGGATCATCAGCGGGGCCGCGGCGGCCGCGCTCGTCGGAGGGCTCCTCGTCGGAGGGGCTTCGGTGGCCGGGGCGCACCCGGGCCACGACTTCACCGGAGACAGCAAGCCGCTCAAGGAGCGCTACTTCGACAACGGCGTCGTCGGCGACGTCAGCCCCGGCGGGGTGCCCATGGAGGCGATGTCGGGCGAACGGTGCGAGGACGGCATGGCGGCCGACCTCTTCCCCTGCCAGAAGGTCGACCTCGCCTCGTTCACCCCGTTGCAGGACCTCGGCGCGACCCACCTCAACGACATCTGGGGCTGGGAGGACGACGAGACCGGCATGCAGGTGGCCATCGTCGGCACCTTCGAGGGCACCGCGTTCGTCGACGTGACCGACGGGGAGAACCCGGTCCTGCTCGGCACGCTGGGAGCCGTGAACCCGGACGACTCCGGGAACATCTGGGGTGACGTGCGGGTGTTCGAGGACACCGCCTACATCGTCACCG
Organism: Isoptericola sediminis; assembly: GCF_013085345.1. GTDB lineage: Bacteria > Actinomycetota > Actinomycetes > Actinomycetales > Cellulomonadaceae > Isoptericola > Isoptericola sediminis. Next base: position 272,485 of record NZ_JABFAJ010000003.1, on the reverse strand, counting down.
AGTCGTTCGACATCAGCACCTACGACCGTGCCACGGGCTACCTCGAGGGCAACGGCGTCCAGATCGTCGACCTGACCCAGTTCCGTGGTGCGACCGGCGAGATGGAGGTCGTCGAGGAACCGCGGATCACCGACTTCACGCAGAGCCACAACGTCTCGATCAACACCGACACGGGCCGGCTCTACGTGGTCGGCGCGGTCTACTCGGTGAAGAACGAGTGCGCCGTCGACCCGCCGGCCGGGTACCCGGCGGTCTACAGCGGCAGCGGTGGCGCGATCGTCTACGACCTCAACGGCGACCCGACCTCCCCCACCCTGGTCGGCTGCATGAACGAGGACGGATACAGCCACGACATCCAGTGCGTGGTCTACCACGGCCCGGACGTGGACTACCAGGGCCGCGAGATCTGCGTCGGGTCCAACGAGGACACCGTGACGCTGTACGACGTCACAGACATCGACAACCCCGTCGTGCTGTCCCGCCTGCCCTACGACGCCGCGGCCTACACCCACCAGGGCTGGCTCAGCGAGGACCACCGGTTCTTCTTCCTCGGCGACGAGATCGACGAGCTGGCGGGAACCGTCGGCGAGCGCACCACCTACATCTGGGACTTCACCGACCTGGACGACGCCGAGCTCATCGGCATGCACAGCGACGGCAACACCTCGATCGACCACAACATGTTCGTCAAGGACGGGCTGCTGTACCAGTCGAACTACACCTCGGGCCTGTGGATCTACGACGCCTGGAAGGCCGAGCAGGGCCGGGTGACGTCGCGCGGCTTCTTCGACGTCTTCCCCTCGGACGACCGCACCGACTTCTTCGGCACCTGGGGCAACTACCCCTACTTCGGTGACGGGAAGGTCGTCGTGACCAGCAGCGACGAGGGTCTCTTCGTCCTGCAGTCGCGGGCGAAGAGCTCCTCGCAGAACAACGGCATGAAGCCTGCGATGTAGCAGGCGCGCTGAACGAACGTCGCGCGGGTCGGACCGGTCACGGTCCGGCCCGCGCGGTCGTTGCACCCGCACCTCTCCCCCGGCGGCCGCGACGGCGAAAGGTCGGATCCCGGACCAAGGTCCCGGCCGGGAGGGACGAACGCGGGTACCGCCGCCCGCGCCGCACTCCTAGCGTGGACGGTGTCCGTCGGGGCGCCTCCACGAGGAGGCGCCCGGCGGCCACGGGACCGGGGAGAGCCACATGCGTACCGTCGTCGTCACGGGGTCCGCGTCCGGGATCGGGCGCGCGACCAGAGACCTGCTGCGGTCGCGCGGGGACCGGGTGATCGGGGTGGACGTGCACGACGCGGACGTCGTCGCCGACCTGTCGACCACGGACGGTCGGGCGCGGCTGGTCGAACGCGTCCGCGAGCTGGGCGACGGACGCCTCGACGCCGTCGTCGCCAACGCGGGCCTGGCCCACGAGTCCCCGGCGACCGTGGCGGTCGACTTCTTCGGTGCCGTGGCGACGCTGGACGGGCTGCGCGACCTGCTGACGGGTTCCACGGCGCCGCGCGCCGCCGCCACCGCCTCGATGGCGGTGCTGCTCGGCGCGGACGACGAGCTCGTCGAGCGGTGCCTCGCCGGCGACGAACCCGCGGCGCTGGAACGGGCCGAGCATCTCGTGACGTCCGGGCGGGGCGGCATGCTCTACCCGAGCGCCAAGAAGGCGCTGTGCCGGTGGGTCCGGCGGCACGCCGCGACGCCCGAGTGGGCCGGCGCCGGCATCCCGCTGAACGCCATCGCCCCGGGGATCGTGCGGACGCCGATGGTCGCCGACCTCATCGCGACGCCGGAGCAGCGTGACGCGATGGCGCAGGCGGTCCCCATGCCGTTGAACGGCTACATGGACCCCGAGGTCCCGGCACGACTGCTGGCCTGGCTCGTCGACGAGGAGAACTCGCACCTGTGCGGACAGGTCGTCTTCGTCGACGGCGGCTCCGACGTCGTCCTGCGCGGCGACACCACCTGCTAGCGAGAGAGGGCATCACCATGACCAAGGACGACAGCACGGGCGCCGTCACGCCGGCGTCGGACAACCCGGCGGCCGCCACGGTACGCCGCACCTGGGAGGACATGACCCGGGACCTCGGTGCGCTGTGGCCCGCACGGTGGGACTGGCCGTTCGGCGAGGGGACGTCGCCCCGCGACACGTCCCCGGTGAGCGGGTTCCCGCTGCGGGTCGAGGAGTTCCGTGAGGACGGCGACCTCGTGGTCCGCGCGGAGATCCCGGGCATCGACCCGGACGAGGACGTCGAGGTCACCGTCGACAACGGCGTGCTGAGGATCTCGGCGCACCGCGAGGAGCGCACCCGCCAGGAGGGCGACGAGTTCCGCAGCGAGTTCCGGTACGGCAGCTTCGAACGCCGCATCCGGCTGCCGCAGGGCGCGGACGTCGCAGACGTGGCCGCCACCTACCGCGACGGTGTGCTCGAGGTGCGTCTCCCCCTGCCGGCGGAGCGTCCGGAGACCCGGTCGGTCCCCGTTCAGCGCACCTGACCCGCGGCGGTCCGACGCAGCGCGTGCTGCGCGCGGGCCACCGTCCGGGCGACCTCGTCGTCCGGACGGGCAGCGAGGACCGCGAACGCGACGATCTGCAGCGGGATCGTCCCGCGGAACGCGTCGGCCCGGCGCACGGTGCCGGGGTCCGCGAGCGCCTCGACGTGCGGCCACAGGCCGAACGAGGTCGCGACGGTGGCGACGTCCTCGGCGGGGTCCTCCCGGGCGGTGAGGTCCCAGTCGATCACTCCGCTGACGCGGTCGCCCGACCACAGGACGTTGCTCGCCCCGAGGTCGCCGTGGTTGAGGGTGCGGGGGGCGTCCTCGAGGGCGGCGAGGGCGGCGATCCGGTGCTGGGCGTCGGCGCGCAGGTCGGCGTCCAGCAGGGGCACGACGCGCTCGCGCAGGGTCTGCTCCCAGGCCTCTCCCCCGCAGAAGGTTCGTCGTGGTGCCAGGTGCTCGGTGACGGGCGTGGTGTCGACGGCGTGCACGGCGTCCAGCAGCTCGCGCAGCACGCCCGGGTCCGGCGTGGTGGTCGGTGCCGTGCTGCCGTGGAGGCGCCGGGTGGCGACGGCGGTGTAGCCGTCGACCTCGACGGCCTCGCCGAGGGACCGTGGCACGGCGAACGGCAGGTCGGGCAGCGCGTCCACGAGGCGTCGGGCCCGCAGCACCTCTCCCCCGGCCTGGCGCTGCCGGGCGATGCGGACCGCGACCCGGTCGGTGAGCGCGACGACGGTGGCCGAGCCGTGCTCGACCCAGGTGATCTCGGTGCCGGCGGGTTCGTCGGCGGCCGCGAGCGCCGCGGTGGCCAGGGCGTCGAGGGTCGTGCGCGGGGGGCGCGGGTAGCGGGTCTCCCAGGTCACGGCGTCAGGTCGGGGTGCGGGTCAGGCGGATCTCGGTGACGCCGTCGTCGTCGATGGTGTCGGCCCCGTCGGGGGTGAAGCCGTGCTTGCGGTAGAACGCCTGGGCGCGGGGGTTGGGGTCGGCGACCCACAGCGCGGCGGCCTCGTCGGGGGCGAGGACGGCGTGCAGCAGGTCGGTGCCGGCGCCGGAGCCGTGGTGGGTGGCGTCGAGGTAGAGCACGTACAGCTCCCGGGTCCAGGCGGCGTCGTCGTCGCGGGGGGTGCCGGTCATCGCGACGCCGACGACCTGGCCGTCGGCGGTGGCGACGGCGGTGCGGTGGCCGCGGTACTCCGGGGCGGTCAGCACCTGGTCCCACAGCCGCTGGCGGGCGGGCACGAAGCCGGGGTCGTCGAGCACGTGGTCGGGCATGAGTCCGCGGTAGGTCTGCTGCCAGCAGCGCACGTGCACGCGGGCCATGGCGGGGGCGTCGGCGGGGACCGGGGGGCGGACGGTGAGCGCGGGTCCGGGGGCGGGCATGCGTCATGCTCCCACGTAGTCGGCCAGGTGCTTCCCGGTCAGCGTGGCACGGGTGGCGACGAGGTCGGCGGGGGTGCCCTCGAAGACCACGGTGCCGCCGTCGTGCCCGGCGCCGGGGCCGAGGTCGATGATGCGGTCGGCGTGCGCCATGACGGCCTGGTGGTGCTCGATGACCACGACGGTCCTGCCGGCGTCGACGAGGCGGTCCAGCAGGGCCAACAGGTGGGCGACGTCCGCCAGGTGCAGGCCGGTGGTGGGTTCGTCCAGCACGAGCACGCCGCCGTCGTCGCCCATGCGCATCGCGAGCCTCAGGCGCTGGCGCTCGCCCCCGGACAGGGTGTTCAGCGGCTGGCCGAGGCGCAGGTAGCCGAGCCCGACGTCGTGCAGGTGTCCCAGGATCGTGCGGGCCGCGGGGACCTGGGAGTCGGTGGTGCCGAAGAAGTCGTGGGCCTGCGCCACGGAGAGGTCCAGGACGTCGGCGATGTTCTTGCCGCCCAGGGTGTACTCCAGGACGGCGGCCTGGAACCGGCGGCCGCCGCACTCCTCGCAGACGGTCTCGACGGTCTCCATGAAGCCGAGCTCGGTGTAGATGCGGCCGTTGCCCTGGCAGGTGGGGCAGGCGCCCTCGGAGTTGGCGCTGAACAGGGCGGGCTTGACGCCGTTCGCCTTCGCGAAGGCCTTGCGCACCGGGTCGAGCAGCCCGGTGTAGGTGGCGGGGTTGGACCGGCGCGAGCCCTTGATGGCGCCCTGGTCGACGACGACGACGCCCTCGCGCCCGGCGAGGTTGCCGTGGATCAGCGAGCTCTTGCCGGACCCGGCCACGCCGGTGACCACGGTGAGCACCCCGGTGGGGACGTCGACGTCGACGGCGCGCAGGTTGTTCTGCCTCGCCCCGCGGATCTCCAGCGTCCCGGTGGGTTCGCGCACGGTGTCCTTGAGGCGGGCACGGTCGTCGAGGTGGCGGCCGGTGAGGGTGTCGGCGGCGCGCAGCCCGGCCACGTCGCCCTCGTAGGTGATCGTGCCGCCGTCGCTGCCGGCGCCGGGGCCGAGGTCGACCACGTGGTCGGCGATCGCGATGGTCTCGGGCTTGTGCTCGACCACGAGCACGGTGTTGCCCTTGTCCCGCAGGTCCTCGAGCAGGGTGTTCATGCGGGCGATGTCGTGCGGGTGCAGGCCGATGGTGGGCTCGTCGAACACGTAGGTGACGTCGGTCAGGGCGGAGCCGAGGTGGCGGATCATCTTGACCCGTTGCGCCTCTCCCCCGGACAGCGTGCCCGCGGGTCGGTCCAGGGAGAGGTAGCCCAGGCCGATCGCGACGAAGGCGTCGAACAGGCGCGCCAGGTTGGCCACCAGCGGCGCGACGCCCGGGTCGTCGACCCCGCGCACCCAGTCGGCGGCGTCGGTGATCTGCATCCGGGCGACCTCGGCGATGTTCCTGCCGTGCACGGTGGCCGAGCGGGCGGCGTCGTTCAGGCGGCTCCCCTCGCAGGCGGGGCAGGGCGCGAACACGGCGGCACGTTCGACGAAGCGGCGCACGTGCGGCTGCAGGGCGTCGGGGTCCTTGGAGAAGATCGACTCGCGCAGCTTGGGGATCAGGCCCTGGTAGGTCATGTTCATGCCCAGGGCCTTGATCTTGCCCTTGTCCCGGTACAGGAAGTCGTGGCGCTCGGTGGCGGTGTAGTCCTTGATCGGCTTGTCGCCGTCGAGGAACCCGGACTCGGAGAACCCGCGCACCATCCAGCCGTCGGCCTTGTAGCCGGGCACGAGGATCGCGCCGTCGTTCAGCGACCGCGACTCGTCGACGATGACGGACAGGTCGAGGTCGGAGACGGTGCCGCGGCCCTCGCACTCGGGGCACATGCCGCCGAGGTAGACGGCCTCGCGCACGATCTTGGTCGTGGTGCCCCCGCCGGCGGCCTCGGTGCGCATCACCCCGGAGGCGCGCGAGGTGGGCACGTTGAAGCTGAACGCGGCGGGCGGGCCGACGTACGGGTCCCCGGCGCGGCTGAACAGGTGGCGCAGCATGGCGTGGGCGTCGGTGACCGTGCCCACGGTGGAGCGGGCGTTGGCGCCCAGGCGCTCCTGGTCCACGACGATCGCCGTGGTGACGCCCTCGAGCTCGTCGACGTCGGGGCGGGGCAGGGACGCCATGAACCCCTGCAGGAACGTCGGGTAGGTCTCGTCGATGAGGCGGCGCGACTCGGCAGCGATCGTGGCGAACACCAGCGAGCTCTTGCCGGACCCGGACACGCCGGTGAACACGGTCAGGCGGCGCTTGGGCAGCTCGACGGACACCTCGCGCAGGTTGTTCTCCCGCGCGCCGACCACCCGGATGCGGTCGTGGCGGTCGGCCGGGTGCTCCGCGGCGGCGGCCGCCGGGCGCGGGGTCGTGGTGGTCATCGCGCCGGCCCGACCTCGTCGATGCGCACCATGTTGCCCGCCGGGTCGCGGAACGCGCAGTCGCGCACGCCCCACGGCTGCTCGGCCGGCTCGGACACGACCTCGGCCGCGGCGCCGGCGACCCGGGCGAAGGTCGCGTCCAGGTCGGTGGTGGCCAGGATGATCGACTGGTAGGCGCCCTTGGCCATCAGCTCGGCGATGGTGCGGCGCTCGTCGTCGGTGATGCCCGGGTCGGCGGCCGGCGGGGCCAGGACCAGGCGCACGCCGCGCTGGGTCGGCGACATGAGCGTCAGCCAGCGCATGTCCCCCGAGCCGACGTCCTGGACGAGCTCGAAGCCGAGCAGGTCGCGGTAGAACGCCAGCGACGCCTCGGGGTCGGTGTGCGGCAGGAACGTGGTGTGAATGGCGATGTCCATGCCGACCACGCTAGGCATCACCGGGGGGCGACGCTTCTCGATTCCTGATCGGTCGGCGCACCTGCTTGGTCACGCAGGACGGCAGCTCGGCCGCTCCGGCGGTGCGGGCCCGACGCCGGTACTCCCCCGGCGGCATCCCCACCAGCTCGGTGAACCGCGTGGTGAACGTGCCCAGCGAGGACGCGCCGACGGCGAAGCACACCTCGGTGACGCTCAGGTCGCCGCGGCGCAGCAGCGCCATGGCCCGCTCCACCCGGCGGGTCATCAGGTACCGGTACGGCGGTTCGCCGAAGGTCTCGGCGAACCGGCGGCTCAGGTGCCCGGCGGACATGCCGACGCCGGCCGCGAGCGCCGTCACGTCCAGAGGCCGGGCGTGCTCGCGGTCGATGCGGTCGCGCACGCGGCGCAGCAGCACCAGGTCGTGCAGGTGCTGGTCGTGGGCGCTGCGGGCCATGGCCCCGATGGTGCCACCGCCGGGGCGGGCGTGCGCGGCACGGGCGGCTCAGTAGCCGGTGTAGCGCCCGGGCCGGTGGTTGAGCGCCACCAGGAAGTTCAGCAGCACCGCCCCGAGCGCGGACAGCAGCACCGTGGTGGCGGGCACGGCCGCGAACGCGGACAGCACCACGGCGGTGTCCAGCACCATCAGGACGTACCCGGCGCGCCAGCCGAGGCGGTCCTGGGCGATGAGGGCGGCGATCATGAAGCCGCCGAGGCTGGAGCGGTGCCGGAACAGGATGAGCAGGCCGACCCCGCACAGGATGTTGCCGGCCAGCACCGCGTACAGCGGGGGCAGGTCGAGGGTCCCGAACACGAGCGGGTGCAGCTGGGACAGGCCGGCGACCAGCGCGATGGACAGGCCGGTGCGCAGGGTGAAGTCCCAGCCCTTCTTGCGGATGGCCAGCAGGAAGAACGGCAGGTTCACGGCGGCGAACAGCACGCCGAAGGGCACCGGGGCGACGTAGCTGACCAGCAGCGACAGCCCGGCGGTGCCGCCGGTGACCGCCGAGACCGAGCGGAGCAGGAACAGCCCGAGGGAGACCACGAAGGTGCCGGTCAGGATGCCGAGGGCGTCCTCGACCGGGGAGTGCTTGACCCCGGCGGGGGCGACGGGCTGGTCGGCGGGGGCGGGCGGTGTGGCGGTCATCGGCGGGTCGGGTCCTCGTGGGTCCGGTGCGGCGGGCGGGGCACGGGGTCGCCGTGCGCGTGCCATGGTGCCACGTCGCCGGTGCGCCGAGGACGACGGCCGGGCCGCCTCAGGGGGAAGGCGGTCCGGCCGTCGGGGTCGCCGGGCGCGGGAGGGGAGGTGCGCCCGGCGGGCTGGGCGGTCCTCAGGCGCGCATGTCCATCACGACGCGGCCGTCGATGGCGCCGGCGAGCATCTCGTCGAAGATGTCGTTGACCTCGCCGAGGGGCCGCACCGTGTAGGTGGGCTCGACCTGGCCGCGGGCGAAGAAGTCCAGCGCCTCGGCCATGTCGGCGCGGGTGCCGACGATGGAGCCGCGCACGGTCAGGCCGAACAGGACGGTGGAGAAGATGTCCAGGCCGAACTCCTCCGGCGGCAGGCCCACCAGCGCCACGGTGCCGCCGCGGCGCAGCCCGCCGACGGCCTGGCCGAAGGCCTTGCCGGCCACCGCGGTGACCAGGCCGCCGTGCGCTCCCCCGCCGGTGATGTCGACGATGCGGGCGGCCGGGTCGTCGGCGGTGGCGGCGTTGACGGTGGCCTCGGCGCCGTGCCGACGGGCCAGGGCGAGCTTGTCGTCGGCGACGTCGACGGCCAGCACGCGCATGCCCATGGCGCGGGCGTACTGCACGGCGAGGTGGCCCAGTCCCCCGATGCCGGAGATCAGCACCCACTGCCCGGGGCGCACCTCGGACTGCTTGAGGCCCTTGTAGACGGTCACCCCGGCGCACAGGATGGGGGCGGCGGCGGCCAGGTCGACGCCGGCGGGGATGATCGGGGCGTAGCGGGCGTCGACGAGCATGTACTGCCCGAAGGATCCGTCCACGCTGTAGCCGCCGTTGGTCTGGTCCGGGCAGAGGGTCTCGCGCCCGGTCTGGCAGAACTCGCACTGGCCGCACGCGCTCCACAGCCAGGCGTTGCCCACGGTGTCGCCGACGGCGAGGCGGGTGACGTCCTCGGCCACGGCCACGACCTCTCCCACGCCCTCGTGGCCGGGCACGAACGGCGGGGCGGGCTTGACCGGCCAGTCGCCGTGCGCGGCGTGCAGGTCGGTGTGGCACACGCCCGAGTAGAGCACCTTCACCAGCGCCTGGCCGGGACCGGGCTGCGGGAGGTCGACGTCGGTGACCTCCAGCGGGGCGCGGAACGCGGTGACGACGGCTGCCTTCATGCTCATGGTGACCTCCTGGGTCCGTGTGGTAATACCATGCTACGCCTTGAGGTCGGACCTCACCGCCGCCGGCGGTGTGGCGTGCGTCATCCCTGGCCTGCGCGCATCGGTTGCTGTAGAGTAACGGTTACTGATGAGCAACATTGTTGATCCCCACAGCGCGCTCGACGCCCTCGGCGACCCGACCCGGCGGCAGATCGTCGAGCGCCTGCGGCACGGACCCCTCCCGGTCGGCGCCCTGGCCGCCGCGCTGCCCGTCGGGCGCCCCGCGGTGAGCAAGCACCTGCGGGTGCTGGCCGACGCCGGCCTGGTGCGGCACACCGCGGTCGGCACCCGCCACCTGTACTCCCTGGCCCCCGCCGGTCCGGACGCCGTGCGCGCCTGGCTGGCCGCGCAGTGGGGCGGGGTGCTGGAGGCGTTCGCCGACCACGTCGAGCACACCGAGCACAGGAGTCAGCCATGAGCGTCGACCCGAGCCTCGCACCCGTCGAGTGCGAGGTCCTCGTCCCCTGTCCCCCGGCGCGGGCCTACCGCCTGTTCGTCGACGACCTCGGCACCTGGTGGCCGCTGGGCACGCACAGCGTCTTCGGGGCCGAGGGCGCCGTGGCCGTGACCGACGGCCGCCTGGTCGAGACCGGCCCGGACGGGGCCACCGCCGTGTGGGGCACGATCACCGAGGCCGTCGAGCCCGAGGTGCTGGAGTTCACCTGGCACCCCGGCGCGGAGCCCGACACCGCGACCCTCGTGCGGGTCACCTTCGCCGCGGCCGGCCCGGGCGGCACCCGCGTGCGGCTGGTGCACACCGGCTGGCAGGCCCGGCCCGACGGCGCCGCGGCCCGCGCGGGCTACGACCGCGGCTGGCCCGGGGTGCTGGACGCGCTGGCCGCGGCCGCCTGAACCGGCCGGTCGGTGCCGTCGCCACCGACCCGGCCGCGCGCGTCGGCGTCGAGGCGGGCGCGCAGGTGGGCCGCCAGGCGCACGGACGCCTCGATCTCCGCGCGCCGGATCGAGACCGACTCGACGTTGAAGCCGTACGGGATGCGGTGCCGCGTGCAGAACTGGGCCAGGTCCTCGGCGATGGCGACGCACTGGTCGTAGCTGGTGCCCAGCGGGTCGTCGGTGTGCCGCAGGTCGTTGCGCATCCAGCCCGGCACGTGCACGCCCAGCCACTCCAGGAACGCCAGGGTCCGCGCGGACCCGCACACCGACAGCGTGAACACCACCGGCACCGTCGGCTGGCCCGCGTCCCCGCAGGCGTAGTGGTAGTCCGAGACCATCGACTTGGCGGCGCCCACGTCGTAGACGACCTGGGTGACGAAGAAGCTCACGCCGGCGGCCTGCTTGGCGCGCATGCGCTCGTGCTCGTCCCCGCGCGAGGCGTGCCGCTCGGGGATCGCCACCCCGCCCAGCGGCAGGTCCGGGGCGTGCTCGCGGCGCAGCCGCTGGGCCTGGGACAGCGTGGTGCGCACGGCGGCGTCCGAGGAGGAGGCCCCCACCAGCACCGTGCGCACCCGCTGCGGGTCCTGGGCGGCGAACCAGTCCCCGAGCGCCGCCGGGTCGTGCTTGCCGGCGCTGCGGTAGACGATCACCGGCCGGTCCCAGGCCTGCAGGTGCCGGGCGTGGAAGTCACCGGGGTCCAGGGTGGGCAGGTACGGGAACGGCCGCTCGGCGCTGGTGCGGTCGGACTCGTCGTCGATGTCGTAGATGACCAGGGCGTCCAGATCGAGCCCGCGCAGCCGGGCGCAGGTGCGGTCGGCGATGCGCTGGGCCTCGGCGGGCTCGGTCGAGCGCCGCGGCGGCGTGATCGCGAACAGCAGCCAGGGGCGCGGCGGGTCGGGGGCGGCCATGCGTCCACGCTAGCCGCGCCCGCCCCGGGGTGCCGGGCGGTGCCGCACTTCTGCTGATCAGTGTCATTCTTTTGCCTGCCTGGTGCTGACAAGTGGTGCTCCGGCGTATAAGTTGAGCGGACGTACACAATGTCGTCCGCGCAAGGGAGCGCCATGACCACCTCGACCCGTCCTCGCCGCATCGTCTCCGTGCTGGCCACGTCCGCCGTCGCCGTCGGGCTGTGCTCGGCGGCCACCGCCCCGGCCGCGGCCGCCGCGCCCGGGCTGGAGGAGATCCTCGTCGTCGGCAAGACCCTCGGGTTCCGGCACTCGCACATCGACGAGACCACCCACGCCCTGATCGACCTCGGTGCCGAGCACGGCTACGAGGTCGACGTGTGGGACCCGCCCAACGACTCCGGGGGCTGGTGGGGGCCCGGCTCGCCCGGCCAGCCGGACCTGACGATGGACAGCACGCCGTTCACGACCGCCGCGGACCTGGCCCGCTACGACTCGATCGTGTTCGTCTCCCCGGTGGACAACACCAACAGCCTCGACCCCGACCAGCCCCGGCTGCTGGACGAGACCGAGCTCGCCGCCCTGCAGGGCTACGTCCACGCCGGTGGCGGCGTGGTCGGGCTGCACGCCGCGACCGACACCATGCACACCTCGAGCTGGTTCACCCGGCTCATCGGCGGCGGGGCACGGTTCGCCGGGCACCCGCGCCAGCAGACCGCCACCATGCGCGTGGAGAACCCGGCCCACCCCTCGATGACGGACGTGCCCGCCACCTGGGAGCGCTGGGACGAGTGGTACAACTACACGCTCAACCCGCGCGGCGAGGTCCAGGTGCTCATGACCCTGGACGAGGACACCTACGACGGCGGCACGATGGGCGACGACCACCCCATCGCGTGGTGCCAGAACTTCGAGGGCGGCCGCTCCTGGCACCAGGGCGCCGGGCACGTCGACGAGTCGTGGTCGGACCCGACGTTCCTGACCTCGGTGCTGCGCGGCATCCGGTGGACGGCCGGGACGGTCAGCGGCGGCGGCGACTGCGTCACCTTCGGCGAGGTCGACGCCCTGGTGGCCGACCTGCCCGCCGCCACCGCGCGCGACCGGGTCGCCGTGGACCAGCTCGAGCAGCGGCTCGCCACCGCGCGGGCGCAGGCCGAGGCCGGCGAGCACGACGCCGCGGTGCGCACGCTGCGCCCGGCCACGGCCCTGGCCGACGCGCTCGTGGCCGACGGCGCCACCGCCGGGCATCTGTCCGGCAAGGTCGCCGACCTGGTCACCTGGCAGCAGGCCCTCGCCACGACGTCCTGACCCGCCGCCCGCCGGCCGCGACGGTGCGCACCGCCTCGGCCACGGACTCGGCCACCCGGTGGTCGAACACCCCGGGGATGACGAAGGCGCTGTTGAGCTCGTCGTCGGCCACCACCCCGGCGATCGCCAGCGCGGCCACGCGCATCAGCTCGTCGGTGATCTCGGTGGCGCCGGAGTCCAGCAGGCCGCGGAACAGCCCGGGGAAGGCCAGCACGTTGTTGATCTGGTTGGGGTGGTCAGAGCGGCCGGTGGCCACCACGGTGGCGTGCTCGGAGGCTTCCACCGGGTCGACCTCGGGGGTGGGGTTGGCCAGCGCGAACACGATCGCGTCGTCGGCCATGCGGGCGATGTCGGCGCCGGTGAGGATGTCCCCGGCGGAGACGCCGATGAACACGTCGGCCCCGGCCAGCCCGTCGCGCAGGGAGCCGGTGAACCCCTCGGGGTTGGTGTGCTCGGCGATCCAGGCGCGGTGCGGGTCGCCGTGCTCCTCGCCGGGGTGCAGCGCCCCGGTGCGCCCGAAGGCGACGATGTGCCGGGCGCCCTGGGCGCGCAGCAGCCGGATGATGGCGTTGCCGGCCGCGCCCACCCCGGAGACGACCACGCGCACCTGGGAGATGTGCTTGTCCACCACCTTCAGGGCGTTGACCAGGGCGGCCAGCACCACGATCGCGGTGCCGTGCTGGTCGTCGTGGAAGACGGGGATGTCCAGCTCGGCGCGCAGCCGGGCCTCGATCTCGAAGCAGCGCGGGGCGGCGATGTCCTCGAGGTTCACCCCGCCGTACACCGGGGCGAGCGCCTTGACGATCGCGACGATCTCGTCGGTGTCGGTGGTGTCCAGGCACACGGGCCAGGCGTCCACCCCGCCGAACTGCTTGAACAGCGCCGCCTTGCCCTCCATCACCGGCAGCGCCGCCGCCGGGCCGATGTCGCCCAGGCCGAGCACCGCCGTGCCGTCGGTGACCACCGCGACGGTGTTGCGCTTGATCGTCAGCCGGCGCGCGTCCTCGGGGTTGTCGGCGATGGCGGTGCACACCCGCGCCACCCCCGGGGTGTAGGCGCGCGACAGGTCGCGCCGGGTGGTGATCGGGGACTTGACCGCCACCTCGATCTTGCCGCCCAGGTGCAGCAGGAACGTCGAGTCCGACCACTTGAGCACGTGCACGCCCTCGAGCTCCTCGAGCCGCGCCGCGATCCGGTCGCCGTGCTCGGCGTCGACGGTGTCGCAGGTCAGGTCCACGACCAGGCCGTGCGCCGTGGAGTGGGCGACGTCGACGCCGGTCACCGCCGCCCCGGTGTCCGCCACGGCGGCGACCACGGTGCTCGAGGCCCGCTGGGAGGCCGGGACCTGCACGCGCAGGGTGATGGTGTAGCTGGGGCTGGGCAGGGCCACGGTGCTTCCTTCCGCGACGGCCACGGTGCCGCCGGGTCGAGGACGGGTCGGGGCCACAGTATGGCGCGCCCGGGCCCCCGGGGCGCACCCCCGTCCCGCGGGTCGATATCGTGCCCCGATGACGTGCGAGCCGCAGGGACCCGACCCCGCCGTCCGCGACGTCGTGGCCGGCTGGCTCGGACCCGTCCGCGTCGTGGCCGTCCACTCCCGGGGGTCGACCGGCACCGGCGTGTGGCAGGTGCGGGCCGCCGACGGCACCCTGGCGGCGGTCAGGCGCTACCGCGACGTGGACGGGCGCTTCGGGCGCGAGCTGGCCGCGCACACCGAGGTCCTGGACGACCTGACCGGCCAGGACCGCTTCCCCCGCCTGCTCGGCGCCGACCGCGAGCAGCGCCTGCTCGCGCTCGGCTGGCTGCCGGGCCGCCCCGCCGAGGACCACCCCGCCGCGGAGCGGCCCGAGACCTACCGGCAGGCCGGGATGCTGCTGGCCCGGCTGCACGCGACCGGGTCGCGCGTGGACGGCGACTGGGAGGCCGCCCAGGACGCCCGCACGCTCGCCCTGCTCGACGACGACCACCGCATCGCGCCCGCCGCGGTGGCCGCGCTGCGCCGCGCGATCGCCGCGCACGAGCACCCGCCGGTGCGCGTGGTGCCCACCCACGGCGACTTCGTGCCCCGCCGCTGGCTGCTCGACGACGCCGGACAACTGCGCGTGGTCGGCTTCGGGCGGTACGGGTGGCGCCCGCCGGTGGCCGAGCTGGCCCGCCTGGACGCCCGGGAGCTCACCGGTCGGGCCGACCTGCGCGCCGCCGTCGTCGAGGGCTACGGCGCCGACCCCTTCCACGGCCCGACCTGGCGCCGGGCGCGGCTGCGCGAGGCGGTCCGCACCGCCGTGCGGGCCTACCGGGCCGGGGCGCGCGCCCTGGAGGCCCGCGGCCACCGGCTCATCGACGCGGCGCTCGCCGACGCCGCGGCCGCCGCGCCGGCGGCCGCCTGCTGAGGCTCAGCGCCAGCCGAGCTGCGGGGCCACGTGCCGCACCACGTTCTCGATGACGTGGGCGTTGTAGTCCACCCCGAGCTGGTTGGGCACCGTCAGCAGCAGGGTGTCCGCGGCCGCGACCGCCGTGTCCCCGGCGAGGTCCGCCACGACCTGGTCGACCTCCCCGGCGTAGGTCTTGCCGAACCGCGCCCGGCCGCCCTCGAGCATGCCCACCTGGTCGGTGGAGCGCGTCTCCAGGCCGAAGTAGGCGCGGTCGCGGTCGTCGGTGATCGGGAAGACCGACCGGGACACCGACACCCGCGGGGCGTGCGCGTGCCCGGCCGCGGCCCAGGCGTCGCGGAACCGCCGGATCTGCTCGGCCTGCAGCTCGTGGAACGGCACGCCCGTGTCCTCGGTCAGCAGCGTCGAGCTCATGAGGTGCATGCCCTGGGCCGCCGCCCACTCGGCCGTCGCCCGCGAGCCCGCACCCCACCAGATGCGCTCGCGCAGGCCCGGCGCGTGCGGCTCCAGGCGCAGCAGGCCCGGCGGGTTGGGGAACATCGGGCGCGGGTTCGGCTCGGCGAACCCCTCGCCGGACAGCAGCTCCAGGAACCGGGCGGTGTGCCGGCGGGCCATGTCCGCGTCCGACTCCCCCGGCGCCGGGACGTGGTCGAAGTGCCGGTAGCCCTCGACGACCTGCTCCGGGCTGCCGCGCGAGATCCCCAGCTGCAGCCGCCCGCCGGCGATGAGGTCCGCCGCCCCGGCGTCCTCGGTCATGTACGCGGGGTTCTCGTAGCGCATGTCGATCACCCCCGTGCCGATCTCGATGCGGCGCGTGCGCGCCCCCACGGCCGCCAGCAGCGGGAACGGGCTGGCCAGCTGGCGGGCGAAGTGGTGCACCCGGAAGTAGGCGCCGTCGGCACCCAGCTCCTCGGCCGCCTCGGCCAGCTCGATCGACTGCGCGAGCACGTCCGCCGCGCTGCGGGTGGCCGAGGACGGGTGGTCGGTCCAGTGGCCGAAGGACAGGAAACCGATGTGCTTCATGTCCATGACAACCGATGGACCGGCGCGGCATTCCCGGGTGCGATCCGCCCCCACCCCTCCTAGCGTGGGGTCATGCTGCTCGCCCACGACGTCACCGGCACCGGTCCGCACGCCCTCCTGCTGCACGCCGGGGTCGCCGACCGGCACATGTGGGACCCCGTCATGACGGGTCTGAGCCAGGTCTTCCGCGTCCTGCGGCCCGACCTGCGCGGCTTCGGCGAGACCCCGCTGCCCGCCGAGGACTACGTCGACGCCGACGACGTGGCCGAGGTCATGGACGCCTGCGGCATCGAGGACGCCGTGGTGGTCGGCAACAGCCTCGGCGCGCGCGTGGCCCTCGAGCTCGCGAGCCGCCACCCCGACCGCGTGCGCGAGCTCGTGCTCATCTCCCCCGCCTACCCCGACCTGCCGCCGAGTGCCGCCCTGCGCGACTTCATCGCCCACGAGGAGACGCTGCTGGACGCCGGGGACCTGGACGCCGCCGTGGCGCTCAACGTCGACACCTGGCTGGGGCCCGACGCCGACGAGGCGACCCGGGCCGCGCTGGCACGCATGCAGCACCGCGCCTTCGACATCCAGCTCGCCGCCGAGACCGACGCCCACGCCCGCGGCGCCGCCGCCGGCACCCCGCGACCCGTCGACGTCGACCTGCACCGCATCCACGTGCCCACCCTCGTGGTCACCGGCGGCCACGACATGGACCACTTCCGGGCCGTGGCCGCGCGCCTGGTCGAGTCCATCCCGGGCGCCGAGCTGCTCGCCCTGGACTGGGCCGGGCACCTGCCCACCCTGGAGAACCCCGACGCCATCGAGCCGCTGCTGCTGGACGTGCTGCGCGACGACCCCACCGTGCACGCTCCCTGAGACTCCCCGCGCCGGCGTCACACCCGCGCAACACGCGCCAGGGATGATGGCCTGCGTGAACATCGCCGTCGACTCCCCCACCCGCGCGGACGTGCGCGCCCTGCTCGAGGAGCACCTGGCCGAGATGCACGCCACCTCCCCGCCGGAGTCCGTGCACGCCCTCGACCCCGTGGCGCTCGCGGGCCCGGCCGTGACGTTCCTGACCGCGCGCAGCGACGAGACCGGGCAGCTGCTCGGCTGCGGGGCGCTCAGCGAGCTCGACCCGGGCCCGGACGGACACGGGGAGATCAAGTCGATGCGCACCGCCCGCGGGGCGCGCGGGCTCGGGGTCGCCACCCGCCTGCTGGGCGAGCTGATGACCCTGGCCGCCGAGCGCGGGTACACCCGCGTGAGCCTGGAGACCGGCGCCGAGGACTTCTTCGCCCCGGCCCGGCGCATCTACACCCGGCACGGGTTCGTCGAGTGCGAGCCGTTCGCCGCCTACGTGCCGGACCCGAACAGTGTTTTCATGACGTTCGCCTTGTCTGTGCCGCCTCCTGAGGGCAGTCGCTGACCCGCGCCCTGCCGCAAACACCGAGGCGGGCCGGCCTGACCGCATCCCTTGCGCCGGGCATGGCATGAATGGTCTGCTACGTCCGATGTCACCCCTCGCGCGTTCCCTCGTCCTGCTCTGCCTGAGCGCGGTCGCGCTGACGGCATGCACGACCCCAGCCGTGGACGACGCCTCCGGCGCGGTACCCGTCACCCCGCTGCTCACCGACGGCCTGCCCGACCCGTGCTCCGCCGATCGCCCGCGCGTGAGCGACCTCATCGGCGACGACCTCGGCGAGGGGCGGGCCGCCGATCTCCCGTGGCCGGGGTGCCGGTGGACCACCGCCGGTGGCGAGGCTGTCGTCGTCAGCCGCTCGTGGGTGGGCGACTGGATGGCGGCGGTGCCCGATCTCTTCGCGGCGATCCGGTCCAGCGACGTGTACGACGCGGCCGACCGGGCGACGCTGGAGGACCTCCGCTCCCGCGTCCAGGCCGGTGATCCGCTCGACCGCGGCGCGTCCTGCGGCCTGTACGGGCTCGTCCTGCAGGCGTACGGCGGCCTCGCCGACGACCTTCCGCGCCGCGTCGACCCGGACGCGGGCGTCATCGCGACCTTCGTCGAGGACGCTGCCGGCCGGCACACGGTGCAGGCGACCCGCTGCGACGAGGGCGTGCTGACCAGGGTGAGCATCGAGGGCACCGGGCCGGCGGACCCCGAGGAGGAGATGGCGCGCAGCCTCGAGGTGGCGGCATCGCTGTCCGACGGCACTCCCTGACTCGCGTGCGGCGTCGTTGCAGGTCACAGCGCGCGCCGGGCCAGTAGTCTCCCTGCATGGCCTACACCGAGAAGCGCACGGGAGCCGGCGGCACGACGTCGTACGTGGGGCGTTTCCGCATCGACGGCCGCCTGCGCAGCACCCGGGCGTTCCGGGCCCGGCGCGACGCGCTGGCCGAGGCGCGCCGGGCCGAGGAGGCCGGCAAGCGCGGGGACTGGGTGGACCCCCGGTCCGGCACGCTCACGGTGGCCGCGTGGTTCGAGGCGTGGCAGGCCGCGCGCGCCGACCGCGCCCCGCGCACCCTGGAGTCCGAGCGCGAACGGTTCCGGACCCTGGTCGCCCCCGCCTTCGGCGAGGAGCCGCTGCGCCGGGTGACGCACGACGACGTCGCCCGGTGGGCGGTCGAGATGCGGCCCCGCGGATCCGCCGAGCCGGCCTCCCCCGCCCGGCGCCGCGACGCGGTGCGACTGCTCGTGGCGCTGCTGGACGCCGCGGTGGACGCCCGCCGGCTGACGGCCAACCCGGCCCGCACCCCGTCCGGGCGCGTGCCGTCCCTGCCGCGCGCACCCAAGACCAAGCCGCACCGGTACCTGTCCCACGAACAGCTGCGCCGCGCGGCCGACGCGACCGCCTCCGCCCCGGCGCGCACGCTGGTGCTGCTGGCCGGGCTCACCGGGCTGCGCTGGGGCGAGGTCTCGGCCCTGCGCACCGGGGACGTGGACCTGCTGCGCCGACGCGTCACCATCGAACGCGCCTACACCCGCCTCGACGACGGCACCCTGCTGCTCGGCAGCACCAAGACCCACGCCCGCCGCGAGGTGCCGGTCCCCCGCGTGCTGGAGCCCGAGCTCGCCGAGCGGCTCGGCGGCCGCGCGGGCACGGCGCTGCTGTTCACGGCGCGCGACGGCGGCCCGCTGCGCCGCGAGTCCTTCGACCGGCACGCCTTCCGCCCGGCCGTGCGCGCCGCCGGCACCGCGGTGAGCACCCTGCAGGAGCTGCTCGACCTGCCCGTCACGGGGATCTACGACACCACCACCCTGACCGCCGTGCGCCGGGTCCAGGCCGATCACGAGCTGCCGGTCACCGGCGTCGTGGACGCCGCCACCTGGACGGTGCTGGTCGATGCCGACCGCACCCGCCGCGACGGCCTGACCCGCGGGCAGAAGATCGCGCGCACCCGGCGCCTGGAGGCCGTGGCCCGCGTCACCCTGCGCGCCGGCGCCGAGGACTTCGCCCCGCTGACCCTGCACGACCTCCGGCACACCGCCGCCTCCCTGGCCATCGCCAGCGGCGCGAGCGTCAAGGCCGTCCAGCGCATGCTCGGCCACGAGTCCCCCGTCCTGACGCTGCGCACCTACGCCGGCCTCTTCGAGGACGACCTCGACCGCCTCGGCGAGTCGATGTCCGCGCAGTTCGCCGCGCACGACCCGGCAGACACCGCTCACGATGTGCTCACCGATGGTGCAGATGCACCTTTTGGGGTGGTCGACCTGACCGCCCGCGCAGCACGCTGACCTGGGCAAACGCTCTCTCTGCGGCAAGCTCGCGCATTCTTGCGCACCCGCTTTAGAAAAGCGGGTGTCGGTGGTTAATTAGGAGGAGTATCAGTAGGATTGCAAGATGACGACGACTACTCCGGACAGGTCTCACCACACCCCCGCTGAGGACGACGACCGCCCGGCGGAGGAGACCCCGGAGGCTTCCCCGGTCCCCCGCACCGCGCGCGAGCGGGTGTTCGCCGCGGCCGACGCGTTGCTGGCCGACGACGAACCCGTCACGGTCAGCACCGTGCGGGAGAAGGCGGGGTGCTCGAACGCGACGGCCACCACCCACCTGCGCGCCTGGCGGGCCCACCAGGCGGACGCCGCCGCCGACGCGGCCCGGCTGCCGGAGCTGCCGCGGTCGGTCGAGCTGCTGGTCGAGCGGGGGGTCTCCGGTCTGTGGGGCGAGGCGGTGCGCCGGGCGCGCGACGAGCACGCCGAAGAGGCCGCGACGCTGCAGGAGCGTGCGGCCTCGGCGCGCGAGGACGCCGACCGGCTCGCCCGAGCCGCCGACACCGCGACCGCGGAGCGGGACGCGGCGCGCGCCGACCTCGACGAGTTGCGGACGGAGGCGCGGCGGCTGCGCAACCTCCTGGACGAGTCCGCCCTGGCGCGCGAGCAGGCAGAGGCAGCGGCCCGGCACGCCGCAGGTCAGGCCGAGGAGCTGCGCGCCCAGGCGGAGCGGGCGCGCGAGGAGACCGCCCGGGTGCGCGACGAGCTGGCCGCCGCCGTCGCGGCGCGCGCGGCCGAGGCGGAGCAGCGCGCCGAGGCGCGCGCCGCGCTCGCCGGGGTGCAGGAGACGCTGGCCGAGGCCCGCTCCGCCCTGGAGTCCGTGCGTGCCGAGCACCGGCGCGGCGAGGACGAGCGCGCCCGCCTGGCCGCCGAGCTGTCCACGACCCGCTCCGCGGGTGACCGCCTCGAGGGCGAGGCCGCCCGGCTGCGCGACGAGCTGGCCGCGGCCCGCTCGCGCGCGGAGGAGGCCGCGCGCGACGGCGCGGAGCAGGCCGCGGCCCGCGCCCGGGCCGAGGGGGAGCTCGCCGGACTGCGCACGGCGTCGGCCGCGAGCGAGGCTGTGCGGACCGAGGGACCGGCCTCCTGAGCCGCCGCGGACTGGTGGCTCAGTACCAGCCGCCGCGTGTGTGCTGGAAGATCAGGTTCGTCTCGGTCAGCGCCACGCCCGGGTTGGCCGAGAGGTTCTCGATGACGAACTCGTTGAGCACGTCCGTGTCCGGGGCGGTGACGTGCACGAAGAAGTCGTGTGCGCCGCCGAGCAGGTAGACGTCCAGCACGCCCGGCAGCCGCGCGAGCTCGCGGGCGAACGCCGGCAGGTGCGAGCGCGCCGGGCCCTGCATGCGCACGGCGATGACCGCCTGCAGGGGCCGGCCCGCCAGCGCGGGGTCGACGTCGGCGTGGAACCCGCGGATGACGCCCTCGTCCCGCAGGCGCCGTACCCGGGTCAGACAGGTCGACGGCGCGATGCCGACCTGGGCGGCCAGGGCGTTGTTCGGCACGCGGGCGTCCTCGGCCAGCGCCGCCAGCAGCCGGTGGTCGACGGCGTCCAGGCGCACCGCGGCGCGGGCGCGCCGCTCCAGGCCGGGTGCGGCCTCGGCCCGGGACCGAACATCCTGCGAACGGGATGTGCGCGAGGCTCGCGTAGACGAAGAACTCGATGCCATCCATCGACGGTACCGAAGAAACCGCCGATCTGACCGCACACACCGAATTCAGGCGTCACACTGGAGGTGAGCGCCGTCACATCCGGTCGGCGCGTCCGTGCTCGCGATCCGAGCCGACCGAGAGGGCCCCGATGGACGTCGCCGTCCCGAAGGAAGTCAAGAACCACGAAGACCGCGTCGCCATCACCCCGGCCGGCGTGCACGAGCTGGTCACGCGCGGACACACCGTGCACGTCCAGGCCGGTGCCGGGCTCGGCGCCGGGATCACCGACGCCCAGTACGCCGAGGAGGGCGCCCGCATCGTCGACGGCGCCGCCGCGACCTGGGCGGCCGGCGAGATGGTGATGAAGGTCAAGGAGCCCGTGGCCTCGGAGTACGAGCTGCTGCGCGAGGACCAGCTGCTGTTCACCTACCTGCACCTGGCCGCCGACAAGGCGCTCACCGAGGAGCTGCTCGCCCGTCGGGTCACCTCCGTGGCCTACGAGACCGTCCAGCACGCCGACGGCTACCTGCCGCTGCTGGCCCCGATGTCCGAGGTCGCGGGCCGGCTGGCCACCCAGGTCGGGGCGGCCACGCTGCAGAACGCCGCCGGCGGCCGCGGGGTGCTGCTCGGCGGCGTGCCCGGTGTGCCGGCCGCGCAGGTCGTCATCATCGGCGCCGGCACCTCGGGGATGAACGCCGCCCGCATCGCCGTGGGCATGGGCGCCCACGTCACCCTGCTGGACACCAACGTCGACGTGCTGCGCGCCGCGGACCGCGAGTTCGCCGGCCGCGTGCAGACGCTGACCTCCAACCGGCTCAGCCTGCGCCAGGCCGTGCTCGAGGCGGACCTGGTCATCGGCGCCGTCCTGCTGCCCGGAGCCAAGGCGCCCGTCCTGGTGCCCAACGAGCTTGTGGCCCAGATGCGCCCTGGCGCCGTGCTCGTCGACATCGCCATCGACCAGGGCGGCTGCTTCGCCGACTCGCGGCCCACCACCCACGACCAGCCCACCTACCCCGTGCACGACACGGTGTTCTACTGCGTGGCCAACATGCCCGGCGCCGTGCCGCGCACCTCCACCTACGCCCTGACCAACGTCACCCTGCCCTACGCGGTGGCGCTCGCCGACGCCGGCTGGCGCGAGGCGCTGCGCGCCGACGCCGCGCTGGCTCGCGGGCTGAACACCCACGACGGCCACGTCACCCACGCGGGCGTCGCCCAGGCGCACGGCCTGGACCATCGCGAGGTCGCCGGGGTGCTGTGAGCGGGCCCCGCCGCGGATCCGCGCCCGCGCCCGGCACCGCCGGGCGCGGGCGTTCGCGTGCTGCGGCGGCGCTCGTCCTGGCCGGCGTCGTGCTGGCCGGGTGCCAGCCGGCCGGACCGGACAACGGCGACGGCGCCCCGCCCTCGGCGACGACGGCGGACGTTCAGCGCCACCCGGACGTGCTGGAGGTGGTGGCCGACTGCGCCGGGGAGACCTGCGACCTCGAGGTCACGATGAGCTCGCCGTACGACACCCCCGAGCGGTACGCCGACGGCTGGCGGGTCCTGACCCCCGACGGCACCGAGCTCGCCGTGCACACGCTGGCCCACGACCACGCCGACGAGCAGCCGTTCACCCGTACCCAGCGCGGGGTGCGGATCCCGGTCGAGGTCGAGTCCGTCGTCGTCGAGGGCCGCGACCAGGTCCACGGCTTCGGGGGGCGGACCGTGACGGTCACGCTGCCCGACCGGTGAGCCCGCGCGCCGACGTCGTGGCCGCTCAGGAGTCCGGGAAGCCCTGCGGGTTGGCCTGCTGCCAGCGCCACGTGTCGGCACACATGTCGTCGATCGTCTTGTGGGCGCGCCAGCCCAGCTCGGTGTGCGCCCGGGTCGGGTCCGCCCAGAAGGCCGGCAGGTCCCCGGCGCGGCGCGGGCCGATCTCGTAGGGCAGCTCGTGCCCGACGGCGCGCTCGAACGCGTGCAGCATCTGCAGCACCGAGGTGCCGGTGCCGGTGCCGAGGTTGAACGCGCGCACCGGCTCGGCCATCGCGTCGAGGTGCTCCAGGGCGGCCACGTGCCCGGCGGCGAGGTCCTCGACGTGCAGGTAGTCGCGCTCGCAGGTGCCGTCCGCGGTCGGGTAGTCGTCGCCGAACACCGTCAGGCGCTCGCGGCGGCCCACCGCCACCTGGGCGATGAACGGCATGAGGTTGTTCGGGATGCCCTGCGGGTCCTCGCCGATCTGGCCCGACGGGTGGGCGCCGACGGGGTTGAAGTAGCGCAGCAGCGCCACCCGCAGCCCGTCGGTGGCGGCGGCGACGTCGGTCATGATGCGCTCGATCATGACCTTCGTCTGCCCGTACGGCGAGGAGGAGGACAGGTGCTCGTAGTCCTCGACGTACGGCACCGGGGCGTGCTCGCCGTAGACGGTCGCCGAGGAGGAGAACACCAGCCGGTGCACGTCGTGGCGGCGCATCGCCTCCAGCAGCGACAGCGTGGAGTCGATGTTGTTGCGGTAGTACGCCAGCGGCTTGGCCACGGACTCCCCCACCGCCTTGAACCCGGCGAAGTGCACGACCGCGTCGAAGGTCTCGTGGGCGAACAGCCGCTCGGTCTTCTCGGCGTCGGTCAGGTCGATCGCGTGCACCGGCACGTGCCGGCCGGACAGGGCCTCCAGCCGGCCGATGACGCTCGGCTTGGCGTTGGAGAAGTCGTCGACCACGACGACGTCGTGGCCGGAGGCCAGCAGGGACAGGACCGTGTGGGAACCGATGTAGCCGGCTCCGCCGGAGACCAGGACGCGCATGGGCCCGAGCGTACCCGGACCTGCGCGTCCGCCCGGACGGCGGACCGGTCAGGAGCCGCCGAGCAGCTCGGCGAAGTCGGGGGTGTCGCCGAACGGGTCGTCCTGCGGGCCCGCGGCCGGGCGGGCGCCCACGGCCTCGGCGAGCTCGCGGCCCGCCCGCGCGATGCGGCGCGGCAGGGCGCCGTCGTCGTCCTGGCCGGCCCAGTCGTCGGTGGCCGCGAAGACCGCGGTGGGCACCACCTGGGCGCGCAGGTAGGTCAGCAGCGGACGCATCGAGTAGTCCAGCGCCAGGGAGTGCCGCGCGGTGCCGCCGGTCGCCCCGAGCAGCACCGGCGTCCCGGTCAGGGCGTCGGGGTCGACGATGTCGAGGAACGACTTGAACAGCCCCGAGTAGGTCGTGGTGAACAGCGGGCTGACCAGGACCAGGCCGTCGGCGTTCGTGACGGTGTCCAGGGCGTCGGCGAGGTCGCCGGCGGGGAACCGGGTCAGCATCGCGTCGACGATGGCGTGCGCGTGCTCGCGCAGCTCGACGACCTCGACGTCGACCTCGTGCCCGGCGGCGCGCAGCTCGTCGGCGGCGGCGCCGGCCAGCCGGTCGGCGAGCAGCCGGGTCGAGGACGGCTGGGACAGGCCCGCGGTGACGACCGCGAGGGTGCGGCGGGTGCTCATCGGAGGACCTCCTCGGCTCGGGTGCCGGTCACGGCGTCGCCGCCGTCGCCGACGTGCGTGGCGCCGGAGCGGCCGGCCGTGCGGGCGGCGGCGACGCGTTCGGCGTGGGTGGGCGGGTTCAGCGGCACGTCCTCGGCGGGCCGCTTGGCCTCGACGATCGTGCGCAGCGCGGGCACGATCTCCTCGGCCAGCAGGTCGATCTGCTCCAGGACGGTCTTCAGGGGCAGGCCGGCGTGGTCGATGAGGAACATCTGGCGCTGGTAGTAGCCGACGTCCTCGACGAACGCGCCGTAGCGGTCGATGACCTGCTGCGGCGAGCCGACGGTCAGCGGCGTCTGGGCGGAGAAGTCCTCCAGGCTCGGGCCGTGGCCGTAGACCGGCGCGACGTCGAAGTAGGGGCGGAACTCGCGCACCGCGTCCTGGGAGTTCTTGCGCACGAACACCTGGCCGCCCAGGCCCACGATCGCCTGGTCGGCACGCCCGTGGCCGTGGTGCTCGTAGCGCTGGCGGTAGAACCGCACCATCTGCTTGGTGTGGTGCATGGGCCAGAAGATGTTGTTGTGCAGGAACCCGTCGCCGTAGTAGGCGGCCTGCTCGGCGATCTCCGGGGACCGGATGGAGCCGTGCCACACGAACGGCGGCACCCCGTCCAGGGGCCGCGGGGTGGAGGTGAAGCCCTGCAGCGGGGTGCGGAACTGCCCGCTCCAGTCCACGACGTCCTCGGTCCACAGCCGGCGCAGCAGCGCGTAGTTCTCGATCGCGAGCGGGATGCCGTTGCGGATGTCCTGGCCGAACCAGGGGTAGACGGGACCGGTGTTGCCGCGGCCCATCATCAGGTCCATGCGGCCGTCGGAGACGACCTGGAGCATCGCGTACTCCTCGGCCAGGCGCACCGGGTCGTTGGTGGTGATCAGGGTGGTGGCCGTGGACAGCGTGATGTTCTCGGTGACGCCGGCCAGGTAGCCGAGCAGCGTGGTGGGGCTCGAGGCCACGAACGGCGGGTTGTGGTGCTCGCCGGTGGCGAAGACGTCCAGGCCCGCGGCGTCGGCGTGCCGGGCGATGGTCAGCATCGAGCGCACCCGCTCGGTGTCGTCCGGGGTGCGGCCGGTGGTGGGGTCCGTCGTGACGTCCGAGACGGAGAAGATGCCGAACTGCACGTTGCACTCCTGTCGGTCCTCTGCATGCGTTTGCATGCACTCGCGCCAACCCGTCGGTGCCGTCGATTGTTCCCGGCGCACGCCCCGCCCGGGTGACGTCACCCACACCAGGGTGCCGCACAAGGCTCTCGACTTGCGAGCGGGGGCGGTCCTCGCCACATTGGGTCCCGTCGCCGGACCCGGAACCCGAGGAGCCGGTACGCTTCACCGGACCTTCACGCCCGGGCGGAACAACCGCCGTCGGCGGCGCGTTGGATCCCACGGCCCCCTGAAACCCGACCTGTGGAGGACGACATGCCCGACCGCTCTCTGCGTGGCATGAGCATCGGCAGCAAGAGCATGGAGTCCGACGAGGGCGTGGACTTCGCCCCGCGATTCCAGGCGCACTACGACTGCCCCAACGGCCACACCATCATCCTGCCGTTCTCCACCGACGCCGAGGTTCCCCCGATCTGGGAGTGCCAGTGCGGTGGGGAGGCCCTGCTGCGGGACGCGGAGCGTCCCGACGCCAAGCCGACCAAGCCGCAGCGCACCCACTGGGACATGCTGCTCGAGCGCCGCACCGTCTCCGAGCTCGAGGAGCTCCTCGACGAGCGGCTCGAGCTGCTGCGCGCCGGCAAGCTGCGCCGCTCGGCCTGACCCGAGCCGAGCCGGCGCCCCGGCGATCGGCCAGGCACGCACGATCAAGGGCGGCCCTCCCGCGGGAGGGCCGCCCTTCGTCGTGCCCGGCACCGCCGGTCGGGCGGGCGCCGGGGCGCGGTCAGGGGCGGCGCCGCCCGCCGGGCAGCAGCCGGCGCAGCTGGCGGCCGCGGTGCGCCAGCCCCCACGCGGTCACCTTCGTCAGCGCCTCGACCACGATCGCCCGCGACATCTTCGACTCCCCCACCGTGCGCTCGACGAACGTGATCGGCACCTCGGCGACGGTGCCGCCGCCGCGCAGCACCCGCCAGGTCATGTCCACCTGGAAGCAGTAGCCGTGCGACTCCACGGCGGCCAGGTCGATCGCCCGCAGCGTGTCCGCCCGGAAGGCGCGGAACCCCCCGGTGGCGTCCCGCACGGCCACGCCCAGCAGCAGCTGCACGTAGGTGTTGCCGCCGCGGGAGAGCAGCTGGCGGTGCCACGGCCAGTTCACCACCCGGCCCCCGGGCACCCAGCGCGAGCCGAGCACCAGAGCGGGGGCGTCGGGGTCCGCCGCACGGTCCAGCAGCCGTGACAGCTCCTCGGGCCGGTGGGAGCCGTCGGCGTCCATCTCGCACAGCACGTCGTAGCCGCGCTCGAGCCCCCAGCCGAACCCGGCGACGTAGGCCGCGCCGAGCCCGCCCTTGCCGGTGCGGTGCAGCACGTGCACCCGCGGGTCCCGGGCCGCGACCTCCTCGGCCCACCGCCCGGTGCCGTCCGGCGAGGCGTCGTCGACCACCAGCACGTCCACGTCCGGCTCCGCGGTGCGCAGCCGCTCCAGCGTGCCCGGCAGCGACTCGCGCTCGTCGTAGGTGGGGATGATGACCAGCGTGCTCACGACTCTCCTCCCGCGCGACGGCGGCTGACGAACGCCGAGACCGCGCCGGCGGCCACGAGCAGCACGGCCGCGGCCTCCACGACGATCCCCGGCCCTTCCCCGGCGCGCACCGCCGGGGTCATGGTGGTGCGCAGCGGCAGCTCCGCCACCAGCTGGTCGGCGGTGAACAGCCCGGTCCGGGCCACCAGGGTGCCGTCCGGGGCCACCACGCCCGAGACCCCCACCGTGGAGATCTGCACCGCCGCGCGACCCGTGGTCATCGCCTGCATGCGGGTCATGGCCAGCTGCTGGGTGGACTCCGCGGTGTACCCGAACGAGGCGTTGTTCGTCGGCACCACCAGCACCTGCGCACCGCGCCGCACCGCGTCCCGCACGATCTCGTCGTAGGCGACCTCGAAGCAGATCGCCGTGGCCATCGGCACCGTGGGCCCGTCCGCGCGCGGCAGGTCGACCACGGCCGGCTCGGTGCCCGCCAGCATGTCGTTGGTGACCCGGTCCACCTGGGCCGAGAACAGCCGCACGAACCCGCGCAGCGGGATGTACTCCCCGAACGGGGCCGGGTGCTGCTTGGCGTACCGGTCGATCACCCCGGCCCCCGGCTGCCACAGCAGGGACACGTTGTACCGGCCGCCGGTCTCGGGGTACTCCTGGGCGCCCACCAGGATCGGGGCGCCCACCCGCGCGGCGGCCGCGTCGAGCGCCGCGGCGACGTCGTCCGCCTCCTGCGGGTCCAGGTCCGATCCGTTCTCCGGCCACAGCACCACGTCGAGGTCGAGGTCGCGGCCGGCCAGCGCGTCGGTGCCGTCCAGGTGGTTGGTCAGCACCTCGGCCCGGTTGGCGAACGACCCCAGGCCGGGTTCGGCCACGTTGCCCTGCACCGGGCCGGCCCGCAGCACGGGGCCCGGTCCCTCGTGGGTGGCCGTGCCCGCGTCCACCACGACCGTGTCCAGGTCCGCGGTCGCCACCGGCTCCGGCGGCACGGGGCCGGCCGGCAGCGGCAGCGCCGCCGGCGCCACCGCCAGGACCACCGCGCCGAGCACGCCGGCCCCGGCACCCAGCAGCGCCGGCCGCACCGCACGACCCGCCCGCCGGGCACGGACCGCCGCCAGCACCCGGCCCGCGGCCACCGCACCGAGCACCCCGACCAGCGCCACCAGCAACGAGACCGCGACCGTTCCGCCCAGCCAGGCCGCCCGTCCGGTCGGGGCGTCAACCATCGTCCAGGCCAGCCGGCCCCACGGGAAGCCGCCGAACGGCACCTGCGAGCGGGCCTGCTCCACCCCGACGAACAGCACCGCGAACGCCGCCGCGTGCCCGAGCGTGCGCAGCACCGCGGTCGCGGCGGACGCGCCCGGGTCCGGCAGGGCCAGCGCCGGCCAGCGGCGCGCCCACGTCCACACCGCCCCCAGCAGCGCCCAGAACGCCGCCTGCAGGGTGGCCAGCGCCAGCCACGGCACGGTGTCCGTGGCGAAGTTCGCCCACCAGATGTGCGGCAACCAGAACGACCAGCCGGCCACCAGCCCCACCAGCGCGTTCCACGCGGCCGCGCGCCGGCCCGTGCGGCGCCAGGCCGCGAACAGCAGGCCCACCGCCACGAACGCCGCCGGCCAGGCCCCCACGTCGGGGAAAGCGGTCCACAGCACCACCCCGGCGGCGACGCCCAGCAGCAGCGTCGCCGACCGCGACGTCGTCCAGGACGCCGGCGCGGCGGAGGCGCTCGCGGACGCGGGGGACGGGGCGGGATCGGTCACGGTACTCATCCGCTCAGCCGTCGAGCACGTCGTGCAGCACGACGCCGTCCCGCACGGTGCGCAGGCACTCCGGGGCCGGCGCGTCCTCGGACAGGTCCGGCAGCAGCGGCTGGCCGGCACGCGCCTCGGGGTTCCACTGCGACAGCCGGCCCGGCGCGGACTGCACGGCCAGCGACCCGGTGCGCCACACCGCCAGGTGCGCCGGTGCACCGACGCGCAGCTCGCCGGCACCGGTGTGGTCCAGCCCGGCCAGGCGCCAGCCGCCGCGGGAGTGGGCGCGGAACGCCGAGCGGGCGCTGACCCGCTGGGAGGGGTCCGCGTGCCCGATCGCCGCGCGGACCGCCTGCCAGGGGTCCAGCGGCGTCACCGGGCTGTCGGACCCGAACGCGATCGGCACCCCCGCCCCGGCCAGGTCCGCGAACGGCGACAGGTTCGCCGCGCGCGGACCGCCGAGCCGCGTGGTGTACATGCCGTCCGGGCCGCCCCAGGTCGAGTCGTAGGCCGGCTGGATCGACAGCCCCATGCCGTACAGCAGCAGCGAGGCCAGGGCCGCGGCGTCCACGAACAGGGCGTGCTCGATGCGGTGGTGCCCGCCGCGCAGCGTGGCGGCGTCCGCGCGGCCCACCGCGACCTCCAGCCCCTCGACGAGCTCGTCCATGGCCCGGTCGCCCACGACGTGCAGGCCGCCCTGGACCCCGGCGGCCGAGCAGGCCAGCAGGTGGGTGGCGATCTGGTCGGCCGACAGGTACAGCCGGCCGGTGCGCTCGCGGGCCTCCGACGGCAGGTCGGTGTAGGGCGAGGTCAGGGCCGCCGTGCGCGAACCGAGGGTGCCGTCCACGGTCAGGTCCCCGCCGATGCCGGTCAGGAACGGCAGCTCGGCCAGCAGCGCCCGGGCGTCCTCGGGACCGGTGCACAGCTCGGCGCGATAGGCGGTCACGTGCGGCAGCCGCTGGTCGGGGTCGGCGGCGAGCGACATCAGCGCGGTCAGGCCCTCGCGGGTGTCCACGTGCGGAGTGCTCATCTCGTGCACGGCCACGATGCCGCGCGCGGCGGCCTGCGACAGCGCCTCGCGGTACAGCGTCTCGCGTCGCGCGGGGTCCAGGTCGTGCACGGCGGCGCGGGCGCTCGCGTACGCCTGCCCGCCGACGAGCCCGGTGCCGTCCCAGTCGGGGGTGCGGTCCAGGCCGGTGCGGGCGGCGAGCGAGGACGAGGCCAGCGCGCTGTGGCCGTCGACGCGCACCGCGAGCGTGGGCCGTCCCCCGGTGGCGCCGTCCAGCTCGCTCAGCCAGGGGGCGCGCCCCTCGGGCCAGGCGCCCTCGTCCCACCCGAGGGCGAGCAGGATCTGCTGCCCGCCGGGGTCGGCGGCGTCCAGGTCGCGGGCGGCGGCCGCCAGCCGGTCCAGGGCGGCGGCCAGGCTGTGGCCGCCGGCGGCCGGGGACAGGTCGACGCCCGCCGCGGTCAGCCCCGTCTCGAGGGTGTGCACGTGGGCGTCGACGAACCCGGGCGTGACCAGCGCGCCGTCGAGGTCGACGACCTCGTCGGCACGGGCGGCCAGCCCGGCGGCGGTGTCCTCGGCGCCGAGCCAGGCCACCACCCCGTCGTCGACGAGCAGGGCCTCGGCGAACGGGTCCGCGGCCGAGTGGACGACACCGTTGCGGTACAGGGTGGAGGTCACGGCCGAAAGCCTAGGGCACCGCGGGGGTGCCCCGGGGAACCGGCGGCCCGGGATCAGACCGTGGAGTGCGCCACGACACCGCGCAGCACCGCGTCCTGGGCGGCACGCGCCCGGCCCCGCAGCGGCGGCCCGGCGGCCGCGGCGAGCTGGTCGAGCACGTCGACGACCTGCTTGCACCAGCGCACGAAGTCACCCGCGGCGATGTCGGTGCCGCGCAGCACCGTGTCGAGGCTGGCGCCCGAGGCCCACTGGTGCACGGGGGCGGTCAGCGCGGTGTCCAGGGTGCCGGTCACCTCCAGGCGATGGGTGGCCTCCAGCTCGGTGACACGGGCCCACACGGCGGCGGTCGCGTCCACGGCGTCGGCGAGCCGGCGCCCCGGCACCCCCGCCAGACCGGTCTGGGCCTCCTCACGCCGCCCGGCGTACACCACCACCGACACGGCGGCGGCCAGCTCGGCGGGTCGCAGCTCGTCCCACACGCCCTGGCGCAAGCACTCGGCCAGCAGCAGGTCGTCCTCGGCGTACAGCCGGCCCAGCCGGCGTCCGGACTCGGTGACCTGCAGCCCGTCGTCGCCGCGGTGCAGGTAGTCCAGCTCGGTCAGCACGTCGCAGATCCGGTCGAACGTGCGGGCGATGGACCCGGTGCGGCCCTCGATGCGCCGGACCAGCGCGTCCTGCTCGCGGGCGAGCTTCTCGGCGCGCTGCGCCCAGCGGGCGTGGTCCTCCCGCTCCGGGCAGCCGTGGACCGGGTGGGCGCGCAGGTCGCCGCGCAGCCGCTGCAGCTCGCGGTCGGAGGCGACGTCACCGCCCCGCTCGCGCGCCTCGCGCCCGGCCGGGTCGTTACCGGGGGCGGACCGCTCCCCCAGCGCGTTGCGCAGGCTGGAGGCCAGGTCCCGCCGGTCGGCGGGCCGGCGGGAGTTGAAGCTCTTCGGGATGCGCACACGGGTCACGGTGCGTACCCCGTCGGGGGTGTCGGCGACGGTGAGCTTCTTGACCTGCCGCTCCTGGGTCAGCACAGTCGGGCGCGGCCCGTCGAAGCCGCCCTCGTCGCCGCCGGGGTCCAGCACGACCACGAAGCCGCGCCGCCGACCCGACGGCACCTCGGCGACGTCGCCGCGCCGCAGCCGCGACAGCGAGTCGATCGCGTCGGCGCGGCGCGCCCCCTTGGCGGCGCGGGACAGCTCCTTCTCCCGGGCGGTGATGGCCCGCCGGATCGTGAGGTAGCCCTCGACGTCGCCGTGCTCGCAGTGCGCGGCGCCGCGGTAGCCCTCCAGCGCCTCGGCGTGCGCCTGCGCCTGCTTGGCCAGGTCGACCACGCCCCGGTCGGCCTGGAACTGCGCGAAGCTGGTCTCCAGCACCTCGCGGGCACGCTCGGCGCCGACCTGGCCGACGAGGTTGACCGCCATGTTGTAGGTCGGGCGGAAGCTGGAGCGCAGCGGGTACAGCCGGCGCGAGGCGAGCCCGGCCAAGGCCACCGGGTCCAGGCCCACGTGGTCGACGACGACGGCGTGGCCCTCGACGTCGATGCCGCGCCGTCCGGCGCGTCCGGTCAGCTGGGTGTACTCCCCCGGCGTGATGGGCTGGTGCGCGGTGCCGTCGAACTTGACCAGCTTCTCCAGCACCACCGACCGGGCGGGCATGTTGATGCCGAGCGCGAGCGTCTCGGTGGCGAACACGACCTTGACCAGCCCGCGGGCGAACAGCTCCTCGACGGTCTCCTTGAACACCGGCAGCAGCCCGGCGTGGTGGGCGGCCACGCCCCGTGCCAGCGCGTGCTGCCACTGCCAGAAGCCCAGCACCTCCAGGTCCTCGGGCGGCACGGTGACCGTGCGCTCCTCGATCACCCGGCGGATCTCGGCCTCCTCCTCGGCGTTGGTCAGCCGCAGCCCGGCGCGCAGGCACTGCTCGACGGCGCCCTCGCAGCCGGCGCGGGAGAAGATGAAGTAGATCGCCGGCAGCAGGGCGTCCTCGTCGAGGGCCTCGACCACGGCGTACCGGCGCGGCACGCGGCGCTGCGGGACCACGCCCTGGTCGCCGCCGCGCCCACCGCGCCCGCGGTAGCCGCGGTCCCCGCGGCCACGGCGTCGGGCGCCCGGCGCGGACCCGGCGCGGCCGTGCGTGCGGAACAGCCGGGCCAGGTCGGGGTCGATCGGCGGGTTGGTGCCGGGGTCGGTGGGGTCGACGTGCCCCGCGTACAGGTCGAACAGGCGCGGGTGCCCGCGCGGCTCGTCCGGGGCGGTGATGACGTGCTGCCACAGCGGCACCGGGCGGTGCTCGCTGACCACCACGGCGGTGTCGCCGCGCACGGTGGCGAGCCAGTCGCCGAACTCCTCGGCGTTGGACACCGTCGCCGACAGCGAGACGAGCTGGACGTGGTCGGGCAGGTGGATGATGACCTCCTCCCACACCGGGCCGCGGAACCGGTCGGCGAGGTAGTGCACCTCGTCCATCACCACGTAGGCCAGCCCCTCCAGCGTGGTCGAGCCGGCGTAGAGCATGTTGCGCAGCACCTCGGTGGTCATCACCACCACCGGCGCGTCGCCGTTGATGGAGGTGTCGCCGGTCAGCAGCCCGA
Source organism: Isoptericola sediminis (assembly GCF_013085345.1). Taxonomy (GTDB): domain Bacteria; phylum Actinomycetota; class Actinomycetes; order Actinomycetales; family Cellulomonadaceae; genus Isoptericola; species Isoptericola sediminis. The sequence continues at coordinate 239,382 of NZ_JABFAJ010000003.1, read as the reverse complement.
CGGCGTCGACGCCGTGCCGGTCGACGAGGTCGTGGTACTTCTGGTTGCTCAGCGCCTTGATGGGCGTGGTGTAGAAAGTCTTGCCGCCGCGGGCGAGCGCCAGGTGCACGGCGAACTCGCCGACCACGGTCTTGCCGGCGCCGGTGGGGGCCGCCACCAGGACGCCGCGGCCGCGCTCCAGGGCGGCGCAGGCCTCGGCCTGGAAGTCGTCGAGCTCGAAGTCGACCAGGGAGCGGAACCGGCCGAGCTCCCCGGCCTCGGCCCGCGCGCGGGCCGAGCGGGCCCGGGCGGCGGCGTAACGTTCGGCGGGGCTGGGTACTGCCGTCATGCCGTCAGCCTACGGCTCAGGCCGAGGTCAGCACCTGCAGCGCCCCGGGCACCGCGCGGGCGGTCAGGGGCAGCGCGGACAGCGCCTCCCCGTCACCGTGGGCCACCGGCCAGAGGGTGCCGGGCGCGGCGTCCGGGCCGGGGCTGATCGTCACCGCCCGGGCGCGCAGCACGTGCACGTCACGCCGGCGGACGTGGGTGCCGGCGTACATGAACGGGAAGATGCTCGCCGCGGCCGCCCGGGAGGTGATCGGCGCCACGAGCACGTCGAGCAGCCCGTCGTCGACCCGCGCGTGCGGGGTGACGCGGATGCCGCCGCCGATGCGGTCGACGTTGGCGGCGGTGACCATCGCGGCACGCCCCTGCCAGGTCGCGCGCGCCGGCTCGCCGGCCAGCGCCAGCCCGCCGTCGTCGACGACGTCGGTGAACTCCAGGCGGTAGTCCCAGGCGCGGAACCGCGCCAGCTCGGCCAGGGTGGCCACCGTGTAGCGGGCGGGACCGCGCGGGTGCCGCATCCGCAGCGCGCGGGCGCTGACGGCGGCGTCCAGCCCCGCCGAGACCGCGCCGGCCACCCAGCGCGGGGGGTCGTGCGGGCCGGTGACCTCGACGGCGTCCACGGCGCGGCGGGTGCCGTGCGCCAGGGCCGCCACGACGTGGTCCACGGCGTCCAGCGGGTCCTCGGGCAGCCCGAGCACGGCGGCGAAGTCGTTGCCGGTCCCCACCGGCACCACCCCGAGCGGGGTGCCGGTGCCCGCGGTCGCGCCCGCGCCCAGGTGGACCATGCCGTCGCCGCCGACCACCACCAGGGCCTCGAGGTCGTGCCGGGCGGCCAGGCGCGCGGCCGTCGCCGCCCCGTCGGGGCCGGACAGGTCGCTGACCCGGTGACCCGCCCGCCGCAGCCGGTCGGTGGCCACGGTGGCGATCACGCGGCCGCGGCCCGCCCCGGCGGTGGGGTTGACCACCAGCCCGACGTGGTGGGCGCCGGTGCGTGCCGCGGCGCTCACTCGACGGGGGCGACGCGGCGCCGGTCGACGCGGCGGTCGTGCACGAAGCAGATCCCGGTCGCCACGAAGTACAGCGCGGCGATGGGCAGCGCGATGCCGAACATGCTCAGCACGTCCATGGTCGGGGTGACGATCGCGGCGAAGAGGAACGAGACGAGGATCGCCCAGCGCCAGCCCGCGAGCCAGGTGCGCGCGCGCACGAGGCCCATGAGGTTGAGCACCACCATGAACACCGGCACCAGGAACGCGATGCCGCACGCCAGGATCAGGCGCATCACGAAGCTGAGGTAGAGCTGGGCGCCGATGAGGTTCGACCCGCCCTCGGGCACGAAGTCGTTGAGGACCTCGACCACGAACGGCAGCACCGACCAGGCCAGCAGCGCCCCGGCCAGGAACATCGGCACCGCCGCGGTCAGGAACCCGAAGACGTAGCGCCGCTCGGAGCGGGTCAGGCCCGGGGTGATGAACGCGAACACCTGGTACAGCCACCAGGGGCTGGAGACGATCACCGCCAGGAACAGCGAGACCTTGACCCGCATGTCGATCGCGGTGGCCACGCCGTCGAAGTTCAGCCCGATCAGCGCGCCGCGCCGGTCCGCCGCCATCTCCAGGGGACGCATCAGCGCGTCCAGCAGCGGGTCGTACAGGATCCAGCCGACGATCGCGCCGAGCAGCAGGCCGATCGCGATGCGCACGATCCGCCGCCGCGCCTCGACCAGGTGCTCGCGCAGCGGCATCCGCCCCTCGGGATCCCGGGGGGTTCGAGCCATCAGCCCGCTCTCAGGACTGGTGCGGGTCGGGACGACCCGAGCCCTGCGCCGGGGCCTCGCCCTGCGGCGGCTGCGCCGACGACGCCGAGGGGGCGCCGTCCTGCGCACCGGTGCCCTGCGTCGTGGTGCCCGACGCGGTGGACCGCGAGGTCGTGGTGTCGTTGTCGTCGTCGTCCTCGCCCAGGTCCTTGATCTCCTTCTTGAAGATCTTCAGCGACGAACCGACGCTGCGGGCCACGTCCGGCAGACGGTTGGCCCCGAACAGCAGCACGACCAGCAGGATCAGCGCGATGATCACAGCCGGGTTGCGGAAGATACCCACGGACTTCAACTCCCAGGACGTTCGGACGTGCCGCGACCGGCACGCAAGCCCAGTGTAGGCCGACACCGGTGTGCGACGGAACACACGCACGCCCCGCCGCGCCCGGTCAGGGGTGCCGGTCAGCGCGGCGCTCGGCCTGCCGGCGTTCCAGCCAGGTGCTCTCGGACCAGGTGCGCCACACCGCGGCCTGGTCCACGCGTCGCCGGTCACGCCGCTCCCAGCGGTCGCGCCGCAGCTGCTCGCGCCGCGCCCGCAGCACCGCACGGTCCTCGAACATCGTCGCCGTGATCCGCGGCGGGTCGGCCTGCGCGGCCGCGGCCGCCGCCCCGACACGCTCCGCTGCCTCGCCCCACGTGCTGCCCGCCTCCGCGAAGGTGCGCAGCAGCGCGAGCCCGGTGCGCACCACGCGCCAGGCCAGCCACGCCAGGAACACCACGGCGGCCAGCGCCAGCACGGTCCAGATCCAACCCCACACGCCCGCCACCCTAGCCCTCGTCGTAGGCGCCCAGCGCCTCCCGCGCCGCGGCGGCCACCTCCGCGGCCACCTGCGGCGGCTCCACCGCCAGCACGTCCACCGCGTGCGTGAGCAGCAGCCGGCGCAGCCACGCCGGGTTCGTCACCCGCAGCCGCACCTCGAACGACCCGTCGGCCAGGTCCGTGACCTCCTCGACCGGCACCTCCTCGGCCACCCAGCGCGCCGCCGAGCGCCAGCGCACCCGCGCCTCGCGCGCCCGCCCGGCGGCGTCCGCGACCACCTGGGCTGCCACGTCCACGTCGGCGTCCGTCCCGCGCGCCTCCACCGGCACGTCCAGCAGCTCGGCGCCCAGCACCCGGTCCACCCGGAAGGTGCGCCGTCCCCCGGCGCGGTGGCACCAGCCCACCAGGTAGGTCGCCCCCGACTGCGTCAGCAGCCGCCACGGGTCCACGTCCCGCTCGCTGGTGACGTCCGCCGCGTCCACGTACCGCAGCCGCACCCGGCGCCCGGCCGCCAGCGCCTGCGACAGCACCCCCAGCGTCGCCACGTCCTCCGGACCGCCCAGGCGCACGTCCACGGCGCTCGCGGCCTCGCCGGTGGCGGCGGTGAGCTTGTCCAGCGCACCGGTGACCACGGCCGCCCGGGCCGGGTCGGCCTGCACGGCGGGGGTGGTGCTCATGGCGCGCAGGGCGGCCACGAGCGCGACGGCCTCCCGGGTGCCCAGCCGCAGGGGGCGGGTCAGGCCGCGGGACTGGGTGAGGCTGACCAGCCCCTCCTCCAGGGAGAACGCGTCGAAGTCGATGAGGTCGTCGGGCATGTAGCCGGGCGTTCCGGAGACCCACAGGGCGTCGATGTCCTCGCGCAGCCGGGCCGGGGTGACGCCGAACCGGTGGGCGAGCTCCTCCACGTCGACCGGGCCGGCGCCGTCGAGGTAGGCGACGATGCCCAGCAGGCGCACCAGCCGGTCGTCGGCACGTTCAGCCACGGTCGGCCTCCTCCTGCGGGCGCGTGGACAGGGCGGCGGCGGCCCGCAGCCGGCGCAGCACCTCGGCGCGCAGGTCGGGCGGGTCGAGGACCACCACGGCCGCGCCGTAGCCCGCGACCTCGTCGGCGAAGGTCGTCAGGCTGCCGTAGGGCACCGTGACCAGGTCCCGGCCGGCAGGAGCCGCGGGGGTGCCGGGACGCGCGACCGCCGGGACGGTGTCCGCCGACCGGGCGCGCAGCGCGGTGGCGCGCTCTGGCACCACCGCGAGCAGCGCGGTGCTGTCGTGGCGCACGCGGGCGCCCAGGGCCGCGTCGACGTCCACCCGGTCGGGCAGCTCGTAGGCGTGCGGCGTCGCGCCGAGGCGGACCCGGCCCTCGATGCGCGAGAGCCGGAAGACGCGTTCGGCGTCCCGGTCGCGGTCGTGGCCCACCAGGTACCAGCCGCCGCCGCGGGCGGCGATGCGCCACGGCTCGACCTGCCGGGTGCGCACCTGCCCGGTGGAGGCGGCGCGGTAGCGGAAGCTGACGACCCGCCGTTCGGAGATCGCCTCCAGCAGCGGGCCGTAGGCGTCGCCGGCGGCCCGCACCCGGGGTGTCAGCCCGGCCACCGCGTCCCCGACGGCGTCGCCGGCGCCGGCGGCGGCGAGCTTGGTCATCGCCCGCGACATGTCGGTGCGCAGCGTCTTGTCGGACCACAGCTGGGCGGCCAGGGCGACCACCCCCAGCTCGGCCGGGGTGAGGTCGACCGCGCCCAGGGCGTAGGCCTCGTTGTCGATGCGGTAGCCGACCTCGTCGCTGTGCCCGCTGCCCTCGACCGTGACGATCGGCACCCCGAGCGCACGCAGCGTGTCCTTGTCCCGCTCGAACATCCGCTCGAACGCCTCGGTCGAGGCCGCGGCGTCGTAGCCGTGCACGCCCGCGCGGACCTGCTGCTTCGTCATCGCCGCCGAGGTGTTCACCAGCGCGATGACGAGGTTGAGCAGCCGCTCGTCGGGTCGTGTCGGCGGCCCGCCCGCCGGAATCTCACCAGCCATCGGCCACCACGCTATCCCCCGGTACGCTCGGGCGGGTGACGACAGGGCCGACGCAGCACCGAACCGCAGCCGACCACGTGACCTGGCGCACCGGCGTCGTGACCGCCACCGGACGGTCGTGGCCCGGTGCCGCGGAGCTGCGCGTGCGGCTCGACGACCCGCTGCCCGCGGGTCCCGACGACGGGACGCCGCCGCGCGAGGTGCGAGCGCTGGCCTACACCACGCTCGTCGGCACGCCCGCCGTCGGCGATCCGGTCGCGCTGAACGTCTCGGCCCTGGCCCGTGGCCTGGGCACCGGCGGGTACGCCCTCGTGGTCGCCCCCACCGCCGCCGCCGCGCTGCCGGGCGACCCCGCCCCCGGGCCGGGTCACCTGGTCAAGGCCCGCTACACCCCGCTGCAGGCCCTCGTGCTGGGCGTCGACGAGCAGGAGTCGGCCCACCACGAGCTGCTGCGCGACGCCGACGACCTCGACGGCACACCCGTCGTCGTCGCCGACCTGCACTCCGCGCTGCCGGCGGTCGTGGCCGGGGCCCGCCACGCCGCCGAGCAGGCCGGCCGCCCCGCCCCCCGCGTCGCCTACGTGATGACCGACGGCGGCGCCCTGCCCGCCGCCTTCTCGCGCACCGTCGCCGCGCTGCGCGACACCGGATGGCTGGCCGCCACCATCACCGTCGGACAGGCCTTCGGCGGCGACCACGAGGCCGTCACCGTGCACACCGGGCTGCTCGCCGCCCGTCACGTCGTCGGCGCCGACCTCGTCGTCGTCGCCCAGGGCCCCGGCAACCTCGGCACCGGCACCCGGTGGGGGTTCTCCGGGGTGGCCGCCGGGGACGCCCTCAACGCCGTGGCCACGCTGGGCGGCACCCCCGTCGCCTCGCTGCGCGTCTCCGGCGCCGACCCGCGCGACCGGCACCTGGGCGTCTCGCACCACTCGCTGACCGCCTACGGCCGGGTCGCGCTCGCCCCCGCCGACGTCGTCGTGCCGCACCCCACCGCCACGCTCGAGGACCGGCCCGGCTGGGGCGCCGGGCTCACCCGCCGCCTCCACGACCAGGCCCGCACCCTCGCGGACCGCCACCGCCTCGTGGACGTCGACGCGGACACCGACCTGCTCGACGCGCTCGACCGCTCCCCGGCCCGGCTGTCCACGATGGGGCGCGGGCTGCACGACGACCCCGCCGCCTTCGTCGCCGTGGCCGCCGCCGGCCGGCACGCCCAGCAGGTCGCATGAACCGCCCGCACCCGGGCGGCCGGCCCCTGCTGCTGACCGGCCTCGCGACCCTCGTCGTCCTCGGCGCCGCCACCGCCACCCCCTGGCAGGTCCGGATGCCCACGGCCCTGGCCGGGCTCGGCGGCCTCGACCTGCCCGACGGGCCCACCCCCAGCGCCGTGCCCTCGCCGGTCGAGGACCTGCAGACCACCGAACCCGACGACTCCCTGCTCACCGTCCTGCTGCTGGTCGGCGCCGCCGTCGCGTTCCTCCTGCTCGCCCTCGTCGCCCGTCGCGTCCTCACCATGCTCCAGGCCGCCCCGCCCGCCCCCCAGGACCCCGACCAGCCCGCGGCCGGCGCCGCGCTGGCCGGCACCGAGGCGCCCTCCGTCCCCCTGCCCGCGCTCGACGACGCCGTCACCCGCGCCCTCGGCCGCCTGGACGACGCCCGCACGCCCCACGACGCCGTCGTCGCCGCCTGGGTCGCCCTCGAGGACGCCGCGGCCGAGCACGGCACTCCCCGCGACCCCGCCCAGACCCCCACCGAGTACACCCAGGACCTCCTCGCGCGCACCCCCGCACCGCCCGCCGAGGTCACCACCCTGCGCAGGCTGTACCAGCAGGCACGCTTCGCCGACCACCCCACCACCGACGCCCAGGTCGGCGACGCCCGCGCCGCCCTGACCCGCATCGCCCGGCGACTGGCCACCGCCCCCACCGCGGACCGCACCCCGTGACCCGCCGGTACCTGCCGACCGCCCTCGCCGTCGCCGCCGCGCTGCTCCTCGCCCTCAGCGACACCCTCGACCCCGTGCACGCCGTCCTGCTGCCCGCCGCGCTGCTCGCCCTGCGGCAGGCGTGGGCCGCGCTCGACGACGGCGACCACGCCGACTGGCCGCCCCCGCCCACCGAGGAACGCCACGGCGCCCGCCGCGACGTCTCCGACCTCGCCTGGGCCGCCTTCACCCGCAACGGCCGCGTCTCCCCCCGTGTCACGCGTCGCGTCCGCGAGCTCGCGGCGCACCGGCTCCGCGCCCGCGGCATCGACCCGCACGACCCCGACCGGTACGACGACGCCGCTGCCCTGCTCGGCGCCGACACCCTCGCCGGCCTCCTCTCCCCCGAGCCGCCCACCGCCCGCACCCTGCACCGCTGGCTCGACGACCTCGACCGCCTTACCACCGACGCACCACCATCCGGAAGGCCCACCCGATGACCGACACCCCCGCCGCCCTGCCCGTCCCGGCCGTCGCCGCCCACGCCGACGCCGTCCTCGACGAGATCGGTACCGCCGTCGTCGGCATGCGCGACGCCCTCGAGCTGGCGCTCGCGGCGGTGCTGGCGGGCGGGCACGTGCTCTTCGAGGACGTGCCCGGGCTCGGCAAGACCCTCGCGGCGCGTTCGCTCGCGACCGCCCTCGGTCTCGACTTCGCGCGTCTGCAGTGCACGCCCGACCTGCTGCCCAGCGACGTGACCGGCTCCAGCGTCTTCGACCCGGCGACGCGCGAGTTCGTGTTCCGGCCGGGCCCGGTCTTCACCGGCCTGTTCCTCGCGGACGAGATCAACCGGACGGCCCCCAAGACGCAGTCGGCGCTGCTGGAGGCGATGGCCGAGCGCCAGGTGTCGGTGGACGGCGTGACCCGGCCGCTGCGGGCGCCGTTCCACGTCGTGGCGACGTCCAACCCGGTCGAGTACGAGGGCACCTATCCGCTGCCCGAGGCGCAGCTCGACCGGTTCATGGTGCGGCTCGCCGTCGGCTACCCGGGTGCCGCGCAGGAGCGCGACGTCCTGCTGCGTCGCGTGGCCCGTCGGCAGGAGGCGGCCGAGGTCGGTCGCGTCGTCGACGCGGACACCGTCCGGGCCATGCAGGCCGGCGTCGAGGCCGTCGCTGTCGACGAGGACGTCGTCGACTACTGCGTGGCGCTGACGGCCGCGACCCGCGCCCACCCGGCGCTGGAGGTCGGCGCCTCCCCGCGCGGTTCGCAGAACCTGCTGCTCATGGCGCGTGCCGTGGCGGTGCTGGACGGCCGTGACTACACGGTGCCGGAGGACGTGAAGCGGGTCGCCGTCCCGGTCCTCGCGCACCGGCTGACGCTGACCCCCACGGCGTGGGCTGCCGCGACCCGCCCCGAGGACGTCGTGCGCGAGCTGCTGGCCTCCGTGCCCGGTCCGGCGACCGTCGGAGCCGCGCGGTGACCTTCGGGGCGACCCTCCGCGACCGCGCGCTGGAACGAGGGGCACGGACCGGGGCCGAGCCGGTGTGGCGCCGGACGCCCACGGCGGTCCTCGGGACCGTGGCGGGTGTCGTCGTGCTCGGTGCGGGGCTCCTCGCCGGGCGCGCCGACGTCGCCGCGCTCGGTGTGCCGCTGCTGCTGTCCGGGACCTGGAGCGGCCGTCCCGGAGCGCCCCGGGGGGACGCGCCCGATCGACCCACCGCGGCGACGTTGGTCTCGCCCGAGGAGCCCACCGCACCCGGTGAGATCCGGGCGACGGTCCGTCTCGACCCTCCCTCCGGCGCCGAGCTCGTCGTGCTGCGCGCCGCGGCCCCGGGGCACGAGTCGACGGATCTCGTGGTCGCGGCAGACCGGGCAGAGATCGTGCTGCGCTCCGCGACCGTGCGCACCGGGCCGCAGCCGACGTTCGTCGTGGACCTGCGCGGCTACGGTCCCGGCGGGACGACGGCGGAGGACCCGGTGCGGGCGGCCGGCGCGACCCGTCTCGTGCTGCCCACGGCGGTCCCGCTCGGGCGGGTGCCGCTGCCCCCGCGGATGCGAGGGCTCACCGGGCCGCACACGTCCCGGCGGCTCGGCGCCGGGGACGAGCTGCGCGACGTCCACCCCTTCACCCCGGGTGACCGGCTCCGTCGCATCGACTGGCGCACGACCGCCCGGCGGTCACCGGACCTCGACGAGCTGTCCGTACGCCGCACGTACGCGACCGCGGAGGCCACGACGATGCTCGTGGTCGACTCCCGGGACGACGTCGGTCCCGACCTGCGCACCTGGCGCGGCCAGGGTGAGCAACGGGTCGACGAGGCGACGTCGTTGGACCTGGCCCGGCAGGCCGCCGCGTCCGTCGCCCGCGCCGTGGTCGACGCCGGGGACCGGGTGGGGCTGCAGGACCTGGGACGTCGTCGTCGACCGCTGCCGCCCGCGGCCGGACGCCGGCACCTGCGCAGGATCCTGCACGGCCTGGCGATGACCAGCCCGCTGGGGAGCCCCGCACGACGTCTGCGTCCCCCGCAGCTCCCGGCCGACGCCGTGGTCTTCCTCTTCTCGACCGTGCTGGACGACGAGCCGGTGGTGCTGGCGCGCACCTGGCGCGAGCAGGGGCACCGTGTGGTGCTGGTCGACACGCTGCCGGCGCTGCGGCCGGTCACCGAGCCGCACATGCAGATCGCCTGGCGCGTGACCTCGATGGAGCGGGAGGACAGGCTCCGCCGGCTGGTCGCCGAGGGCACGCCCGTGGTGCCGTGGCGGGCGACGGAGCGGACGCGCGCCGCGGCCAGGTTCGAGGCCCTGGTCAAGGCGTCCGAGCGCCACCACAGCGCGCACGTCCACCGGGCGCAGGTCGCCGGGGGTGCGGTATGACGCTGCGCGCGGAGCTCCAGGACTGGCGGCACCGGCGCCACGACCGTCCGATGCCCACCGTGCAGGTGGAGCACGGCACCGCCGTGCGCGGCGTCTGGTTGCGGATCGCCGCGGCGTGCGCCGCGACGGGGCTCCTGCTCCTGGCCGCCGCCCGCACCGACGTGATCGTCGAGCTCGCGCTCGTGGGCGCGGGGTCGGTCGGGGGGTGGTCGCTGGTGCGCCCGGGCCGCGTGCCGGCCCATCTCGCGGTCGTCGTCAGCGCGCTCCTCCTGCTCGGTTCGCGGTCGGCGCCTTTCGACCCCGCCGTCCTCTGGCTCCTCCCGGCGGCCCTCCTGACGGTGCGTCTGGGGTGGTGGGCCGAGCACGTCGCGGGGGGAACCCTGGTCGAGGTCGCGGCGCTGCGCCGGACGGTCGGTCGTGACCTGCTGATCGTCGCCGTGTCGACGGTGGTCGCCGCCGTGGCGTGGGCCGCCACCGCCTGGACCGCTGGGCCCCTGCTGGTGCTGGGGGGCCTCGCGCTCGTCGTCCTGGCCTGGTGGGCTCTGCCACGATGGACGCCGTGAGCAGCCTCGAGATCCGTCCCTACCGATCGTCCGACCGCTCGGCCGTGGCCGAGATCTGCGTCCGGACGGCTGCCGGCGGGGGTGACGCCCGGGGCGTCTACTCCGACGACTCGCTCATGCCCGACGTCTACGCCCTCCCCTACGTCGAGCACGCCCCGGACCTCGCGTTCGTGGTCGTCGACCGCGACGCCGACGGGACCACCGACCCGCTGGTCGTGGACGACGGACGGCTGATCGGCTACGTCCTCGGGACACCGGACACCACGGCGTTCGTCGACTGGTGGCGTCAGGAGTGGACGCCGTCGTTCCGGGCACGCCATCCGGAGGTCGGCGACGTCACCGCTGCGGCACCCGGGTACACCGAGGAGGCCCTGTGGCGGGACGGCACGGACCCCGAGCGGATGACCCGCGGTCTCGACCCGGCCGACCTGCGCACGTACCCGGCGCACCTGCACATCGACCTGGTCCCCGAGGCCCAGGGACGTGGCCTGGGCCGACGGCTGGTGCGCACGCTGTGCGACGCCCTCGCGGCGCGCGGCGTCCCCGGCGTGCACCTCTCCTACGACCCGGCCAACACCGGCGCCCGCGCGTTCTACGACCGGTTGGGCTTCGTCGAGCTCAGCTCCTCGACCCCGCACCTGCCCGTCTTGGGGCTCCCGACGGGGCGGGGCTGACCCCGCTCCTCCGGGCTGGGTGACCGTTTCCGCGGTCGGTGCGTTGGGTGTTGGTGCTTGGCACACTATTTTTCTGGGAGCGTGACGCCGGGATCGGGGATCCCCGCGTCCACCCAGGCGCGCCGCACCTGCTCGAAACGGGTCGGCAGCGGAGGCCGCGTCGCCCCGAGGCGGGCGTTCGTCCGATGCACGAACCTCCTCCACGAGAGCACCAGACCCTGCTTCGTGATCGGCAGTCCGCTCGAGACCGTGGTGCCGTTGTCGTGCGTGTGGTGCACGGTCAGCAGCAGCGCGCGGGGTACGGTGCCCTCCAGCTCGGCGGCCAGCTCGGTCCGCACGACGGCCCAGTGCCGGAGCACCACGACGACCTCGCCCGGCACGCGGTGACGACGGGGGGTGCGGTGCTTCCCGTGGCGCACGACGACGCGCCCCTCCCCCGGCACGCGGGTCCCGGCCACACGCCCTCGGCCGGCCAGCACGTCGGGCCCCAGGTCGAGGTCCTCGACACGCACGCGCAGCAGGTCGCCGTAGCGCGCACCGGTGCTCCGCGTCAGGCCCGCGACGACCGCGAGCCGCACCGTCTCGGGCTTGGCCTCCGGCCGCAGGGCCTCGACGGCCAGCTCGCGCCAGACCCAGTCCGCCTCCTCGAGCGAGACGGTCGGCCGCGGGTACCGGGTCGGGGAGCGATGGTCGGTGGTCTCCGGAGTCATGGGTTCAGTCTGCCGCTTGGCACACTTTTTCATCCCCGCTGGTCTCGGCGTGTCCACGATCCGCGGACGGCCAGCGCACCAGGGCCAGCACTCCCAGCGCGAGCACGCCGCCCGCCACGGCGAACGCGAGGCCGCGAGAGGTCGTCGTGACGAGCGCCCCGAGGGCGAGCGCCGCCCCGGCTCCGCCGGCCTGCAGGACCATCGAGTTCACCGACAGGGCCGTGGCGCGCTCCCGGGACGACACGGCGCGGTGCGTCAGGTCGTCGAGCAGCGGCCCGCCGACGCCGAGCAGCAGGTAGAAGGCGACGAACGCCGCGGCCGCCGCTCCCCCGACCGGGATCCCGACCGCGGCCAGGGCGCCCGCCGCGAGGACCGTCGACACCGCGACCGCCCGGGGCGACGACCGCGCGAGGCGCGCCGCGGCGGGGGCCAGCGCCGCCCCCGCCGCGGAGGCGCAGAACCCCGCCGTGACGAGGGCGGCGTAGGGGGCGGCCGCGCTCGAGGCCCCGCCGAGCAGCGCGGCCGCGGCCGCCGGCGCGAGGAGCTCGATCCCCGCCAGCGCGAACCCGAGCACCACCATGAACGAGGCGATGCGGCGCAGGGGTGCACGGGACGCAGCCAGCACGACCCCACGGACGACCGTCCGCGGGACGTCCGCGACCAGGTCGCGTGGCCGGCAGGCGCCGGGCGGGCGGACCTCGCGCACCCAGGCCACGACCAGCACCAGGTGCACGAGCCCGACGGCCGCGGCGACCAGGAACGGCGTCGACAGGGCGACCACCACCGTCCCGGCGGTGGGCCACGGGGAGACGGCCACGAGGACACCCCCGACCAGCGCGCCCCCGCCGAGCCCGAGCGACTCGGCGGCGCCGGCCCGTCCGAGCGCGGGTCGCAGGTCGGCCTGCGCGTCGAGCTCCTGCGCGCGGTCGACGTACCAGGCCTGCAACGGTCCGGAGTCGAGGGCGCGCGCGACACCGAGCAGCACCGAGGCCGTCCCCAGCACGAGCAGGGAGGTGCCCGTCGCGTAGAGCACCGAGGCGACCACGGACAGCACCGAGGAGACCACGAGCACGGGGCGCCGGCCGACGACGTCCGCCATCCCGCCCGTCGGCAGCTCGAGGACCAGCGTGGTGACGCTGTACAGCGCGACGAGGAGACCGACGGTGGCGAGGTCGAGACCGCGCTGCTGGAGCAGCAGGACCATGACGGGCACGATCAGCCCGGTGGGGAACCACCGCAGGAAGGCCAGCGCCACGAACCGCCGCCGCGCGGCCACCAGGGCGCCGGGCCGCACCCCGGGCGCGGTCACCGGTGCGCCTCGCCGGCACCGGGACCACCCGGGTAGGCGTAGGCGAAGAGACGGACGGCGCGGGCACCCTCCGGACGCGCGGCCGGGTCGGCGTCCCGCTCCTCGTACGGCGCGAAGAGGTCGTAGAGGCCCTGCGTGACCCGCTCCAGCTCCGCGGGGGTCAGCCACGCCACCACGTCGGTGGACAACGCCGCTCGCCGCCACGGCTCGGGTTCCGCGGCCCGCCGCCGCCGGAACCGTCGCCACGCGTCGAACCGGAACTCGTCGACGGCCTCGTCCAGGGCGACCCGGGCAGCCACGCCCGCCGGACCGTCCTCGTCCCAGGTGATGCCCTCGTCCCGCGCACGCCAGGGTCGTTCGCGGCCGTGCCCGCCGTCCGCCCGGAACACGTGCCCGTACTTCTCGAGCTGGCGCAGGTGGTACGAGCAGTTCGCCGGGGTCTCCCCCAACCGTTCGGCGCACTGCGTGGCCGTCAGCGGCCCCTCGGCGAGGAGGTCGATGATGGCGAACCGCACCGGGTGGGCGAGGGCGCGCAGCTCCCGGGGGTCGGAGATCTTCCGCACGGGGAACGGCGGGACGGGCTTCCCGTTCCCGGGCGGGGGCACCGAAGGTGGCGTCGAGGGCGTCTCCATGTCTCGAAAGTATTCTTTCGAAAGAGTTCTTGCAAGTGTAGGATGGGGGTGTGCCCGCCCCTCTGCCCCGCACCCTCGCCGATCCCGTCGACCACGAGCTGGTGATCAAGAAGTCGCGGTTCCTCGCCCACCTCGCGCCGGTGGCGTCCGAGACCGAGGCCGACGCCGTGATCGCGGCGGTCCGCAAGCAGCACTGGGACGCCCGCCACCACTGCGTGGCCATGGTGCTGGGCACGCACGCGGACTCCCAGCGCTCCTCCGACGACGGCGAACCGTCCGGCACGGCGGGCGTCCCGATGCTGGAGGTGCTGCGTCACCGCCGCCTGACCGACGTGGTGGCCGTGGTCACCCGCTACTTCGGCGGGGTCCTGCTGGGTGCCGGCGGGCTGGTGCGCGCCTACTCCGCGGCCGTGGCGGGAGCGGTCGACGCCGCTGACGCCGGGGGCGGCATCCTGGAGCGCCGCACGGTGCGCGAGGTCTCCGTGGACGCCCCGCACGCCGATGCCGGCCGCATCGACCACCTGCTGCGCGACTGGAGCGCCGCGCACGGCGCCGTCGTGGACGACCCCGAGTACGCGGAGGTCGCACGACTGCGGCTGCTCGTCCCGCCGACCGAGCTGGAGACGCTCGACGCCGAGCTCGCCGCCGCGTCCGCCGGACGGCTGCGGGCCACCGTGGGTGCCGAGCGGATCGTCGACGTCCCGGCGCACGACTGACGCGCGCCCGGCGCCGGGCCGCCCCGGGTCAGGCCTGCACGCCGTCCGCGGTGATCGTCGCCCCGTCGGGGACGGTGCCCGCGTCGCCGTCCGGTTCCGGCAGCATCGCGTCGCCCACCACGGTGACGTCCGCACCGAACGTCCAGTCGCCGGCCACGGCGAGGCCGTCGGCGCCGCGCAGCGAGGGCGGGCCGGCGGCGAAGCGCTCGTCGAACGCGCCGATCGTCTTGTAGGTCTTCGAGAGCTGGACCAGGGGCGCGGGGACCGTGGCCTCCAGGCGGAAGTCGTCGGTGAGGTCGTACACGTCCGAGCGCAGCAGCAGCAGGTCGTTGGTGGTCTTCACCGGCAGGAACCGCTCCCGGCCGACCTCGATGGCGGTGGCGCCGTCGAAGACCGCGACCGCCGCGCCCATCGCCGACTCGATCTGGACCACCTCGGGAGAGTCGCCGTCGGTGGGGTCGACCGTCTTGGCGTTGCGGATCAGCGGCAGCTCGAGCACTCCCCCGGTCCGGTCCAGCTCGGCGGCCAGCGCCTCCAGGTCGAACCACAGGTTGTTGGTGTGGAAGTACCGGTGGCGCGACGCGTCGAGGAAGGCGTCCATGTCGTCCGGGTGCGTCTGCGCGGTCTCGCGCTGGATGATCCGGCCGTCGGAGCGGCGCACCACCAGCTGACCCCCCTTGACGTCGGCCGGTGTCTTCAGGCACATCTCGGCCGCGTACGGGGCGCCCGACCGGGCGAACCACGCAGCGATCTCCCCGTCGGGCGTCGCCCCGAGGTTGTCGGAGTTGGACACCGACGCGTACCGGAAGCCCGCCTCGAGCAGGGCGTGGACCACACCGCCGGCGTGCAGCGCCGGGTACAGGTCGCCGTGCCCCGGCGGGCACCACTCCATCGCCGGGTCGGCGGGCCACTCCACCGGCTCGAGCGTGTCGGCCCGCAGCTTCGGCTCGCGGTTCTGCAGGAAGTCGAGCGGCAGGCCGTCGACGGCGAGGTCGCCGTAGGGAGCCAGCGCCGCGAGCGTGTCGTCCTGCGTCCGGAAGGAGTTCATGAGCACCAGCGGCAGCCGTGCGCCCGTGGCCCGCCGGGCGGCTCGCACCTGGCCGACGATGACGTCGAGGAAGCTCATCGAGCGTCCCTCCGCGTCGCGGCGGACCTCCAGCAGGGACTTGGCGCGGTCCATGCCCATCGAGGTGCCGAGACCTCCGTTCAGCTTGATGATCGCGGTGCGACCCAGCGCCTCGGCGGCCTCCTGCGGCGTCACGTCGAGGTCGGCGTGGCGGGTCAGGTCGGTCAACGGCTCGACGTCGTCCTCGCGGACGAGACCCGTGGCGCCCTCCTCCAGCAGCCGGTAGAACCGGGTGAAGGTGTCGATCGCGGCGGTGGCCACACCCGCCGCGCGCATCTTGTCCTGTGCCAGCTGGAGTCCACGATCGCTCATGCCAGGAACCCTAGCCGCCAGGGGCGCCGAGCGCGTGGGCGGGTCGTGGTGGGGTGCTCACAGGAAGGGGTCGGGATCCCCCGCGCCCTCGCGGACGACCTCCGGCGTCGGGCCGGACAAGTCCACCACCGTCGTGGGAGCGGCGGTCACCTCACCGGACTCGACGACGAGATCGACGTCACGGTCCAGCTCCTCGGCGACCTGCCATCCCTCGGTCATGGCCTCCTCCTCGCCCGGCAGGATGAGCGTCGAGCTGAGCAGCGGCTCGCCGAGCTCGCGCAGGATCTCCTGCACCAGCCGCGAGTCGGGGATGCGCACCCCCACGGTCTTCTTCTTGGGGTGCGCGAGCCGCCGGGGCACCTCCGACGTCGCCGGGAGCACGAAGGTGTAGGGACCGGGCGTGGCGGCCTTGATCGCCCGGAACTCGGCGGTGTCGAGACGCACGAGCTGGCCCATCTGGGCGAAGTCGGAGCACACGAGCGTGAAGTGGTGCTTGGCGTCCAGACGCCGGATGCGCCGGATCCGCTCCGCGCCGTCGTGCTGCCCGATGCGGCAGCCGAGCGCGTAGCCGGAGTCGGTCGGGTAGGCGATGAGCGCCCCGTCCCGCAGGGCGTCCACGACCTGCCGGACCAGTCGCGGCTGCGGGTCCACCGGATGGATGTCGACGATGCGCGCCATCGGGCCAGGTTACGCCGCGGCACCGGCCGCGTCGCACGTCAACGCGCGCAGCAGCTCCTCCTCGCGCGCGTTGCCCCCGCTGCAGACCACCCCCACGCGCCGTCCGGCGAACCGGTCGGGAAAGGACAGCACCGCGGCCAGCGCCGCGGCGCCCGCGCCCTCGGCGACCGTGCGCGCCGCGGTGAGGTAGGCGTGCTGGGCCTCGGTGATCGCCTCGTCGTCCACGAGCAGGAAGTCGGCCAGGTGCTGGAGCAGCACCGTCTGGGTCAGGGCGAAGCCGCACCCGACCGCCAGCCCCTCGGCGCGGGTCCTCACGGGCCGGGTCCGCAACGCACCGGACCGCCAGGAGTCGTGCGCGGCCGGGGCGGCGGACGACTGCACGCCGACGACCTCGACGTGCGGCGCGAGCGCCGCCGTGACCAGGCAGGCGGCCGCGGCACCGGAGCCGCCGCCGACCGGCACGACGAGCGTGTCCAGCTCGGGTGCCTGCTCCAGCAGCTCGACGGTCGCCGTGGCGACCCCGGCCACGAGCTCCGGCTCGTCCCCCGCGCTGACGAGCCGTGCCCCGCGCCGGTCCGCGATGCTCCGGGCGTGCACGGCGGCCTCGCCGAGGTCCGCACCGTGCAGGACGACCTCGGCACCTCGGTCGCGCACGGCGCGTTCCTTGACCGGGTTGGGGTCCCGCGGCATGACGATCGTGCAGGGCACGCCCGCCGCGGCGGAGGCGTAGGCCAGCGCCTGGGCGTGGTTGCCGGTGGAGTAGGCCACGACGCCGTGCTCGATCCCGCGACCTCGACGCACGAGGTTGAGGGCGCCGCGCACCTTGAAGGCACCGGTGTGCTGCAGGTTCTCGTGCTTGACGACGACGGACGTCCCCGCCGACCCACGGGCCCGGACACGCCGGTCGAGCTCGGGGTAGGCGGTGGTCGGTGTCGTCACCACGAGCCCCTCGAGCCGCTGCTGCGCGGCCCGCACGTCGTCGATGGTCGGCGGTGCTGGTGCCATGTGCACCATCGTCCGCCGCAGCGTCTCATCGGTCCAATGCCCGTCTTCGCGGCTTTGGATCGCAACCATCGATGAATCACTCGTAGGCTGGTGGTATGACGGACGTCCCTCCTCCCCCGGCACATCTCGACCTGACCCGGCTGCGGGTGCTGGCCGCCGTCGCCCGCACGGGTTCGGTGACCGCGGCCGCCCGGGACCTGCACTACGCCCAGCCCTCGGTGAGCCATCACCTGTCCCGGCTGGAGGCGGAGGCGGGCCTGCCCCTGCTGGAACGCGTCGGCCGCGGCGTCCGCCTCACCGAGGCGGGCCAGCTCCTGGCGGATCGTGCGGAGGAGATCATCGCCCGCGTCGAGGGCGCCCAGCGCGAGCTGGACGCCCTGGCCGGGCTGCGGGCCGGACGCGCGCGCCTGGCTGCCTTCCCGTCCGCCCTCGCCACGCTCGTGCCCGAGGCGGTCAGCAGGCTCCGCGAGGCCCACCCCGGCCTCGGCGTCAGTCTCGTCGAGGCGGAGCCCCCGGAGGCCGTCGCCGCGCTGCGCGCCGGTGAGGTGGACGTGGCGCTCGTGTTCGAGCACCAGGACATCACCGGCGAGCGCTCGGTCCAGGACCCGTCACCGTTCACCGCGACACCGGTGCTCGACGACCAGGTCCACCTCGTCACGCGGACGACGGACGGCGGAGCCCCCGCCCCCGAGGGCCCCGCCGACGGGTGGACGCCGCTGCGCCCGTTCGCGGACGCCGCGTGGATCGCCGGCTGCGAGCGCTGCCGCGCCGACCTGGTCGCACGGTGCGCCGTCGCCGGCTACGCGCCCCGGATCGCGTTCGAGACCGACGACTACGTCGCGGTGCAGGCGCTGGTCGCCGCCGGGGCGGGGGTCAGCCTGCTGCCGGGTCTGGCACTGCGCGCCCACCGCCATCCGGACGTCGACACGGCGGTGCTGCCGGGAGCGCGCCGCGCCGTCCGCGCCCTGACCGTCGGCGAGCCGTCGCCGCCGGTACGGGCGCTGGTGGACCAGCTCGTCGCGATCGGGGCGTCCGCACCCGCCCCGGCCTGACCTGCCGTCTCAGGCCACGGAGTCCCGCCACGCGGCCTGCATCGCCGCGTAGCGTCCGCCGGCGGCCACCAGGTCCGCCGGTGCGCCGTCCTCCAGGACGCGACCGTGCTCGAGCACGAGCACCCGGTCGGCGATGTCCACCGTGGAGAGCCGGTGGGCGATGATGATCGCGGTCCGGTCGGCCAGAAGGGTCTGCAGGCCGCGCTGCACCAGCCGCTCGCCCGGGATGTCGAGCGAGCTGGTCGCCTCGTCGAGGACCAGCACCGCGGGGTCCGCGAGGAAGGCCCGCGCGAAGCTGAGCAGCTGGCGCTGCCCGGACGACACGCGGCCGCCGCGCTTGTTGACGTCGGTGTCGTAGCCCTCGGGCAGGCTCGTCACGAACTCGTGCACACCGACGGCGCGTGCCGCGGCCTCGACCTCCGCGTCGGTGGCGTCCGGCCTCCCCAGGGCGATGTTCTCCCGCACCGACCCGCTGAACAGGTAGGCCTCCTGGGTGACCATGACGACGGCACGGCGCAGGTCGGTGCCGGAGACGTCGCGGACGTCCACGCCGTCCAGCAGCACCCGTCCCGCGCTGGCGTCGTAGAACCGCGTGACGAGCTTGGCGAGGGTGGACTTGCCGGCACCGGTGGACCCGACGAGCGCGACGGTCTGACCGGCCGGGATCGTCAGGTCCAGCCGGGGCAGCACCACCGGGCCGTCCCCGTAGCCGAAGGTGACGTCCTGCAGGCGGATCTCGCCGCGCGGTGACGGCAGGGGTGTGGGGTCGGACGGCTCGACGACGGTGGGTTCCTCGGCGAGCAGGCCGGACACCTTCTCCAGCGCGGCGACGGCCGACTGCAGCGCGTTGTAGAACATGCCGAGCTGCTGGATCGGCTGGAAGAACCGCTTCACGTACAGCAGGACGGCGACGAGCGCGCCGACGTCCAGGGTGCCCTCGACCACCCGCCACCCGCCGTAGGCGAGCGCGGCGGCGACCGTCAGGTTCCCGATGAGCACCAGTCCCGGCTGGTACCGGCCGTTGACCCCGAAGATCCGCAGGTTCGCGTCGCGGTACTGCTCGCCCAGACGGCCGTACTCGGCGTCGTCGGTGGCCTCCCGGCGGAAGGCCTGGACCGCGCGCATGCCGGTCATGGTCTCGACGAACTTCACGATGAGCCGCGCCGAGGCGGTGCGCTGCTCGCGGTAGGACTGCTGCGAGCGGCGCTGGAACCAGCGCGTCAGGAGCCAGGCCGGCACGAGGGCCACCAGGAGCACCAGCCCCGAGCGCCAGTCGACGTAGAACAGCGCACCGGCGGTGAAGACCATGAGCATCAGCGACGAGACCACGCCGGTCAGCCCGCCGTCGAACAGCTCGCGCAGCGCCTCCAGGTCGGAGGTCTGGCGGCTGATCACCCGGCCCGACGTGTACGACTCGTGGAACTCCAGGGAGAGACGCTGGGTGTGCCGGAAGACGCGGCGGCGCAGCTCGAGCAGGACGCTCTGGGCGACCCGGGCCGCGGCGCGCACGTAGGCGCCCGCGCACAGCCCGCCGAGCACGGCCGCCAGCACGTAGATGCCGCCGACGACGACCAGGCGGGTCGGGTCGCCCTCGCGCAGGGCCGGCAGCGCCGTGTCGATCGCGGCCTGGACCAGCAACGGCCCGGAGACCTGGGCCAGCGTGCTGATCACCACGAGCGCGCCGGCCCCGGCGAGCGCCCCGGCACGGGGGCGCAGGAGCTGGCCGAGCAGGTGCAGCGAGCGGCGCCGCACGGCCCGGGAGGTGCCGCGGTCGAGGTCGGTGGCGTCGTCGGCCCGCGCGTCGGTGGGGCGCAGACGTCCGGTGGCCGCGGTCATCGCGCCTCCTGGGTCAGGTCGGTCTCGTGCTCGTGGGCCACCCAGTCCTCCTCGAGCGAGGCGACGACGTAGCGGTAGTGGGGGTCGCGGGCGAGCAGCTCGCGGTGGGTGCCCACCGCGCTGATCCGGCCGTCGGACAGGACGGCGACCCGGTCGGCGAGCGCGACCGTCGAGGGACGGTGGGCGATGACGAGGCTCGTGGTGCCCGCCAGCACCTCGCGCAGCCCACGGGTGACGGCCTCCTCGGTGGTGACGTCGAGGGCGGACAGCGGGTCGTCCAGGACGAGGACGCGGGGCCGGGCCGCGATGGCGCGGGCCAGGGCCAGGCGTTGCCGCTGACCACCGGACAGCGACAGGCCCTCCTCGCCGATCCGGGTGTCGACACCCTGGGGCAGGTCGTGGACGAACCCGGCCCGGGCGACGTCGAGGGAGCTGTGCAGCAGCCGCTCCCTCTCGGGCGCGGGCAGGGAGTCGTCGACACCGAGCAGGACGTTCTCGCGCACGGTGGTGGAGAACAGCGTGGGCTCCTCGAAGGCGACGGCGACCGCGCGACGCAGGTCGTGGCGACGCAGGTCGCGCACGTCGACGCCGTCGAGGCGGACGGACCCGGTGGTCACGTCGTGGAGACGGGGCAGGAGCATCGCCAGCGTCGACTTGCCGGAGCCCGTGAGCCCGACGAGGGCGGTCGTGGTGCCGGCCGGCAGGTCGAGGTCGACGCCGTCCAGGACAGGGGGCTCGTCGGCCTCGTGGCGGAAGGTCACGTCACGCAGCGTGACCTCACCGCGCACGGTGCCGAGCTCACGCGGCTCGGCGGGGTCCGTCAGCGGGTTCGCGGTCTCGACGACCTCGAAGAAGCGGTCGACGGCGGTCCGCGCGTTGAGCGTCATGGACAGGGTCATGCCGAGGTCGACGACGGGACCGTTGATGACGGCGGCGGTGAGGAAGAAGGCGGCCAGGGCCCCGACGGTGAGCTGCCCCTCGGCGGCCGACCAGACGCCGAGGACGAGACAGACCGCCAGGGTGGCCTCGGGGATGAGGTGCAGGGCGGTGGTGACCGTCGCCTGGTTGCCGGCCTTGCGGATCTCGGTGCGACGCAGCTGCTCGGCCTGTCCCGTGAAGGACTCCAGGGCGTCGCCCCCGCGCCCGAAGGCCTTGAGCACCCGGATGCCGTGCACGGACTCCTCGACGGTGTTGGCGAGGTCGCCGGACTGGTCCTGGGACGTCCGGGCGATGACGCGGTACCGGCGCGAGAAGCGGTAGGCGATGACGACGACGGGGACCGCGCCGACGAGGTAGACGAGCCCCAGCCATCCCGCCGTGGCGACCAGCACGGCGATGCCGACGACGACGGTGATCGTGCTGACCACCAGCTGCAGGAGCCCGAAGACCAGCCAGCGGCGCAGCAGCCCCAGGTCGGTCATGGAGCGGCTGAGCAGCTGGCCACCGGCCCACCGGTCGTGGAAGGAGGCGGGCAGCTGGAGCAGGTGACGGAACAGCGTGGTGCGCAGCGCCGCCTCGACCCGCGTGCCGGGGTACATCACGAGCGTGCGGCGCAGGAGGATCAGTCCGGCCTCCAGCAGCCCGAGGGCGAGCACGGCCAGCGTGGGCCACAGCAGCGCCGCCGGGTCGCCCGCCGCCGCGCCGGCGGCCAACGGCCCCTCGACGAGCACCTGCAGCACGCGCGGGATCGCGAGGGCCGCCAGGCTGGCACCGAGTGCCGCGACCAGCCCGGCGACGAGCCGCGGCAGCGCGGGACGGACGGTGGGCAGCAACCGGCGCAGGGAGGCGAGGGTGCTCAGGTCGGACCCCGCCGGGACGGACGGGCTGTCGGGGCGGTCGGCGCGCGCGGTGGGGGGCATCGAATCGATTCTCGCACCACCCACCGACACGGTTGCTCCGGGCACTCCGGTGCGGGCCTAGCCTGGGCCCGTGGTCCGCTTCGACGACGAGCACTGGGACGCCTACAACGCCCGGCAGGGCACGCGGCCGGTCCGTGACCTGTGCCGACGGCTCCTCGGCCACGCCGGTCCCGGCGCGGGCCGGCTCGCGCTGGACGTGGGGGCCGGCGCCGGGGTCGAGACAGCGGCGCTGGTGAACCACGGGTGGCGGGTGCTGGCGATCGACCCGGCGCCGTCGACGGTCGCCCGGGTCACGGCGGCGGTGCCGCGCGGGCACCGGCACGCGATCCGGGTCCGACGGGTCGGCGTCGGTGCCGCGCTGCCGCTGCCCGACCTCGACCTGGTGCACGCCTCCTTCGCCCTGCCGTTCGTGCCCCCGGAGGAGTTCCCGGCCGTCTGGCACGGCCTGCGGTCCGCGCTGTGCCCGGGCGGCTGGTGCGCGGTCACGTTCTTCGGCCGGCGGGACCAGTGGGCGGCCGAGCCGGACCTCGCCGACCGGCTGACGTTCCACGACCGCGCCACGGTCGAGGAGCTGTTCGCCGGCTGGGAGGACGTCGACGTCACGGAGCACGAGGCCGACGGCCCTTCCTTCGGCGGCCCGAAGCGCTGGCACACGATCGAGGTCGTGGCCCGTCGACCGGCCTCGGGTCAGGACCCGGCGGACACCCGCTGAGCCACCGGACCCCACCCCCCGCCGACGGGTTCGGTCCCGGCGGCCACGACGACGTCGCGCAGCGCCGCGAAGTGGTCCACCGGCCCCCGCCCCCGGCCGACACCGAGACCGTCGGCGCCGGTCAGGGCCGACGTCAGCCACGCCTTGGTCCCCACCAGCGCACGGCGCCAGTCCCCCTCGCGCGCGTACCGCGTCGCCAGGCCGGAGGACAGCGAGCAGCCGGTCCCGTGCGTGTGCCGGGTGCCCACGCGGACGCCGTCGACCTGCTGCACGTCACCGCCCGGCCCGACGAGGGCGTCCGCGGCGTGGTCATTGGCCAGGTGACCGCCCTTGACCAGGACACGGACCTGCCACCGCGCCGCCAGCCGCGCGCCCTGGGCGAGGGCCGCCGACCAGTCCGCGGCGCACGGTTCGCCGAGCAGCACGCCCAGCTCGGGCAGGTTCGGGGTGACCACGTCGCAGCGCGCCAGCAGGCCGCGGATGGCCTCCTCCCCCGCCGGGTCCAGGAGCCGGTCGCCCGAGGTGGCCACCATCACCGGGTCGAGCACCACCGGCACCGACGCGGGGGTACGGCGCAGCCAGTCGGCCAGGACCGCGGCGACCTCGGCGGTCGCCAGCATGCCGATCTTGACGGCGTCGACGGCCACGTCGTCCGACACCGCCTCGAGCTGCGCCGCCAGGAACTCCGGCGGCGGCACGTGCACGGCACGGACCCCGCACGTGTTCTGGGCGGTCAGCGCCGTCAGGGCCGCCATGCCGTAGCCGCCGGCGGCAGCGATCGACTTCAGGTCGGCCTGCACGCCGGCCCCGCCGGACGGGTCGGACCCGGCCACCGCGAGCACCCGCGGCACGGGACCGCGGGGGGCGGGTGGGGTGAGCGGCTGGTGCGGCGCGTTCGTCGTCATCGGCGACATCCCTTCGTCAGTACGAGCTGCTTCAGGTTCGACGGGTGTGATCTCAGCGCCCCGACGGGCGCACCCCGTGTCGGTCCCTCACCGTAGTAGCCCCCGGCGCCGTGGGGCGACGGGGGCTACGGGGGTCAGGGGCGCGCCGGCGCGCCGACGAACGGTGGTGCCGGCTCAGGACCGCGGGATGACCTGGTCCAGCGCGTCCTCGAGGGAGACGACACCGACCAGCAGGTCGCCGTCCATCACCACGGCGAGCTGCACGCTCTCGCGGCGCATGCCCGACAACGCCTCGTGGACCGGCATCCGGGGGCGCACCACGTACGCCGGCCGGGCGAGGTCGCGGGCGAGGCGGTCGGA
The DNA here is from genome assembly GCF_013085345.1 of Isoptericola sediminis. Taxonomy (GTDB): domain Bacteria; phylum Actinomycetota; class Actinomycetes; order Actinomycetales; family Cellulomonadaceae; genus Isoptericola; species Isoptericola sediminis. The sequence continues at coordinate 215,216 of NZ_JABFAJ010000003.1, read as the reverse complement.
GGGCTCCAGCAGCGTGTCGCGCACGTGCACGATGCCGGGCGGGCCGTCGCCGGTGTCGACGAGGATGCGCAGGTGGCCGCTGCGTCGGGCGGCCTCCTGCACGGCGGCCACGTCGGCGTCGGCGGGCACCGCCGTGGGTGCCGCCTCGGCGCTGACGAACGAGGAGACCTCGCGCGTGCTCAGGTCGAGGGCACCGGCCAGCGGGCCGCTCAGCGCGTCGTCGAGCGCCCCCTCCTTCGCGGAGTGGTCGACCAGGTGACGGATCGTGTCGGCGTCCTGCCCCCCGACGGCCGCCCGGTCCACCGGTTCGACGCCGGTCGCGGCCACCAGCCTGTTCGCCATCCGGTTGATCCAGCCCAGCAGCGGCCGGAACACCCAGATGAACGCGCGGGCCGGGGGTGCGATGAGCATCGCCGAGCGCTCCGGGTGGGTGATCGCCCAGGACTTCGGCGCCATCTCCCCCAGGACCAGGTGCAGGAAGGTCACCACGAGCAGGGAGAGCAGGAACGCGGCCGTGTCGGCGAGCCAGTACGGGGCGCCGACCGCCTCGAGCCCGGGGCCGAGCCAGGCGTCCAGGGCCGGCTTGGTCACGGCGCCCAGCGCGAAGGTGCAGGCGGTGATCCCCAGCTGGGCCCCTGCGAGCATGACGGTCAGCTCGTTGGTCGCCCGCAGCGCGGAGCGGGCCGCGCCGCTGGACGGCGCCATCTCCTCCAGCCGGTGCCGGCGCGCGCCGATCAGCGCGAACTCGATGATCACGAAGAAGCCGCTCGCCACGAGGAGCGCCGTCGTCACGGCCAGCACGATCCACGGGTTCGTCATCGCCGGTCCCCCTCGCTCTCGAGGTCGCCGCTGGCGACGTCCCCGTTCTCGTGCCCCTCGTCCTCGGCCGGTGCCTCGACCTCGTGCAAGGTCACCCGGAGCTGGGACGGGACGTAGCGGTCCACGGAGAGCACCTCGATGTTCAGCCGACGCCGCACCTGCTCGTGCAGGGCGAGCTCGACCGCTTCGGTCGCGAGCTCGATGGTCACGGTCTCCCCGACCTCCGGCAGGTTGCCGTGCTCGGCGATCACCAGTCCGGACATCGTCTCGTAGTCGCCGCGGGGCAGCTCGTGGTCGAGGACCCGCTCGGCCTCGTCCAGGTGGACGTCCCCGCCCATGCGCCAGGTCGCCTCGCCCTCCGGCTCGACGACCTCGGCCTGCTCGACGTCGTGCTCGTCGGTGATCTCCCCGGCCACCTCCTCGGCGAGGTCCTCCACGGTGAGGATGCCGGCGAACCCGCCGTACTCGTCGATGACGCAGGCCAGCTCGTCGCGGCGCGCCGTGAGCTCGGCGAGCGCGTCCGGCAGCAGCATGAGGGTCGGCAGGACGGTCGCCGGCTGCATGATGTCGCCGACCGGGGTGTCGTGCGCCTCGCCGGCGGCCAGCACGTCGAGCAGGTGCACGACACCGACCGGCTCGTCCTCGTCGGAGATCACCGGGTACCGCGTGTGGGCCTGCGCCATGGCGGCCCGGGCCTCGCCGACGGTGTCGTCCGGGTGCAGCGTGTCGACCCGGGCGCGCGGCACCATGGCGTGCTCGACGTCGCGCTGCGGGAAGTCGAGGATCCGGTCCAGCATCATCGACAGGTCCTCGGGCAGGTCACCGCTGTGGCGCGAGTCGGCGACGATGTGCTCCAGGTCGCGGGCGGTCGCGCTGGAGTCGACGTCGTCCACCGGCTCGATGCCCACCAGGCGCAGCAGCCCGTTCGCTGCGCGGTCGAACACCGTGATCAGCCAGCCGAAGGCGGCCAGGTAGATCCGGGTGGAGCGGGCGAGGCGCCGCGCCAACGGGTCGGGCGCGGCGATCGCGAGGTTCTTGGGGAACAGCTCGCCGAAGATCATCTGGGCCACGGTCGACAGCGCGAGCGCTCCGACGGTGCCGACCGCCACGCTCACGCCCGCCGGGACGCCGACGACGCCGAAGATCTCGCCCAGGGACTCCCCGACGAGCGGTTCGGCCACGTACCCGATGAGCAGACCGGTCACGGTGATGCCCAGCTGGGCACCCGAGAGCATGAAGGACGTGCGCCGCGTGACCGCCAGCGCGTCCGCGGCGCTGCGGTCCCCGGCCTCCGCCTGGGCGCCGAGCCGGGAGCGGTCGACCGACATGTAGGCGAACTCCTGGGCGACGAAGTACCCGTTGAACGCGATGACGACGGCGATGACCACGATCCCGAGGAGCAGGGTGGCGACGGTGATCAGCACCGGTCACCCCCGGAGGGTCGGCACGACGGACGATGACGATGGTGCCCGTCTGCTGGACCAGCAGGGTTGTTCACGAGTTCTCTCACGCCTCCCAGCGGCTGTCGTCCCGGGATCGTATCCCGGGACGACAGGGTCGGCCACGCCGACGACGGCCGCTGCGCCGCTGCAGGTCAGCGGCCCGGGGACAGCCGCGGGTTCGACAGCGCCAGGCGCAGCACGTTGCCCGCGGTGCGCTGCAGCTCGCCGAGCGTGACGCCGTCGGCGGCCGCCAGGGAGGCCAGCAGCGACCCGTCCCCGTGCCGGTCGTCACGCCCCCACGCACCGGGCATGTGGACGTCCACCTGGGCGCGCACGCGGTAGGCGTCGTTGGTCACGGCCGGGAAGTCGGGGTCGACGGCCTCCCGCATCCACCAGTCGGTCATCACCGCGCCGTCGAAGCCCCACTCGCCGCGCAGGACCGTGGTGACCAGGTCGTGGTGGTAGTGACCCCAGACGCCGTTGATCTTGTTGTACGAGGTCATGAGGGTGCGCGGCGCCGACTCGGCGACGCAGATCTCGAACCCCCGCAGGTAGATCTCCCGCAGCGCCCGCTCCGAGACCCGGGAGTCGTTGTACTCCCGGTTGTCCTCCTGGTTGTTGGCGGCGAAGTGCTTGGGGCAGGCCGCCAGCCCCTCGGACTGGATGCCGCGCACCGTGGCGGCCGCCATCCGGCCCGTGAGCAGCGGATCCTCGGAGAAGTACTCGAAGTTGCGGCCGCAGAGCGGGTCGCGCTGGATGTTCATCCCCGGCGAGAGCAGGATGTCCGACCCCTTCGCCGCCATCTCGACGGCCAGCAGCGCGTTCAGCGTCGTGACCAGCTCGGGGTTCCAGGTCGAGGCCAGGGCGGTGCCGCTGGGCAGCAGCGCGGTGTGCGTGGCCAGGCGGATCCCGGCCGGTCCGTCCGTCGTGGTCAGCGCCGGGACGCCCTTGGCCCGCAGGGACTCGACGGTGCCGGCGAGCGCGCCGGCGTTGCCGGCCGGGCCGAGACCGGAGTCCATGGTGAAGTCGCCCCGCGACAGCGCCTCGAGCTCGTCGTCGTCGAGCTGGGCGACGAACTCGTCGAGCGACGCGTCCCCCGCGGCGACGTCGGCCAGCGTGACACCGCGGTCCCCGGTGCGCTCGACGGGCGCGGGCAGCGCACCGAGCACGCGGTCCTGACGCGAGACCGTCGCCTCCGGAACGGTCTCGCGGGCCGCCCGGACCTCGCCGCCCTCCGTGCGGGCGACGACGCGTTCGAAGGCGTGCCCGGGTGCGACGGCGCCGGCCTCGGTGACCTGCCGCACCACCCGCAGCTCCGCGACGTCCGCACCGCCGCACGGCACGGCGGTGCGCACGTCGGTGCCCACGAGGACCTCGTAGCGGCCGGCCTCCAGGACGTAGGCCGACCGGTGGCCCGTCGCGCCGGTGTCGTCGTAGGCCGCCAGGTCGTCGAGGCGGAAACGCAGCTCGAGCGTCTCGGACTCGCCGGGCGCCAGCTCGCGGGTCTTGCCGAAGGCGGCCAGGTGCCGGGCCGGGCGGCCGAGGGCGCCCTGCGGGGCACGGACGTAGGCCTGGACGACCTCGGTGCCGCGGTGCACCCCGTGGGTGTTCGTGACACGTGCCCGCACCACGACCTCGCCGTCGCGGGTGTCGACCTCCTCGGCGCGGACGTCGAAGCTCGCGTAGGTCAGGCCGTAGCCGAACGGGAACAGCACATGCTCGGGGGCGAAGGTCTCGAACCATCGGTAGCCGACGTAGACGTCCTCGACGTACTCGTTGTGGTCGTGACCGCCGAAGTGTCCGGCGCTCGGGTAGCGGTCGTACGCGGTCGCGATCGTCGCGGTGAGCTTGCCCCCGGCGGGCACCGCACCGGTGAGCACGTCGGCCACGGCCCGCCCGGACTCCATGCCGCCCTGCCAGGCCAGCAGCACGGCGTCGAGGTCGTAGTGCTGGGTCCAGGCCAGGTCGACCACGTTGCCCGTGTCGACGACGACCACGGTCCGCTCGAACGCCGCGGTGGCGTGGGAGAGCAGTGCCCGCTCGTCGGCGGTCAGGTAGTAGCCGCCCTCCTCGAGCGCCTGCTCGCGTGCCTCGCCCGCCGCGCGCCCGATGACGACGACGGCGGTGGAGGCGCGCTCGGCGACGGCGGCGACCTCGTCGGCGGTCAGCGGCATCTCCGGGTGCGACCGCGGCCAGGTGCCCCAGGCCGGCTCCGGGTCGACCGGGTGGTCCGCGCACCAGGCCGCGTACCGCTCAGCCAGCGCCTCGTCCACGTGCAGGTCGGTGGCCTGCAGGGCGTCGATCAGGTTCCACGTGTACGGCGGACGCACGTCGCCGCCGGACCCGTAGCCGACCATGAAGTAGTCGCGCTGCACGCGGCCAAGGACCGCGATGGTAGCGCTCTCAGCCAGCGGGAGCGTCTCGTTCCGGTTCGTCAGCAGCACGATGCCCTCGGCCGCCGCGCGCCGGCACGTCTCCCCCATGCCCTCCGGGATCCACGTGTCCGTGGACTGCAGCTGTACCCGCCCCTGGGCGAGCTGGTCCGTGCTGTCGATCTGGCCGATACCTGCGCCTCGTTGATTCACCCGAACACTGTACGCGCCGCGTGCGAGCGCGGACGTCCGGGCCGTCCGGCGCACCGGACGTCCGTCCCGGCCGCCGGGGGCGGGTCCCGGACCGCTCCGGGACCCACCCTCGGCGCGTGTCAGCCGTCGACGACGGAGACCGTCACGTCGATGTTTCCCCGGGTGGCGTTGGAGTAGGGGCACGCCCTCTCCGCGGCGTCAGCGAGCGCCCGGGCGTCCTGCGCGGGCAGGTCGGGCACGACGACCTCGAGCTCGACGGCCAGGCCGAAGCCGCCGTCGCCGTCCGCCCCGATGTGCACACGGGCGCCGACCGAGGTGTCGGTCAGCCGGATCTTCCGCTGCCTCGCGACGCTCTGCAGCGCCGAGTGGAAGCAGGCGGCGTACCCGGCGGCGAAGAGCTGCTCGGGGTTCGACCCGTCGCCCGAGCCGCCGAGGTCCTTCGGGACGGCCATGTCGAGGTCGACGCGGCCGTCGTCGGTGCGGACGCGGCCGTCGCGGCCGGCGCCGGTGGAGAGGGCTTCGGCGGTGTAGCCGATGTTCTGCAGCACGGAGCGTTCCCTTCGTTCGGACTCACCGCGCCCGGTCAGGCGTCGGCGTGCAGGGCCAGGTAGTCGTTGGCCTCGCGCAGCCGCGCGAGCAGGTCGCCGGCGGCGGCGCGGTCGGGCGGCAGGCGCTCGGCCAGGCAGCGCTGGACCTCGCCCAGCTCCCCGTGCAGGTCGTCCCCGGCCGCGGTCAGCGCGACCGTGACCACGCGTTCGTCGTCCCGGCTCCGCTCCCGGCGCACGACCCCCCGCGCCTCGAGCCGCTTGACCAGCGGGGACAACGTCCCCGAGTCCAGGTCCAGCAGCCGGCCGAGCTCGCCGACGGTGAGGGGCTCGCCGTGGTTCGCGCCGAGCATCTCGACGACGAGGTACTGGGTGTAGCTCAGTCGCCACGGGGCGAGGAGGTCGGCGTAGAGCCGCCCGATGCGTCGCTCGAGCGAGTACACGGCGAAGCACAGCAACGGGTCGAGGGCCTTCGAGGCGCCGACGTCTGGCATGCGTTCATGGTTGCACGCAATTCTATTGCGCACAACTGAGTACCAGCGAGACGTCCCCGACGAGCTCTCGTCAGGGCCGACGGCCCCGGTCAGGGCTACCGTGGAGAGATGACCACCCGGCTGCGCGCCGTCGTCCACGGCAGGGTCCAGGGCGTCGGGTTCCGCGACGCCACGGCCCGGGTGGCCGAGCGCGCCGGGGTGGCCGGTCAGGTCGCCAACCTGCCCGACGGCACCGTCGAGGTCGAGCTGGAGGGCGACGAGGGCGCGGTCGGGTCCGTGGTGGAGTACCTGCACCACGGCCCGCCCGCCGCCGCCGTCTCGAGCGTGCGGGTCACGGACCTGGAGCCCCGTGGGGACACCGTCTTCCGGATCCGGTGACGCGCGGCCGCGAGGGCTCAGTCGAAGTAGTGCGGGACGTCGATGGGCCCGCCCTGCGCGGCGAACTCGGCGTGCACCGTCTCGCGCAACGAGGCGTCCCCCAGGTAGTCGAGCGCGGTGGCGGCCAGTCCCGCCGCGCCGTCGACCGCGGCCCGGACCGCGGCGGGGCCGCCGGCGGCCTCCGCGAACTCCACCGTGTGCAGCGCCACGTCGGGGTCCGCGACCTGGACCAGCGGGTGGATGCCGGGGATGCGGAAGCTGACGTTGCCGAAGTCGGTGGACGCCGCCAGCGTCTCGGACACCACGCCGCCGGGCAGCACGTCCCGGCCGCGCCGACGCTGCGCCGCGACCCACCGCCGGGTCAGGGCCTGGTTCGTGCGCACCGGGAGCGAGGGGTGGGCGCCGTCGTCCCAGGCGATGTCGACCTCGGTGCCGGTCATGAGCGCGGCGCCGCGTGCGACGTCGTCGAGCCGTCGGGAGAGGTCGCGCAGGGTGTCCGGGTACTTCGAGCGGGCGTACAGGTGCATCACCGCCCGGTCCGGGACGATGCTCGGCCGGGTCCCGCCCTCGACGATCGTGGCGTGCACGCGGTCGACCGGCGGGAGCTGCTGCCGCAGCAGCCCGATGCCGGTGTAGGCGAGGTTGGCCGCGTCCAGGGCGTTGCGCCCCATGAAGGGCTGCGCCGAGGCGTGCGCGCTGCGTCCGGTGAACGTCCAGGTGAGCAGGCGGCGGCCGAGCCAGACCTGGTCGGCCACGTCCACGCCGTAGGGGTGCAGCATGACCGCGGCGTCCAGGTCCTCGAACGCGCCTGCCCGCGCCAGCACCTCCTTGCCGCTGTGCCCCTCCTCGGCGGGGGTGCCCAGCAGGACGACCCGCCCGGCCGGCGCGTCGGGCGCGGCCAGGGCCTCGTGCAGGGCCAGGAACGCTCCGACCGCGGCGGCGGCGATGACGTTGTGCCCGCAGGCGTGGCCGATGCCGGGCAGGGCGTCGTACTCCGCCAGGATCGCGATCGCCGGGCCGTCGGCGGGCCGCCCGGTCTCGGCGCGGAACGCCGTCTCGACGCCGTGCACGCCGGTGGCGGCCTCGACGCCGTGCCGGGCCAGGACCTCGACCAGCAGCCGTGCGCTGGCGTGCTCGGCGAACGCGGTCTCGGGGTGCGCGTGCAGGGTCCGGACGATCTCGGCGAGCTCCGGCTCCAGGGCGGAGGCCGCGGCCTCCGCCGCGGCGACCAGGGCCTCCGGGGCTCCCCCGGCGGCGGCCGCCGGGGGCCCGGCAGCCAGCGCCGCGTCCCGGCGGTCGTCGGTCTCGGCGGCGAGATGGTCGAGGTAGGCCGTGCTCGGCCGGTTCGGCGCTGGCATGCGGCCATCGTACGGAGGCGTCGGCCCGGTGCACGCGGCTACGCGCCGAGCCCGCCCCGGTGCGGGGAGCCGGGCCGCGACCCGTCGCGCGCCCGGGTGCGCGCTGCCAGGATGACGGGATGCACCGTCGACTCGGCCTCAAGCTCACCCAGGACGCGCCGGTCACCGCGTTCGCGGACGTGTGGCGCACGGCCGACGACGCCGGGTTCGACCACGTGTGGGTGATGGACCACATCGCCTCCCTCGGCCCCGACCCGGGACGCCCCGTCTTCGACGCCTGGGCGATGCAGGCCGCGATGGCGACCCTGACCTCACGCGTGCGCATCGGCTGCATGGTCACGGGCAACTCGTACCGGCACCCCGGGATGCTCGCCAAGCTCGCCACGACGGTCGACCACCTCTCGGGCGGGCGCCTGGAGTTCGGGATCGGCGCCGGGTGGAACGAGCGCGAGCACGCCATGTACGGGCTGGACCTCGGGGACGTGGGCACCCGGATGGACCGCCTCGAGGAGGCGCTCGTCGTGATCCGCTCGCTGTGGGGGCGGCCGACCACGACGTTCCACGGCGAGCACTACCGCCTCACCGACGCCGTCGCCGAGCCGAAACCCCTGCAGCGGCCGCACCCGCCGATCTGGGTCGGCGGGTCCGGCCCCCGCCGCACGCTGCGGCTGGTGGCGCGGTACGCCGACGTGTGGAACGACACCGAGAGCAGCCCGGAGCGGATCGGCGAGCTCAGCGAGGTGCTGGCGCGGCACTGCGACGACGTGGGGCGCGACCCGGCCGAGATCCGTCGCACCGTCCAGCTGCGCCTGCGTCAGCACGACCTGGCGGACCTGCCGGCGCTCGTGGCGGCCTACGAGGCCGTCGGGGTCAGCGAGTTCGTCATCGTGCTGCCGTCCGACGGGGACGTGCGTCGGCACCTGGACGCCGTGGTCGACGCGCTCCCCCGGCTCCGGTCCGCCGGCTGACCCCGGTCGAGGCCAGTCGCGAGAGCGCCGCACCCACGGGCGTGCTCAGTCGTGCACCGAGGCGGCGACGAGCCAGGCGGTCAGCAGCACGACCACGACCATGAAGCCCGTCTCGTGCCCCGCGCCGCGCTGCAGCAGGCTGGCGGCCTTGTGGGCCCGCCGGGCCCCGTGGCCCGGCGCCTGCAGCATCGGCACCACCCGGAAGTGCTGGTAGGCACCGATCGCGGCGACCACCGCCACCACGGCGACCTTGGCCAGCAGGAACAGCCCCCAGCTCGTCTCCCACAGCTGGGAGGGCCGGTCGAGGATCTCCACCGTCAGCGCCACCCCGGCGAGGCCGACCAGCGTGATCGACCCCGTGGCCAGCACCGCGAAGCGGCTGCCCAGCAGGCCGGCGTCCAGGGGGCGGGCGTCCCGGCGGCGGCGGCGCAGGACGACGCCGACCATGACGACGCCCCCGACCCACGCGGCGGCGGCGAGCAGGTGCGCGACGTCGGTGGCCACGACCAGCCAGTGCGGCCCGACGCTGCGGCTGTGCCCGTCCAACACGATGCCGGTGCCGAGCAGCAGGGCACCCACCACGGCCAGCCACGACCCGGCGAGCGTGCGCCGTGCGCCGACCAGCACGGCCAGGGCGCCCGCGGCCTGCAGACCGAGCACGAGCGCCGTGTCGCCGGTCAGGGCGTCGCGCAGGGCCGACGGTGTCCAGGCGGCGCTGATCTCGCCCTGGGCCACCACGACGGCCCGGGCCGCGAGGCGCAGCAGGACGGCCACGAGCGCGAGCAGACCGACCCAGCGCACGGCGGTGAGCACCGTGGGCACGTCCTCGCGATCGCGCCCGCGCAGGACGAGCGCCGCGAACAGCATCCCGCCTCCGGCCACGAGCGCACCCCACAGGACGGCGGCACCGGCGAGGCGGGACACCACGGCGGCGAACCCCGCCGCCGTCTCGTCGTCCTCCTCGGCAGCGGTCGCGCCCGCGTCCGCGTCCGGCGCGGGTTCGGGCGACGGTTCCTCGGAGGCGTCCGGCTCGGCCGGCTCCTGCGCGGGCGCGGCCCCGGTGACGGCGAACACCACGGTCCCGTCCAGCGGGTGGCCGTCCTCGGCGGCCACGTTCCAGTCGACCGTGTACTCCCCGTCCGCGAGCGGCTCGGCGGGGGTTGCGGTCAGCACGGTGCCGTCGTCGGACTGCGTGACCTCGACGGGCACGGCCCCGTCCGGGCCGGTCACCTCGACGGCCTCGCCCAGCGGGGTGACCGGCAGCGTGTAGGTGAGCACGATCTCCTCGACCAGGCCCTGCGCGGTCGAGCCGTCGGCGGGTTCGGCGGTGTCGAGCTTGGTGTGCGCCGAGGCGGGGGCCGCTCCGGCGAGCAGGAGCAGCAGGGCGAGCAGGAACCCTCCGACGAGGGTGCGGGCGTACCTCGTGAACCTCATGACGACTCCCCCGTGCCGGACGCCGCGAGCAGCACGTCCATCTGCTCGATCTCGGCGGTCTGGGCGGCGACCATCCCGGCCGCCAGCTCGACCATCTCGGTCGACGAGCCGTCGGTCACGACCCGGTCGGCCATCTGCACGCCGTGCTCGTGGTGCACCGTCATCTGCCGCAGGAACACCTCCTGCAGCTCGTCGGCGGGCACGGCCGCGAGGTCCTGCGCAGTGATCTCGGGCACGGTGTCGTCGACGCGCTCGAGCTCGCGGGCGCCGAGCCAGTCGTTCATCCGGGTGTTCTCCTGGCTCTGGGAGTCGGCGACGGAGCGCGCGAGGTCGCGCACCTCGGCGTCGACGCCGTCGGCGTCCAGCAACGCCTGCGACATCGCGATCGCGTCGGCGTGGTGCGGGATCATCATCTGCGCGAACATCACGTCCACCTGGTTGTGGTCGTCGACGGCGGCGGGGTCGTCGGCCGCACAGGCCGAGACGGTCAGGGTGAGGGCGGCGCCGAGCGCCGCCGCGGTGCTCCGGGCGGTCATGGGGTCCTTCTGCGGGGTCGGTCGCGAGGCCGGGTTCACCGGCGGTGGGAAGGGGCGTGGTCGTCGGCGACGACCACGCCCTCACGTCCGCGAGATACCCAGGACGACGGGTTCGGGCGTGCCCGGCACGCGCGCGGTGCGCGGGAGCGCCGGCAGGAGCACGCTCGCCGGGGCGGGCGCCCAGACCGCCCGGCCGGCGGGCCGGGGTCGCAACCGCCGCAGGGCCAGCAGGGTCAGGGCGGCCAGGAGCGTGCAGGCGACGAGCGTCTCGTGGTCGTGGTCGTTCGTCGGGCTTCCGTGGCCGGCCGGCGAGGCCGCCGTGCGCGGGGCGTCCGCGGCGTGGTCGTGTCCCCCGGGCTCCGCGATCGCGCCGGCGGTCTGATGGACGCCGTCACCCGGGCCGTGGACGTGGCCGGACGACCCGGACGGCTGGTGCGAGACGAGCAGGAGCGCGAGCGCCACGACGAGGAGGGGAACGGCGGCCCAGGACGCGAGGGCGCGCAGCGGGACGCTGCGGCGCGACGCGACCGGTGCCGTTCTCGTCATGCCCCGATCCTACGCGGACGCGCCGAGCAGCCCGGCGGTGATCCCCAGCAGCAGGCTCGTCGCGGCGGCCGTGTGCAGGACGACCACCGCGGGGCGCGGGACGGTCCCCCGCCGGGGGCGGGTGGACGTCACCACCCGGAAGGCGGGGGCGACCCAGCGCAGGTAGTAGAACAGGCTCGCCACGGAGTTGACCGCCGCGAGCACGACGAGCCAGGCGTACCCGCCGTCGGCCGCGGTGGTGAACGCGCCGAGCTTGCCCAGGAACACGGCCGTGGGCGGGGTGCCGACCAGACCGAGCAGGCACACCACGAGACTGACCAGCAACCACGGGCGACCCGTGACCCCGGCGGCCCACCCGACCAGCGTGGTGCGGCGCGGCACGGCGGCCACCGCGGCGAAGGCGCCGATGTTGGTCACGGCGTAGGCGGCGATGTACAGCCGCAGGGCCGGGGCGGCGAGCTCGACCGTGCCGGCCACCGTGACGATCATCAGCAGGTAGCCGACCTGGCTGATCGTCGAGTACGCGAGCAGCCGCTGCAGCGAGGTCTGCCAGAACGCCGCGAGGTTGCCCAGCGTCATGCTCGCCGCCGCGACGAGGGCCACGCCGAGCGCCAGGCCTGCCGGCGTCTCGGCGAACGGGCCGGCGACGAGCCGGAACGCGGCGGCGACGGCGCCGATCTTCGGGACCGTGGAGATCAGCGCGGCCACCGCGGGGCTCGCACCGTCGACGGCGTCGGGCACCCAGAAGTGCACGGGGACGGCGCCGGCCTTGAACAGCACGGCCGCCAGCAGGCCGAGGGCGGCGAGCGCCGCGACGGCGGGAGCCGCGGCCGGCAGCGACGCGGAGACGGCGGCGTAGCCGGTGCGGCCGGTGCCGAGGACCAGGGCGGCCGCGCCGACCAGCAGCACCACCCCCACCAGGGCGCTGAGGAGGTAGTACTTCAGCGCCGCCTCGGTGCCGCGGGCGTCCTTGCGGAAGGCGGTCAGCGTGTAGGCGGGGACGCTCGCCAGCAGGTAGGCGGCCACGAGCAGCAGGGCGTCGGTGGTCGCGGCGAGGGCGTCGGCGCCGAGGGCGACGAGCAGGGTGAGCACGTAGGCCTCGGTCTCGCGCGGGTGGCCCGCCAGCTCGGTGCGCAGCAGCACGACCACGGCCGCCGTGGCCGCCGCCACCGCGAGGCGCACCACACCCGTGGTCGCGTCCACCGTCCAGGTGCCGCTGAAGACCGTCCGGACGGGGTCGCCGAGCACGGCGGCCGCCGCGGCGGCACTCACCAGGCAGCCGGCGACGGCGATCCAGGCCACGCGTCGCTGGGCACGCTGCGGCGTCCACAACCCGACCAGCAGCCCGCCGACGGCGGCGGCGAGCAGCGCGGCCTCGGGCAGCAGCGCGAGGGCGTCCTGGGCCGTCATCCGCGCCTCACCGGGCCACCAGCGCGACGAGGCCGTCGGCCGCCGGGCCGACGACGTCGACGAGCACCCAGGGCAGCAGCCCGACGGCGACGCTGAGCGCGAGCAGGGGCACCACGGCCACCCGTTCGACGGTGGTCACGGCCCCGAGCCCGCCGGTGTCGACCCCGTCGGGCACCCGCAGGTCTCCGGTCAGCAACCGCTGCAGCGCCCGCAGGAACAGGCCGGCGGTGAGCAGGATGCCCACCACCGCGACCACCACGGCCACGGGGACGGCCGCGAGCGACCCGGCGAAGATCTGGAACTCGGCCACGAAGCCGGACAGGCCGGGCAGCCCGAGCGAGCCGAAGGCGGCCACGGCGAACAGGACGGCGAACCCGGGCAGGGCGCGCGCGAGACCGCCCCACCGGGCGAAGGCGTACGTCCCGCCGCGCGTCCACAGCATCCCCGCGACGAGGAACAGGGCGCCGGTGAGCAGGCCGTGGCTGACCATCTGCACGACGGCGCCGGTCGCCGCGACACCGGCCGCGGCGGCGGGGCCGGACCCGTCCGCGCCGTCCCGCGCGAGCACCCCGACGGCGCCCAGCCCGAGCAGGACGTAGCCCATGTGGTTGACGGAGGTATAGGCGATCATCCGCTTCAGGTCGTCCTGGGCCAGGGCCACCAGCGCGCCCCACAGCACGCTGACCACACCGATCACCACGATCCACGTGCCCCAGCGCTGCCAGGCGTCCGGCAGCGTGGGCATGGCGATCCGCACGAACCCGAAGGTGCCGAGCTTCAGCAGCACGCCGGCCAGGACCGCGGACCCCTCCGCCGGGGCGTCGGTGTGCGCGGGCGGCAGCCACGTGTGGAACGGGACCAGCGGCGTCTTGACCGCGAGCCCCACGACGAGGGCGAGCAGCACCCAGGTCGCGGTCCCGCTCTGACCGGCCCACGGCGGGTCCTCGACGAGGCGCACGATGTCGAAGGTGCGCGGCTCGCTGCCGAGGAACAGCCCGATGAAACCCAGGAGCAGCGCCAGCGATCCCAGGAACGTGTACAGGAAGAAGGTCAGGGCGCTGCGGCGGCGGTCGCCGTGGCCCCACCCGGCGATGACGAAGTACATCGCCACGATCGACAGGTCGAAGAACAGGAAGAACAGGATCAGGTCGAGCGCCGCGAACGTGCCCAGGCAGGTCGTCTGGAGCAGCAGGAACAGGGCCGCGTGGCTGCGCGGCCGCGGGGTGCCGCGCAGCGACCACACCGCGCAGCACCAGAACAGCACGGCGGTCAGGGCCAGCAGCGGCAACGACAGCCCGTCGACGCCCACGTGGTAGGAGGCGTCGACCGTCGGGATCCAGCGCAGCTTGACGTCGTACTGGAACCCGCCACCGGGGTCGAACCCCCACCAGAGCCAGGCGACCAGCCCGACCACGACCGAGGACGTGGCCACCCACGCCCAGGACGCGGCTCGGTCCGGCACCCGCGCCGCCACGAGGACGAGCCCGGCCAGTGCGGGGAGCAGGACGAGAACGGTCAGGAGCACGCGGTCACCTCACGAGGAGCAGCAGGAGCAGCAGCAGGCCGAGACCGGCCGCCGCCTGGGCGTAGTACTGGTGCAGCAGTCCGGTCTGCAGGCGCCGTGCGGCGTGCCCGGCGCGTGCCACGCCGGAGGCGACGTCGCGCACGGCGCCGTCGACGCGGCGGTCGTCCAGGACCGCCGCACGGCGGGCACCGGCCACCGCGAGCCCGGCGGTGCGCCGCACCGCGCGATGGATCCCGGAGTCGTCGAGGACGGCGACCCGCCCGGCCAGCCGCAGGACCGCCCTCGCCACGGCGTGGACGAGGCGGTCCAGACCGTCGTCGACCCGGTCGACCCGGCGCGCCAGGGCGCGGACACCGCGGCCGACCGTCACGAGCAGCGCGGGCATGGCCCACCACGACGTCAGCGGGGCGCGCTCGGCCACCCGTGCCAGGACGGGGCGCCACAGCACCCCGGCCGCCACGACGACGGCGAGCCCGCCGGAGAGCACCAGAGCGCCGGGCGTGGGGGCGGGTCCGGGCTCCGCGCCGAGGACCCGGGCGACGCCGTCGCGAACGGCGGGAAGGGCGAACGCCCCCAGGCCCACCGCGGCCGCGGCGAGCGCCAGCGCGGCGGCGACCGCCGGACGCGGTGCGCGGGAGCCGTCGCCAGGGTGCCCCGGGGCGAGCACCACCGCGACGATCTTCGCGGCGTAGGCGGCGGACAGCGCGCCGGCCACCAGGGCCACGACGTGCAGCACGGCGCCGCCGGCCAGGTGTGCCTCCTCCGCCCCGGCCAGGATCTCGTCCTTGGTCACCCACAGCGACAGCGGCGGGACACCGGCCAGGGCCGCCGCCGCGGCGACCGACGCGGCCCCGACGAGCGGGTACCGGCGGCCGGCGCCGCGCAGCTCGGCCAGCGCCCGCGTGCCGAGCGCACCCAGCCAGATGCCGGCCGCCACGAACAGCCCGGCCTTCACCGCCGCGTGCGCCACCAGGTGCTCGACGCCACCGAGCAGCCCGGTACCCGCCCCGGCGGCCCACGCCCCGGCGGCCAGGACGACGAACCCCATCTGCGCCGCGGTGCTCGCGGCCAGCAGCTGCTTGAGGTCGGTCTGCGCGACGGCGACGAGCCCGAGCGCCAGCGCCGTCGCGGCCCCGACCCAGGCCACCACCGGGGCGGCGCCGTCGGCCAGCGCGGGACCGACTCGCAGGAGCAGGTAGCCGCCGGCCGCGACCATGGTGGCCGAGTGCAGCAGCGCCGAGACCGGGCTGGGACCCTGCATCGCGGCGGACAGCCAGCCGGACAGCGGCAGCTGGGCCGACTTGCCGAGCGCGGCGACGACGACGCCGGTCGTCGCCACCGCCGCCCAGGGCGCCGGCAGCCCCTCGAGGCCGGACAGGCCCAGGCTGCCGCTGCCGGCGAGCACGGCACCGGCGGCGACGTACAGGCCGAGGTCGGCGGCCCGGGTGGTCAGCAGCGCCGTCGTGCCTGCGGACGTCCGTCCCGCCAGCCGCCACCGGAAGCCGATGAGGGCGTAGGAGGTCGCCCCCATGACCTCCCAGCCCAGCATCAGCGCCGGGAAGGTCGTCGCCGTGACGGTCAGCTGCATCGCGGCGACGAACAGCAGCCAGTAGCCGAAGAACCGGGCCCGGGAGGTGCGTGCCTCGTGGTCGACGGCGGCGTGCACGGTGACGATCAGCGCGACGACGGCGACGGTCACCGTGAGCACCGCGGAGAGCCCGTCCACGGCCAGCGCGAGATCCGCTCCGTCGGCGACGGCCGCGGCGCCGCTGCCCAGGAACGGGACCGAGACGGTGGGTCGCCCCGTCGCGGCCGCGATCGCGAGAGCCGCGCCGACCAGGCCGAGGCCGAGCGCCGCGGGCGCCGCGACCCGGTCCAGCCGGTGCCGCCCGAGCAGCAGCGCCGCCCCGCCGACGGCGGGCAGCAGCACGACCAGCAGCAGGGCGGCGCTCATCCGGCGAGGTCCTCGGCGGCGTCGACGGTGTCGACCTGTCGGGCGCGGTAGATCGCCAGGGCGACGGAGAAACCCATCGCCATCTCCACGGCCATGACGACGGTGGCCACGAGCACGAGCACCTGCGCCCCGGGCAGCTGCGGGGTGAGGTAGGCCCAGGCGGCACCGGCGGCCAGGATGACGCCGTTGACCACGAGCTCGAGGCCCATCATGACCATGACGATCGACTGCTGGGACAGCGCGCCGAACAGGCCGGTGCCCACGAGGGCGGCAGCGACGGTCAGCACGACCTGCAGGGTGAGCTCGGTCATCGGGGCAGCCCTCCGCGCACGGGGTCGTCGGGGTCGCGGTCCAGGTCGGGGCCGAACCGGTCGTAGCGTCCGCGGTGCGTGGCCAGTGCGATGCCCGCGACCATGGTGGCGAGCAGGACCACCCCCACCACGATCATCACGAGCATGTAGTCCCCCATGATCGCCTCGCCGACCTGGGCGGTGGCGTCGGCAGGCCGGGGTCCGGGCCGGTCGGGCCAGTCGACGGTCCACACCCCGACCGTCAGCACCACGAACGCCACGACCCCCACGACGACCGAGCCCCGGGTGTTGTGCACCATCGTCATGGGCATGAGCCCGGCGGGGTTCATCATCAGCATGATCATGAACACCGCCATGATCGCCATCTCGATGGTCATCATCAGGATGGTCAGCAGCCCGAGGTACGCCAGGTCCATCAGGAGCAGCGCGACGCCGGTGGCGAGGAAGGACGCGAGCAGCGAGAACGTCGCGCGCGCCATGGAGTCGACGACGAACACCAGCACCCCGGTGCACACCGCCGCGGCGCCGAGGACGGCGAGGACCAGCAGCTCGGTCATCGGTAGAAACCTCCCAGCACGAGCACCGCCACCACGGCGGACTGCACGACGGTGGCCGGCAGCAGCACCACCCAGGCGACGTCGGCGAACCGTTCGGGGCGCACGACCGGCCAGCGCCGGCCCATCCCGACCAGCAGAGCCATGACGGCGAGCGTCTTCAGGGCGTACCAGACCGGGCCGGGCAGTCCTGGCCCGTCCTCGCCCCCGAGGAACCATGCCGCGGCGGTGGCGGCGGCGACGCCGAGGAAGGTCGCTCGGCCGACCTGGACCAGGAGCCGGTCGACGCCGGAGGTCTCGGCCAGCACTCCCCCGGCGACGTCGGTCCCGGCGGGGGCGCCGAACGGCCCCCAGAAGGCGAAGGCCGCCGCGCCGATCAGGAAGACGACGAACGCCGCCGGCATGGTCCACAGGAACCAGGCGCCGCCCGCCTGGGCGGCGACCACGTCGGTGGCGCGCAGCGAGCCCGCGCCCACCCCGACCGTGATGATCGCGAACATCAACGGCAGCTCGTAGGCCAGGCCCTGGGCCAGGAAACGGTAGGCGCCCACCAGGGGGTGCACCGCGTTGGGTCCCCAGCCCAGCAGCCAGACCGCGGCCCACAGCAGCGCCTCGGCCGCGTTGAACCACACCAGGTCCGCCGACGTCGAGACCACGCTGCGTCCTCCGAACGGCAGCACCGCGGCCGACATCAGGGCCAGGACGGGCACGGCCAGCACCGCCACCGTGCTGAGCAACCGGTCCGGGGCGATCGTCGTCCCGCGCCGTTCGAGCAGCATCCGGGCACCGTCGCGCACCGGAGCGACGAGCACGTCCGCGCGGCGCCCGCCCGCCGGGGCGCGGCGTGCCAGGGCGTCCATCACCGCGAGCACGAGCCCGAGCAGCAGCGCCACGGCCACCACGACCGGTCCCGCCCACGGCGAGGTCCAGACGGTCTCAGGCATGTCGGTCCCCCTCGTCGGCGGCCGGTTCGTGCTCCCCCGGCCCCACATCGACGCTCGCCACCGCGAGCCGGGCCGCGGCGAGCTCGGCGCCCTCCAGCGCCGCGGCCACGGCCTGGGGCGGCACCGGCTCGGGCGGGGCGGCGCCGTCGAGGACGTCGCACCAGGTGTGCAGCCGGTCGAGGACGTCCGTGCCCTGGGGTGCGGGCAGGCCACGCAGGGACCACCGCAGCCGGCGGGAGCCGCGCAGGTCTCGGGCGAGCCGGCTCACCTGCTCCGACGCCGACGGACGCTGCTGCCCGACGGCGTCCCGGGCGCGGCGGGCGCGGTGCAGGTCGCGCTCGGGTCCGGCGAGGACCAGGACGCGGCACACGGCGTCCAGGGCACGCAGCCGTGCCGGGCGCGGCGCGGCCGTGACGCCGTCCGCCCAGCGCACACCGGCACCGCTCAGCACGTCACCCTGCATGGTGGCCCGCACGACGAGGCCGTCCGGGGACCCGGGCAGCCAGGGACCCAGCGTGACGTCCAGGGCCTCGAGCTCCAGGCCGTCGCGGTCTGGGGCCGAGGACGCCATCGGCAGGCCGGCCACCTCCATGTCCCCGTGGCCCCCGTGGCCATGCTCGTCGTGGTCGTCGTGGTCGTCGTGGTCCTCGTGGTCGTCGTGGTCCTCGTGGTCGGGGTCGTCCGGCTGCGTCCCCCGGCCGATCCACGGGTCGCCGTCGGCGTCGGCCGAGCGACGCTGCGCGCCGCGGTCCACCAGCGACGCCGCGGCGGCGTCGAGGCGAGCACCGACCTCCGCGGGCCGATCCACCCGGGTCCGCGCTCGCGGTGCGGGCATCTGCGACCAGAGCACCTCGACGGCGCCGCCGAGCTCGGGACCGGGATCGCCGACGACGACGAGGAGGTCCGCACCCGCCGGTGAGAGTGCCGGCGGCCACCCCCGTCGCAGCAGGGCGGACTCGACCTCCTGACCGGCCGCGGTCGCTCCCGGGGCAACGACGAGCACGCGGGGCCGCCCCAGCGCGAAGCCCCACAGCCGTGCGCTCAGGCCCAACGCAGCGCTCCTTCGCGCCAGGCGTAGACCACACCGACCAGCAGCACCGCCAGGAACCCGAACATCTCCACGACGGACGTCGCCCCCATCTGCGCGACGACGACCGCCCAGGGATACATGAAGACCATCTCCATGTCGAAGGCGAGGAAGAGCACGCTCACCGCGTACCACCGCACGTGGAACCGGGACACGGCGTGCTGGGTCGGCAGGACCCCGGACTCGAAGGGAAGACTCATCGCGGGTGTCCGGGCCACCGCGAGCGCGGTGGCCGCGCCCCGCAGGCCGAGCAGCAGCAGGGCGATCCCTGCCACGAGTCCCCCCAGAGCCATCCGTGCACTCACCGTCCCGTCGTGGTCGTCGTGTCGGCAGCGCCCATGATGGTGGCCGTGGACCGGCTCGGCATCCCGAGAACCGGGACGCGAGCAGCGGACATAGGCTCGGGACATGGCCCACCGCCGGACGACGCTCGCCCTGCTGCCGGGTTGGTGCGAGACGGGCGGCGTCTTCGAGCGCCTGATCCGCCAGCTCCCGCCGGCGGTCACCCCTCTCGTCGTCGAGCTGTCCACCCCGACCGTCACCGACTGGTCGGTCCCTGCCCTGGCCACCCGCGCCGCCGACGCCCTGACCCGTGCGTCGGTGGACGGACCCACCGTGGCGCTCGGGACCTCCAGCGGCGGCTACGTGGCCCAGCAGCTCGCCGTCGACCGCCCGGACCTGCTGAACGGGCTGGTCCTGGTCGGCGCGCCCGCGGACCTGCGTGGCAAGCCGCCGTTCGCCGAGGACGTCGACCGGCTCACCGACCCGATCGACCCCGAGTGGGTCCGGGACTCCCTGGCCTGGTACGGCACGGGCACGGCGATCGACCCGGCCTTCCTCACGGCACGTGCCGCCGAGGCCGCCGACCTGGGCGCCGACGTCTGGCAGGGGTCGCTCCAGGGGTTGACCGAGTCGACGCCGCCCCTGCTCACGGGCACGATCGATCTCCCGACGCTGGTCCTGAGCGGGGAGCTGGACGAGGTCGTGGGCCCCAGCCACGACCGGATCCTGGCGACCGTCCCGCGCGCCCGCGGGATCGTCTACGCGGCCACCGGCCACCTGGTGCTCTGGGAGCGGCCGGAGCGGGTCGCGGCTGACGTCGCGGCGTTCCTCGGCGACCTCGACGCGCGGCGGTGAACGGGCTCAGGCGGAGGCGGCGGTGAGGTGCTCGAGCTCGTCCGGTGCGAGCTCGAGCGTCATGGACGTCAGCAGGGCCTCGAGCTGCTCGGTGTGGCGGGCGGAGGCGATCGGCGCGACGACGGTCGGCCGCGAGCGCAGCCAGGCGAGGGCCACCGAGGCCACCGGCACGTCGTGCGTGGCGGCGAGGTCGTCCAGCACGGCCAGCACACGCCGTCCGCGCTCGTCGAGGTAGCGCGACGCGCGCCCGGCCCGCGGGCTGTCCGGTGCGACGCCGTCACGGTAGGCGCCCGTGAGGAACCCC
Organism: Isoptericola sediminis; assembly: GCF_013085345.1. GTDB lineage: Bacteria > Actinomycetota > Actinomycetes > Actinomycetales > Cellulomonadaceae > Isoptericola > Isoptericola sediminis. Next base: position 194,885 of record NZ_JABFAJ010000003.1, on the reverse strand, counting down.
GAGGCCAGCGCCGAGTACGGCAGCACACCCAGACCGTGACGCTGCGCGGCGTCCCGCGACGCGCCCTCGAACCCTCGCTCGACGAGGTTGTAGAGCGGCTGCAGCGCGACGGGCCGGTGCAGCCCCTCGGCCTCGGCGACGGCGAACCACTCGGCGATGCGCTCGGGGGTGTAGTTCGACAGCCCGATCTCGCGGACCAGGCCGTCCTCGACGAGCCGGGAGAACGCCGTGGCGGCCTCGGCGACCGGGGTGTCGGGGTCGTCGGCGTGCGCGTAGTACAGGTCGACGTGGTCGGTGCCGAGGCGCTGCAGGGACGCCTCCGCGGCGGCGCGGACGTTGCCGGCGGACAGCCCCGGGAACCCCGGGTGCCGGGAGACCTTGGTGGCGATCACGACGTCGTCGCGGCGTCCCCCGCGCTCCAGCCAGCGGCCGATCGTGGCCTCGCTCTCGCCGCCGGTGTGCCCCGGTGCCCAGGCGGAGTAGGCGTCGGCGGTGTCGACCATCCGCCCACCGGCCCGGACGAAGGCGTCCAGCACGCCGAAGGACGCGTCGTCGTCGGCCGTCCAGCCGAACACGTTGCCGCCGAGGGCCAGCGGAGCGTTCGCGAGGTCGAGGGAACCGAGATGTGCTGTGATCGTCGACGGAGTCATACGGGAGACAATCGAGGAGGGGCCGCGCGCATTCCGGCGTCGGCCCGACGGGACCCGGGGCGGCGGCGGAGGTGGAGCACATGAGACACCGGACGACGGACACGACGGCCACGGCACGGCACGACCGGGACGACCGCGTCGTGGACGCCCCGGCAGGCAGGTTCCGGGCGAGCGTCGGCGGCGACGTGCTGCGCGCCGGTGGGATCCGCTACGCCCGTGCCGCGAGGTTCTCGCCGCCCGTGGACGAGCCGCCGGCCGCCGGGACGGTGGATGCCACCGGGTTCTCGCCGTCGTCGCCGCAGAACCCCGACCCGATCGGTCTGGACGTCTTCGGGCCGGACTCGGCGCGCCCGCTGCCCCCGTCGGAGGACTGCCTGCGCCTGACGGTGACCGCCCCGGCGGACGTGCGCCCGGGAGAGGGCTTGCCGGTGATCGTCTGGATCCACGGGGGGTCCTACGTCTCGGGCGCCGGGGACGCCATCAGCTACGACCCGTCGGCGCTCGTGCGCGAGCACCGGGTCGTCGTGGTCGCGGTGACCTACCGGCTGGGGGTCCTGGGGTTCCTCGGCGACGACGGCCGCCCCGCCAACCTCGGCCTGCGGGACATGCTGTCCGCGCTGCGCTGGGTGGCCCGCAACGCCGAGGCGTTCGGCGGCGACCCGGCGTCGGTGACCGTCATGGGCGAGTCCGCGGGCGCCGACGCGATCACCCGGCTCATGGTCGCCGACGGCGCCGCGGGACTGTTCCGGCGCGCCGTGGTGCAGAGCCCGCCGCTGGGGATCTCCCGGCGCCGCGCGCAGATGGCCGCCACGATGGCGGCCGAGGTCCGCGGCGTGCCCGACGACGCCGATCTGGACGAGCTCCTCGCCGCCCAGCGACGGGCCGTGCGCCGTGTGCTGCCCCGGTACGGGCTCCGGGCGGCGATGCCCTTCGGTCCCCAGCACGGCTACCCTCCCGTGCCTCCCGAGGAGCACCTCGAGGCGGCGTGGAGCCGCGTCGCGCCGGACGTCGACCTGCTGATCGGGACGAACGCGCGCGAGACGGCACTGTTCGTCGAGGGGGTCCTGCCCCGCACCATGGTGCCCGCCGTGGGACCGGCGCTGCGCGAGGGCGTCGGGCACGGGTTGACCCGCGCCGTCTACGGCCGCGCGGTCGACCAGTTCGTCGAACGGCACCGGCGTGCCGGCGGCCGTGCGGCGCGCTACACCTTCCTCGGCGGCCCGACCGAGCACCCGCTGCGCGCGGCGCACGCCACCGAGCTGCCCCTGCTGCTCGGGGACCCGGAGAGCTGGCGCGGCGTGCCGGTCGTGGCCGGCCGCGACGACGCAGAGCTCGTCGCCAGCGGTCGGCTGCTGCGCGGCGCCTGGGCCCAGTTCGCCCGGACGGGCCGCCCACCCACGGACATCCCGGGCCTGCTGCGCGTCGACTGACGACAGGCGCGGGTCCGGCCGCCGCCCTCCTGCACCACCTTCCCCGCACCGAAAGGCCCCCATGACGTCACGTCCCGCGATCAGTGCTGCCCCCCAGGCTCCGGACTGGGTGCCCGACGCCGTCGCCGCGGCCGGGGCCCGGCTCGTGCCGCTCGGCGCCGAGACCGAGGGGCTGCTGTGGTTCGGGCCCCTGGGTGTGGACGGGCTCGGCCCGGCGCTGTCGGCGGCGCCCGAGGCCCGGTGGGTCCAGCTCCCCTCCGCCGGTGTCGACGCCGGCCTGGAGGCCGGTCTCATCGACTCGACCCGCACGTGGACCTCGGCCAAGGGGTCCTTCGCGGAGCCCGTGGCCGAGCACGCCCTCGCCCTGACGCTCGCCGCGCTGCGCCGCCTGCCCGAGCGGGCCCGCACCCGCTCGTGGGGGCCGGAGTTCGGCCGGACGCTCTACGAGGCCGAGGTGCTCGTGGTCGGGGCCGGCGGGATCGCCCGGTCCTTCCTGGAGCTGCTGGGGCCGTTCCGCACCCATGCGGTCGTGGTGCGCCGCCGCCCGGAGCCGGTCGACGGCGCCCGGGTCGTGACCACCGAGGGGTTGCGGGACGAGCTCGGGCGGGCGGACGTCGTCGTGCTCGCCGCCGCCCTCACGGACCGCACCCGGGCGATGATCGGGGCCGCCGAGCTCGCGGCGCTGCGGCCCGGCGCCGTGCTGGTCAACGTGGCCCGTGGCGCGCTGATCGACACCGACGCGCTCGTGGCCGCCCTGCGGTCGGGTCAGGTCGGGGCCGCGGGGCTGGACGTCACCGATCCCGAGCCGCTGCCGCCGGGGCACCCGCTGTGGGAGCTGCCGAACGCCCTGGTGACACCCCACACGGCCGACACCCCGGAGATGGTCGAACCGCTGCTGCGCCGACGGGTCGAGGAGAACCTGCACCGCTTCGTGCGGGACGAGCCGTTGGTGGGTGTCGTCGATCCCCGGACCGGGTACTGAGACCCCGGGGCGTCACAGCTCCCGGTACCTGCCGGGCGCGTCGGGGCGGGCGAGCCGCACGGCCTCGACGCCGTACCAGGTGAGGCCGATGGCGAAGAGCAGTCGCTGGGCCGCCCCCGCCACGAACGGCATGGTCAGCATCGTCAACGGCAGGACCACGGCGGCCACGAGCGCGACGATGTCCAGGACGCGGATCCAGCCGGGTCGACGTCCCCGGCGGATCGTCACGGCCAGCACCCCGACCATGAAGGCGAACCCGACGGTCGTCGACGCCACCGTGTGCAGGGTGTCCTCGGCCCGGTCCCAGGCGGCGCTGTACCAGGGGCTGTGGGAGAACACCGCGACACCGAACATCCCGGCGCCGTAGACCGCGTGCGCGCCGCGCCCCCACGGACCCCACGCCTCCCCCGCACGCGCCGCCTCGACCAGCACCGCGAGCCCGAGCAGCACGAACCCCGTGCGCGCCACCCAGGCACCCGGCACCCCTTGTCCCGCGGACTCGCTCACCGAGTGCCGCACGACGTCGTAGGAGTCGGGGACGGCCAGCGGGGCCAGGGCCAGGCACAGCAGGGCGGCACCGAGCAGGACCAGCACCGTCACCGCCGAGGATCGACTCACGACCTCACGATCTCATCGTCGCGCCGGTCGGGCGCGACGTCGTGACGCCGGGTGAAGTCCGCGCGGGCGTGGGCCGCCCCGCGAGCGTGCGCCCGCCGACGTGCCTACGTTCGACCCGGTGACGCAGGAGCGGGCTCGACGGCGAGTCCGCCCGGTCGCCCGACCCCCAGGAGGTTCCGAGATGAAGAAGCTCGCTGTCGGCGCTGCCACGCTCGCGCTGCTCGCCGCTCCCCTGGCCGCCGCTCCGGCTGCCGCCGCGGGGCACGGACCGCACCCGTCCTGCTGGGGCCAGGCCTCGGCGGTGTTCGCCCAGATGCAGATGATGGGTGAGCACTCGTCGTCGTTCGCCACCCCACGTGTGGGGCTGCGCAACCTGGCCCGCTCCGCGCTCGGCGAGGACGCCACCATGGCCGACCTCGGGGTGTTCGTCGCCGATGAGCTCGGGCTGTCCATCGACGCCTGCATGTGACCTGCGGTGGCGCCCGGGGACGGTCGACCCCCGGGCGCCGTGGGAACATCGTCACACCGGTCGGAGGCCGGTCGGCACGGTGTCGTGACCTACGCTCGAGCCATGGCCACCTTCTCCTCCGTCACGCGCACGCACGTGCTCTCGGCGATCGCCGAGCACGACGACCGGGGCGCCGCGGCGTTCCTCGGCGTCTACGGGTTCACCCCGACCCCGGGCGTCACCCTGACGCACGAGGGCCAGGCCTACGACGCGACGGCGCTGCTCGCCGTCGCGCACCGGTACGCCACCGGCCGGGCCGCCCTGCCCGAGGAGATGACCGGCGGCAAGGTCGCCGTGGGCACCCTGCTGGGCAAGCGCGGGTTCGACGTCACGGGTGCCCCGTCCTCCCGGACGACCGCACGCCGCACGACGGCCTCCCGGCCCGCCACGCCTCGCAAGGCTCCCGAGCCGGAGAAGCCCACCCCCGTGTGCCCGTCGTGCTTCATGGCCCTGCCCGCGACGGGGGTCTGCGACAGCTGCGGGTGAGCCCTCTCGCCCGTCGGTGACGGGTGTGGCGCGACGCCCCGATTGTTACGGTGGGGGGTATACGGAAACCTGCCCCCGACCACGGAGCCGACGCGCCCATGACATGGCTCTACCTGGCACTGCTCGTGCTCGGTGTCGCTCTCCTCGCCGTCGTCGGCGTACGCGTGCTCGTCGGCGGCATCCGTCCGAACCCCGGTTCCGCCGGTGACGACGGTCGCCCGCCCCGTCGGACGGAGCGGTCGTCCCGCACCGCCGCGCGGCGCCTCCTCGACGAGCGGTACGCCGCCGGCGAGCTGAGCACCGAGGAGTACGACCACCGGCGCCGGGTCCTGGAGGGCTGATGGAACCCATCAGTCGACGGATCGCGTTGACCCTCGGCGGGCTCGGGCTCGTCAGCGCCGCCGCGGGTGGCGTCGGCCTGTGGCGCGAGCTGAGCGCCGACGGCACCCTCCCGGGGAGCACCGGCGAGACCCTCCGCACCCCCGAGGTCCTGCGCAGCACCGACGGCGTGCTCGACGTCCGGCTGGAGGCGGCCCGCGGGACTCATGAGATCGCCGGACGACGGGCCACCACGCTGGGGTACAACGGCGGTGTCCCCGGTCCGACCCTGCGGGTGCGCGCCGGGGACACGGTGCGCGTCGAGCTCGTCAACAGCACGGACGAGACGACCAACCTCCACGTGCACGGCCTGCACGTCTCGCCCGAGGGCACCGCGGACAACGTCTTCCTCGCCGTCGAGCCCGGCGGGTCCCAGCAGTACGAGTACACGCTGCCCGCCGATCACCCGGCCGGGACGTACTGGTACCACCCGCACCACCACGGCACCGTCGCGGACCAGCTGTTCGGGGGCCTCTACGGCGCCATCGTCGTCGAGGAGGACGACGCGCTCCCCGTCACCCGCGAGCGCACCCTGGTGATCGCCGACATCACCCTGGACGGCGCCGGAGCCGTCGCGGCGCCCTCGGCGCCGGAGCGCATGATGGGGCGTGAGGGTGAGCTGCTCCTCGTCAACGGGCAGCGGCGCCCTCGCCTGCGGGCGGCGGCCGGGGAACGCGAGCGCTGGCGGATCGTCAACGCCTGTGCCTCGCGGTACCTGGACCTGAGCCTGGCCGGTCAGAGCGTCCGGGTGATCGGCCGTGACGGCCCGCGGTCCACGGGCATGCCGTCGCTGGACGACGCCGTGCTCGCCCCCGGCAACCGCCTCGACCTCGTCGTGGACATGCGCGAGGGCGCCGGTGAGCTGGTCGCCGCCCCGGTCGACCGCGGCGGACCGATGGGTCGGATGATGGGCGGGGGCACGGGCGCCGGGGGCGACGACCCCGTCGTGGTGGCCGACCTCGCGGTCGCCGCCGGGCCGGGGGCGGACCTCGGCCCGGTGCCGCCCGCCGCGGCGCCGCGCGACCTGCGCGGCGCACCGGTCGACGGGCGCCGCACGCTCCGGTTCGCGATGAGCATGGGCGGCATGATGGGCGGCGACGGCGGCCGGTTCACCATCGACGGGCGGACCTTCGACCCCGAGCGCGTCGACCGGCAGGTGAGGCTGGGCACGGTCGAGGAGTGGACGATCGTCAACGACAGCCCGATGAACCACCCCTTCCACCTGCACGTCTGGCCGATGCAGGTGCTCAGCACCGGCGGCGTCGAACCCCCGGCCCCGCTCTGGCTCGACGTGGTCGACGTCCCCGCCGGGCAGAGCGTGACCGTGCGGGTGCCGTTCGAGGACTTCGGCGGACGCACCGTGTACCACTGCCACATCCTCGATCACGAGGACCTGGGAATGATGGGCGTCGTCACCGCGCGGTGACGCCGACAGGAGGGAGACAGCCATGATGGGCGACGGATGGGGCATGGGATGGATGTGGATCGCCTGGCCGATCGTCGTGATCGGTGTCGTGCTGCTGATCGTGCTGCTCGCGCGTGGCGCCGGCTCGACCCGTCACGACGAGCAGGTGCCTCCTCCGACCCCCGGGCGCCCGCCCCGGCGTGCGCAGGAGATCCTCGACGAGCGGTACGCCCGCGGCGAACTCAGCGACGAGGAGTACCAGGAGCGTCGTCGGCGACTGCGGGACGGCACCGAGCGCTGATCCCGGCGTGATCACACCAGGCGGTGCTCGTAGGCGTAGGCGACGGCCGCCGCGCGCGACCCGACGCCGAGCTTGGCGAAGATGTTCGACAGGTGCCGCGCCACGGTCTTGACCGACAGCACCAGCTCGGCCGCGATCTCGGCGTTGGTGTACCCCTCGGCGACCAGGCACAGCACCTCGACCTCCCGGGCGCTCAGACCGCCGGGCCGCTCCTCCCCGGGCAGCAGCGCCGCCACCTCGGCCGAGGCGGGCATCGCGCCCAGCTCGGCGAAGGTCCGGGCGGCCGGCTCGAGCTCGGCGAGCGCCGACCGCTCGTCACCCAGGGCTCGCAGGGCGCGCGCGACCAGCACGCGGCACCGGGCGCACTCGTAGGGGGCCTCGAGACCACCCCACGACGTCCCGGCCCGACGGGCGGCGGCCAGCGCGCGTTCGGCGTCGCCGCGGGCGAGAGCGACGGATGCCGTCGCGTACGCCCCGGCGGCGGCCAGGGCGACGCTGCCGAACTCGTCGGCGGTGGCACGGATCTCGTCGGCGAGCCCCGCTGCCTCGTCGACCTCTCCCGCCGCGGTCAGGATCTCGACCGCGGCCGGGAGCAGGGCCGAGCGCCGCACCGGGTCGACGGCCTCGGCGAGCGACACACGGATCGCGCGCTCGGCGGCGTCGGTCTCGCCGCGTGCGAGCCACAGCAGCGCCCGGCCGGGCTGACCCGGGTGGCCGAGGCCGGTCGCCCGGTCGTAGGCGGATGCGGCGTCGTCCTCCCGGCCGAGGACACGCAGCGCCTCGCCGCGCTCGTAGTGAGCGAGACCGGCGGCCGCTCCCCCGCCGGCGGTGCCGTGCCGCGCGGCGGCGTCCTCCAGCTCGCGCACCGCGTCCGGGAACGCGCCGTGCATGCGCAGCAGCTGGCCGCGGTGCACGGCGCACTGACCGGTGAAGGCCACCAGGCCGGCCTGGCGGTCGCACCACGTCGACATCGCCCGGGTCCACTCGTCGGCGCGTCCGAGGTCGGACAGCTCCTGGCACGCCTCGATCGCGGCGCAGAAGGCGAGGCCGGAGTAGATCGGCGAGGTCTCACCGGCCACGACCGACGCCATCGCCTCGTCGACGAGCGCGAGACCACCGGGCACGTCGCCGGTGTAGATCCGCAGCCGCCCCTCGACGACCAGCCCCGCCGCGGCGAGGTCCGGGTCGGCGAACCGTCGACCGTAGGCCGTGACGGTCGGCGCGAGCGCGAGGGCGTCGGCGATCTCCCCGCGCGCCAGGTGGGCGAAGGTCTGGCGCTCGCGCAGGTACCCGTGCTCGACGACGTCCTCGTCCAGCCGCCCGAGCAGGCCCTCGGCCCGGGACAGCCAGCCGTGGGCGACCGCTCGCTCTCCCGCGTCCTCCAGGACGGTGGTCAGCCACAGCGCGGCCCGTGCGGCCCCGCGCAGGTCACGGGCCTTCTCGGCGGAGCGGTAGGCGCGGTGCAGGGCCTGCACGACGTCGTCGTGCCGTCCCACCAGGTAGGCCGCGGTGGCGAGAGCGACGAAGTCGGGGCCGACCAACGCGTCGTCGTCGAGGGCGCTCAGCAGGCGGTAGGCTGCGATCCAGTCACGCCGCTCGTAGGCCGCGCGAGCGAGGTCGAGGTCCTCCGGTGCGCCCATCGCAGATCATCCCTGCTCCCGACGATAGCTCCGCCCCCGACACCTCGACAGGGCGACGGCTCACGCCGACGCCAGGGACCGCGACGCCGGCCGGGCGGCACGGTGGGCGATGTGGTCGGCGACGTAGGCGGCGTCGGCGGCGACGCCCGGGAGCACCATCGAGGCCATCGACCACTGGAAGACCAGCCCGCAGAAGTACAGGCCCGGCACGTCGTCCGCGACGCCGCGGTACTCCCGGGGCCATCCGTCGTCGCCGAGGACCGGCAGCTCGATCCAGGAGTAGTCGAGCTCGTAGCCGGTGCACCACACGACCGTCTCGACGTCCACCGCGGTGCCGTCGGCGAGCACCGGCCGGCCGTCGGCGGTGACGTCCTCGACGCGTTCCTCGATCCAGGTGACGCCGCGCTCGGCGAGATCGCGCCGCGTGATGCGGGCCGTCGGCAGGCCGTGGTGCGGTCCGCGCAGACGCCGCATGAGGGCCCGCCCGGGAGCGGTGCGGCGGGTGAGGACGTGCCGGGCCACGACGGCGAGCAGGGGCGTGCCGATCCGGTCCCAGCGCGACCCCGGCCGCACCGGTTCCCGGCCGATGAACCGCCCGCACAGGGTGACCGGGACGTGCGGGGCGAGCTCGTAGGCGATCTCGCAGCCGCTGTGCGACGTGCCGACCACGAGGGTGGGGCCGCTCACGGACGCCGGCGCCCGGTACTCGCTCGAGTGGAGCTGGCGGACGGAGGGGTCCATCCGCCGGGCGACGTCGGGGACGGCCGGCGTGCGCCCGCGGGTGCCGGTGGCGACCACGACGTCGTCACAGGCGATCGCCTCGTCGCCCACGTGGGCGAGGAACCCGCCCCCGGGTGCCGCGGTCAGCCGGTCGACCCGGGTGCGCAGCCGCACGGGCAGGCCCGTCTCGAGGGCGTACTGCTCGAGGTAGTCGGCGACGTCGTCCTTGCCGGGGTAGGACCACGGGTCGCCCGGGAACGGCAGGCCCGGCAGCCCGTCGTAGCGGGCGGGCGTGAACAGGCGCAACGAGTCCCAGTGGCAGCGCCAGTTGTCGCCGAGCCGGGCGTTGCCATCCACGACGAGGACCTGGACACCTCGTTCCTGCAGCTCGTGGGCGGTGGCCAGGCCGGCCTGCCCCGCGCCGATGACGAGGGTCTGCACGTGCTGACGGTGCGGGTTCATGTCCTCGACGCTAGGTCGCGGTGGGGGGACCCGGCATCGGACGAACGACCCATCTCCGCCTCGGGCCGCATGGGTCGAACGCCGCAGGGCCGCTCAGGGTGCCGTCGCCGTGGGCTGACGCAGGATGGACGACATCTTCTTGCCGCGAGCCACCTCGTCGACGAGCTTGTCGAGGTACCGGATCCGCTGCATCAGGGGGTCCTCGATCTCCTCGACGCGGTGCCCGCAGATCACGCCCGTGATGAGCGAGGCGTGCGGGTTCATCCGCGGCGCGCGCTCGAAGAACGTGGCCATGTCGACCTCGTCGTCCAGCACCCGTTGCAGCCCGGCCTCGTCGTAACCCGTCAGCCAGGTGATGACCCGGTGCAGCTCGTCGACCCTGTGACCCTTGCGCTCGACCTTCGCCACGTAGTGCGGGTAGATGCTCGCGAAGCTCGTGCTGAAGATGCGGTGTCCCGCCATCGTCCGCCTCCTGGTCGCCGTCCGGCCGGTCGACGTCATCGTCGCACGGCGGGCGTGACATGCGCGTGACACGGCGGTGACGAGCCCCGACGAGCATCGGCGGGAGGGCGGACCGACAGGTCGCGTCGTGGAGCGAGTCGAGGGGCGACATCGTGACGACCATGCGATTCGGAGGCAGGACCTTCAGCAACGGCGACCTGCCGTCCGCGGTACTGAGCGAGCTCTCCCCGCGGGGTGTGCACGGCACCTCGGGGCGCTCCCGCGCGTACCTGCGCAAGGATGCGGCGCGCTCGTGGAACCGCGCGATCCGGCAGGTCCGGTCCGAGACCGGCCTCGACCTGACGGTCCGCGGATGGAACCGCTCGCGGGCGGAGCAGGAGCTCTTCTTCTTCCAGCGCTACCGCCGCGGTGCCAGCAGCCCGTTCCGCGACTACCGGTTCTACCGGGGCGTGAAGTACGGGCGCGTCTCGGGTGCGGCCGCCGCCGTCCCGGGCTTCTCCAACCACGGCTGGGGGCTGGCGGTCGACGTCAACGACTTCGGTGGCGTCGGCGAGTTCGGCAACGCCCGGCGGGTCAAGGCCTACCCGATCCTCAAGACCTACGGGTGGACCGAGACCGAGGGGCGCCGGGTCAGCGAGCCCTGGCACCTCGTCTACGACCCGGCCGCCGACCGCGCGAAGGGCGGCGGCAAGCCCCGCGTCACCAAGGCTCCCCGACGCAAGCCGACGCGACCGCCGACGATCAAGCGTCGCAGCAGGCAGCGTGCCTGGGTCGCGCTGTGGCGGGAGTTCCTCACGGCGGAGAAGGGCTCCGACCCCGGCACCGGCACGGCGTTCGACGGGACGCTCCACGACGCGACCACGCAGTGGCAGAAGCGCCACGACCTCGAGCCGGACGGCATCGTCGGGCCGAAGACCTGGTACACCGCCACCAGCGGCGTCCGGACCGGGAGCCGGGGCAGCGCCGTCCAGATCGCCCAGCGCATCGGCGGGTTGCGCGGGTCCGCCGTCGACGGCGTCGCGGGGTCGGTGTTCGCGAGCCGGTGGAAGCAGATCCAGCGGTGGCTGGGGGTCGAGGCCGACGCCGTCATCGGGCCGAAGACCGTCGCCGCGCTCATCGCGAAGGGTTGACCCATGATCCCGGACCTGTCCCACCTCGCCCTGCGCACCACGACCGCCGCGCTGGCCGGAGGCGCGATCTCCCGGCTCGTCCGCCGGGACGCCGACGACGCGGGACCCGACGTCGTCGCCACCGCGGTCGCCGCGGGCGCCTACGCCGTCCTGGTAACGGTGCTGGCCGAACGCGTCCACCCGGCCTTCGGCCTCGCCCTCGGCGACGTCGGCGTGCTGCGACCGGCGCGGGACGTCGTGGAACCCACCCCGGACTACGAGGCCGAGAACGAGGCGCTCGTCATGGCCGCCGGGCCGGTGGACGACGAGCCGACCCCTGAGGAGCAGGACGACCTGAACCCCGAGGACCTGCCCGGCTCAGCGTCCGGCCACCGGTAGCCGGGGGCTCGCCGTCCCTCCCACCGCGGCGGCCGGACGCGGCACGCGGCCGGGCGGCACCACGGCGGCACCGAGCAGCCTGGAGACCGTGGGTGACGGCTCGATCCCCAGCTCGGTGCGCAGCGTCGTGCAGCAGGCGTCGTAGGCCCGGCACGCCTCACCCACGTTGCCCTCGGCCAGGTGGATCGAGATCACCGTGCGGTGCGCGCTCTCGCGCAGCTCGTCGGCACGCAGGGCGGCGAGCGCCGCCTCCAGCGCGAGGCCGAACCTGCCGGCGGCGGCCAGCCGTGCCGCCGTGGCCTCCAGGACGTGCAGCCGCAGCTGGTGCAGCCGCTCCCGCTCCGTCTCGAGCCACGGGTCGTCCCAGTCGGGCAGGAGCTCGTCGTCCCCGAGATCCGGCGCGTCCTCGCCGCTGCGGTCCTGGGAGTCGGCACCGCCCAGGACCGTGCGCGACGCCGCGATGAGCCGGTCGACGTCGACGTCGGGACCGAGCCCCAGCTCGACCACGCCGTGCGCGGCGGCGACGAGACCCGGTGCCGCCTGGTTGACGCGCCAGATCCCCGTGCGCAGGCTCGCCAGGGCTCGCTGCTCCAGGGTGTCGGGCCAGAGCATCCCCGCCAGCCGGCTGCGTCCCAGGCGGCCGCGCAGGGCCAGCATCGCGACCAGCCGTTGCGCGCCCACCGGCAGGGACACGGGTGCGCCGTCGACGTCGATGCCGAAGGGGCCGAGCAGACTGATCGAGACGGCGGGCGCGCACGGGTGCGGCGAAAGGGTCCTCTTCTGCTCCGACACGCGTCACCCCCGGGGTCCGGGTGTGCGGCCTGGGCCGCCGGCGAACGTCCACGACATGAGGAAGGAGTCGTGCCCCCTCCTCGATGATACGAAGGCCCGTCCTGCTCACCGGTGCCCGCATTCTTTTCACCCGCGCCTCCGCGGCGGCTTGCGGATTCTCGCCGTGCCGCCATGACGACGGCGTGACCGCCCGGTGACGGCACCGGCGGAAGGTGGTGTCCGTCCCGGCACCGGTCCGACCGGTCGTCGGGCCGAGGGGGTGTCGAGATGGTGCGCATCGCGGTGGTCGAGCGGGTCAGCGTCGACGGCGGGCCGTCGCTGACGCTCGACGTGGATCTGGAGCCGGACGCCTACGTGGTCTCCGAGGCGACCCTCGCGCGGCATGGCGAGGCGGGTCACCGCGTGGAGGTCGCGCTCGTGCCCGACGGCGTCTCGGTGACGCTGCTGGCCGTGTCGGCCGCCGACGAGTCGGGGCGCCCCGCCGCGGTCCGGGTGACCCCCCGGGGTGACGGGGACGGCGCGCCGCTGGCGGTGCACGGTGCCCTGCTCCTGGCCAACGCCGACGTCGTCAGCGCGCTCGTCCCGGCAGGTCGGCCGGTGCACGCGCTCGACCTGGACAACGACGGCCCGGCGGCGATCACGGTCCGGGTGCTCGCGGCGTTCGACGAGCTCGGCGCCTGACCTGCAGCCCGTGTCGGTGGCCCGTCGTACGGTGGCTGGCATGGCAGAGATCGTGCTCTTCCACCATGCGGGCGGCCTCACCGAGGGCGTCCGCTCCTTCGCCCAGGAGCTCCGCGACGCCGGGCACACCGTGCACACGCCCGACCTCTTCGAGGGACGGACCTTCGCCGACGTCACCGACGGGGTCGCGTTCGCCCAGGCCGCGGGCGAGGGCACGTTCGCACGCCGGGCGGCCGCCGTCGTCGCGGACCTGCCGACGGACGTGGTCTACGGCGGCCTGTCGATGGGGATCGCGCGCGCCACGGAGTGCGTCCTGGAGCGGCCCGGCGCCCGGGGGGCGTTCTTCCTCTACGGCGCCGTCGACCCCGCCTGGTGGGACGCGACGTGGCCGGCCGGCGTCCCGTCCCAGGCCCACGTCACCGAGGACGACCCGTGGCGCGAGCGGGAGGCCGAGGAGGCATACCTGGCGGCCGTGGCCGGCGGAGAGCTCTTCGCCTACCCGGACGGCGGGCACCTGTTCGCCGAGCCGGGACATCCCGACCACGATGCGCGCACCGCGGCCCTGGCGACGCAGCGGGTCCTCGATCTCCTGGCCCGCCTCCCGCGCTGACAAGGCCAGGACCGGGCGACGATCGCTGACGAGTCCTAGCTGCGCCGCCGCGAGAGGTGCACCGTGACCGTGTCACCGACGTCCTTGCCCAGCCGCTTCCGCAGCTTCGCGTTGAGAGACAGCATGAGCTCGCCCCGGCCCGTCGGCATGAGGCCGACGTTCTCCAGGGCGACGCCGTCGACCGTGGCGTCGACACGGACCGAGCGGCCCGTGCCGAGCAGCTCGGTGGCGCCGGGGAGTTCGACGCAGGGCCAGACGTCTCCCTTGACGTCGACGCCGACGGGCGCGGTGACGGTGTGGTCGAGGTCGGTGTGCGGCGTGGTCATGGGTCTCCTCCTGTCGTCGGACAACTGTCCAGGGGGTGACGCCACGGCCCGGCAATACTCATCGGTCGGTGCCGCTACTCGCGACCCTCCTCGAGCGGGATGAGCATGGTCCGGAAGTCGCCCGGGGTGCTCGCCAGCTCCCAGATCCGCTCGGCGACGTCCTCGATGCCGTTCTCGAGCTGCAGCTTCGGGATCGCGCCGGGGATGACGAGCTGGGTGACACGGATGCCCTCGTCCGCCAGCGCGTCGTGCAGCATCTCGCCGTAGGCGCTCTCGGCGGGGAACGCCACCGAGGTGCCGGCGAAACCCGCACGGGCCTTCACCGAGGTGCCGCCGTTGATCAGCACGATGCTCCCCTCCCCCTGCTCGCGCATGCCCGGCAGGACCGTGCGCACGGCGGTGACGAGTCCCAGCGCCGAGAACTTCAGCGCGTCCAGGGCGAGGTCCGGCGTGAGGTCCAGGACCGGCTTCAGGTACTCGCGGGCGGGCAGCGGGCTGTACTGCAGCGCCGTGATCGGGCCGAGGTCCGCGGCCGCTCGCCCGAGGGCCACCTCGAGCGAGGCGCCGTCCCGCACGTCCGCCGCGTAACCGCGGGCCGTCACGCCGTGCTCGCCCAGCTCCTCGGCCAGCGCGTCCAGCTTGGCCAGGTCCCGCGAGATCAGCGCGACCGCGTACCCCTCGCGGCCGAACCGGCGTGCGACCGCGGCTCCCAGGTTCGGTCCGGCTCCGATGATCGCCAGCGTGGGCATCCTGACTCCTTCTGTCGGTGGCACCTCGTGGGGACGCTACCGCCGCACGGTGCACCGGGCACGGCGGGCAGAATGGGGATGCCGCGTGCACACCCCGGCGACGGGGGAACGTGCGAGACGGTCGGACCGCCGTCCGTCGGTCCGACCGTGCGTGCTCCCGCACCGCGCCCCTACGCGGTCGCCGTGCCGCTCTCGACCGCTTCCTTGATCCGCTGCAGGCGCTCGTGCACCAGCCTGTCGGGCCCCCTGCCCTCGAACCGGTCGATCAGGCGTTCGTACAGCGGCGGGTCGTGCACCATGACCGTCAGGGTCATCCGCGTGCCGCCGTGCTCCGGCTCGAAGACGTGCGACAGGGTGTACAGCGCGGTCTCGTGCCGCGGGTGCTCCCACCGGCTGAACGACATCGTGGGCTGCATGGCGATGTCGATCCGCTCGTCGGGCACGACCTCGACGTACTCCAGACGATCGTCCTCCTCCATCACTCCTGCGCTGCGCGAGAGGCGTGCCGTCGTGCCCACGCCGTCCGGGGACGTCGAGGACTCCACGACGTGCTTGGGGTCGCCGGCGAACAGCTGCTCGGGATCGAGGCAGTAGGCGTACACGCGGCCGGGCGTCGCGTCGATGTGGATGGACTGCTGGACCCTGGTCCTCACGTCAGTCATCTTTCTCACCCCCTCTCGCACCTCGCGAGGTGGGATCTCCACAGCTCCAGGCTACGGCGGGCACCACTCGCACGCTCGGGTCGCCGGGCGCCCGCCGGGCCCTCTCGGTCTCCCGATGAACAGGTGGTCGGTGCGGGTGAACTTGCCCCCGGCAACCTCAGTTCACCCGCCTCCGCACTGCGTTCTCCGGGGCATGTCGGCCACGATGGAGCAGTTCCGTCACGTCATGGTTCGCGAACGGTCCCGAACCGGCAAAAGACGTCACCGAGAGAAGGATGTCCCATGAAGATCCAGCGCATCGCCGCCGGCACCGCCGCCGTCGCCCTCGCCACCCTCGGCGTCGCGGGCACCGCCCACGCCGCCGACGACAGCACCACCGTCCCCGGCCACCAGGGTCGCGACGGCACCGTCGTCGGGCACTACACCTCGCTCTACGCCGAGGACGACGCGGGTGACTGGTACTGGGACCTCGGGGACGGGCGCGTCATGGGCACCGTCGACGGCACCGACGAGCTCGACCCGGACACCGTCGTCACCTGCGACTACCAGGTGATCTACCGCGGCGACTTCGGCGACGACCCCAGCCTCGACGACGGCTGGATCAAGAACAACATCCGCTGCGACGACGGCACGACCTACAACAGCACCTACGTCAGCTCCGAGGACCCCCGCTACACCGGTGAGCACCCCATCTGGGGAACGTGGGACATCGTGGTCAGCACCGTGTCCGGCCAGGGCAACACCGTCTGAACGAGGCCCCGGCCGCGAACGGGAAACGGCCCGGGTCCACGGCCGTGGACCCGGGCCGTTCCGGCTCCCGTCGAGAGATGCATCCGGTCCGGGATCGGTGCGCCACGGCGGGGGCACCGCAGCAGGCGAGGGGGTGAAACATCACGGGTCCTGCCGCCGGGGTCGCATGCCGGGCTGCCTCAGCGGATCCTTGGAGCATCAACGCCCGAGCACGGGGGGCCCACCGTGAAGCTTCGCATGGCTGTCGCAGGCATCGTCGCCTTCGTCCTGTCTCTCGCCCTCGGGCTGGTCTCCCCCGCCGTGACGGCGTCGGCGGGCCCCGAGGACCGCGACCGTCCCGCCCCCAAGACGTCGTCGGGCCAGAGCTCGAGCGGTGGCCCGCGGACGACGCCGTTGTCACCGCCGTCGAGCTCCCTCCAGGCCCGCGGCCCCGCCTCCGTCACGGCGACGGCTTCCTCGCCCTACGCGACCCCGGGCCTGGCGATCCCGGCCTGGGGCGACGCGCAGTGGAAGCACCCCGACACCTTCCAGACCATCGAGCTCGCCGACCTGGACGGCGACGGGCGGGACGAGATCTACGGACGGTTGCCGGCCGGCCTGGAGGTCTACGACTTCCGTGTCGACTCCGGCCAGTGGGCCCCCACCTACGTCACGGGCACGGTGCCGTTCGCCGACGCGCCGCGGGCCCCGGTGGGCTGGCTGCCGCCCTACTACTACGCCACCATCCAGGCGGCCGACGTCGACGGCGACGGGAGCGAGGAGGTCGTCGGTCGCGGCCCGGTCGGCCTGCAGATCCACTCCTTCGAACCGGCGGCGACCGCCGGGGAGTCGACGTGGTGCACGCTCTCGGCCCAGGGCCCCTTCACCGACTGGGGGCCGTGGGCGCAGGACGCCGCCTACTACTCGACGATCCAGGCCGCCGACCTCGACGGTGACGGCCGCGAGAACGAGTTCTTCGGACGGGGCACGGACGGGATCGAGGCGTGGCGCTTCACCGCCGGGGACGACTGCTCGACCGCGGGGTCGTCGTGGACGAAGCTGCCGACCCTCCCGCACTTCGACGACACCACCGCCGGCCCGGGCGTCGCCGACCGCTACGCTACGATCCAGGCGGCCGACCTCGACGGCGACGGGACGGACGACGTCTTCGGCCGGGCGTCGAACGGGATCTACTCCTACAGCCTGGCCTCCGGCACCTGGGCCGACCTGCCTGTGCTGAAAGAGTTCACCGACGTCCAGGGGTTCACGGCCACCAGCCAGTACGGCACGATCCAGACCGGCGACCTCGACGGCGAAGGAGGCGTGGAGGTCTTCGGACGCAACGCCGACGGGATCGTCGGCTACCGGCTGGAGAGCGGCACCTGGCAGGCGCTCAAGGCGCTGACCAAGGACTTCGGCAACTCGAGCAGCGTCGACTGGGGCAACGCCCCGGGCTACTACAGCACGATCCAGGCGGCCGACATCGACGGCGACGCCCGCGACGAGGTCGTCGGTCGCAGCGTGGACGGGATCCACGCGTGGGAGCTGCTGGCCTCCGACCAGTGGCACGAGGTCTCCACCGGCGGACCGTTCACCGACGCCGACGGCTGGTCCCAGGACTGGAGCCGGTTCTCCACCATCCAGCTCGGCGACATCGACGGGACGGTGCCGCTCAACGCACCGACGACCAACGGAAGCGACCGCGCCGAGATCATCGGTCGCGGTCCGACCGGCATCCAGACCTATGCGTGGGACGACGTCAAGAACACCTGGGTCTCGCCCTCGGCCACCTTCCCGGACTACTCGACCGGGACGGCGAAGGCTGCCTATCAGGCCGTCAATGCGACGATCGCGACCCAGCTCGGATACACGAACCCGGACTTCGACCTGCGCTCCACCTATGGTTCCGAGACGAACTACAACCTCGGGACGAAATACCCCGAACTGGTGGCCGCCGCGACCCAGCCGTCCAACGTCCCCGACGCTGTGTGGGAGGCGGTCACCACCCAGCTCACGAACGAGCTGTCGGCGGCGGCGAGCGTCGAGGCGTACTTCGCCGGTGTGCAGGGGGCGCTGCAGCAGGACGAGATCACCGACCTGGCGCAGGACGGGCCGCAGATCGCCGAGCAGCTCGACTACAACATCAAGTCGTCGCACGCGCTCGAGGCCGACCTCTTCGGCCTCGCCGCCGGCGTGGCGGAGGCGCTGGCCAACCTGGCCACCACCGAGACCGGCGTGCCGGTGGGCAGCGTGGTCGGCGGCCTGTTCTCCGCGGGATGGGCCACGGGGACGCGGGTGAGCGAGGGTTCCGGCAACTCGACGCTGCACAAGGAGCTGCGGAAGATCCTGGACGACTCGGCCGGGATGATCACCGCAGCGGCCGACGCGATCCCTGCCGCTCGGGAGGCGGTCGCCACCGACTACGGCATGTTGTGGGAGGTGGGCGCACTGACCGGCAACGACACGTGGGTCCCCCCGACGAACGACTCCACCGCGGCGCGCACCGCCCAGGCGTTCAACGTGTGGGTGTGGCAGGTGGTCCTCAACGACCAGGCCCACGTCGAGCACAAGGACAAGGCGAACGCCGCGTGGAGCTACGACGGTTTCCACTACGGCCTGAAGGTCGGTGACGCCTCCGACATCGAGAGCCAGCTCTTCGGCAAGACCTCGGCCGGATGCCTCGCGAACTTCGACCCGTCGTGCAACCTCCACGTGCCGCCGGACTTCGTCTTCCAGGGAATCTACGGCTGGGACATCCCGTGCGGCTTCTTCACGACGTGCCAGCCCACGGGCGCCTGGTTGCCGCCGGAATGAGAACGAGGCCGCCCCACCCGGGTCTCCCCCGGCGGACGGCCTCTCGCAGCCGGCTGACGGTGCCGGGGACGCTCTCCGCGCACGCGGGTGAAAACCTGAGGAGTTACCGGGGCAGGGGGTCCTTCCGAGTGTTGCCTCAGTAGACTGTTGGAGCACAACCGCCCGAGCTCAGGGGGGCAACGGTGAAGCTCCGCATCGCCATCGCCGGCATCGTCGCCTGCGTGCTGACTCTTGGCCTCGGGCTCGTGGCCCCCGTCGTGACGGCTCCACCGGCAGAGGCCGTCACCAAGATCTCGGCCCGCAAGCTCCTCCGCCAGCTCCCGGTGGCCTCCGAGACCAACAAGGGCTACGACCGCTCCGCATTCCCGCACTGGATCGACACCGCCGACAAGGACGTCTGCGACACCCGCGAGGAGGTCCTCATCCAGGAGGCGATCCGCGCCCCGCGAGTGACGGCGTCGACGTGCGCGATCTCGGGCGGGAAGTGGCGCTCGAAGTACGACCGCGTGACGACGACCAACAAGTCGACGTTCGACATCGACCACGTCGTACCCCTCAAGGAGGCCTGGGCCTCCGGGGCCAAGAGGTGGACGAAGAGCACGCGCAAGCAGTTCGCCAACGACCTCGGCTACCGCGCGACGCTCATCGCGGTGTCCGCGTCGTCGAACCGGTCGAAGGGCGCGCGTGAACCCCACCAGTGGATGCCGCCCAACCGGGCGTACCACTGCACCTACGTCAAGCAGTGGATCGCCATCAAGTGGCGCTGGTCGCTCAAGGTCAATCAGAAGGAGAAGACTTACCTGCGCCGCCAGCTCGACGCGTGCGACAGCGTCCTGGTGAACAAGCCCCGGCGAGCCACCTAGCCCTCCGCCTGGACATCCGCGCCCTGTCACTCAGGTGGGGTCTTCGCGCCGTTCGGCGACGTGTGCGGTTCCCGCGCAGCATGGTTCAGGTGGGTTGCGGTCGTCCTCGTCGGCGTGGGCCGCTCGCCAGGCGAACACGGTAGACAGTGCCGCCACGGCGACGGCGCCACCGAGGACGGTGGCGATGCCGAGATGGTCCGCCGAGAGTCCTCCGGCGATGCTGCCCACCGGAACCACGCCGTAGGTGATGGCGCGTCGCAGCGCGGAGACGCGTCCGAGCACGCCCGGCTCGGTCCGCGCCGCGACGATCGCCGACGTCTGCACGTTCACCACGACGATGCAGAGACCCCAGGTCACCGCGTGCGCCGTGAGCAGGGGAATTGCCCACGCCGCGACCGCCAGGGCGGCCAGAGGAAGAGCAGCGACGACGGTGAGACAGGCGCTCGTGGCCCAGACGACCTGGGACCGGGAGAAGCGGTTGACAACTCTCTCGGCGGCCAGGCTGCCGACGAGCCCGCCTGCCGCACCTGCGGTGACGAGCGCGCCGTACGCGCCCGTCCCGATGTCGAGCGTGCGCAGCATGAAGATGGCCTCGACGCTCGAGAACGCCGCGAGGCCGAGGTTGGTGCACGTGCTCGACCAGGTGAGCCGGCGGACGACCGTGTCGGCGCGGAAGGCGGCGAGACCGTCGACGACGTCGTCGGCGAACTGGCGGACACCCGCCCGGAGGCCACGGGGAAGGCTGTCGTCGGAGGGCGGCGTCTCCGTCCGGGCGCTGCTGACGTCCCGGCCGGCGAGCAGCACCGCGGCCGCCACCGCTGCGACGGCGGCGACCACCATCAGCGGAGCGGCGTCCATCGCCGCGAGAGCAAGTCCCGCCGCAGCCGGGACGACCAGGGCGAGCGCCGTGTCCGCGGACTGCAGACGTGCGACGAGCCTCCCGACGCCGTCGCGGTCGACCACCTGGGTCGCTCGCACCATCTGACCGGTCTCGCTGGCCGTGCCGGTCACCCCGATCAGGAAGCTGGCCGCGGCCAGGAGCCAGAACGAGAGATGACCGGTCGCGAGCAGAGCTGCGGTGCCGACGCAGACCCCTGCCCGGACCGTCGCCGCCCACATCATCACGACCCGTGCCTCCGCACGGTCCACGATGACGCCGATCGGTGCGCCCAGAAGGAAGAAGGCCAGCGTTCCCGCCGCGTTGAGCACTCCGATCTCGACGGCGGACGCGCCCACGGCAAGCACGGCCGTGACATCCACCACGACGTCGATCAGGGTGCGGGAGGCCGCATCGAACCCGTTGGACAGCGCGAGCCTGCGGGCCGGCGTGACCCGGGATGGCGGAGCAAGCACCGAAGCAGCATAGGGGATCTCGTGGGGACCCCGTGGCAACGACGAAGAGGCCGTCCACCAGAATCTCCCCTGGTGAACGGCCTCTCGCGGTCGGGCTGACAGGATTTGAACCTGCGACCCCCTGACCCCCAGTCAGGTGCGCTACCAAGCTGCGCCACAGCCCGTCCGGCCCGACCTGTGCCGAAGCACCGGGAACGGACCGGTTCGGCCCCGCAGGGCCGACCGAAATACTACCCCAGACCGGGCGTCGCTCGTCCACTCCGCACCGGGGGTGTGTCCGGGGTCACCGGAGCGGTCAGCGGGCCTCCGCCGCGGTCGCCGGCCGCACCGCCCGCAGGACGTGCGCGGTGGCCAGCGCGGCGGCCGTCGCCTCGTACCCCTTGTCCTCGTGCGAGCCCTCGAGCCCGGCACGGTCGAGGGCCTGCGCCTCGTCGTCGCACGTGAGCAGACCGAAGCCGACCGGCACCGTGTGGTCCAGCGCAACCCGGTTGAGCCCGTCGGTGGCCGCGGCGCACACGTAGTCGAAGTGCGGCGTGCCGCCCCGGATGACGACACCGAGCGCCACGACGGCGTCGTACCCCGCCGCGGCGCAGGCCTGGGCCGCCACCGGCAGCTCGAAGGACCCCGGCACCCGCAGCACGTCGGGCTCGACCGCGTGGTCGGCGCAGGCCCGCCGAGCACCGTCGAGCAGGCCGTCCATGACCGTCTCGTGCCACGAGGCGGCGATCACGGCGACCCGCAGGTCCGAGCTGTCCACGGCGTGCGTCGTGGGCGCCCCCGCCCCGCTCATCGCAGGACCTCGCGCGCCGTCGTCGTGCCGGTCATGGGCTCTCCTTCAAGTTCGGGTCGAGGGTGAAGGTCGGTCCCCGACCGGGGTTCGACCTCGGGTTCAAGGTTGGGCAGGTCGTGGCCCATGCGGTCGCGCTTGGTGCGCAGGTAGGCCACGTTGTCGGGCGCCGGGTGGATCGCCAGCGGCACCCGTTCGGCCACGGTCACTCCCCCGGCCTGCAGGCCGTCGACCTTGGCAGGGTTGTTGGTCAGCAGGCGGACGGACCCCACGCCGAGGTCGCGCAGCACGTGCGCGGCGGCCGTGTACTCACGGGAGTCCACGGGCAGCCCCTGCGCCAGGTTCGCGTCGATCGTGTCCTGGCCACCGTCCTGCAGGCTGTACGCCGTCAGCTTGGCGACCAGGCCGATGCCGCGGCCCTCGTGGCCGCGCATGTAGACGACGACGCCGCGGCCGGCCTCCTGCACCGCGCGCAGCGCGGAGTCCAGCTGCGGCCCGCAGTCGCAGCGCAGGGAGCCGAAGGCGTCGCCTGTCAGGCACTCCGAGTGCACACGGGTCAGCACCGGTCCGCCCGCGTCCAGGTCGGCGAGCGCACCGGCGACCAGGGCGACGTGCTCGTCGCCGGTGACGCGGTCGCGGTAGCCGACGGCGGTGAACTCGCCGTGCCGGGTGGGCAGCCGCGTGACCGCCAGCCGGTCCACCGTCGACTCGGTGACGCGGCGGTAGGCGACCAGGTCGGCGACGCTGACGAGCTCCAGACCGTGCTCGGCGGCGAACTCGCGCAGCGCGGGACGACGCATCATGGTGCCGTCGTCGTGCGTGATCTCGGCGAGCACCCCGGCGGTACCGCGGCCGGCGAGGCGGGCCAGGTCGACGGCGGCCTCGGTGTGCCCGGTGCGCTCGAGCACGCCACCGGCGCGAGCACGCAGCGGCAGCACGTGGCCCGGACGGGTCAGGTCGGCCGCCGTCGCGTCCGGGTCGGCGAGAACCCTCGCGGTGCGGGCACGGTCGGCGCCCGAGATGCCCGTGGTCACGCCCTCGGCGGCGTCCACGGTGATCGTGTACGCCGTGCGGAACGCGTCCCGGTTCTCGGCGACCATCAGCGGCAGCCGGAGCCGGTCGAGCGTGTCGCCGTCCGCGGCGACGCAGATCAGCCCGCTGGTGTGCCGCACGGTGAATCCCATGAGCTCTGGCGTGGCCGCCTCCGCGGCGAAGATGAGGTCCCCCTCGTTCTCCCGGCTCTCGTCGTCGACCACGACGACGGCGTGGCCGGCGGCCACCGCCGCGACGGCTCGTTCGACGCGCTCGCGCAGTCCGGGGTCCACGGTGCTCATCGGGCCACCTCCGCGATCTCGGCCGGCGGCACCGCCGGCCCGGCGAAACGTCCGTCCAGGAGCCGCTCGACGTGCCGGGCGAGCACGTCGGTCTCGAGGTTGACCTGCTCCCCCACCGCCCGGGCACCGAGCGTGGTGCGCGCGAGGGTCTCGGGGATGAGGCTGACCGTGAACCGGTCGGTGCCCGCCTCCACGACGGTCAGGGAGACGCCGTCGACCGCCACGGACCCCTTGCCGACCACGTACCGGGCGAGGTCGGCCGGCAGCGAGATCTCCACAACCTCCCACCGCTCACCGGGCGTGCGGGACAGGACGGTGCCGACACCGTCGACGTGCCCCTGCACGATGTGGCCGCCGAGGCGCTCCCCCACGGCCAGCGCCGGCTCGACGTTGACCCGGTCCCCGGCGCGCAGCGCGCCGAGGGACGTGGCGTCGAGGGTCTCGGCCATGAGGTCGGCCGTCCAGGTCGCCGCGTCGTGCTCGGCGACCGTCAGGCAGCACCCGTCGACGGCGATCGAGTCGCCGGTGCGCACGCCGTCGAGCACGCCCGGCGACCGGACGGTGAGGCGGGCGGCGTCGGCACTCTTCTCCAGGGCCTCCACGGTGCCGAGCTCGGACACGATGCCGGTGAACATCAGGACTCCTTCCGCGGCCGCAGGGTGAGCCGCACGTTCGTGGCGGCCAGGCCGGAGGCGGGGCCGTCGGGGGTGGAGAGGTCGTCGGTGGTGGGCTCGAGGACGGTCGCGTCGACCAGGTCGAACCGTGCGGCGTCGGCGATCGTCGTGACGCCCAGGTCGCCGACGGCGGGAGGCCCGGCACCGAGCAGGGCCGGGGCGACGTAGGCGACGATCTCGTCGACGAGGCCGGCGCGCAGGAACGCCGCGGCCAGCGTCGCGCCGCCCTCGAGCAGCACGTGCCGCCGGTCGAGACGCCACAGCTCGGCGAGCGCTTCGTGCGGGTCGTGGGTGCGCAGGTGGCACGTCTCCACGCCGTCCGGGCCCGGAGCGGCGAGGCGGGAGGTCGCGGGCAGGTCGCGCCGTCCCATGACGGCCCGCAGCGGCTGAGGGCCGTCGGCGTCGCGGACGGTCAGCGCCGGGTCGTCGTCGAGCACGGTGCCGGTCCCCACCAGCACGGTGTCGACCTCGGCGCGCAGCCGGTGCACGTCGCGCCGCGCGGCCGCCGACGTGATCCACCGGGAGGTGCCGTCGACGGCGGCGGTCCGCCCGTCCAGGGTAGTGGCGACCTTCCAGGTCACGACCGGGCGGCCGAGCTCCACCGCGGTCGACCACACCCGGTTGAGCTCGCGCGCGTCCTCGGCGCCGACGCCACCGACGACGTCGACCCCGGCACCGATCAGGACGCCTGCTCCCCCGGCGGCCGCGGGGTTGGGGTCGGGCTGGGCGTAGACCACGCGCGTCACACCGGCGTCGCGCAGGGCGTCGGCGCAGGGGCCGGTCCGACCGGTGTGGGCACACGGTTCGAGGGTGACCACCGCGGTGGCGCCCCGGGCGGCGTCGTCGCCGTGGGCGTGCCGGGCGTTCGTCAGGGCGACCACCTCGGCGTGCGGCGTTCCCGCTCCCCGGTGGAACCCCTCGGCGAGCGTGGCGCCGCCGGCGTCGAGCAGGACGCAGCCGACACGTGGGTTGGGTCCCAGGTCGAGCCCCGGCGTGGCGGCCAGCGTCAGGGCTCGCTGCATCGCAGCCTGCTCGGCCGGGGTTACCGTGGGTGCCGCCGCGGCGGTGGTCATGTCCTGGCCCCTCGTCGTCCGGTCGCGGACCCCGGGGGCTCGGCGGCATGGTCGCCCGCCGGTCCTCGCGGGGCGCCGGAGCGTCCGCGGGGCGTGGACGTGCCACGCCGTCGGCGAGCGAGCGGTGCCGTCGCGTGCGTCTTCCCATCCGGACTTTGACCGTCGGTCCAGGAGTTCCACCTGGTCAACCGGTCACTGGCTGTGACCGGGTCGCGGACTGTTACCGCCGGTTCGGAGTTTCACCGACCCCAGAGCACGCGAGCTGTTGCTCGTTCACCACGAGACTATCGCACCGCGCCCCCGCGGACGTACGACGCACGTCACAGCTGCCCCGCCGGTCAGCGCCGACGGCGCTTCTCCCGCACCCGGACGCTGATCCGGATCGGCGAGCCCTCGAACCCGAACTCCTCGCGCAGCCGGCGCTCGATGAACCGGCGGTAGCCGGCCTCGATGAAGCCGGTGGCGAAGATGACGAACCGGGGCGGCCGGGTGGAGGCCTGGGTGGCGAACAGGATGCGGGGCTGCTTGCCCCCGCGCACCGGGTGCGGGTGCGCCGAGACCAGCTCGCCGAGGAACCCGTTCAGGCGCCCGGTCGGGATCCGGGTGTCCCAGGACGCGAGCGACGTCTCCAGCGCCCGGACCAGCCGGTCGGTGTGCCAGCCGGTGCGTGCCGAGACGTTGACCCGCGGCGCCCACGTGACCTGCACGAGCTCCTTGTCGATCTCCCGCTCGAGGAAGTGCCGGCGGTCGTCGTCCATCAGGTCCCACTTGTTGTAGGCGATGACCAGCGCACGGCCGGCGTCGACCGTCTGGGAGATGACCCGCAGGTCCTGCTCGGTGAGCGGCGTCGAGGAGTCGATGAGGACGACGGCGATCTCGGCCTTCTCGATGGCGGCCTGGGTGCGCAGCGACGCGTAGAAGTCGGCCCCGCGGGTCTGGTGCACCCGCCGACGGATGCCCGCGGTGTCGACGAACCAGTACGGGATGCCCTTGATCTCGACCAGCTCGTCCACCGGGTCACGGGTCGTCCCCGCGGTCTCGTCCACGACGACGCGCTCGGCGCCGGCCAGCTTGTTGAGCAGCGAGGACTTGCCGACGTTCGGGCGCCCCACCAGGGCGACCCGGCGCGGGCCCTCGGGACGCAGCTCGCCGCGGGCGGACTCGTCCGGCAGCACCTCCAGGACGGCGTCGAGCATCTCGCCCAGACCCCGACCGTGCAGGGCCGAGACCGGCATCGGCTCGCCGAGACCCAGCGACCAGAGGTAGGCGGCGTCGGCCTCGCCGGACGGCCCGTCGACCTTGTTGGCGCACAGGATCACGGGCTTGCCCGAGCGGCGCAGCAGCTCCACGACGCGCTCGTCGGTGGCCGTGGCACCCACCTGGGCGTCCACGACGAAGACGACCGCGTCGGCGAGGTCGATGGCGACCTCGGCCTGCTCGGCCACCTTGGACTCCATGCCCGCGACGTCGACCTCCCAGCCGCCGGTGTCCACCAGCGTGAAGTCCTTGCCCGCCCACTCGGCGGCATAGGTCACGCGGTCGCGGGTGACCCCGGGCGTGTCCTCGACGACCGCTTCGCGGCGACCCAGGATCCGGTTGACGAGGGTGGACTTGCCGACGTTCGGCCGGCCGACGACGGCCAGCACCGGCAGCGGCGCCTCGGCCGGTGCGGCCTCGAGGTCCTCCCACCCGGTCTCCAGCAGCTCGCGGTCGGCCTCGTCGAGCTCGAAGTCCTCGAGACCGGCGCGCAGCGCGCGCTCGCGGGCCTCGTCGTCGTCGAAGGGGGTGACGAGGGCTCCGTGGTCCTCGACCAGGACCTCGGCGGTGTCGACCGGCGCGTCCGTGGTGTCGACGGAGTCGGCGGGCAGGGGCTCGGGACCGTCGGCGGGAGTGCTCATGCCTGCCATTGTCCCAGGCGCTCGACGGCCGTGAGGACCGCGGCGACGGTCTGGTCCAGGTCCAGCTCGCTGGAGTCCACCGTCACCACGCCGTCGGCGGCGGTGAGGAACTGGCTCACGGTCGAGTCGTCGCGGTCGCGGCGCAGCACCTGGTCGCGCGTGGCGTCGACGGCCGCGGCGTCGGCGGCTCCGTGCACCTCCAGGGAACGCCGACGCAGCCGGGCCTCCTCGCTGGCCGTCAGCAGGATGCGCGCGTCGGCGTCCGGGGCCACGACGGTGGTGATGTCGCGCCCCTCGGCGACGATGCCGCGGCCGCCGGAGAACCCGTCGGTCGCCTCGACGTCGATGATGGCCCGCTGACGGCGCTTCATCTCGGCGCGGACCTCGAGGTTGGTCGCGACCTGCGACACGGCCGAGGACACCTCGGTGGTGCGGATCGCGGCGGCGACGTCGTCGCCGTCCAGCACGACGCCGGGGGCGGCCGGGTCGACGCCCATCTCCAGCGGCATGTCGCGCACGGCCCGGGCCACGGCGTCGGCGTCGGTGAGGGCGACGTCGGTGCGCACGCACCACAGGGTGGCGGCCCGGTACATGGCGCCGGTGTCGAGGTAGGCCAGGCCGAGGCGGCTCGCGACGGCCTTGGAGACGCTGGACTTGCCGGAACCGGACGGGCCGTCGACGGCGATGGTGACCACAGGTGTTCGCTCTCTTGTCGGGGGACGGGGCAGATCGTTCGGGGGTGGACTCAGAGGTCCACGGCACGCATCAGGGTGCCGAGCTCGGTGCGGCCCAGCACGCGCGTGCGGCCGGCCTTGAGGTCGCCGAGCGTGATCGGGCCGATCCGGGTGCGCACGAGCCGGGTGACCGGGAAGCCGATCGCGTCGAACATCCGGCGCACGATCCGGTTGCGACCCTCGTGCAGGACCACCTCGATCATGGTGCGGCCGGGCACGGAGTCCACGACCCGGACCTTGTCCATGCGGGCCGGGCCGTCGTCGAGCTCCACGCCGGCCGTCAGCTCCTTGGCGTGGCGCGGGTAGAACTCGGCGCCCTCGACCGTGACGAGGTAGGTCTTCGGGATCTCGTAGCTCGGGTGCGACAGCCGGTTGCCGAGCTCGCCGTCGTTGGTCAGCAGAAGCAGGCCCTCGGAGTCGGCGTCCAGGCGGCCCACGTGGAAGAGTCGCTCCGGGCGGTCCTGCACGAGCTCGGCCACGGTGGGCCGGCCCTCGGGGTCGCTCATCGAGGACAGCATGCCGAGCGGCTTGTTGACGGCCACGGTGATCTTGGACTCGTCGAGCTGGACGCGCAGGCCGTCGACGTGCACGACCGCGGTGGCCGGGTCGACGCGCACGCCGAGCTCGGCCACGACCTGGCCGTCGACCTCGACCCGCCCCTGGGCGATGAGCTGCTCGCAGGCGCGTCGTGAGCCGACGCCGGCCTGGGCGAGGACCTTCTGCAGCCGGACGCCGTCGGGCACGTGGACGTCGACGGGCGGGTTCGCGGGGGCGTGTCGGCGTGAGGAGCGGCGGCTCCCGCCGCGGCGTGAGGTGGGCATGGCCCCTATTGTCGCAGGACGCCGGAGCGGGGCCGACCTCAGTCGAGGCCGAGGCCCTCCAGACCGCCGAGCGCCTCCACGCCGGGCAGGTGCGGCGCCAGCGGCGGCAGCTCGTCGAGCGAGGTCCAGCCCATCCGGTCCAGGAACTCCCCGGTGGTGCCGAACAGCACCGCGCCGGTGGTCGGGTCCTGCCCGACCTCCGCCACCAGGTTGCGTGCCAGCAGGGTGCGCACCACCCCGTCGACGTTCACCCCGCGCACCGCCGAGACCTGGCCCCGGGTGACGGGCTGCCGGTAGGCCACGACGGCGAGGGTCTCCAGGGCGGCCTGGCTCAGCCGGGAGGACTGGCCCTCGAGCACGAACCGCGCGACGACGTCGGTCAGGTCGCGATGGGAGTAGATGCGCCAGCCCTCGGCCCCGCGGCGCAGCTCGAAACCCCGCGGCCGGGCCCCGTCGGCCCCCTGGTACTCCTCGGCGAGCGCCGCCAGCGCCGCGTGCACCTCGACCGTGGGACGGGCGACGGCCGCGGCGAGACGTTCGGCGGGGACCGGCGACTCGGCGACCATGAGGATCGCCTCCAGGGCGGCGGGCAGACCCCCGGGCAGGTCGTCGACGTCGACCGGTGCCGGACTGTCTCCCGACGCCGCCGGGCCCGGGGCGACCGCTGTCCCTGCGGTCGCGGGGACGTGCTCGCTCATGCTGCTCCTTCCACGGCGCCGTCGAACTCCTCGACGTCGCCCACGTCGTCGTCGGCCCCGCCGGTCCACCGCACGGTCAGCTCTCCCAGGGCGGTGACCTGCTCGAAGCCCACCTGGCCGCTGCGGAACAGCTCCAGCAGCGCCAGGAAACGCGCCACGACCACGAGGCGTTCCGCCCCCGTGGTCAGGGCGCGGAACGTCGCCGTCCCCTCGCGCCGCAGCTGGTCGGCGACCAGGAGCGCCTCCTCGCGCACGCTCACGGCGGCGCCGTGCAGATGGCTCAGGCCCACCACCGGCGGGACCTTGGGTTCGAGCGCCCGCGCGGCGAGCTCGGCCAGCCGGTCGCCGTCGAGGGTCCACACGAGGTCGGGGAGCATCGCGGTCAGGTGCTCCTCCATCGGGACCGACCGGGGCACGCGGCGCCCGGTGTCGGCGAGGCGGTCGGCGAACACGGCCGAGATCTCCTTGTACGCCCGGTACTGCAGGAGACGGGCGAACAGCAGGTCGCGGGCCTCCAGCAGCTCGAGGTCCTCGGCGTCCTCCTCGACGACACCGGGCAGCAGCCGGGCCGCCTTGAGGTCCAGCAGCGTGGCCGCCACGACGAGGAACTCGCTCGCCGCCCCCAGGTCCCACGAGGGGTGCTGCTCGCCGCGGTCGGCGGCGTCGCGGGCGGCGGACTCGGCGGCGCGCAGGTGGGCGACGAAGTCGTCCGTCACCTCCGCCAGCGCCACCTCGGTCAGGTCCAGCTCACGGGCGTTGATCAGGGACAGCAGCAGGTCGAACGGCCCGTCGAAGTTGTCGAGGTGGACCTCGAACGCCCCGGCGCGGGCCTGTCCCGCAGGTGCCTCCGCCGGGGTCCGCTCAGGTGGCGCTGCCACGAGCGACGAGCTCACGGGCCAGGTGCCGGTAGGCCGCCGCCCCGGCGTGGGACGGCGCGTGCGAGGTGATGGGCTCGGCGGCCACCGAGGCGTCGGGGAACTTCACGGTCCGCCCGATGACGGTGTGCAGCAGCGTGTCTCCGAACGCCTCGTGGACCCGCTGGACGACCTCGCGCGAGTGCAGGGTGCGCGCGTCGAACATGGTGGCGAGGATGCCGTCCACGGCGAGGTCCGGGTTGAGCCGGTCGCGCACCTTGTCGATGGTCTCCACGAGCAGGGCGACTCCCCGCAGCGCGAAGAACTCGCACTCCAGCGGGATGAGGACGCCGTCGGCGGCGGTCAGCGCGTTGACGGTGAGCAGGCCCAGGGAGGGCTGGCAGTCGATGAGCACGACGTCGTAGACGTCCAGCGCCGGGCGCAGCGCGCGGGAGAGGACGGACTCGCGCGCGACCTCGCCGACGAGCTGGACCTCGGCGGCGGACAGGTCGATGTTCGCGGGCACGACGTCGAGCCCCTCGATCGCCGTCGGACGCACCACGTCCTCGAGCGTGACGTCACGTTCCATGACGAGGTTGTAGACGCTGAGCTCCAGCTCGTGCGGGCTGACACCCACGCCGACGGACGCGGCGCCCTGCGGGTCGAAGTCCACCAGGAGCACCTTGCGGCCGTACTCGGCGAGCGTGGCTCCGAGGTTGATGGTCGTGGTCGTCTTGCCCACGCCGCCCTTCTGGTTGCACATCGCGACGATCCGGGCCGGACCGTGCGAGTCCCGTGGTGCGGGGACGGGGAACTCGGGCAGCGGGCGGCCGACGACGTCCGTGGGCGGACCGTCCTCGTTCGCCGCGGTACCCGGGATCCCGGGCAGGGTGTTCTCGGCGGTCGCCGGCTGCGTCATCGTCTCACTCCCCCGGGTGCCTCGGTCACGTTGTCACGCTACACCGCGCCAGGGGCCGGGACCGGGCGCTCGCGCGGCGCGCCGCGCGGAACCACGGGGGCACGGCCGGTCACCCGAGCGCCCGCGGGTGGGCCGCGGCGTAGACCTCGCGCAGCGCCTCCGGGGTGACCATCGTGTAGATCTGCGTCGTGGTGACCGAGGCGTGCCCGAGCAGCTCCTGCACCACCCGCACGTCCGCTCCCCCGGCCAGCAGGTGGGTGGCGAAGGAGTGCCGCAGGGTGTGCGGCGACACGTGCTCGGCGATCCCGGCCCGGTCCGCGGCGCGCTGCAGCACGGCCCACGCGCTCTGCCTCGAGAGCCGGGTGCCGCGGGCGTTGAGGAACAGCGCCGGGGTGCTCCGGCCGCGCACGGACCCCGCCTCGACCAGTGCCGGCCGGGCACGGACCAGGTAGGCGTCGATCGCGTCGCGGGCGTACGACCCGACGGGCACGACGCGCTCCTTGCCGCCCTTGCCGAACAGACGCACGGCGTCCTCGGTCCCGACGTCGTCGACGTCGAGCCCGACCACCTCGCTGATGCGCCCTCCGGTGGAGTACAGCAGCTCCAGCAGCGCCCGGTCCCGCAGACCGGTGGCCCCGTCGCCCGCCGAGGCCGCGGCCAGGAGGCGTGCCACGGCGTCGACGCTCAGGGCGTGCGGCAGGCGACGCGTCTTGGTGGGCGCCGCGACGTCGGCGCTCGGGTCCGTGTCGGCGTCGCCCTCGGCGAGGGCGAACCGGTGCCAGCCCCGCAGCGCCGCCAGGGCCCGCGCCGTGGAGGACGCCGACAGGGGACGCCCGCCGTCGTCCCCCGCCCGCACGGCGTCGAGATAGGCCTCCACGTCCGCCTCGGTGACCTCGGCCGGTGCGGTCCGGCCGCGGACGCCGAGGAAGTCCGCGTACCGGGTCAGGTCCCGGCGGTAGGCCTCCACGGTGTTGGTGGACAGCCCGCGTTCGACCCGGAGGTGGGCGAGGTAGTCGCGCAGCCCCGACTCGAGGGCGGCGGGCAGGTCCGTGGGCGTCGAGGTCACCCGGCCATCATGCCCCCGGGCAACGGTCGTCGAGCGGCAGCCCGGGCAGCGCGTCGAGCACCCGGTCGAGGCGCTCGTCGGGCGCCGGCGGTCAGAACGGCAGGAAGACGTCGACCGCGACGGCCACGAAGAGCAGGGTCAGGTAGGTGATGGAGGCGTGGAACACCTTCATCGCCCCGGGGCCGTTGCGGGTCCGGCCCTGGGCCTTGCGCAGCATGGCGACCGTCAACCAGAGGAACCATCCGCCCAGCCCGACCGCGACCACGGTGTACACCCAGGTCATCCCGGCCAGTGGCACGAGCGCCAGCGAGGAGAGGATCATCGCGATCGTGTGACCGAGCATCTCGCCGGCGACCCGGCGGTCGGTGGCCACGACGGGGAGCATCGGCACCCCGGCGGTGGCGTAGTCCTGCTTGAACTTCACCGACAGCGGCCAGTAGTGCGGGGGCGTCCAGAAGAAGATGACGCCGAACAGCGCCACGGCCGCCCAGCTGAGCCCGCCGGTGACGGCCGCCCAGCCGATGAACACCGGCATGCATCCGGCGATGCCTCCCCACACGATGTTCTGCGGGGTGCGGCGCTTGAGGATCATCGTGTAGCCGACGACGTAGATCGCGATCGCCGCGAAGGTCAGCCAGGCGGCGGCGACGTTGACGAGCCAGGCGAACCAGACCAGGGCCACCACGCCGAGCGCCGTGGCGAAGATCAGCGCGTTGCGCGGGCGGATCTCCCCCGTGACGAGCGGACGCCGCTTGGTGCGGTTCATCATCTCGTCGATGTCGCGGTCGAGGTAGCAGTTGAACGCGTTGGCCGAGCCGGCCGCGAGCGCCCCGCCGACCAGCGTCGCCACGACGAGCCAGAGGTCGGGCAGGCCGCCCTCGGCGAGGATCATGGTGGGCACCGTGGTCACGAGCAGCAGCTCGATGATGCGGGGCTTGGTCAGGGCGACGTAGGCGCCCACCCGGTCACGCCAGCCGGCCGAGCGCCGCGTGGCCGACCCGTGCACGGCAGCGCGTGTCGGGGTCGACGAGGAGTCCGTCGGGCGGCTGATGGTGCTCACGCGCGCAGTGTTCCGTTCGCGAGGGTGTTCCGGGCGGTCCCATCGTACGCGCCACGCGAAGGTCGGTCGCCCCCGCGGGGCGCGGGTGACCTGTGAGATTCCTCCGGCCGCGCGGTACGTGTCGCCGGGGCGCTCACATGGTGGGACGGTCGGCGGCGCCGAACGCGGCCCCCGGCACTCCCCGCTAGTGTGGAGACGCACAACGCAGGGCATCGGTGCCGTCGTGCGCACCGGGTCGACCGCTGCGCACGGCGCCAGGCCCCCGCCTCCTGATGGGTGGAGCCGCCGCGCCCGGCACCGGTACAGCAGAGCAACCCGGGGCAGCGCCTCGGGCAGGAAAGAGGCATTCGTGAACGCGTTCGATCCCGCACCGGCCCCCCTCGAGTGGAACGACCTGGACGAGCGGGCCGTCAAGTCCATCAAGGCTCTCGCCGCCGACGCCGTGGAGAAGTGCGGCAGCGGTCACCCCGGCACAGCCATGTCGCTGGCCCCGGCCGCGTACCTGCTGTTCCAGAAGACGATGCGGCACGACCCCACCGACCCGACCTGGGTGGGCCGCGACCGGTTCGTGCTCTCGGCCGGGCACTCGTCGCTCACGCTGTACCTGCAGCTGTTCCTGGCCGGGTACGGCATGGAGATGGACGACCTCGCCGCGCTGCGCACGTTCAACTCCCAGACCCCGGGCCACCCCGAGTACGGCCACACCCCGGGGGTGGAGATCACCACCGGCCCGCTGGGCCAGGGTCTCGCCTCCGCCGTCGGCATGGCCTACGCCTCGCGCCGCGAGCGGGCGCTGCTCGACCCCGAGGCCGCCCCCGGCACCTCGCCCTTCGACCACCACGTGTACGTCATCGCCTCCGACGGCGACCTGCAGGAGGGTGTCACCTCCGAGGCCTCGTCGCTGGCCGGCACCCAGCAGCTCGGCAACCTCGTGGTGATCTGGGACGACAACAAGATCTCGATCGAGGACGACACCGAGATCGCGTTCACCGAGGACGTGCTGGCCCGCTACGCGGCCTACGGCTGGCACACGCAGCGCGTGGACTGGACCGACGGCGGCACCGGCTACGCCGAGGACACCGACGCGCTGGCCGCCGCCCTGGACGCCGCGAAGAACGAGACCGGCAAGCCGTCGATCATCGCGCTGCGCACGATCATCGGCTGGCCCTCCCCCACGAAGCAGAACACCGGCGGGATCCACGGCTCCGCGCTCGGCGCCGAGGAGGTCGCAGGCCTGAAGAAGGCGCTGGGCCTCGACCCCGAGGCGACCTTCACCATCGACGACGACGTGCTCAAGCACACCCGGTCCGTCGCCGAGCGCCACAGCTCCGGCCGGGCCGCGTGGGACACCGCGTTCGAGGCCTGGAAGACCGCCAACCCCTCGGGGGCCGAGCTGCTGGAGCGGCTCAGCGCCCGCGAGCTGCCCGCCGGCTGGACGGACGCCCTGCCCGAGTTCGAGGCCTCGGAGAAGGGCGTCGCCACCCGCGCCGCCTCCGGCAAGGTGCTGTCGGCGCTGGCCGACGTGCTGCCCGAGCTGTGGGGCGGGTCCGCCGACCTCGCCGGCTCCAACAACACCACGATGGACGGCGAGCCGTCCTTCATCCCGTTCGAGCACGCGACGAAGAAGTTCCCGGGCAACCCGCAGGGCCGCACGCTGCACTTCGGCATCCGCGAGCACGCCATGGGCGCGATCCTCAACGGGATCGTGCTGCACGGCCTGACGCGCCCCTACGGCGGGACGTTCCTGCAGTTCTCGGACTACATGCGGGCCGCGGTGCGCCTGTCCGCGCTCATGGAGATCCCCTCGACGTTCGTGTGGACCCACGACTCCATCGGTCTGGGCGAGGACGGCCCCACCCACCAGCCCGTCGAGCACCTCGCCGCCCTGCGCGCCATCCCGGGCCTGGACGTCGTCCGCCCGGCGGACGCGAACGAGACCTCCTGGGCCTGGCGAGGCATCCTCGAGAACACCTCGAACCCGGCCGGACTGGTGCTCACCCGGCAGGGCGTGCCGACCTTCCCGCGGGGCGAGGACGGCTTCGCGGCGGCCGAGGGCACGCTCCGCGGCGGCTACACGCTCCTGGACACCGACGGCACGCCGGACGTGATCCTCGTGGGCACCGGGTCGGAGGTCCAGCTCGCCGTCGAGGCGCGCGAGCAGCTCGCCGCCGACGGGATCGCCGCCCGCGTGGTGTCGATGCCGAGCCTCGAGTGGTTCGACCGTCAGGACGCCGAGTACCGCGAGTCGGTGCTGCCCTCCGCGGTCCGGGCCCGGGTCTCGGTGGAGGCCGGCATCGCGCTGAGCTGGCGCGGGATCGTCGGCGACGCCGGCCGGTCCGTCTCGCTCGAGCACTACGGCGCGTCCGCGGACTACCAGACGCTCTACCGCGAGTTCGGCATCACGGCCGACGCCGTGGCCACGGCCGCGCGCGAGTCGCTCGCCGCCGTCCGCGGCGAGTGAACCCACCGACGGCGGTGGTCGGCGCGCGCCGACCACCGCCGTCGGTCACGATGAGAGCTGCGACAGCGACACGACCGAGGAGAAGCACGTGCCCGAGACGAACCGACCCACCGAACGACTCTCCACCGCCGGGGTCTCGATCTGGCTCGACGACCTGTCGCGCGAGCGGCTCGACACCGGCAACCTCGCCGGGCTCGTCGACTCCCACGACGTGGTCGGTGTGACGACCAACCCGACGATCTTCGCCGGCGCGCTGTCCGAGGGCGACGCCTACGACGCTGCCCTCGCCGACCTCGCGGGCACCGACGTCGAGGCCGCCGTCGAGCGGATCACGACCGACGACGTGCGCGCCGCCGCCGACGTGCTGCGGGGCGTCTACGACCGCACCGGCACGGTCGACGGCCGGGTCTCGATCGAGGTGGACCCCCGCCTGGCGCGGGACACCGCCGCGACGGTCGACACGGCGAAGCGGCTGTGGCGCACGGTCGACCGTCCCAACGTGATGATCAAGATCCCCGCCACCGTCGAGGGGCTGCCGGCCATCACCGAGACCCTCGCCGCCGGGATCAGCGTCAACGTCACCCTCATCTTCTCCATCGAGCGCTACCGCGCCGTCATGGACGCCTTCCTCGCCGGGCTGGAGCAGGCCCGCGAGAACGGTCACGACCTGTCGGTCATCGGCTCGGTCGCCTCGTTCTTCGTCTCCCGGGTCGACTCCGCGGTCGACGACGCCCTGGAGAAGGTCGGCACCGACGAGGCGCGGGCGCTGCAGGGCACCGCCGCGATCGCCAACGCCCGCCTCGCCTACGCCGCCTACCAGGAGGTCTTCGAGGCGGACTCCACCGGCCGGTGGACGGCGCTGCGCCAGGCCGGCGCCCACCCCCAGCGACCGCTGTGGGCCTCGACCGGGGTGAAGAACCCCGACTACCCGGACACCCTCTACGTCACCGAGCTCGTGGCGCCCGGCGTGGTGAACACCATGCCGCAGGCGACCCTCGACGCCGTGGCGGACCACGGCGAGATCCCGGAGGACACGGTCACCGGGACCGCGGACGCAGCCGCCGCGACGATCGCCGCCATCGAGGCCCAGGGCGTCTCCATGGACGAGGTGACCGCGCAGCTGGAGGCCGAGGGCGTGACCAAGTTCGAGAAGAGCTGGGACGAGCTGCTCACCACCACCAAGACCGGACTGGACGCGGCGGGCTCCTGAACCCGTCGCGCCCGCACCGCACCATCGGCCCACGAGAGGGACGGGACACCG
Organism: Isoptericola sediminis; assembly: GCF_013085345.1. GTDB lineage: Bacteria > Actinomycetota > Actinomycetes > Actinomycetales > Cellulomonadaceae > Isoptericola > Isoptericola sediminis. Next base: position 158,116 of record NZ_JABFAJ010000003.1, on the reverse strand, counting down.
TGAGACCCGCCAAGATCACCGCTGAGCACAACCCGCTGCGCGATCCGCTCGACCTCAGACTTCCCCGGATCGCCGGCCCCTGCGGCCTCGTGATCTTCGGCGTCACGGGCGACCTGTCGCGCAAGAAGCTCATGCCGGCCGTGTACGACCTCGCCAACCGGGGCCTGCTGCCGCCCGGCTTCGCGCTGACCGGGTTCGCCCGCCGCGACTGGGAGGACGAGGACTTCGCCCAGATCGTGCACGACGCCGTCAAGGAGCACGCCCGCACGCCGTTCCGCGAGGACACCTGGCGACAGCTCTCCGAGGGCATCCGGTTCGTGCAGGGCAGCTTCGACGACCCCGCCGCGTTCGAGGAGCTGCGCCGGACGGTCGAGTCGCTCGACGCCGAACGGGGTACCGGCGGCAACCACGCGTTCTACCTGTCGGTCCCGCCCAGCGCGTTCCCCCTCGTGTGCGAGCAGCTGTCCCGGTCCGGGCTGTCCGAGTCCGCCGAGGACGCGTGGCGTCGGGTGGTGATCGAGAAGCCGTTCGGTCACGACCTGGCCTCCGCCCAGGAGCTCGAGTCGGTCGTCTCCCAGGTGTTCGAGCAGGAGTCGGTGTTCCGCATCGACCACTATCTCGGCAAGGAGACGGTCCAGAACATCCTGGCGCTGCGGTTCGCCAACCAGCTCTTCGAGCCGCTGTGGAGCTCCAACTACGTCGACCACGTGCAGATCACGATGGCCGAGGACATCGGCATCGGCGGCCGGGCCGGCTACTACGACGGGGTCGGCGCGGCCCGCGACGTCATCCAGAACCACCTGCTGCAGCTCCTCGCCCTGGTGGCCATGGAGGAGCCGGTGAACTTCGACGCGGGGGCGCTGCGGGCCGAGAAGATCAAGGCCCTGTCCTCGGTCCGGCTGCCGCAGGACCTGTCCCAGCACACCGCCCGGGGCCAGTACGCCTCCGCCTGGCAGGGCGGGGAGAAGGTCCGCGGGTTCCTCGAGGAGGAGGGGTTCAACCCCGAGTCCACGACCGAGACCTACGCGGCGGTCCGTCTCGACATCGACAACCGCCGGTGGGCCGGCGTGCCGTTCTACCTGCGCACCGGCAAGCGTCTCGGCCGCCGGGTGACCGAGGTCGCGGTGGTGTTCAAGAAGGCGCCGCACCTGCCGTTCGAGTCCTCGCTGACCTCGGACCTGGGGTCCAACGCGCTCGTGATCCGCGTCCAGCCCGACGAGGGCGTGACCCTCCGGTTCGGCGCGAAGGTGCCCGGCACGGCCATGGAGGTCCGCGACGTCACGATGGACTTCGGCTACGGCCACGCCTTCACCGAGTCCTCCCCCGAGGCCTACGAGCGACTCATCCTCGACGTCCTCCTCGGGGACCCGCCGCTGTTCCCCACCCGCGAGGAGGTCGAGCTCTCCTGGAAGATCCTCGACCCGGTGATCGAGCACTGGGCGGGCCAGGGCAAGCCCGACACCTACCCCGCCGGGTCGTGGGGGCCGCCGTCGGCCGACGCCATGATGGCCCGCGACGGGCGCACGTGGCGTCGACCCTGACCTGCCGGCCGGACCAAGGAGCGAACCGATGATCATCGACATGCCGGACACCAGCACGAACGCGGTCGGCAAGCGGCTCGACAGCCTGCGCGAGGAGGGCGGCGCGGTCGCGCTGGGCCGTGTGCTCACCCTCGTCGTCGTCGCCGAGGAGGTGGACATCGAGTCCGCCGTCGAGGCCGCCAACGAGGCCAGCCACGAGCACCCCTGCCGCGTGGTGGTCATCGCACCGCTGGAGGCCCCCGGCCACGACGGCCGGGTCGACGCCGAGATCCGCGTCGGCGGGGACGCCGGGGCGTCGGAGGTGATCGTGCTGCGGTGCTCCACCACCCTGCGCGAGCACCCCGACACCCTGGTGATGCCGCTGCTGCTGCCCGACGCCCCCATCGTCGTGTGGTGGCCGGCCGGCGGCCCCGACGCCCCGGCCGAGGACCCTCTGGGCGCCATGGCGCAGCGTCGCATCACCGACACCACGACGGCCGACGACCCCTGCGACATGCTGGGTCGCCTCGCCGCGTCGTTCACCGAGGGTGACACCGACCTCGCCTGGGCCCGCGTCACCCTGTGGCGCGGCCTCATCGCCGCCGCCGTCGACCAGCCGCCGTACGAGCCCGTGACGGCGGTCCGCGTCGAGGGCCAGCGTCAGCACACGTCCCTGGACCTGCTGGCGTCGTGGCTCGGCGCCAAGCTGCAGTGCCCCGCGAGCGTGGTGCGCACCGGCGACGACCACGCCATCACCCGCGTGGTGCTGGAACGGGAGAGCGGCCCGATCGTCCTGGACCGCCCGGACGGCGGTGTCGTGACGATCACCCAGCCGGGCACACCGGAGCGGCGGGTCGCCCTGCCGATCCGGTCGCTGTCCGAGGCACTCATCGAAGAGCTGCGGCGCCTCGACCCGGACGAGGTCTACGGCCAGGTGCTGCACGCTCTGGACCAGGTCGAGACCACGGAGGAGACCGCAGCATGAGCACCCGACTCGTCGTCGTCCACCCCGACCCCGACGTCCTGGCGGAGGCCGCCGCGGCGCGGCTGCTCACCCGCCTGCTGGACGTCCAGTCGGTGCGCCGCCCGGCGCACGTCGTCCTCACCGGCGGCACCGTCGGCATACAGACGCTCCGCGCCGCGGCGGCCAGCCCGCTGCGGGCGGCCGTGGACTGGTCCGGCGTGCACGTGTGGTGGGGCGACGAGAGGTTCCTGCCGGCCGGCGACGCCGACCGCAACGAGACGCAGGCGCGCGAGGCGCTGCTCGACGACCTCGTGGCGAGCAGCGGGCTGCGCGAGGAGAACGTCCACGCCGTCCCCGCCCGCGGCGACGGACCCGGCGAGGCCGCCACGCCGGAGGACGCCGCGACCTCCTACGCCGCCGAGCTCGCCGCTCACGCCGAGGAGGACGGGACCCCACACTTCGACGTGCTGCTGCTCGGCATGGGACCCGACGGGCACGTCGCCTCGCTGTTCCCGGAGCACCACGCCCTCGAGGCGCCCGGGTACACGGTCGGCGTCCACGGCTCGCCGAAGCCGCCCGCCGAGCGGGTGTCGCTGACCTTCGCCGCGATCGGCCGGGCCGAGGAGGTCTGGGTCGTCGCCGCCGGCAGCGAGAAGGCGGAGCAGGCCGCGGCGGCGCTGGCCGACGGCCCGATGACCGAGGTCCCCGCCGTGCGTGCCGTGGGACACCACCGCACGCTGTGGCTGCTCGACGCCGCGGCGGCCTCCGCGCGCGGCTGACGGGCAGGCGGGCGGGATCGGCGCACGGTCACGTCGCCCGACCCGCCCGCCGCTTGTCAGCGGCGACGACCGCGCCGCGGGCGGTCGTCAGTTCCGTGACGCGCTCGTCTCCCGGCGGGCGCGAAGGGTCTCCAGCGCCTCCTCGAGCAGCGCCGCCCCGTCCTCGTCCGACCGGCGCTCCTTCACGTAGGCCAGGTGCGTCTTGTAGGGCTCGTTGCGCAACGGCGCCGGCGGGTTCGCGGGGTCCTGACCCGCCGGGAACCCGCAGCGGGGGCAGTCCCACTGCTCCGGCGGCTCGATGTCCTCCAGCGCCGCGAAACTCGGTCGCGTCTCGTGCCCGTTGAGGCACCAGTAGGAGACCTGGTTCCGGGGCGCGGGGACGCCGCGCTCCTGCTCTCCCATCGGTCCTGCGCCGACCCGCGAACCGCGGATGGCATGTCCGGCAGATGCCACGTGTCGTCCTCACCTTCGAGTCTGCGGGGCCGATCCCCGCGGACGATCCTCGTGCCCGGCGGCACCCCCGTACCCGCCCGGCGCCGCTCCCCCGGCGGTCCGACCGTCAGCTCACGCGTGTGGCGACCCCGAGCAGGACCACGACCACCGACCACACGACGGCGATACCCACCGTGATGCGGTTCAGGTTGCGCTCGGCCACGCCGGAGCTGCCCGCCCCGCTGGAGATCCCGCCCCCGAACATGTCGGACAATCCCCCGCCCTTCCCCTTGTGCATGAGGATGAGCAGGATCAGGAAGGCGCTGGTGAGCACCAGCAGCACGTTCAGGAAGATCGTCAACGCTGCGAACATCGTGTCCTCGGCTCTCGGCCGCCTCTCGGCGGGCTGTCGGCGCCGGGATTGCCCGGCGCGGTCAAGACTAAGTGACGAACGCCTCCCGTGGCGAACCCCGGTCTTGACCGGGGCACGACCGCCACGGGAGGCGCGGCCCGCACAGGACCCACGGTCCCGTGCCGGCGGGTCAGGCGACGTGCGACTGGTACCGCACGATCTTGGCGAACTCCTCGGCGTCCAGGCTGGCACCGCCGACGAGCGCGCCGTCGACGTCCGGCTGGGCCATGATCTGCGCGACGTTGCCCGACTTCACCGAGCCGCCGTACAGCACGCGCACGCCGCCGGCGAGCTCGGCGTCGTACAGCTCCGCGAGCCGGCCGCGGATGGCACCGCAGACCTCCTGGGCGTCCTCCGGCGTGGCGACCTTGCCGGTGCCGATCGCCCACACCGGCTCGTAGGCGACGACGACGTCCTTGGCCTGCTCGGCCGGGACACCCTCCAGGGCCGCGTCGACCTGCGCCAGGGTGTACGAGACCTGGTCGCCCGCCTCGCGCACGTCCAGCCCCTCGCCGACGCAGAGCACGGGGGTGATCTGCTGCGCGAAGGCCGCCTTGACCTTGGCGTTGACGAGCGCGTCGTCCTCGCCGTGGTGCTCGCGGCGCTCGGAATGACCGATCGCGACGTAGGTGCAGCCGAGACGCTTCAGCATCGGACCCGACACGTCACCCGTGTAGGCGCCCGAGGCGTGCGGGGAGAGGTCCTGGGCGCCGTAGCGCACGTCCAGCTTGTCGGCGTCGACGAGCGTCTGCACCGACCGCAGGTCGGTGAACGGCGCGAGCACCGCCACCTCCACCGCGGAGTAGTCGTGCCCGGCGTCCTTGAGGGTCCAGGCGAGCTTCTGGACCGCGGCGATCGCCTCGGCGTGGTCCAGGTTCATCTTCCAGTTGCCCGCCATCAGCGGCGTGCGGTTCGTGGCCACAGTCGTGTCCTTCTGTCGTGCGGATGGGGTCGGGCGGCTCGCGCCGCCAGGAGGTCGACGCGGTTCAGTCGGCCAGGACGGTCAGACCGGGCAGCTGCTTGCCCTCGAGGAGCTCGAGGCTCGCGCCGCCGCCGGTGGAGATGTGGCTGAAGCCGGCCTCGTCGAAACCGAGCTTGCGCACGGCGGCCGCCGAGTCACCGCCCCCGACGATCGAGAACGCGCCCTGTGCGGTCGCGTCCACGATCCCCTGCGCCACCGCGCGGGTGCCGCCGGAGAACGCCTCGAACTCGAAGACGCCCATCGGGCCGTTCCAGGCGATGGTCCGGGCGTCCGCCAGCTTGGCGGCGAACAGCTCGCCCGACGCCGGGCCGATGTCCAGGCCCATCTTGCCGTCCGGGATCGCGTCGGCCTCCACCGTGACGTGCGGCGCGTCGGCCGCGAACGAGTCGGCCGCCACGATGTCGGTCGGCAGCACGATCTCGACGCCGTTGGCCTCCGCCTGGGCCAGGTACTCCTTGACCGTGTCGATCTGGTCGCTCTCCAGCAGCGAGGAACCGACCGAGTGCCCCTGGGCCGCGAGGAAGGTGAACACCATGCCGCCACCGATGAGCAGCCGGTCGGCCTTCGTCAGCAGGTTCGCGATGACGCCCAGCTTGTCCGACACCTTGGACCCGCCGAGCACGACCGCGTACGGGCGCTCCGGGTCGGTCGTGGCGCGGGAGAGGGACTCCACCTCGGTCAGGACGAGCTCGCCGGCGCCGGCCGGCAGGCGCTCGGCGATGTCGTAGACGGACGCCTGCTTGCGGTGCACGACCCCGAAGCCGTCGGAGACGAAGGCGTCACCCAGCTCGGCCAGCTCGCCGGCCAGCTCCTGGCGCTCGGCGTCGACCTTGGAGGTCTCGCGCGCGTCGAAGCGGACGTTCTCGAGCAGCGCGACCTGGCCGTCGGCCAGGCCCTCCACGGTCGACCGGGCGGACTCCCCGACCAGGTCGCCCGCCAGGGCGACGTCCTGGCCGAGCAGCTCCCCGAGCCGGGCGGCCACGGGGGCGAGGGAGAACGCCGGGTCCGGCGTGCCCTTGGGCCGACCCAGGTGGGCCATGACGACGACGCGGGCGCCGGCGTCGGCCAGACGCTTCAGCGTCGGGAGCGCGGCACGGATGCGGCCGTCGTCGGTGATGGTCGTGCCGTCCAGCGGCACGTTGAAGTCGGAACGGACCAGGACGCGCCGGCCGCGCAGGTCGCCGAGCGAATCGATCGTCTTCATGAGCTCACCTCGTGATCAGGTCGGGGTCGGGAGGAGGGTGGTGACACGACGACGTCCGCGGGTCCGCGGGCCCGGCCGTCCTGGGACGGCGGGCCGCGCACCCGCGGACGTCGTGGTCACCTCGGGGTGGTGCGGCTCGTCAGAGCTTCCCGCCGACCAGCTCGGTCAGCGAGACGAGGGAGTTGGAGTAGCCCCACTCGTTGTCGTACCAGGAGACGACCTTGACCTGGTTGCCGATCACCTTGGTGAGCTTGGCGTCGAAGATGCTCTGGTGCGGGTCCGTGACGATGTCCGAGGAGACGATGTCGTCCTCGACGTAGGACAGCACACCCTTGAGCGGGCCCTCGGCAGCGGCCTTGACCGCGGCGTTGACCTCCTCGACCGAGACCTCCTTGGGGGTCTCGAAGGTGAGGTCGGTCGCCGAACCGGTGATCGTGGGCACACGCAGCGCGTAGCCGTCCAGCTTGCCCTTGAGCTCGGGCAGGACCAGGGCGACGGCCTTGGCGGCGCCCGTCGTGGTCGGCACGATGTTCTGCGCGGCCGCACGGGCACGGCGCAGGTCCTTGTGCGGACCGTCCTGGAGGTTCTGGTCACCGGTGTAGGCGTGGATCGTGGTCATGAGGCCACGCTCGATGCCGATCGAGTCGTTGAGGGCCTTGGCCAGCGGCGCGAGGCAGTTCGTCGTGCACGAGGCGTTCGAGATCACGTGGTGCGCGGCCGGGTCGTACTGGTCGCTGTTGACGCCCATGACGAAGGTCGCGTCCTCGTTCTTCGCCGGGGCGGAGATGATGACCTTCTTCGCGCCGCCGTCGATGTGCGCCTTCGCCTTGGTGGCGTCGGTGAAGAAGCCGGTGGACTCGATGACGATGTCCGCACCCAGCTCGCCCCACGGCAGGTTCGCCGGGTCGCGCTCCGCCAGAGCACGGATCTTGGTGCCGCCGACGATGATGTGGTCGTCGTCGAACTCGACCGTCTTGCCGAACCGGCCCAGCACGGTGTCGTACTTGAGCAGGTGGGCGAGCGTCTTGTTGTCGGTGAGGTCGTTGACGCCGACGACCTCGATGTCTGCACCCGACTCCACGAGAGCCCGGTAGTAGTTACGTCCGATGCGGCCGAAGCCGTTGATGCCGACGCGGATGGTCACGTTAGCCCTCCTCAGGGCGCGCCGGATCTGGACCGGCGCACACGGTAGATGCCAATCACTGGCGCGCACATGGCGCGCTGATGAGTTCGGTGCCACCCCGGGGGCCCCGCGACGCGTCGTCCCAGGAGCACAGTTCCAGGGTCACACCGTCGTCACCTGACGGCTCCGAGCCTATACCCATCCGTTGCCGGACGCCGACCTCGGTGCAGCGTGAGACAGGTGGGCCGACCACCTGGCCGGGGTCACAGGTCCAGCAGGTCCGCGCTCAGCCCGGCCTCGGTGTCGGGGATACCCAGCTCCATGGCGCGCTTGTCCGCCGTGGACAGCAGCCGGCGGATACGGCCCGCCACCGCGTCCTTGGAGAGCTGGGGCTCCGCGAGCCGGCCCAGCTCCTCCAGCGAGGCCTGCTTGTGCGACAGCCGCAGCTCGCCGGCCTGGCGCAGGTGGTCGGGCACCTCGTCGCCGAGGATCTCGAAGGCACGCTCCACCCGGGCCCCGGCCGCCACCGCCGCCCGGGCGGAACGGCGCAGGTTCGCGTCGTCGAAGTTCGCCAGCCGGTTGGCCGTCCCCCGGACCTCCCGTCGGGCGCGGCGGTCCTCCCACACGTCCCGGGTCGCGGGCGCTCCCATGCGCCGCAGCATCTCCCCGATCGCCTCGCCGTCGCGCACCACGACCCGGTCGATGCCGCGGACCTCGCGGGACTTCGCCTGGATGCCCAGGCGTCGCGCGGCACCCACCAGGGCGAGCGCGGCCTCCGGGCCGGGACAGGTGACCTCGAGCGCCATCGACCGGCCCGGCTCGGTCAGCGAGCCGTGCGCGAGGAACGCTCCCCGCCAGACGGCCTCGGCCTCGTCGGTCCCGCTGGAGACGACCTCGGGCGCCAGACCGCGGACCGGACGGCCCCGGGCGTCGAGCAGACCCGTCTGTCGCGCCAGGGACTCGCCGTCGCGCACCACCCGGACCACGAACCGGTCGTTCTTGCGCAGGCCGCCCGCCTTGACCACGATGAGCTCGCTCTGGTGCCCGTAGAGGTCCACGATCGCCCGGCGCAGCCGCGCCGCCACCAACTCGCCGTCGAGCTCCGCCTCGATGACGACCCGGCCGGAGATGATGTGCAGACCTCCGGAGAACCGGAGCATCGCCGACACCTCGGCCTTGCGGCACGACGTCCGCGTCACCCGGTGCCGTACCAGCTCGTCCTTCACCTCTGCCGTGAGCGCCATGGCGTCATCCTGCCACGCCCTCGAAGACGTCGTGGTAGGCCGCGGCCAGCCGCAACGGGTCGTGCCGCGAGGTGCCGTCACCCCGGCCGACCTGCCTGATCACGAGGCGGGCACCCAGGTCGGCGGCCGTCCGCTCCAGGTCGCCGCGGTCGTCCACCTGGGACGGGTCGGCCAGCACCGCGTCCACGCGCAGACCCGGGGCGTGCTTGCTCAGGGCCTCGAGATGCTGCGAGGCCGACAGCCCGTGGGTCTCGCCGCGCTCGGCGCTGAGGTTCAGCGTCACGCAGCGCCGGGCCGTGGTCCTGTGCAGGGCCGCGGCGAGCTCGGGCACCAGCAGGTGCACGAGCACCGAGGAGTACCAGGAGCCCGGCCCCATGACGACCCAGTCGGCGTCCAGCACCGCACGGACGGCCTCCGGGCAGGCCGGAGGGTCGGAGGGGACGAGCCGGAGCTGTTCGACCAGCGCGTCCGTGACGGCGACACGGCTCTGGCCCACGACCGTGGAGCACACGTCGCCGTCGGAGACGTCGGCCTCGACCACGAGCGGCACCGACGACATGGGCAGCACGCGGCCCCGCGCACCGAGCAGCCGGCCCACCCAGTCCAGGCCCTCCACGGTGTTGCCCAGGCGCTGCCACAGCGCCGCGATGAGCAGGTTGCCCATCGCGTGCCCGTCGAGCTCACCGTCGGAGGCGAACCGGTGCTGGAGCAGCCCGCTCCAGGTGCGGCCCCACTCGGAGTCGTCGCACAGGGCCGCGAGCGCCATCCGGAGGTCGCCCGGTGGCACGACGCCGAGCTCCTGGCGCAACCGGCCGGAGGACCCGCCGTCGTCGGCCACCGTCACCACCGCCGTCAGGCGTTCGGTCAGCAGCCGCAGCGCGCCCAGGCTGGCCGAGAGTCCGTGCCCGCCGCCGAGCGCCGTCACCGCGGGGCCGCCGGACGACTCCTCCCGGTCGGGCGTCACCGGCCGACCGTGCGTCGTGGAGGACAGGGTCTACTCCTTCCCGAGGTCACGGGTCGTGACCGTCACCCGCTGACCGTCCCGTCGCAGGCGGTCGGCGATCTCCCCGGCGATCGCGACCGACCGGTGCTTGCCGCCCGTGCAGCCCACGGCGATCGTCACGTAGCGCTTCTCCTCGGCCAGGTAGCCCGCCAGCACCGGTTCCAGGGCGGCGACGTAGCGGTCGATGAACTCCTTCGCGCCGGGGCGGCCGAGCACGTACTGGCGCACGGCCTCGTCCTGACCGGTCAGGTGGCGCAGCTCGGTGATCCAGTACGGGTTCGCCAGGAAGCGCACGTCCACGACGTGGTCGGCGTCCAGCGGCAGGCCGTACTTGAAGCCGAACGCCACGACGTTCACCCGGAGCGAGTCGGCGGCGCCCGCCGCCACCGTGTCGCGGACCTCCTTGGCCAGGTCGTGCACCGACAGCTCGGAGGTGTCCACGACGACGTCGGCGCGTTCGGCCAGCGAGGCCAGGATCCGGCGCTCGGCCTCGATACCGTCGAGGATGCGGCCGTCGCCCTGGAGCGGGTGCGGGCGCCGCACGCTCTCGTAGCGGCGCACGAGCACGTCGTCACGGGCGTCGAGGAAGAGGATCCGGTGCGTCACGCCGCTGTCGTGGAGGTGCTGCAGCGCCTGGGCGAGCTCGCCGAAGTACTCCCGGCCCCGGACGTCGACGACGACCGCCAGGCGCTCCACGGACGAACCGGCCTTGGTCATCATGTCCACCAGCGGCACGATCATCATCGGCGGCAGGTTGTCCACGACGAACCAGTCCAGGTCCTCCAGGACTCCGGCGGCCCGGGTGCGCCCGGCGCCGGACATGCCGGTGATGATCAGCACCTCCGGGTCGGCGCGCTTCGGCGCCGGGGTCGCGGCCTCGATCTCGGGGATGCCCTGCGGGACGGTGATGGGCGACGGTTCGCTCATGGACACAGCATGCCAGTCATGACACCGGTGCGGCGTCCGGACTCTCCGCCGCGGACGGCGGCGTGGCGTCGGCGGCACCGCCGGCCAGGGCCTCGACGACCGCCCGGGCGGTCGCCGGTCCCATCCCCTTGACCTCGGCGACCTGCTCGACGGTGGCGGCCCGCAGGCGCTTGACCGACCCGAAGGCGTCCAGCAGCGCCTGCTGCCGCGCCGGACCGAGCCCGGGCACCTCGTCCAGCACCGAGGACACCATCCCCTTGCTGCGACGTTTGCGGTGCTGCGCGATCGCGAACCGGTGGGCCTCGTCGCGCACGCGTTGCAGCAGGTAGAGCCCCTGGGAGGCGCGCTCGAGGATGACCGGGTAGTCGTCGCCGGGCACCCAGACCTCCTCGAGCCGCTTGGCCAGGCCGCACAGCGCCACGTCGGTCACCCCCAGCTCCTCCAGGGCCCGGGCCGCGGCCGCCACCTGGGGCGGGCCGCCGTCGACGACCACGAGGTTGGGCGGGTAGGCGAACCGTCGGCGCTCCTCGGGGTCCGTCTCGGCACCGACCGGGCCGGAGCCGTCGGCCTCCCCGGACGCGTGCCGGTCGGCGAGGTAGCGCTTGAAGCGCCGGCTGATCACCTCGTGCATCGCCGCGGTGTCGTCGGCGGCGCCGTCCCCGGACGGGCCGCGCACGGAGAAGGTGCGGTACTCGCTCTTGCGGGGCAGCCCGTCCTCGAAGACGACCATCGAGGCGGACTGGTAGCTGCCCTGGGTGTGGGACACGTCGTAGCACTCGATGCGCAGCGGCGCCTCGTCCAGGCCGAGCGCGTCCTGGAGCTCGGCGAGGGCCTGGCTGCGCGTGGTCAGGTCCCCGGCCCGTCGGGTGCGGTGCAGCGCCAGCGCCTGCTCGGCGTTCGTGCGCACCGTCGCGGCGAGCTCCCGCTTGTCCCCGCGCTGGGGCACCCGGACGTCCACCTTGGCCCCACGCAGCCCGGACAACCAGGTCGTCACCTCGTCCAGGTCGGGCGGCAGGACCGGGACCAGGACCTCGCGCGGGACCGCGTCCCGGGTGGCGGCGCGTGCCTGCTCCGGCTCCAGGTCACGGTCGCGGACGTCGTCCACGACGCCGTAGACCTGCTGCAGGAGGTGCTCGACGAGCTCGCCGTCGGTCACGTCCTCGACCTTCTCCACGACCCAGCCACGCTGCCCGCGGATGCGGCCCCCGCGGACGTGGAACACTTGCACGGCGGCCTCGAGCTCGTCGCCGACCAGGGCGAAGACGTCAGCGTCGGTGGCGTCGGAGAGCACGACGGCGTTCTTCTCCGTGACGCGCCGCAGCGCCGCCAGGTCGTCCCGCAGCCGGGCGGCCTGCTCGTACTCGAGGTCCTGGGCCGCCCGGGCCATCTCCTTCTCCAGGCGGCGGACGAACCGGCCGGTGTCACCGGCCATGAAGTCGCACAGGTCGCGGGCCAGGTCGCGGTGGTCCTCCGGGCTGATCCGGCCGACGCACGGGGCCGAGCACTTGTCGATGTAGCCGAGCAGGCACGGGCGACCCGATTGCTGGGCACGGCGGTACACCCCCGACGAGCAGGTGCGGACCGGGAAGACGCGAAGCAGCAGGTCGAGGGTCTCGCGGATCGCCCAGGCGTGGCCGTAGGGGCCGAAGTAGCGCGTGCCGCGCCGCTTGGTGCCGCGCATGACCTGGGCCCGGGGGATCTCCTCCCCCATCGTGACGGCCAGGTAGGGGTAGGACTTGTCGTCGCGGTACTTGACGTTGAACCGGGGGTCGTACTCCTTGATCCACGAGTACTCCAGGGCGAGCGCCTCGACCTCGGTGCCGACGACCGTCCACTCGACGGACGCCGCCGTCGTCACCATCCGCTGGGTGCGGTGGTGCAGGTTGGCGACGTCCTGGAAGTAGCTCGACAGCCGCTGACGCAGGTTCTTCGCCTTGCCGACGTAGATCACGCGGCCGTGCGGGTCGCGGAAGCGGTACACCCCCGGGGAGGTCGGGATCTCGCCCGCACGCGGGCGGTAGGTCGCTGGGTCGGCCATGGGCCCAGACTAGGTCAGGGCACCGACGCGGCCCTCAGGCCGCGGGGTCGACCACGTGCAGGGGCGTCGGCTCGACCAGCACCGGGAAGTTCACGCTGCGGGACAGGAAGCACAGCGCGTGCGCCCGCTGGTGCAGCTCCGCGACGACCTCCTCGGTGGCGCTCCCGCCCGGGGCGGCCACGACACGCGGGTGCAGGGTCACGTCGGTGAACTGCCCCTCGCCGCGCGACTCCACGCGCATCGTCCCGGTCGCCGCGTCGCTGTACTCGTGCACGACGACCCCTCGTTCGGCCGCCAGGTGCAGGAACCACAGCATGTGGCACTGCGACAGGCTCGCCACGAACAGGTCCTCCGGCCCGTAGCGGGCGGGGTCGCCCCGGAACGAGGGATCGGCGCTGCCCGGCAGCACGGGCCGCCCCGGCAGCGCGACGTCGTGGTCGCGCGTGTAGGCGGCGTAGGACGTCGTCGCCCCGGCAGCGCTGCCGGGTTCGACCCCCGTCGCGGGCCAGCGGACGGTCACGGAGTACTCGTGGTGGGCTCCCATGGCGACACGGTAGAGCCTCAGGCGGCGTCGTGCTTGGTCGCGCGCGCCTTGGTCGTCCTGCGTCGCCGACCGGCGGGCCGGGTCGCCGCCGGGACCTGCGCCGGGGGTTCGACCGGGACGTCGGGGTGCGCGTCGAGCACCTCCGCGAGGAAGCGTCCGGTGTGGCTCCCCTCGACCGCGGCGACCTGCTCCGGCGTGCCCTCGGCCACGACGAGGCCACCGCCGGAGCCGCCCTCGGGCCCCATGTCGATGATCCAGTCCGCGCTCTTGACGACGTCGAGGTTGTGCTCGATGACCAGCACCGTGTTGCCCTTGTCGACGAGCGACTGCAGCACGGACAGCAGGCGCCGGATGTCCTCGAAGTGCAGGCCGGTGGTCGGCTCGTCGAGCACGTACACGGTGCGCCCCGTGGACCGCTTCTGCAGCTCGCTGGCGAGCTTGACCCGCTGGGCCTCCCCGCCCGACAGCGTGGGCGCCGGCTGGCCCAGCCGCACGTAGCCGAGACCCACCTCGACCAGCGTGGTCAGGTGGCGCGAGATCGCCGGGAACGCGGCGAAGAACTCGGCGGCCTCCTCGATCGGCATGTCGAGGACGTCCGCGACCGTCTTCCCCTTGAAGTGCACCTCCAGCGTCTCGCGGTTGTACCGCGCGCCGTGGCAGACCTCGCACGGGACGTAGACGTCCGGCAGGAAGTTCATCTCGATCTTCAGCGTCCCGTCGCCGGAGCACGCCTCGCACCGCCCGCCCTTGACGTTGAAGGAGAACCGGCCCGGCCCGTACCCGCGGACCTTGGCCTCCTCGGTCTCGGCGAAGATCTTGCGGATCCGGTCCCAGACCCCGGTGTAGGTGGCCGGGTTCGACCGCGGGGTGCGGCCGATCGGCCCCTGGTCGACGTGCACGACCTTGTCCAGGTCGTCGGTGCCGGTGACCCGCGTGTGGCGGCCGGCGACCTGCCGGGCCCCGTTGAGCTCGTTCGCCAGCACCGTGTGCAGGATCGAGTTCACCAGCGTCGACTTGCCCGAACCCGAGACCCCGGTGATCGCGGTGAAGACACCCAGGGGGAAGCTCACGTCGATGTCGCGCAGGTTGTTCTCGCGGGCACCGACGACGGTCAGCTGGCGCGCCGGGTCGACACCGCGGCGCGTCGTCGGCAGCGCGATGGAACGCCGGCCGGACAGGTAGGCGCCCGTCATCGACGCCTCGGTCGCCAGCAGACCGGCGTAGTCGCCGGAGTGCACGACCTGACCACCGTGCTCCCCCGCGCCCGGACCGACGTCGACGATCCAGTCGGCCGAGCGGATGGTGTCCTCGTCGTGCTCCACCACGATCAGCGTGTTGCCCAGGTCCCGCAGACGGGTGAGCGTGTCGATCAGCCGGCGGTTGTCGCGCTGGTGCAGCCCGATGCTCGGCTCGTCGAGCACGTAGAGCACCCCGACCAGGCCGGAGCCGATCTGGGTCGCCAGGCGGATCCGTTGCGCCTCGCCGCCGGAGAGCGTGCCGGCCGCCCGTTCGAGCGTGAGGTAGTGCAGACCGACGTCGAGCAGGAACCCGAGCCGGGCGTGGATCTCCTTGAGCACCTCGCCGGCGATGGCCCGCTCGCGCTCGCCCAGCTCGAGGGCGTCCAGGTACTCCTTCGCGTCCGCGATCGGCAGGCGGGACACGTCCCAGATCGACTTGGAGCCCACCCGGACGGCCAGCACCTCCGGCTTGAGGCGGGCCCCCTGGCACGTGGGGCACGGCACCTGGCGCATGAAGGCCTCGTAGCGTTCCTTCGACCAGTCCGACTCCGTCTCGGAGTGTCGGCGTTCGATGAACGTGACGGCTCCCTCGAACCCGGTCGAGTACTGCCGCTCGCGCCCCCACCGGTTGCGGTACCGCACGTGCACCTTGTGGTTGCGCCCGTGCAGGACGGCCGTGCGGGCACGCTGCGGCAGGGCACGCCACGGCACGTCCAGGGAGAAGGCCATCTCCTCGGCGAGGGCCGCCAGGACCCGTTCGAAGTACTCCGACGACGTCTGGGCCCAGGGCACGACGGCGCCCTCGCGCAGGGTCTTCTCCGGGTCCGGGACGACCAGCTCGGGGTCCACCTCGAGCCGGAACCCGATGCCCGTGCACTCCGGGCAGGCGCCGTAGGGGGCGTTGAAGGAGAAGGTCCGCGGCTCGATCTCGTCGAGGCTCAGGGGGTGGTCGTTCGGGCACGCACGCTTCTCGGAGTACTTGCGGACGCGGTCCAGGTCGTCCACGTCCGCGTCGACGAGCTCGATCATGACGAGGCCGCCGGCCAGGCCGAGCGCGGTCTCCACGGAGTCCGTCAGGCGCCGCTGGACGCCGTCGCGCGCCACGAGGCGGTCGACGACCACCTCGATGTCGTGCTTGAGGTTCTTCTCCAGGCTCGGGGGCGTGGTGAGCTGCACGACCTCGCCGTCGACACGGGCCCGCGCGAAACCCTGGGCCTGCAGCTCGCCGAAGAGCTCGGTGTACTCGCCCTTGCGGCCGCGCACCACCGGCGCCAGCACCTGGTACCGCGTCCCCTCGGGCAGCTCGAGGATCTTGTCCACGATCTGCTGCGGCGTCTGGGCCTGGACCGGCTCGTCGCACACCGGGCAGTGCTGCGTGCCGGCCCGGGCGAAGAGCAGCCGGAGGTAGTCGTAGACCTCCGTGATCGTCCCGACGGTCGACCGCGGGTTGCGGTTGGTGGACTTCTGGTCGATGGACACCGCCGGGCTGAGGCCCTCGATGAAGTCGACGTCGGGCTTGTCCATCTGGCCGAGGAACTGGCGCGCGTAGGCCGACAGGGACTCGACGTAGCGGCGCTGCCCCTCGGCGAAGATCGTGTCGAACGCGAGCGAGGACTTGCCCGACCCGCTCAGGCCCGTGAACACGATGAGCCGGTCGCGCGGCAGGTCGAGGTCGACGTTGCGCAGGTTGTGCTCACGGGCACCGGAGACGACGAGGTGATTGCTCACCGCAGCATCCTACGGCGCGCCGCTGACACTCGTACAGATGTTCCATGTCACCCTGCGGCGCCGGTTTGGCACAGTGGACCTCATGACTGCCCGCGACCAGCGCGCCGACGTCACCGCCGTGAGCGTCGGCCCGATGGACAACAACACCTACCTCGTCACCTGCCAGGCGACCGGCTCCCGGCTGCTCGTCGACGCCGCCGCGGACGCCCCCGCCCTGCTCGAGCTGCTCGACGGCCGGGGCCTCGACACGGTGGTCACGACGCACCGGCACCCGGACCACCTCGGGGCGCTCGCCGACGTCGTCGCCGCGACGGGGGCGCGCACCGCGGCCGGCGCCGACGACGCCGGCGCGATCACGGCCGCGACGGGCGTCGCGATCGACGAGCGGCTCCACCACGACGACACGGTGCGGGTCGGGGCTCTCGAGCTGGGGGTGCTGCACCTGCGGGGCCACACCCCCGGGTCGGTCGCGCTCGCCCTGGACGGGGCCCGCGGGCCGACCCGGTTGTTCACCGGGGACAGCCTCTTCCCCGGTGGCGTCGGCAACACCGATCACGATCCCGCCCGCTTCACGCAGCTCCTCGACGACGTCATGACCCGGATCTTCGAGAGGTTCGACGACGAGACGACCGTGCTTCCCGGCCACGGCCCGGCCACGACCCTGGGCGCCGAACGCCCCCACCTGGCCGCCTGGCGCGAGCGCGGCTGGTGACCACGGACGGCGGAGCGGGACCCGCGCAGCGCGCGGTCTGGTTCGATGAGGGCATGCCGACCTTCGTGGTGACCTACACCTACTCCCCCGACAGCGAGCGCCTCGACACGGTGCGACCCGAGCACCGGGCGTTCCTCGGCGCGCTGCACGACGCCGGCTCCGTGGTCGTGTCCGGTCCGCTGCCGCCCACCGCCGAGGCCGCGGCCGGTGCGCTCATCGTCCTCGAGGCCGACGACGCCGACGCGGCCGTGGGCCTGCTCGACGACGACCCGTTCCGGCGCGAGGGACTGGTCACCGACCTCGTCGTGCGGGAGTGGGTCCCGGTCATCGGGTCGCTCAACCGCTGAGCGACGGCGTTAGTCGCGCTCCGCCTCCAGGCGCTCCCGGGCCGCGAGCGTCGCCAGGCGACGCGTGCGCCACAGGCTGGCCACGGTCGCGACGGCCAGCGCGCCGACGATGACCACCAGCGAGAGCCAGATGGGCACCTCGGGCGCCCACGGCACCGGCGCGCCACCGTTGATGAACGGCACGGTGTTGGCGTGCAGAGCCTCGAGCACCAGCTTGACGCCGATGAACCCCAGGACCACGGCCAGGGCGACCGGGAGGTAGACGAGCCGGTCGAGCAGGCCGCCGAGCAGGAAGTAGAGCTGGCGCAGCCCCATGAGCGCGAAGAGGTTCGTGGCGAACACGATGAAGGGGTCCTGGGTGAGGCCGAAGATCGCCGGGATCGAGTCGAAGGCGAAGAGCAGGTCGGTCGTCCCGATCGCCACGAACACGACGAGCATCGGGGTCCACACCCGGCGGCCCTCGACGACGGTCCGCACCTTGGCGCCGTCGTAGCCCGGGCTGAGCGGCAGCACCCGGCGCAGCGCGCGGACGGCGACGTTCTCCCGGAACTCCTCGTCCTCCTCGCCCCCGACGGCGAGCTTGACCGCCGTGTAGACCAGGAACGCGCCGAACAGGTAGAAGAGCCAGGTGAACTGCTCCAGCAGCGCGGCTCCGGCAAGGATGAACGCGCCGCGCAGCACGAGCGCGACGATGATGCCGACCATCAGCACGTGCTGCTGGTGCTGCCGGGGCACCGCGAACCGGGACATGATGAGCACGAAGACGAACAGGTTGTCGACGCTCAGCGAGTACTCCGTGACCCAGCCGGCGTAGAACTCCCCGGCGGGCTGCGCCCCGCCCACGACCCAGACGAGGAGTCCGTAGACCAGGGCCAGGCCGACGTAGAGGGCCACCCACGCCGCGGACTCCCGCATCGAGGGCACGTGCGGGCGCCGGGCGACGACGGCGAGGTCGACGATCAGCACCGTGCCCATCAGGGCGAGGGAGACCGCCTCGAACCAGACCGGCAGCTCGTGGATCATGCGTCGCTGCCCGGCGACGCGCCCACCCGCTCCTCACGGCGACTCTTGTACAGCGAGGCGACGGTGGTGACCGCCAGGACCACCACGATGAACGACAGCGAGACGGCGGTCGGGATCTCGGGGATGGCCGCGACGTGCTCGCCGCCGTTGACGAACGGCAGCTCGTTGGTGTGCAGCGCGTGGATGACGAGCTTGACGCCGATGAAGCCGAGGATCGCGGCCAGCCCGTAGTTGAGGAAGACCAGGCGGTCCAGCAGGCCGTCGACGAGGAAGTAGAGCTGGCGCAGACCCAGCAGGGAGAAGGCGTTCGCCGCGAAGACGAGGTAGGTCTCCTGCGTGAGCCCGAAGATGGCGGGGATGGAGTCGACGGCGAAGAGCAGGTCGGCGCTGCCGATCGCGATCATCACGATGAGCATCGGCGTGATGTACCGCTTGCCGTCGATCGTCGTCGTCAGCCGGTGCTCGACGTAGTCGTCCGTCGTCGGGAAGACCTTGCGGGTCAGCCGCAGCACGGCGTTCTCGCTGTACTCGTCGTCGTGGTCGGTCCCCGCGCGGGCCTGCGCGATCGCCGTCCAGATGAGGAAGGCACCGAAGACGTAGAAGATCCAGGCGAAGTTCGCGATGAGCGCGGCGCCGGCGAGGATGAAGATCGTGCGCAGCACCAGGGCGATGGTGATGCCGATGAGCAGGACCCGCTGCTGGTGCTCACGCGGCACCCGGAAGCTGGTCATGATCAGCACGAACACGAACAGGTTGTCCACGCTGAGCGACTTCTCGGTGATGTAGCCGGCGAAGTACTCCCCGCCGTACGTCGGCCCCCAGGCGACCAGGACGACCACCCCGAAGAGCAGCGCGACGGCCACGTAGGCCAGCGACCACCAGGCCGACTCCTTCAGCGTCGGAGCGTGCGGGGTGCGCACGTGACCCACGTAGTCGATGGCGAGCATGGCCAGGATCGCAGCGACGGTGACGATCCAGGCCCAGACGGGCACGTCCACGGGTTGACCTCCGGTACGTAGGACAGGGCACCGGAGGTCTCTCTCACCCGGCGTCAGCCGTCACGGGCGGGCGGGCCGAACCGGCGTCAGAGCCGGCCGTGATGACGACCTCACCGCTTGGGAGATACTCCCCTCCTCGGTGCGCCCCAGCATACGTCACGAGGTCGCGACGACCACCGGGGCCCGTCGTCAGGCGGTGGCCTCGCGCATCTGGCGGAGCTCCTTCTTCAGGCCGCCGATCTCGTCACGCAGGCGTGCGGCGACCTCGAACTGCAGCTCACCCGCCGCGGTGTGCATCTGGTCACTGAGCTCCTGGATGAGCTCGGCGAGCTCGTTCGCGGCCAAGCCGGCGAGCCGGTTGCCGGACGTCGCACCCTCCTTCGGCGCACCCGGCACGGGTGCCGCGCCCCGGTCTCCGCGGTCCGGCGCCTTGCGGTAGCCACCCGCCAGCAGCTGGGCCGTGTCGATGTCCTCACGGGCGAGCATGTCCGTGACGTCGGCGATCTTCTTGCGCAGCGGCTGCGGGTCGATGCCGTGCTCGGCGTTGAAGGCGAGCTGCTTGTCCCGCCGGCGGTTCGTCTCGTCCAGGGCGAACTGCATCGCGGGCGTGACCTTGTCCGCGTACATGTGCACCTGGCCGGTGACGTTGCGCGCCGCACGACCGATGGTCTGGATGAGGGAGCGCTCGGAGCGCAGGAACCCCTCCTTGTCGGCGTCGAGGATCGCGACGAGCGACACCTCCGGCAGGTCGAGACCCTCGCGCAGCAGGTTGATGCCGACCAGGACGTCGTACTCGCCGAGGCGCAGCTCGCGCAGCAGCTCCACGCGCCGCAGCGTGTCCACCTCGGAGTGCAGGTAGCGCACCCGCACGTCCTTGCCGAGGAGGTAGTCCGTGAGGTCCTCGGCCATCTTCTTCGTCAGGGTCGTGACCAGGACGCGCTCGTCGCGGTCCACCCGGTCGCGGATCTCGCCGAGCAGGTCGTCGATCTGGCCGGTCGTCGGCTTGACGAGGACCTCCGGGTCGACGAGCCCGGTGGGACGGATGATCTGCTCCACGACGCCGTCGGACATGGACAGCTCGTAGTCGCCGGGGGTGGCCGAGAGGTAGACCGTCTGCCCGATCCGCTCGACGAACTCCTCCCAGCGCAGCGGCCGGTTGTCCGTCGCGCTGGGCAGGCGGAAGCCGTGGTCGACGAGGGAGCGCTTGCGCGACATGTCGCCCTCGAACATGGCGCCGATCTGCGGCACCGTCACGTGCGACTCGTCGATGACGAGCAGGAAGTCCTCGGGGAAGTAGTCCAGCAGGGTGTTCGGCGGCGAGCCTGCCTCGCGGCCGTCGATGTGCCGCGAGTAGTTCTCGATGCCGTTGCACGTCCCGATCGAACGCATCATCTCGATGTCGTAGGTGGTGCGCATGCGCAGCCGCTGGGCCTCGAGCAGCTTGTTCTGCTTCTCCAGGTCGGCGAGCCGTTCGGCGAGCTCGGCCTCGATGGAGGTGACCGCGCGCTCCATGCGTTCCGGACCGGCGACGTAGTGCGTCGCGGGGAACAGGTAGATGCTCTGCTCGTCCCGGACGACCTCGCCGGAGATCGGGTGCAGCGTCTGGATCGACTCGATCTCGTCGCCGAACATCTCGATGCGTACGGCGAGCTCCTCGTACACCGGGATGATCTCCACGGTGTCGCCGCGCACCCGGAACGTGCCGCGGGTGAAGGACATGTCGTTGCGGGTGTACTGCATCTGCACGAACTGGCGCAGCAGGTCGTCACGGTCGACGACGTCGCCGACGGCGAGACGCACCATGCGGTCGACGTACTCCTGCGGCGTGCCCAGCCCGTAGATGCACGAGACCGACGCCACGACGACGGTGTCCCGTCGCGTCAGCAGCGACGACGTCGCCGAGTGCCGCAGCCGCTCGACCTCGTCGTTGATCGAGGAGTCCTTCTCGATGTAGGTGTCGGTCTGCGCGATGTACGCCTCGGGCTGGTAGTAGTCGTAGTACGAGACGAAGTACTCGACGGCGTTGTTCGGCAGCAGCTCGCGGAACTCGGTGGCGAGCTGGGCGGCGAGCGTCTTGTTGGGCGCCATGATGAGCGTCGGTCGCTGGAGCTGCTCGATCAACCAGGCGGTCGTGGCGCTCTTGCCGGTACCGGTGGCGCCGAGCAGGACGGTGTCCTTCTCCCCCGCACGGATGCGTTCGGTGAGCTCGGCGATGGCGGTGGGCTGGTCGCCGCTGGGCCGGTACTCCGAGACCACCTCGAACGGGGCCACGGTCCGCTGCAGGTCGGTCACGGGTCGCATGGCACCACGGTACGGCCCGCTGCCGACATCGACCGACCGCGCGGCTCAGTGCTCGGCGCCCGCCGCGACACGCGGCTCGGACAGCTCGCCCCGCACGGCGGCCGCCGCGGTGAGGACGACGGTTCGCAGCACCCGCGCCGACGCGGCCGGGTCGAGCTGCGCCGCCCGCGGGACGTGCACGAACCCGGATCGCACCCCCGGCCGGTCGGCCACCGCGTGCTGCAGGGCGTAGAACACCGCGTTGCACACGTACGTCCCCGCCGTGTGGCTGGCGACCGTCGGCACCTCGACGCGCTCCGCCGCGCGCAGCGACGCCTTGATCGGCAGCGTCGAGAAGTAGGCGGCCGGGCCGCCGGGGACCACGGCCTCGTCGATCGGCTGCGAGGCGGCGTTGTCCGGGATCCGCGCGTCCATCAGGTTGATCGCGACACGCTCCAGCCGCACGGCAGGTGTCCCAGCCGCCAGCCCCGTGGCCACCACCACGGCCGGCTCGACCTCGTGCACCAGCCGGACCATGGCGCCGGGCCCGTCGGTGAACGTCACCGGGAGCCGCGCCGTCACGAGCTCCGCGCCGTCACGCTCCGCGAGCCAGCCGTCGGCCAGCGCCGTCACGGCCTGCCACGACTCGTTGACGGCGTCACCGCCGAACGGCTCGAAACCCGTCACCAGCACGCGCACACGTCCACCTCCGATCCGGCAGCAGACTACCGGGCGACGGACGTCAGCCCCCGAGCTCCTCGGCCTCCAGCTCCTCGGACACCTCCTGGCGCACGCGCGCCCACAGCTCGTCGACCTGCCGGCGGAGGTCGTCCGGGGACCCGGTCCCGTCCAGGAGCACGTCCGCCTGCGCCCGGCGCTCCCCGTCCCCGGCCTGCGCCGCCACGCGCTCGCGGGCCTCGGTCTCGGGCAACCCGCGCGTCTCCACCAGGCGCGCCACCCGCTGCTCCGCGGGGGTGTCCACCACCACCAGCAGGTGGAACCGGTCCGCCTGCCCCGTCTCGACCAGCAGCGGGATGTCGTGCACGACGACGGCCCGCCGGTCGGCCGCCCCGGCGGCGGCCTCGTGCTCGGCGGCCAGGCGACGGACCTCGGGGTGGATGATCCCCTCCAGCCGACGGCGCTTCTCGTCGTCGGCGAAGACCAGCCGCCCGAGGGCCGGCCGGTCCAGCGATCCGTCGGCCGCCAGGACGCCCGGGCCGAACGCGTCGACGACCTCGGCCAGCCCCACGGACCCGGGCGCCACGGCGTCGCGCGCCAGCAGGTCGTGGTCGATCACGACCGCCCCCAGGTCGGCCAGCCGCTGCGCGGCCACCGACTTCCCGGCCGCGATCCCTCCTGTGAGCCCCATCCGAAACATGAGGACCATCCTGCCCGGACCGTAGGCTTCCCGCCATGAGTGCGAACGGACCCGGCCCGGGCACGGCACGACCGACCGGGGGCCCCGGCGCCGGCCCGATGCGTTCCTTCCTGCAGGACCGGTCGGTCACCGACCGTCGGCTGTCCCGGCCGACGGTGCGCCGCATCCTGGCGTTCGCCCGTCCCTATCGCCGCCACCTGGCGGGGCTCGTGGCCCTGCTGGCCCTGAGCTCCGCGGCGGGGGCCGTCACGCCGCTGCTGTTCCGCCGCATCATCGACGACGGGATCGCCGAGGGCGACCGGCAGCTGGTCGTCGTGCTCGCGGCGGCCACGGTGGGGCTCGCGCTCGCCGGCGCCGGGCTCTCGCTCGCCGAGCGGTGGGTGGCCGCCGTCGTCGGCGAGGGCCTCATCGTGGACCTGCGCACCGCCGTGTTCGACCACGTCCAGCGCATGCCGCTCGCGTTCTTCGCCCGCGCCCGCACCGGCGCGCTCGTGCAACGTCTCAACGGCGACGTGCTCGGGGCCCAGCAGGCGTTCACCGCGACGCTGCAGTCGGTCGTCTCCAACGGGCTCACGGTGGCGTTCACGCTGGCCGCGATGCTCGTCATGTCCTGGCAGCTGACCCTGCTCGCGCTGCTCCTGGTCCCGGCGTTCGTGCTGCCGGCGCGCTGGTTCGGGCGGCGCCTGGCGTCCCTGACCCGCACGACCTACGAGCTGAACGCGGACGTCGGGCAGACGATGAACGAACGCTTCAACGTCGCCGGGGCCCAGCTCGCCAAGGTGTTCGGCGAGCCCGACCGCGAGTCCGCGGCCTACGCCGACCAGGTCCGGCTGCTGCGTGACGTCGGTGTCCGCCGCGCGGTCTACGCGACGTGGTTCCGGGTCGGCCTGACGACGCTCGCCTCCGTCGCCATCGCCCTGGTGTACGGGGTCGGCGGGCTGCAGGCGATCGCCGGGGAGCTCACCGTCGGCACGCTCGTGGCGCTGACGGCCTACCTCGGCCGGCTGTACGCCCCGCTGTCGGCGCTGTCGAACGTGCAGGTCGACGTCATGACGGCACTGGTGAGCTTCGAGCGGGTCCTGGAGGTCCTCGACCTGCGGCCGGCGCTGACCGAGGCGCCGGACGCCGTGGACCTGCGCGAGTCCGTGCGTGCGCAGGGCGCCCGCATCGAGCTGGACGGCGTGACGTTCCGCTACCCCCGGGCCGACGAGGTCTCGCTGGCCTCCCTGGAGTCCGTGGCCGCGGCGCGCAAGGACCCCGAGGAGGACACTCTGCGGGACGTGTCGTTCGAGGTCCCGGCCGGCGCGATGGTCGCGCTGGTGGGTCCGTCGGGCGCGGGGAAGACGACGCTGTCCCAGCTCGTCAGCCGGCTGTACGACCCGACCTCGGGCAGCATCCGGATCGCGGGGACGGACCTGCGCCGGGCCTCGTTCGCCTCGTTGCGCCGCACCGTCGGCGTCGTGTCGCAGGAGGCGCACCTCTTCCACGACACCGTGGCCGCCAACCTGCGCTACGCCCGGCCCGACGCCTCGGACGCCGATCTCGAGCAGGCGCTGAGGGCGGCGCACCTGTGGCGCCTCGTCGAGGACATGCCCGACGGTCTGGAGACCGTGGTCGGCGACCGCGGCTACCGCCTCTCCGGCGGGGAGCGCCAGCGGCTCGCGATCGCGAGGGTCCTGCTCAAGGGGCCGGACGTCATCGTGCTCGACGAGGCCACCGCGCACCTCGACACCGAGTCGGAGGCCGCCGTCCAGGCCGCGCTCGACGTCGCGCTGGCAGGACGCACCGCGCTCGTCATCGCCCACCGGCTCTCGACGGTGCGGCACGCCGACCGGATCGTCGTGCTCGACGACGGGCGCGTGGTCGAGCAGGGCACGCACGTGGACCTGCTCGCGGCGGGCGGGCGCTACGCCGACGTCTACCGCGCGCAGTTCGCGGACCGCGAGAGCTCCTGAGCCCGGACGCCGGTCGCCCCGCGCGAGTCAGGACCACCCCACGCGAGTCAGGCACGCCTGACGGCGCGTCGGATCGGTCGCGGCCGCAGCTCGATCGCTGATCTCGGGGACGGCCCGCCGCCCCGCGCCGTGCCGTGCTGACTCGCGCCGCACGGGACTGACCCGGTGCAGGAGGTGCTGACTCGCGGACGGGCGGACTGACTCGCGGGGAGATCTGCGGACCCGCCCGGGAACGACGACGGCCCGTCGTCCCCCAGCGGGGACGACGGGCCGTCGATCAGGCACCCGGGGGTCGTGCGACCCCCGGGACGCCGGATCAGTTGCCGGTCAGCTTCTCGCGCAGCGCGGCGAGAGCCTCGTCGGACGCCAGCGTGCCGCCGGTGTCCTCCTCCGGGGCCGGGGCGGCCGAGGAGTAGGACGAGGACGACGAGGACGAACCGCCGGAGACGACGTCGCCGGCCGCGGCGTCGGCGTCGGCCGAGAGGGCCGCACGCACCTGCTCGCGGTGCGCCTCCCAGCGGGAGTGCGCCTTGGCGTACTCGGCCTCCCAGGCCTCACGCTGGGTCTCGAAGCCCTCGAGCCACTCGTTCGTCTCGGGGTCGAAGCCCTCGGGGTACTTGTACTCGCCGTTCTCGTCGTACTCGGCAGCCATGCCGTAGAGCGCCGGGTCGAAGTCCTCGGACTCCGGGTCCATGCCCTCGTTGGCCTGCTTGAGCGACAGCGAGATGCGACGACGCTCGAGGTCGATGTCGATGACCTTGACGAAGACCTCGGCACCCACCTGGACGACCTGCTCGGGCAGCTCGACGTGGCGGACCGCCAGCTCGGAGATGTGCACCAGGCCCTCGATGCCGTCCTCGACACGGACGAACGCACCGAACGGCACCAGCTTGGTGACCTTGCCCGGCACGACCTGGCCGATGGCGTGGGTGCGGGCGAAGGTCTGCCACGGGTCCTCCTGCGTCGCCTTCAGCGACAGGGAGACGCGCTCGCGGTCGAAGTCGACGTCGAGCACCTCGACCGTGACCTCCTGGCCGACCTCGACGACCTCGGACGGGTGGTCGATGTGCTTCCAGGACAGCTCGGAGACGTGCACCAGGCCGTCGACCCCACCGAGGTCGACGAACGCACCGAAGTTGACGATCGAGGAGACGACACCCGGGCGCACCTGACCCTTCTGCAGCGTCTGCAGGAAGGTGGAACGGACCTCGGACTGCGTCTGCTCGAGCCAGGCGCGGCGGGACAGGACCACGTTGTTGCGGTTCTTGTCCAGCTCGATGATCTTGGCCTCGATCTCGCGGCCGACGTACGGCGCGAGGTCGCGGACGCGACGCATCTCGACGAGCGAGGCCGGCAGGAAGCCCCGCAGGCCGATGTCGAGGATGAGGCCGCCCTTGACGACCTCGATGACGGTGCCGGTGACGACGCCGTCGTCCTCCTTGATCTGCTCGATCGTGCCCCAGGCGCGCTCGTACTGGGCGCGCTTCTTGGACAGGATCAGACGGCCTTCCTTGTCCTCCTTCTGGAGGACGAGGGCCTCGACGGCGTCGCCGACGGCGACGACCTCGCCCGGGTCCACGTCGTGCTTGATGGACAGCTCACGAGACGGGATCACGCCCTCCGTCTTGTAGCCGATGTCGAGGAGGACCTCGTCGCGGTCGACCTTGACGATCGTGCCTTCGACGATGTCACCATCGTTGAAGTACTTGATGGTGGAGTCGACGGCGGCAAGGAAGTCCTCTTCGGTGCCGATGTCGTTGACGGCGACCTGCGGGGCGGACTTCGTGGTGGAGATGGTCATTGAGTGGTAGCTCCGATGCGGACAGGGCGTAGTACGGACATGGTCGTGGTGCAGCTGTTCCCGGCGGCGCCGTCCCCGTCACGACGTCCGGGTCACGAGGACCGGATCAGCGGGTCGACACACGCGCGCAGGCGCACTGCACCACCGACAATCTTATCCGGGCCACCTGAGGGGGTCAACGCCGCGCAGGCGGCGGGCACGGAGAGTCCCGTCACCCGCCCCCACGGCGCCCCGCTCACGCCAGGGCGCGCGCGACCTCGAGCATCTCGGCCGGGACCTGCTTGACCTTCCCGGCGATCTCCGACAGCGGGACCAGCACGACGTCGTCGCCGCGCAGCGCCGTCATGACGCCGGACTCCCCCGCCGAGACCGCGTCGATCGCCGCGACACCCATCCGCGAGCCGAGGATCCGGTCCGCCGGCGTCGGGGTCCCGCCCCGCTGGACGTGACCCAGGATCGTCACCCGGGTGTCGAAGCCGGTGCGCGCGGCGATCTCGGCACCGAGCCGTTCGCTGATCGCCCCGGCCACGATCTCCCCGAAGGGACCGAGCCGGGTCTCGTAGGTCATGGACGAGCCCTCCATCGGCACGGCGCCCTCCGCCACGACGATGATCGAGAAGCTGGCGTGGGCGCGGTGCCGGTGCTGCAGGAACCGCACGACCCGGTCGATGTCGAAGGGCTCCTCCGGCGCGAGCACCAGCTCGGCGCCGCCCGCGATGCCGGCGGTCGCGGCGATCCAGCCGGCGTGCCGACCCATGACCTCGACGATCATCACCCGGTTGTGGCTCTCGGCGGTGGTGTGGATCCTGTCGACCGCCTCGGTGGCGATGCTCACCGCGGTGTCGAAGCCGATGGACCGGTCCGTGCCCCAGACGTCGTTGTCGATCGTCTTGGGCACGGCCACGATCTTGACCCCGGACTCGGCGACCTTGCTCGCCGCGTGCAGCGTGCCGTCGCCGCCGATGCAGATCAACGCCTCGATCCGCTCCTCCTCCAGCGTCGCACGGACGGCGTCCAGCCCCCCGTCGTCGGCGTGCGGGTGGTAGCGCGCGGTGCCCAGCAGCGTGCCGCCGGTGGGCAGCACGTTGCGGATGTGGGAGCGGGTCAGAGGCATCACGTCGCCGTCGGCGAGGCCGCGCCACCCGTGGCGGAAGCCCACGATGCTGTGACCGTGCTCGCCCTCGCCCCGCTTGACCACGGCCCTGATCACGGCGTTGAGGCCGGGGACGTCCCCGCCTCCGGTCAGCAGTCCTACGCGCACGGTCTTCTCCTCGGTCTCGCGGGGGCGGGCACCCCGAGGTTATCCGGCCCGTGTGTCGTCGAGGTGTCGGGTGACAGGATGTGGGACGTGAGCGACCCATGGTTCGGATACCGGCCCACCGACGACGACGGCACGGCCGCCCGCCGCTGGTGGGACGCCCACGCCGCGGAGTACCTGGGCGACCACGGCGACTTCCTCGGCGACGCCGGGTTCCGGTGGGGTCCCGAGGGCCTGACGGAGGGTGAGGCCGCGCTGCTCGGGCCCCCCGCGGGGACCCGTGTGCTCGAGGTCGGCGCCGGGGCGGCGCACTGCTCGCGATGGCTCGCCGCCCGCGGCGCGGACGTGGTCGCCACCGACGTCGCCCCGGCGATGCTGGAGGCGGCGGCCCGGATCTCGCGGCGCAGCGGCACCCCGGTGCCGCTGGTCGAGGCCGACGCGCGGGACCTGCCCTTCGCCGACGGGACGTTCGATGTCGTGTTCACGTCGTTCGGGGCGATCCCGTTCGTCCCGGACGCCCACCGCGTGCACGCCGAGGCGGCACGGGTGCTGCGCGCCGGCGGCCGGTGGGTCTTCTCCGTCACGCACCCGTTGCGCTGGGCCTTCCCGGACGACCCTACGCTCGCGGGCCTGACGGCGCACCGCTCCTACTTCGACCGCCGACCGTACGTCGAGACCGACGGCGGCCACGTCGTCTACGTCGAGTACCACCGCACCCTCGGGGACCACGTCCGCGACGTCGCGGCGGCCGGGCTGCGCCTGCGGGACGTCGTGGAGCCGGAGTGGCCGACGTGGAACACGGCGTCCTGGGGCGGGTGGGGCCCCGAGCGCGGTCACTACCTGCCCGGCACCGCCGTGTTCGTCACGACGAAGGACTGAGCCGACCCGCCCGGGCGGCGCGCCGGCTCAGTGGGCCGCGTCGTGCCACGTCTGGCCGGAGCCGACCGAGACGTCGAGCGGGACGTCGAGCTCGACAGCACCGCACATCTGGCGGCGCAGCACGTCCTCGACGACCTCCCGCTCCCCCGCGGCGACCTCGACGACGAGCTCGTCGTGGACCTGCAGCAGCAGCCGGGACCGCAGCTCCTTCTCGTCGAGCTCGCGCTGGACCCCGAGCATCGCGAGCTTGATGATGTCGGCGGCGCTGCCCTGGATCGGGGCGTTGAGCGCCATCCGCTCGGCCATCTGGCGCCGCTGGCGGTTGTCGCTGGTCAGGTCGGGCAGGTAGCGGCGGCGCCCGAGGATCGTGGCGGTGTAGCCGGTGGCCCGGGCCTCGTCGACGACCCCGGTGAGGTAGTCGCGCACCCCGCCGAAGCGGGTGAAGTAGTCGTCCATCAGCGCCTGCGCCTCGGCGGTGGGGACGGTCAGCTGCTGTGACAGGCCGAACGCGCTGAGCCCGTACGCGAGCCCGTAGCTCATCGCCTTGACCTTGGCGCGCATCTCGGACGACACGTCCGCCGGCGCGACGTCGAAGACCCGCGAGCCGACGTACCGGTGCAGGTCCTCACCGGTGCGGAACGCCTCGATGAGTCCCTCGTCGCCGGACAGGTGCGCCATGATCCGCATCTCGATCTGGCTGTAGTCGGCGGTGACAAGCTCGGCGTACCCCTCGCCGACGGTGAACGCGCGGCGGATGCGCCGTCCGGCCTCGGTGCGGATCGGGATGTTCTGCAGGTTCGGGTCGGTCGAGCTGAGGCGCCCGGTCGCGGCGATGGTCTGCTGGAACGTGGTCCGGATGCGCCCGTCGGGGTGCACCGCCTTGAGCAGGCCCTCGACCGTCGTGCGCAGCCTCGCCGCGTCACGGTGCGCGAGCAGGTGCGCGAGGAAGGGGTGCTCGGTCTTGGCGAAGAGGTCCTGCAGGGACGCCGCGTCCGTGGTGTACCCGGTCTTGATCTTCTTCGTCTTCGGCATGCCGAGCTGGTCGAAGAGCACCTCCTGGAGCTGCTTCGGGCTGCCGAGGTTCACCTCCCGGCCGATGACGTCGTACGCCTCGGCGGCCGAGGCCTCCACCCGGTCGGCGAAGAGCTGCTCGAGCTCGGTGAGGAAGGTCGTGTCCGCCGCGATCCCCGTCGCCTCCATCCGCGCGAGCACCGCGGACAGCGGCAGCTCGACGTCGTCGAGGAGGCCCCGCGCCCCGCGGTCGACGAGCCGCTCCCCCAGTGCTGCCGCGAGGTCCACGACGGCGACCGCGCGCGCGGCGGCGTCGGCCCCGGGCGGCCCCGCCTCCAGGTCCAGGTCCAGCGCCCCCTGGGCACCGCCCTCGTCGACGGCGAGCTCGCGACCCAGGTGCCGGACGACGAGGTCGCCCAGGTCGTAGCCGCGCTGGTCGGGGTAGCACAGGTACGCCGCGAGCTCGGTGTCCACCTGGACACCGACGAGGTCCGCGCCCCGCGAGGAGAGCATGTGCCAGGCCGCCTTGGCCCCGTGCACGGCCTTCGGGGCCCCGGGGTCGGCCAGCCACGCGAGCAGCGCCCGCTCGTCGGCCGCGTCGATCTCCGCCAGGTCGAGCACCACGGCCTCGGCGTGCCCGTCGGTGCCGGCGGTACCGAGCGCGACCTGCCAGGCGTCGCCGGCGCCGGGGCGCCGGACGCCGGTGACGTCGATCCCGAGGAGCTGCTCCGAGCGCCCCGCCAACCAGTCCGCCAGCGCACCGACGTGCCGGTCGACCTGGATCCCCGCTGCCGGTGACGCGCTCGCGTCCTCCCCGGCGGGGTCGACGGCCAGGAGACGGTCGCGCAGCGCGCCGAACTCGAGGGTGTCGGACACACGGTGCACCGCCTCGCGGTCGAAGCCCGCCACCGCCAGGTCGTCGATGCCGAGCGGGAGGTCGACGTCGGTGAGCAGCGCGTTGAGCTCGCGGTTCAGCCGGACCTGGTCGACGTGCTCCCGCAGGGCGTCGCCCCGCTTGCCGCCGACCTCGTCGCGCCGCTCGAGCAGGGAGTCCAGGTCGCCGAACTCGGTGATCCACTTCGCCGCGACGCCGGGCCCGACGCCCGGGATGCCGGGGAGGTTGTCGCTGGTCTCCCCGACGAGCGCGGCCAGGTCGGGGTAGCGCTGCGGCGGCACCTTGTACTTGGCCTCGACCGCCTCCGGCGTCATCCGCGCCAGCTCCGAGACCCCCTTCTTCGGGTAGAGCACCGTGACGTCCTCGGTGACGAGCTGCAGGGTGTCGCGGTCCCCGGAGCAGACGAGCACCTCCATCCCTCGCTCGGTGCCGCGGCGCGCCAGGGTCGCGAGGATGTCGTCGGCCTCGATGCCCTCGCGCTGCAGCGCCGGGATGCGCAGCGACTCCAGCACCTCCCGGATCAGCGGCACCTGACCGCGGAAGACCTCGGGAGTCGCCTCGCGCTGCGCCTTGTACTCGGTGAACCGCTCGGTGCGGAAGGTCACGCGGCCCGCGTCGAAGGCGACGGCCACGTGCGTCGGCTCCTCGTCGCGCAGGAGGTTCGTGAGCATCGAGGTGAAGCCGTAGACGGCGTTCGTGACCTGTCCGCTCGTCGTGGCCAGGGTGTCCGGCAGGGCGTAGAAGGCCCGGTAGGCCATCGAGTGCCCGTCGACCAGGAGCAGACGGGGGCGGCCGGCGGTTCGCGCTGAGGTCGTCACGGGTGCCAATCTATCTGCCATGTCTGACAGAGATTCCTTCCCGCAGGACGTGGCCGGCTGGCGCGAGGCCGCACGGGGGACGTTGATCGAGCGCACCGGCATCGAGCTGCTCGAGGTGGGCGCCGACGGCGCACGCGCGAGCATGCCCGTGGCGGGCAACACCCAGCCGGCAGGGCTCCTGCACGGTGGCGCGACGGCCGCCCTGGCCGAGACCCTCGGTTCCGTCGCCGCGCAGATCCACGCCGGCACCGGGCGGGCGGCGGTCGGCACCGAGCTGAACATCACCCACCACCGTGGGGCCCGCGAGGGGACGGTGCACGGGGTCGCGACCGCCGTTCACCTCGGGCGCTCGACCGCCTCCTACGAGATCGAGATCACCGACGACGCCGGTCGGCGGATCGCCAGCGCACGCCTCACGTGCCTGGTGCTGGACGCCTGAGTCAGGAGACGTGCGAGGTGGGGCCGACGGCACCGCCGGAGCCGCTCGGCGCGGTCGAGCGCTGCTCCTGGACGGCGCTGAGGTCCAGGGGCCCGGTCGGCAGGCCGGCCTCGCGCGCACGGCGCCGCCGGGCGACGAGGTCCTCGATGGCGGCACGGGTCGCATCGCGCCGGGTGCGCGCCCCGTCACGGCGCAGGGCCGGGGTCGGTCCGGCGGCCGGCTCCTGCCCGAGCCACCGGGCCAGCGCCGCCACGGAGACGACCCGGTGCCCGGCCGCGGGGGCGAAGCCGACCCGCGCCAGGAAGCGCTGCACCTCCCGGGCGCCCGGGGCCGGTGCGCAGTAGACGTACTCCG
This sequence comes from Isoptericola sediminis, assembly GCF_013085345.1. GTDB lineage: Bacteria > Actinomycetota > Actinomycetes > Actinomycetales > Cellulomonadaceae > Isoptericola > Isoptericola sediminis. Next base: position 125,830 of record NZ_JABFAJ010000003.1, on the reverse strand, counting down.
CGCCGTCGTCGGTCGCCTGGCGCAGGGCCGCGGAGAGCAGCGCGCGTCCCACGCCCTGCCGGCGGGCCGCCGGGTCGACGAGGATCGCGTCGATGTACAGGCTGGGGGCCGTCGCGTAGAGCTGGGGGGCGAGCGGGCGCGCCAGCAGGAACCCGACGACGCCGCGCTCGCTGTGGGCGACCAGCACCTCACCGCCGGCGCTGACGAACACGCTCAGGTGCTCGCGCGCGCGTCGGGGGTCAGCACCGGCGCCGTTCGGCGTCTCCGGCCCGTGCGTGGCGGCCATCTCCGCCACGACCCACAGGTCGTCCTCGTCGGCGGACCGGACCTCGATCGCTCGACGCATCGGAACTCCCTCCCGACTCGAGGCGACCTCCACGCCCGGGAGGTCACGGAAACGTAACAACTCCCCAGCGACGATAGTCGTCACCGGGGAGTTGCACAAACGACGCTCAGGAGGCGCCGACCTGGTCGATCACCGCGTCGGCGACCTCACGCATGGTCAGGCGACGGTCCATCGACGTCTTCTGGATCCAGCGGAACGACTCCGGCTCGCTCAGGCCCATCTTGGTCATCAGCAGGCCCTTCGCCCGGTCCACCCGCTTGCGGGTCTCGAAGCGGTCCTGGAGGTCGGCGACCTCGGCCTCCAACGCCCCGATCTGCTGGTAGCGGGAGATCGCGATCTCGACCGCGGGCAGCAGGTCGGCCGGGGTGAACGGCTTGACGACGTAGGCCATCGCGCCGGCGTCACGCGCGCGCTCGACGAGCTCGGTCTGGGAGAAGGCGGTGAGCAGCACGACAGGTGCGGCGTGGGCCTTGCCGATGCGCTCCGCGGCGGAGATGCCGTCCAGCTCGGGCATCTTGACGTCCATCACCACGACGTCGGGCTTGAGCTCGGTCGCCAGGTTGACGGCCGTCTCGCCGTCGCCGGCCTCCCCGACCACGTCGAATCCGGCCTCACGGAGCGTCTCGACGACGTCCATGCGGATGAGGGCCTCGTCCTCGGCCACGACGGCACGGCGCGCGGGCTTGCCCGTGGCGGGCGCCTGCTCCGGCGACGCGGCGGACTCCTGGTCGATCATCGGGGGCAGGTCGAGCGGCAGCTTCTCGTCGGTCACAGGGAACATCGTAATCCCCCGGGCCGCGGGTCGTGCACCCCGTGGGACGGACGCCACGTGTGACCGTGCGCACGGGCCCGGTCGCCGCCGGGCGGATTGGGCCGGTGCGTGCCGGTGTGGTTCGATGGTGCGCAGCCTCCACGCCCCGGTAGCCCAACCGGCAGAGGCGTTCGGCTCAAACCCGATCCAGTGTGGGTTCGAATCCCACCCGGGGCACACGTGTGATGTCGCAGGACATCGGCAAGGCCCGGACCCACGTTTGTGGGTTCGGGCCTTTGTCATTTTCGGATCTTGGTGCGGCGTGGCTGGTAGTCGCGGGTGAGGTCGATGGTGAGCTCGCGCAGGATCTCGCCGGTGGCGGCGTTGATGACCTTCACGTCGTGGTCGTGGACCAGGAGCAGGACGTGGGTTCCGGCGTGGGGTCGTCCGATGCCGATGTGGCGCAGCTTGCCGGCGATGCGCAGGGTGACGCAGCCGGTTGTGTCGATCTTGTCGCGGCGGAGGCGGTCGTGGCTGTCGGTCCGTGCGTGGGGGTGGGGCGCGGCCTTGGGTGTGGCGGCGTAGGCGGTCGCGGGTGTGCAGCGGTGAGGCAGGGCCCGGTGGGGTCGGGCGTTGTTGTAGTACTCGGCGAACTGCGTGAGCAGGGCCTGGAGCTGGGCGAGGGTGGCCGGCTGGCGGCGCTGGGCTCGCAGCCACTTCTTCATGGTCTGCTGGAAGCGCTCGACCTTGCCCTGGGTGGTGGGGTGGTTCGGGCGGCCGTTCTTCTGCGTGATGCCCTGGCGGTAGAGCTCGTGCTCGAGATGGTTGCGTCCTCCGGGTCGGCCGGCGAATCGCACGGTGTAGACCATGCCGTTGTCAGTCAGGACTGATGCCGGGTGTTCGTGCTGGTCGCAAGCCTGGATGAAGGTGTCGAGCACGACCTTGGCGGTGATGCGCCGGTGAGCCGTGATGTGCAGGGCGTAGCGGGAGTGGTCGTCGAGCCAGGTGACGATCTCGACGTCGCTGCCGGGCCGGCCGCCCGGGTGGGTCAGGCGGTAGTGGGTGAAGTCGGACTGCCAGGTCTCGTTGGGCTGGTCGGCGGCGAAGCGGATGTAGGAGCTGCGGGGGCGCTTGGCCGGCTCGGGGGCCACGGCGCCGTGTCGGGTCAGGATCCGGTGGATCGTGGACCGCGAGACGATCACGTCGTGGTGGTGGTTCAGGTGCCAGGCGATGGTCTCGGCGCCTGCGTCGTGGCCTTGGTCGGCAAGGTTCTTGCGCAGGGCCAGGATCTGTTGCGTGACGGGCTCGAAGGTGGAGCGGGGGGAGGAGCGTGGTCGCCGCGAACGGGGCTCGAACGCTGCTGCGCCCTCGGCGCGGTAGCGGGCCATGAGTCGCGAGACCCACCCCTGGGAGACGTCGTAGCGGCGGGCTACCTCGCTCTGCGACGCGCCGGCCAGGACCGCGGTGATCACGAGTCTGCGTTTCGACACGATCGAGCATCGCCCCGACGCCCCATGCCGATGACCCGAGACACGCTATGCCGATGACGTGAGACACCCCATTCCGATGTCCTGAGACCGGACACCACCGCTACCGCCCTCCGAAGGGCCCCACCCGATGCGGGTGGGGCCCTTCGTCGTTCCCCGGTCGCTGGACATCTCCGCGCTCCCGCGTCGACGCCGGTGGCTGCGGTCGCATGCTCCACGCGTTGATCGATTGTCCCCCACACGTCTAGGCGAGGTGGGCCCGCTTCACGTAGTGCAGCGCCGTGGAGTCCTCGTCGGCATGCCGGAGCAGGGCGGCGCTATGGGCGATTGTGATGTCGTTCGTGACTTGGGTGGCGACGGTGCGCCGAAGGTGCGGGCGGGATGGCGCTCCTCTCACAAGCTTGCTTGCCGCCCCTGTTCGACGCTCCCCGGGGGTGCAGCGTAGGCAGTGACGGGATCGCACTGGATCCGCCTATGCACGCGGCGAGTGCTCCTACGGAGCGAACTCGTGGCCCGCGGCATCCTTACCGAAAGTCATGTCAACCACCGTCTGGCCTGCTGCGTTCTTCTCGACTACCCGAGTCCAGTAGACGTCGACCTCGTCGCCGCACACCGGGCAGTACCTCCTTGTCGACCACTCCTCTTTCTTCATAATGCAACGCTACTTCCGGATCTGTGGGAGTGCATCGGCGCGGAGTGTTGAGGCTGATCTCGTGCGTCATCCCAGCGTCCAGCCCCGCATCGACCGCCTTGCATTAAGCCAGCACCGGCCCGCGCCGAGGCGTGCCTGCAGCGTTGAGGCGCGATCGCCTGCGGCCACCCTTGACTCGGAGCTCTGCCGGCCTCGGGACAACGCCATCTGAGCTCTGGAACTTGGCGTGCCTGCGGATGCGACCCTGGCCCAAGCGCGAATCGCCAATACGGGCGGGATCCTTACGCCGACAGGCGCACTGCCGGGCAACGGCGGCTTCCCTCTTCTCCGGCCACGACCGTCAGCAGGCAAAATCAGAAGCGCCGCGCCCACACGACAGGCCGCCGAATCTGGCTCGAATCCATAAAGGCCCAATCGCTAGAGAGCAAACCTACGTCGATCGGGGAGGCTGATCGCGTGCCAATCATGCTCCTCGACGATATTAAGCGAATCCTGGCTTACGTCGACCGACTGCTCTCCGTATCGTCGTGGATTCGAATCTCCCGCGACATATTAGATTTGAAAGCGGATGATCTTCGGCGCAAACGCGCGGGTTATGAAGTAACTCGTCTAGAAGTCGCGACCGACGAGCCCGCCGAGCTCCGTATCCAAGATGGTTCGGATAACGCCCTGTTTGAACCATTCCTCCGCAAGAACCTCGTCGGGCACGTCGTTAGAGTTCATTGTGCAGATGTACTGACCGCCAGTTGACGCCACCATCTCCTGAGCGAATCTCAACGCCTTGGTCACTTGTCGAGGATCCACACCATCGAAGACGGAGGAGTCATGCACTAGAAAGTCGGGGTGGTGCTGACTTCTCGTGCCCTCTTCGAGAAGCGTTAGATCGAAACAGAACAGCTTCATCTTATCGATACCACTGCTTCCGGACCCAGAAGCCGTGATTGCAAACTTAAACCCGCCGTCGTCTACTGCGACGGTGAGAGCAGCGTCCTTGCCGTAGAGGCGATGCATCTTGCGGCTGAACTCATCGGAGATTCGGTCAACCTTCTCGCGGCGTGCAGTCAAGTCTTGACCGGCCTCTGCGCGTACGGTTGACTGCTCCAGCTTAAGTTGATCCTTCCTCGCAGCCACTTCCCGCGCCTGGGCGATCTGCACGTCAAGTGCGGCGACCCGCGCCTCATATTCCGATAGTTCGGAACGCATCGAAATTAACTCATCCAGCGCGCCGCCCGCGTGGAGGGTCTGAAGTATACGTGCTCGCTGAGCGGACAGCTGGGACAACTGCAATTCCCGACTCGAGATCCGCTCTCGGATAGCGTCGATCTCAATCTGCAGGAAGTGAACCCTGTTTTCTAGCAATTCATCACGGAACGCCCGTACGGAATCGATCTGACGCTTGAGGCCATCAGAAAGGCTGGCCTGAGCTGCGGCAAGAACCGCTTCCACAGGAATTTCTTCATTGGCCGACCTGACTGAGTCAGCAGCGGACGACTCGTAGAGGCTGAGCATTCTGTGATCGACTAGAGACTCGTCGCGTAGACTCGTGATTGTCGACGTGATTTCGTCGGCACGTTCGACAAGCGAGTTGGGATCTTCGAGAACGGTAAACGAGTCAACGCGTGAGCGCCACTCCTCCAGGTCGTTCGCCAAGACGGCCCTTTCGAGCACCAGGTCGGCTTCGGGCCGTAGTGTTCTGACCACCCCCTCTTTCGTCGCTGCCGTTATCGCGCGGATCTGCTCGGTGGCTGTGTTGATTCGGTGCAAGCGATCAACAAGCGTCCAGTCTAGGCCCATAAGGTAACTGACGTGCGCGCGGGTACTTGCGGCGGACTGCTGTGCAAGTACCTTGAGCGGATCCTTGGGGGGATCGGTTCTAATTGCATACGAGAGGAGCGTTCTGACTGACAGGCCCCCTTTGGACAGCTCCACCTCGGGTTCCAAGGCGAAAAGTGCCAACCCGAGGAGGGCCTTCCAGTCGTCGACAGATATTGAGCCCTCGCTCATGTATGTGTCCAGAACGCGCTGCGGCTGTTCTGCCGCGGAGATGCCGACGCGTGTACCGTTTGCCAGCGATCGTGTGGCAGCTACTTCTCCGCCAAATAGCTCGAGAGTGAGCGTGATTTCCCAACCGTCATCCGCAAGCGGCTTCAGGTTCTTGTGGAGCGAGCCTCCCAAGACGTAGTGGATAAACAAGAGAAGCGTGGTCTTGCCGCGGGCGTTTCGGGTGTCTTGGTCGGTGGCTTTGTCGGCTTTTTCGGCGACGATGACGTTAAAGCCCGAGCGGAATTCGATCGACGTGAATTCGGGCTTGTTCGCGCTAAGTCTAACCAGCATCGGTGCGCCTCACGGTTGCGTTCGTATAATCTATGATGCCAGCGCCATACAAGAAGGCGAGGCATGCGACCAGTTCGTCGTAACTTGTAGTTTTGTCAGACTCTCTTGCGGCCAGGTACAACTGGCCAATTGTAAGCTGCTGATCACCCAGAATTTCGAGGATCTTGGCGGACGCTCCTACCAGAGTCCGGCTTAGCGGCACAAACTTGCTTGGATATATTTCAAGCACGTTCGAATATCTCGCATATCTCGAATAGGTGGGTGATCACCGCAAGCGCGGCGGCTCGTATTTCAGGTGTGTCCGTAGGGCCTGCGTTCTCGTACGCCTGCTCGATCAGGTAGTCGAATACTTCATCCGAATCAAGGCCGTCGGCGCGTGCTGCATAGTAGTCGGCCTTAAACCTCGCAACAAGCCTCTGTCCGAAGTTGCGACTGTATGTGCCTTGAAAGGCAATAAACGCCGCGACTCGCGCCGACTGAGACAGGCCGTCACGGATCTTCTCTCGAGAGGCAGCTCCGAGGTCGTTGAGTTCAATTTTCTCCCGGACCTCGACGGGCGGATCGATCAAAGGGATAGCTTGATCGCTGGGGGCGCTTGCGATTGTGCTACAGATCGTGTCGAGTTCATAGTTGGTTACGTTGCCAAGTGCGGCACGGGTTGCCCGTGCGACTGCTCTCTCGTGGTTCAGCTTCGCTTCAGTGAGAAATTCGCGCGTATGATGGTCGAGCTGGAAGTCGATCGCATCATGGTGCGGCCCGCAAAGATAGATGAGGTTGTTCGCGGAACGCCTTTGGTCCCTAGTCATTGAGGCGTCGTAGCGAGGTCCGCCGGGACTGGCGGCCGCGATGTGCGCGACCTTGCCCGTCGATTTGGGCTGGTCGCCTGGAGAGATAGCGTCCATCACGAGTTCGGCGCCGCACCCTGGGTAGGCGCACCGCCCGCCACTCCGCTGGTAGACGACCCTGGCTTGCGCAGCGGGGATGTCGTCGCGGTTCGTCCCCATCGCCATGGACTGACTATATCCACGATGTTGGTCGCGTACGCCAGGATCCAGAGCCTTGTGAGGTGCCGCCTGGTGACTCAGGGGACGGCTCCGCCATGCTCGATCGCGCGGGCGGGTGAGCGGACGTCGCCCTCATTGGCCGGGCGTGTGCCCATTTGTACTCGGTACGAAGAGGAGCGCGTCGTCGACGCTCGCGCCAGACTGGCAGAGAGGGAGGCACGAACTCATGGGACGCGATGCCTACGGGATGCGGGCGAAGGTCTACGACCGGGTCGTCGAACCGATGAATGCGCCGCTGCGTCGGGTCGCCCGGCGGATGTGCCCTCCGGAGCCGGGATGGACCGTCCTCGACATCGGCTGCGGCACCGGCGCCGCCCTGGCCGAGTACGCGGACGCAGGCTGCCAGGTCATCGGTGTGGACACCTCGCCCGCCATGATCGAGGCGGCACGGCAGCGCCTCGGGTCCGACGCTGATCTGCGGCTCGCCGAGGGTGCTCACCTGCCCGTCGACGACAGCACGGCAGACCTGGTCCTGGTCTCCCTGGTCCTGCACTCGATCAGCCGCTCGGACGCCGTCGCGCTGCTGCGTGAGGCGGCGCGCGTGCTCGCCCCCGGCGGTCGGGTGCTCGTCACGGACTTCGGCACCGACGGCCTCCGGTTCCCCCGGGGGTGGGCCACGCGTGCGTTCACCGCCGTGGCCGAGATCCTCGCCGGACCTCGCCACGCAGGGAACGCGCTCGCCTACCTCCGCCACGGCGGATTGCGGCCGCTGGCCGAGGAGGCCGGGCTGACCGTCTCGGCGCAGCGTCCGTCGGCCGGCGGGAACATCACGCTCGCCCTCCTGACGGCATGAGCACTCACCGTCACATTGCCAGGGCCTTCCACGTCCCCTCGGAGACCACCTCGACGCCGCCGTCGGTCACGACGATCGCGGTGTCGTCGTCGATCGCGTAGGCGGGGCCGCCGAGCCCGGTCGCCCACGTCTCGGCCGCGGCCAAGGTGTTCGTCGGCAGGGCCGGGTGGTCCAGGTGCGGGAAGATCGAGAAGTCGACGAGTCCCAGCGTGCTGTCATCGCCTCCGCCCGGCGGCTGCCACCCGACGAACTCCTGCCCGATGCGCGGCGTCGTCACCATGCTGCCGGCGCTCATCCCGAGCCAGACGGTGTCCGTCAGCTCGGGCAGGAGATCCGCGAACCCGGACTCCCGCACCCAGTGGCTCAGGTACACCGCGTCGCCGCCGCTGAACAGCAGGACGTCGGCGTCCCGGACCGCCGGCTGCCAGCCTTCGGCGGGGAGGCTGGGCAGCGCCGTGAGCTCCAGCAGCCCCATCGACCGCCACCCGAGGCCGACCATGGGGTTGCCCTCCTCCTTCCCGGCGACGAACTCCCACGCCTTGACGCCGGGCCCCACCCAGGGGTGCCCGTACATGCCGGTGGGGATGCACAGCGCCGTGCACTGGTCGACGGGCTTGTCGAGCAGGCCGTCCAGGGCGCTGCGGATGCTCGGGTTCGTGACGCCGCCCGAGGTGAGCAGGAACTTCATGTGCGCCTCCCGTGACGCGGCGGGACAGAGGGGTTACGCACAAGGACGGTGGACAGACGCGGAACTCATCGCCGGGCCCGCCAGGGTCGTCAGGGGACCGGCGTGCCCTGGTGGGAGACCTGCTGCCACCCGCCCGCCCGCTCGCACCAGATCGAGGTCCGGCGCGCGCGTCGCCCCGCTTGGTCGGACTCCCAGAAGACCTGGACGACGCCGGGCGCGAGCACCCGCCCGGTCAGACCGGTGAGCGTGATGACGGCGCCGTCGTCCTCGGTGCTCTCGTCGCGCAGCATGGCCAGGATGCTGTCGAGGTCCCACCGGCGACCGGATGCCCCGATCTCCACGAAGTCGGCGGCGAGGAGCTCCCGGAGCCGGGTCTCGTCGGCCCGGCAGGCCGGCGTCTGCAGCTCGCGCTCCAGGTCGAGGACGTGATCGAGGGGCTGAGGCGAGCCGTGCGACGTCATGCCGTGGAGTGTGCCCGACGGGGGACGCCGCGTCATGCCCCCGCCCGGACTCCCACGGCCGCCTCGTAGTGCTCCACGAGTTCGTGGCAGACCTTCGCCCAGGTGCGCCCGAGGGCCCGCTCCCGCGCGGCCGCCCCGAAGGCCCGGCGCTTGCGGTGGTCGCCGAGCAGGTCGTCGACGTGCGCCCGCAGCGCCCGGTGGTCGCCCGGCGGGTACAGCCAGCCGGTGTGCGAGTGCGCGACCACGTCGATCGGGCCGCCCGCGGCCGGCGCCACGACGGGCACCCCGGAGGCGTGCGCCTCCTGCAGCGTCTGGCCGAACGTCTCCAGCTCGCCGGGGTGCACGAACACGTCCAGGCTCGCCATCGCGCGGGCCAGCTCCTCGCCGCGCAGCAGTCCCGTGAAGCGGGCGTCCGGCAGCAGCTCCTCCAGCAGAGGCCGCTCGGGGCCCTCGCCGACGACGACGAGCCGGACGTCGCGCCGGTCGTGCAGCACCCGCAGCGCCTCGACCTGCTTCTCCGCCGCCAGCCGCCCGACGTACCCGACGAGCAACGGACGCCCGCCTCCCATCTCGCGCCGCCAGGCGGCGTCGCGGGCGCCGGGGCGGAAAAGCTCGGTGTCCACACCCCGTCCCCAGCGGTGCACGCGCGGGACCCCTCGGGCGCGCAGGTGGTCGATCGTGGGGGTCGACGGCGCCAGCGTCACCGCGGCGCGGTCGTGCAGCGTGCGGACCCGCCACCACAGCAGCGGCTCGAGGTGCCGCACCCCGTACCGGGCCGCGTAGCTGGGGACCTCGGTCTGGTAGATGGCGACGGTCGGGACGCCGAGCGCCTCGGCGGCCTGCAGCCCGCGCCAGCCGAGCATGAACGGCGAGGCGAGGTGCACGACGTCGGGCGCGAACGCCGCCAGCGTCCGTTCGATGCGGGCCCGCTGCCCGACGACGACCCGCACGTCCGGGTAACCCGGCAGACCGACCGACGGCACCTCCACGACCGGAGCGCCGTGCACGAACGGCGGCAGGTCGCCGTCGTCGGTGTCGGGAGCCAGGACCAGCGCGTCGTGCCCGGTGCGCTGCAGGTGCTCGAGGACCCGCAGGACGGAGTTCGTGACCCCGTTGACCTGCGGGAGGAAGGACTCGGCGACGATCGCTACCCTCACGCTCCGCACACTGGCGGGCCCGGGTGACGAACGGGGGAGCGGCCGGCGACGGGTCGGGGTCGACCCGCGGAACGGGTGGGAAACGTTCGGTGCCGGCTACGCGGACCGGCCGTCGTCGTCCGCCGTCGGTGTCGGGCGCTGCTCCGCGTCACGGGTGCCCAGCCGCACGAGCTGCCACACGGCACCGACCATGAGCACCACGAGCGCGAGGTTGCGCAGCGCCTCGATGACCACGATCCAGGCGTCGCCGGCGAGGAACGGGCCGTAGCCGACCGGGTAGACGAGGTAGGTGGCATAGGCGACCAGGACCATGCCCAGGGCGGGCGGCCACCAGGCGCGCAACGCACGGCCCTCGGGCAGCGACGCCAGCGCGACGGCGACGACGGGTCCGATCCAGGCGATGAACTGTGGCGAGCCGACCTTGTTGAAGACGATGAGCGCGACGAGCTGCGCCGCGGCCGACAGCAGCACGATCTCGTAGGTCCGCTCGGGGTGTCGCCGCGCCACCCACCAGGTGAGGGCGGCGACGGCCACGACGGCGAGGATCAGCAGCCAGTCCAGGGTGTCGGCCACGGTCCGGGCGGCGTCCCCGAGCACCTCGAAGGTGTAGATCTCGTCGTTGTACTCGATCCGTACGGACGGGTCCCACCAGCGGGCCACGGAGAACCAGGTGGCGGCCACGGACTCGGCCTGCAGGGTGCGGCTGCCCTGCTGGCCGAACACGCTCAGCGCCCGGACACCGGCCCCGCCGGCGAGCGCGAGCCCCACGACGATCGAGCTGACCACGGCCCCGGGCACGACGACGGTGCGCAGCAGGTCGCGCAGGCTGCGGCGGGTGGCGGCGATCGCGACGACGACGGCACCGGGGGAGATCTTCACCCAGGCGCCGGCGGTGGCCACGGCGACGGCGATCCGCGGATGGCGGCGGGCGACGACGAGGGCGACGAGGATCATCGGGGCGACGACGCCGTCGAGCCGGCCGAGGAAGATCGGGCCGAGCGCCAGCAGGAACAGCAGCCACCACCAGGCGCCGAGCACGCCGCGGGGCGTCATGCGGACCAGGACGACGGTCGCCACGGCGTCGAGCAGGACGATCATCGCCGTCCAGACGATCTCGTAGCCGAGCAGGTCCTCGCTGAGGACCCCGGGCAGCCCGACGGGCACCAGCGCCCCGGCGGGGTAGACCCACGTGTAGTCCAGGACGGGCCATTCGCCGCCCGTCAGGCCGTGGCGGGCCCACCACTCGTAGAGGGTGACGTCGCCGAAGATCGTGTTCTGCCAGGAGATCGCCTCGTGGACGAGCCGGGCGTGCACGACGACGAAGGCGAGGGCCAGCAGCCAGGGGGACGCGAGCAGCCGCCCTCCGCTGCCGGCCGCCGGAGCGGGTGTCGCGGTGGGCGGGTTCTCCGGTGAGCGGTCCTGCGCGGCGTCGGGCACCGCCACATCGTGCCAGAACACCACCCCCGGCGCTCCGACGGCGGCAGGTGGCCGCGTCCCGAGGGTGCTGTCTACGATCGCGACGACCCGAAGTTCCCCGGCCTCGAGATCGAGGAGGCCCCGTGAGGCCGCGTGCCGCATCGTCCCGGAGTGCCCTGCGCCGGCTGCGTGCCCTGTCCCTGCTCGGCCCCGCCTTCGTCGCCGCGATCGCCTACGTGGACCCGGGCAACGTGGCCGCCAACCTCACCGCCGGTGCCGAGTTCGGCTACCTGCTCGTGTGGGTGCTGGTCATGGCCAACGCGATGGCGGTGCTCGTGCAGTACCTGTCGGCCAAGCTCGGCGTCGTCACCGGGCGCTCGCTGCCCGAGGTGCTCGCCGACCGTCTGTCCCGCCGCGGCCGGATCGCCTACTGGCTGCAGGCCGAGGCCGTCGCGATGGCCACCGACCTGGCCGAGGTCATCGGCGGCGCCCTCGCCCTGCGCCTGCTCTTCGACGTCCCCCTGCTGCTCGGCGGGCTCATCACCGGGGTGGTCTCGATGCTGGTGCTGTCGATCCAGCAGCGCCGCGGCCAGCGGGTGTTCGAGACGGTCGTGCTCACGATGCTCGGGGTCATCGTCGTCGGGTTCTGCACGGGGCTGGTCGTCGCCCCGCCGGACCCGGGCGCCGTCGTCGAGGGGCTCGTCCCGCGGTTCGCCGGGACCGACTCCGTGCTGCTGGCGGCCTCGATGCTCGGTGCCACGGTGATGCCGCACGCGATCTACCTGCACAGCTCGCTGGCCCGCGACCGGGTGCGCCACGACCTCGCGGTGCGCGAGGTGCTCACCGAGCTCCGCGGGGCGGACGCACCGCCCACGGAGGTGGACGCCCCGCCGGTGCCTGACCCCGGCCTGGTGGAGCGCCTGTTGCGCGTCACGCGGATCGACGTCGTCGCCGCGCTCGTCATCGCCGGCGGGGTCAACATCGCGATGCTGCTGCTCGCGGCGGCCAACCTGCCGGGTCGGGCCGGCACCGACACCATCGAGGGGGCGCACGCGGCCATCGCCGACGCGCTCGGCCCGGCGGTCGCGGTGCTGTTCGGTGTCGGGCTGCTCGCCTCGGGGCTGGCGTCCACGGCGGTGGGCGCCTACGCGGGCTCGGAGATCATGGCCGGGCTGCTGCACCTGCGGGTCCCGCTGGTCGTGCGGCGGGTCGTCACGCTGGTGCCCGCGCTGCTGCTGCTCTCCACGGACGTCTCGCCGACCTATCTGCTGGTGCTGAGCCAGGTGGTGCTGAGCTTCGGCATCCCGTTCGCGATGATCCCGCTGGTGCGCGTCACCGCGGACGCCGGGCTGCTGGGTCGGTTCCGCAACGCTCGCGGCACCCAGGCGGTGGCGTGGCTGGTGGCGGGGATCATCGTGGGGCTCAACGTGGCGCTGCTCTGGTTGACCGTCGCGGGCTGATCGCTCCCGCCGCCGAGGGCTGATACTGCGTATCGCTTGACGTGAGACTCGGTTGCAGAGCATGATAGGAGCAGGCCGACGCCGTCGTCACCAGCCTCTGCGGCGGCGCGGCCGCCCCCGTAGAGAGTGAGAGAACCTCATGAGCCGCAACGCCCCCACCCAGATCGGCGTCACCGCACCCGACTACGACCTCACCGCCGCCTCGGACGTCGACTACGCCGGCGCCTTCGCCGGAATCGCCCCCGAGGTGCGCGAGCACCAGCTCGCCGTCCGCCAGTTCGTCCAGGACGAGGTGCTGCCGGTCATCGACGGGTACTGGGAGCGCGCCGAGGTCCCGTTCGACCTGGTCAAGGGTCTGGCCGAGCGCGACTTCCTGCGCGACGGCGTCGACGTGCCCGGCCGTCCGACGGTCTCGCTGATGGCCGAGGGCCTGGCCAGCATGGAGATGTCCCGCGGCGACGGCTCGGTCGCGACGGTCTGCGGCGTCCAGGGCGGCCTGGCGCTGCGCTCCATCGTGATGCACGGCTCGCCCGAGCAGATCGAGCAGTACGCCGAGCCCATGGCCCGCGGCGAGATCCTCGGCGCCTTCGCGCTCACCGAGCCCACCCACGGCTCGGACTCGGTCTCGCTGGAGACGACGGCGGAGCGCACGGTCCGCGACGGCGTCGAGGGCTACGTGATCAACGGTGAGAAGAAGTGGATCGGGTTCGGCTCCTGCGGCCACATCACCGTGGTCTGGGCCCGCCTCGTCGGTGACGACGGCGACAACCAGGTGCACGGCTTCATCGTCCCGCAGGACGCCCCCGGGTACACCGGCACCACGATCGAGGGCAAGATGTCGCTGCGTGCCATCTGGCAGGCGCACATCGTCCTCGACGACGTGTTCGTCCCGGCCGACGCCGCGCTGCCCGGCGCCACGTCGTTCAAGGCGACGTCCGAGGTCCTCTTCGCCACGCGTCTGAGCGTCGCCTGGGCCGCCGTCGGGCACGCCATCGCCTGCTACGAGTCCGCGCTGGCCTACTCCACGCAGCGCGTCCAGTTCGGCAAGCCGCTGGCCGCCCGCCAGATGGTCCAGGAGCGCCTGACCCGGATGCTCTCCACCGTCACCCAGCTCCAGCTGCTGGTGGCGCGCCTGACCGAGCTCGCCGAGAAGGGCGAGCTCACCGGTGAGCAGGCGTCGCTGGCCAAGTACACCTGCACCCGTGGCGCCCGCGAGGTGGCCTCGATCGCCCGCGACATGCTCGGCGGCAACGGCATCCTGCTGGCCAACCGCGTCGCCCGGCACTTCGCCGACATCGAGGCCCTGCACACCTACGAGGGCACCGAGTCCATGAACGCGCTGATCATCGGCCGCGACATCACGGGAGTGTCCGCGTTCGCCTGAGCCGCAGCGAGGGTGAGGGCGAACGCGGGGCTGATCGCGTTCGCCTGAGCCCCTCACAGACCCCGGCGTGGATCGACGCCGGCCCGTGCACCTGCTGGTCCGATCACCAGCCGGCGAGGCGGTGCACAACGGACGAGCGCCGCCCCACCACGTGGGGCGGCGCTTCGTCGTCCCCGGGGCCGGGAGGTGCCGCACGCGAGGACTCCGTTCGGCAGTTCCTGCCTGGATCGGCACCTTGAGCTGCCGATCCAGGCAGGAACTGCCGACCGCGTGGCGGACGGGAGGGCGACCGCGTGGCGGACCAGGGTCAGACCGGCTTGCTCAGCCGGCGCCGACGGCCAGCTGCTCGCGCCGGTGCACCCGCCACCAGACGAAGAACCCGACCAGGGTGAAGACGCCGTAGAAGACGTACATCAGCGACGTGGCGAAGTAGCCCGCGGACCACAGCAGGGGGACCCCCACGAGGTCGACGGCGACCCAGACCAGCCAGAACTCGACCCACCCCCGGGCCATCCCGTACGTGGCCAGCAGCGAGCCCATGAAGATCCAGGCGTCGGCCCAGACGGGTTCGTACGAGCCCAGGGCCCGGAACAGCGGGGTCAGCACGGCGGTGCCGACCAGCAGGGCACCGACGAGGAACGCCCGCTGGGGCCACGTCGCCCAGTGCGGGTGCACACCCTCGGCGCCCGACGTCGGCACCTTGCCGTCCGCCCGCAGCTCGAGATCCTGACGCCGGGTCTCGCGCCAGCGCATCCAGCCGTAGACCGACACGGCGATGAACATCACCTGCCGGCCCGCCTGGCCGAGCATGTCCGCCCGGCTCGCGTCGCCGAACACCGAGCCGAGGAACACCGTCAGCAGCAGCACGTTGCCGACGATGCCCACGGGCCAAGCCCACACCCGGCGGCGCATCCCGCCGAGGGCGGAGGCGAGGCCGAAGGCGTTGCCGATCACCTCTCGCCACAGGATCTGCTCGTCACCGATCGCGAAGGTCGCGTCGAAGAGCCACTCGATCATCGCGGTCCTCAGGCCAGCACGTCGCGCACGGCACGGGCGACGTCGTCGGGCCCCGCGCCCTCCTCGAGCACGGCGACCACGACCCGCTTGCTGCCCGGCCCGCGGCCGTCGGGCTCGGCGGGAGCCGCCCCGGCCCGGGCGCTGTCCGGTGCGGGGCCGTCGGTCGGGGCGGTCGCGACCTTGCGCAGGTCGGCGAAGGCCTCCTCCAGGTCGGGGCGCAGGTCCAGGTAGGGGTTGCGCAGCCACCGGCGCAGCACCGCGTTGTGCACGGCGACCACCGAGGCCGCGAACGCGATCGACATCGTCGACGACGACCGCTCGGTCGGCAGGGTGTCGCGCAGGTAGGCGGTGAACGCCCGCTCGTAGCGGTGGGTGGTGACCAGCTCGCGGTCGCGCAGCGCCGGGACCTGCTGGAGCAGCCGGTGCCGGGCCAGGGAGGTCTCGCGCTGGCCCACGTGGTGGTCGAACACCAACCGGGCGGCGCGGCAGACCTCCAGGTACGGGTCGACCGCCGGGTCCCAGGCGGCGTCGTGGTTGCTGGCCTCCTCGCTGGCCCGCGCCTCGGGGCGGGTCGCGGCGAGCATCACCACGACCTCCTCCAGCAGCAGCTCGTGGTCGGCGAAGACCACGTCCTCCTTGGAGCGGAAGCGCCGGAAGAAGGTGGCGCGGCTGACCCGGGCGGCGTCGGCGATCTCCTCGACGGTGGTGCGCTCGTAGCCCTGGCGGGAGAAGAGGTCGATCGCGGCGTCGACGGCCTGCGCGTGGGCTTTCGTCCGTGCGGCTGTCATGGGCAGGAGGCTACTCGCCGTGCGGGGGCCATGCGTCCGCCCGGTCGCCGCGCCGGCACCCGGACAGGCACGCAGGTGCCCGCGCGGGTCAGCGACGCGAGCGCAGTGCGAACACCAGGACGCGCACGCTGAGCAGGGTGCCGATGAAGGCCAGCCCCGCACCGAGCACCCAGTACAGGTCGATCCCGGGCAGGAGCACCGGACCGGTGGGCGAGACGATCATCAGCACGGCCCCGACGAGCGAGGCCGCGGCGATGACGGCCGTGACGAGCTGCTGGACCAAGGACGTCACGAACCGACGGTCCTCGGGATGGGCGAACGAGCGCACCGTCACCGTCAGCCGCCCGTCCTGGAGGTCCTCGACCACCTGGGTCAGCCGCCGCGGCAGACGCTGCAGCGTCGGTGCCATGCCCGCGAGCTGGCGCGTGACCCGGTCGCGGACCGCGCGCGGACCCATCGACGACGTGAGCAGCGAGGCCCCGACCTCCTGGGCCGCGGCGACGAGGTCGAAGCCCGGCGCGAGCAGGGCCAGCGCCCCCTCGAGCGACGCCATCGTGCGCAGCGCCGAGGCGGGACCAGGCGGGACCGTCATCCCGGCGTCGGCGAACAGCCCGATCATGGTGCCGAAGAGCTCGCCCGAGCCGCCCGGGCCCGTACCGTGGCGGAAGCGGACGATGATCGCGCCGAGCCGCCGCTCGACGTCCCGGGCGTCGAGGTGGTCCGGCTGCACGAGCAGCTCGCGCAGTGCGTCGAGGGCCGCGATCGAGTCATCGCCCTGCACGGCGAGCAGGAAGGCGCCCAACGCCGTGCGCTCGGACTCGTCCATGCGCCCCACGGCACCGAGATCGAGCAGGCCGAGGGTGCCGTCGGGCCGCACGAGGATGTTGCCCGGGTGCAGGTCGGCGTGGAAGACGCCGGTGACCACGAGCTGTCGCATCGCGCTGCCGAGCAGGGACTGCGCCATCAGCCTGCGCTCGGCCGGGTCGATCGCCGCGAGGACGTCGGCGGCCTCGCCCAGTGGCACGCCCTCCATGCGGTCCATCACCAGCAGCGTCGGCCCCGAGAGCTCGGGGCGCAGGGTGGGCAGCTGCACCCGCGGGTCGACACCGCCGGGCGTCGCGGCCAGGGCGCGATCGAGGTTGAGCGTGTTGGCGAGCTCGACGGTGTAGTCGAGCTCCTCGCGCAGCGACGCGGCGAAGCCGGCGACCAGCCCGACGACGCCGAGCGAACGGGCCCACTGGGTGTCCCGCTCGAGCTTGCGCGCGAGCCGCCCGAGGATGCGCAGGTCCACCTCGACCTGGGAGCGTGCGCCCGGTCGCAGCACCTTGACCACGACCTCCCGGCCGTCGTGCAGGCGGGCGCCGTGCACCTGTCCCACGGAGGCGCTCGCGAGCGGGGACTCGTCGAACCGTGCGAAGACCTCGCCCGGGGAGCGGCCGAGGGCGTCGGTCACCGCGGTACGCACCGTCTCCCAGCTCTCGGGCGGGACGCGCGCCTGGAGCCGGCTGAGCTCGTCCGCCACGACGTCCGGCACCAGGTCGCGGCGACTGGAGAGCATCTGGCCGAACTTCACGTACGTCACACCGGCGTCGGACAGAGCCAGGCGCAGCGACCTGGCGTGCGCGGCCAGCGCGCCGGCCGACCGGTCGGGTTCACCGCCGGCCCCACGGCGCAGGAAGCCCCCGAGCCCACGGCGGACGAGGATCGCCACGACCTGGCCGTAGCGCCGGGATTCCTGCCGCCCGTCACGCATCCCGCGCCACGCCTGGAGCGGCGTGGGCAGACGCCCGGTGGGGACCAAGACCTCGAGGACGAGCAGGGCGCCGAGCGCGACGGCGAACATCCAGGCCCACGCGACGAGGACGATCAGCAGGAACCCGAGCGCCTCCCCGGTGTTGGTGACGTCCACCGACAGCGCGTCGGTGCCGGGCTCCAGCAGGGCCGTGCCGATGCCGAACACGAGCAGGGTCGTCGCGATGGAGCGGACCCACCCCACCGGTTCGTCGAGGGTGCGGCGCGCGGCTCCCGCGAGCAGCATCCCGGAGAGCAGGGTCACGAGGATCAGCCCGAACGCCGACAGCCACGACATGGGTACACCTTGACGGGTTCCCGGGCGTCAGGCCCGTCCAACCGGGCCCAGGGCCGTCCAGAATGGCTCTGCCGGTGTCAGTCGCGCTCGGCCCGCCGGTCCGGGGCGTCGAAGCCGACGTGCCCGCGTCGGGACCGCTGCAGGTACCGGAGCTCGCGCACCAGCACGGCCGCGCACAGCGTGAACGGCAGCCATGCCCACACACGGCCCCGCAGCGCGGCGAAGAGCGCCACGGCGGAGAAGGCGCCGGCGAGGACGATCGTCAGGATGCTCGCCCAGGGGATCTTGCGCACGATCGAGAGCACGACGCCGAGCCTACCGACCTGCCCGCGGTGCACGACGGGCCGTGAGATGCCGCACGATCCCCGCGAGCCGCTCCGGACGCCGGAGTATCGTGCCCACGATGACTTCCACCGACACCACGCCCACCGTCGACGTCTACATCGACCCCACCTGCCCCTTCGCCTGGGTGACCTCGCGCTGGGCCCTGGAGGTGGCGGAGCACCGTGACGTCGACCTCACGTTCAAGCTGATGAGCCTGTACCTGCTGAACAAGGACAAGGACATCCCGGCCGAGTACCGGCAGATGATCGAGGACGGCCGCGCCCAGGGGCGCGTCGCCGCCGCCGTGCAGACCGACCACGGCCACGACGCCCTGTCGGCGTACTACACGGCCTTCGGCACCCGCTGGCACGACCAGGACGTCAAGGACGTCGACGTCGTCATCCGTGAGTCCCTCGCCGAGGCCGGCCTGCCCGCCGAGCTCGCCGAGGCGGCGACGTCCGACGCGTACGACGAGGCCCTGGCCGCCTCCCACCACGCCGGCATGGACCCCGTCGGCCAGGAGGTCGGCACCCCCACGCTGCACGTCGACGGCGTGGCGTTCTTCGGGCCGGTCCTCACCCGCGTCCCGCGCGGTGAGGACGCGACCCAGCTGTTCGACGCCGCGGTCACGATGGCCGGCAACCCGCACTTCTTCGAGCTCAAGCGGTCCCGCGACGAGCACCCGGTCCACAGCTGAGGAGCACCATGCCGCTCGACCTGCGCATCTTCACCGAGCCCCAGCAGGGCGCCTCCTACGACACCCAGCTCGCCGTCGCGCAGGCGACGGAGCAGCTCGGCTTCAGCGCCTTCTTCCGGTCCGACCACTACCTGGCGATGGGCGGGGACGGGCTGCCCGGCCCCACCGACTCGTGGACCACGCTCGCCGGCATCGCCCGTGAGACGTCCACGGTGCGCCTCGGCACGCTCGTGTCCTCCGCGACGTTCCGCCTGCCCGGCCCGCTGGCCATCCAGGTCGCCCAGGTGGACCAGATGTCGGGCGGCCGCGTCGAGCTCGGGCTCGGCACCGGCTGGTTCGCCGCCGAGCACGCCGCCTACGGCATCCCCTTCCCGGACAAGCGGTTCGGGATCCTCGAGGAGCAGCTCGAGATCCTCACCGGGCTGTGGGGAACACCGGTCGGGGAGACCTTCGACTTCACCGGGAAGCACTACACGCTCGAGGGCTCCCCGGCGCTGCCCAAGCCCGTCCAGGACCGGATCCCGGTCATCGTCGGCGGTGGCGGGCCGAAGCGGACGCCGCGGATCGCGGCGCGGTTCGCGACCGAGTACAACCAGGCGTTCCCCGAGCTCGACACCGTCGGGCCGCGGATCGCGGTCATGGAGCAGGCGCTCGCCGACGCCGGACGTGCGCCCGGGTCGCTGACCCAGTCGGTCGCCCTCGTGCTGGCCGTGGGCAAGGACGAGGCCGAGTTCACGCGACGTGCCGAGGCCATCGGCCGGGAGCCCGCGGAGCTGCGGGAGCACGGCATCGCGGGCACGGTGACGGAGGCCGTGGACCGGCTGGCGTCCCTGCGCGAGCAGGGCGTGGAGCGGGTCTACCTGCAGGTGCTCGACCAGCAGGACCTCGACCACCTGGAGCTCGTGGCGCGGGAGGTCGCCCCACACCTCTGACGGTCCCGCGGTGTTACCGGCCAGTTGCCGCGGAGTGAAGATGTTCACCACACGGCTCCTCCCGCGCGACAGGGTCCGGGCACCGACCTACGGTGGAACGAGACGACGAGGTGGGCCCCCGAACGAGGGGGCCCGCCTCTCGTCGTTCCGGGCGGCGTTCTGATCGTCCGGCCTCCGTGAAGGGACACCCCCCTGTGACCACCTTGGACCCTCGCGCGCCGGAGCACCTGTCTCCTGCCGGGACCACCGCCGCCCCGCCGCCGACCATCCCGGGCGACCCGACGTCGGCCGCGCGTCGTCGTGACGCGAACGCCGCCGCCCAGTCGCCGTCGCTCATGCTCATCATGCTGCTGGCGACCCTGGGCGCGGTCGCCTACGCGGTCTTCCTGCTGAACCCGGACAACCGGGGTGACCTCCTGCCCTACGGGCTGGTCCTCGTGGCCGAGTGCGTGCTGCTGGCGCTGGCCCTGCTGGCCATGTGGACGGTGCTCTCCTCCGGCCACGACCCCCGCGACTTCGCCTACCACCAGGCCCGCGAACGCCTCTTCGACACACCCGAGATCCTGCGGGACCGTGCCACCGACGACCCCACCCGGTGGCGGCTCTACCTCGACGACCGACCCGTGACCGTCGACATCTTCATCACCACCTGCGGTGAGGACGTCGACACCATCGCCCGCACGGTCCGCGCCGCCGTGGCCGTCCACGGCGAGCACCGCACCTGGGTGCTCGACGACGGACGGGACGACGAGGTGCGCGACCTCGCGGCCACGCTCGGGGCCCGGTACATCCGGCGCCTTTCCAGCGGGGGCCAGAAGGCCGGGAACATCAACCACGCGCTGAGCATCGCCAAGGGCGAGTACTTCGTCATCCTCGACGCGGACTTCGTCCCCCGCCCCGAGCTGCTGACCGAGACGGTGCCGTTCTTCGTGCGCGACGAGGTCGCATTCGTCCAGTCCCCGCAGACCTACGGCAACATGAACTCGCTGATCTCCCGGGGCGCCGGCTACATGCAGGCGGTCTTCTACCGGTTCGTCCAGCCGGGCCGGAACCGGTTCAACGCGGCCTTCTGCGTCGGGACCAACGTCGTGTTCCGTCGCGATGCGATCGACGACATCGGCGGCATGTACACCGATTCCAAGTCCGAGGACGTCTGGACGTCCATCCACCTGCACGAGCGTGGGTGGCGCTCCGTCTACATCCCGCAGACGCTCGCCGTCGGCGACACCCCCGAGACGATCGTCGCCTACGCCAAGCAGCAGCTGCGATGGGCCACCGGTGGGTTCGAGATCCTGCTGCAGCACAACCCGCTGTCCCCGCGACGCCAGCTGACCGTCGACCAGCGGCTGCAGTACTTCGTGACCTCGACCCACTACCTGTCGGGCATCGCGCCGCTGCTGCTCCTGCTGGTGCCGCCGCTGACGATCTACCTCGACCTGACCCCCATGCAGCTCGACGTGTCGGTGGGCACCTGGGCCCTGTACTACCTGGGCTTCTACGGGCTGCAGATCGCCCTGGCCTTCTTCACCCTCGGCTCGTTCCGCTGGGAGGTGCTGCTGCTGGCGGCCGTCTCGTGGCCCATCTACGTCAAGGCGTTCTGGAACGCGCTGACGGGCAAGCAGCAGGCCTGGTCGGTCACGGGCCGCTCCGGCGGTTCGGCGTCACCGTTCGACGTGATCGTCCCGCAGACCCTGTGCTTCGTGTTCCTGGCGGTGACCTCGGCGGTCGGGTTCTGGAAGCACTGGGGCGACCCGGTCCCGAACCTGTCGCTCGCCTGGAACCTCACCAACACCCTCATCCTCGGCGGCTTCCTCATCACGGCCGTCAAGGAGCACCGACAGGCGGTGAGGTCCCAGCGCGCGGCCCGCCGCGTCCGCAAGCGCGCCGCCCGCCGGACCCGCCTCGACCGTTCGTCCTCCCCGACCGTCACCGCCGGAGGTGCCGCATGACCTGGGCCACACGATTCAAGCTGCTCCTCGGGTTCGTCCTCGTCCTCGCGCTCTGCGCGACCCTCACGCTGGTGCTCAACCGGCGGGAGAGCCAGGCCACCTCCGCCCAGGCCATGATCGTGGCCGAGGAGGTCGCCGTCGGCACCGACTACCCCGGCACGGTCGTCGAGTCGTTCGTCGACCCCGGCGACACCGTCGCCGAGGGCGACCCGATCTACCGGATGCGCAGCCTCGTGCTCGCGCACGACCTCTCGTCCGGGACCGTGTCCCGCGAGACGGCGTCCTACGAGGTCACGGACGACGGGGAGATGACCGTCGTCGCGCCCTCGGACGGCACGATCGCGGACATCACCACCACGCGCGGGGGGTTCGTCCAGGCCGGCGACGTCGTCGCGACGCTGCACCGCGAGGGTTCCACGGCCGTGGACGCGAAGCTGCTGCTCGATCCCGCGGACTTCGCGCGGATCAAGCCCGGCGCCCCCGTCAGCATCACCCTGCCCGACCAGCGCGAGGTCACCGGCCAGGTCGACTCCATCGCGGTCGACAACGCCCGCAACCGTGCCGAGGCCACGCTCCTGATCGACAGCGAGTCGCTCACCGAGCAGGCCGGCGAGGGTCTCGTCCTGCCCGGCACGCCCGTGGTCGCGAGCGTCCAGCTGCACGACGAGGGCCCGATGGCCGACGTCGACCTGGCGTTCCAGCGGTTCCTGCAGAGGATCGGCCTGTGACGCGGCGGCCGGTCGCGGTGCTGCTCGCCGTCGTCCTGGCCGCCGCCGGGTGCACGACGACGGAACCGGGGGGCGACGAGGCCGCGGGCCCGGCACCCACCGATCGTTCCCTGGTGGGCGCGCAGGCGCCCGCCGTGGATCCCACCGCGCTGCCCACCGTCGAGCGGGAACAGGGCCCGATGCGGCTCGCGGACGGCCTGCCACCACCGACCAACCGCTGGTTCTCCGGGCTGGTCTTCGGCGACGAGCCGCAGCCGGTGTTCCCGCTGCCGCTCGCCGTCGGGCTCACCTCCACCGGGTTCGCCTACGGGCTGCCCGACGTCCGGGCCGACGGCACGCTGATCGCCGGCGGCTACGCCCCGCAGGTCCAGGTGGACCTGGGCGAGAGCGTCACCGGTGTCGTGTCGCGCTACGACGCCGCGACGGTCGACGTCGACCTGGTCGCCGAGGACGACCAGGTGCGCGGCACCGTGCACCTGACCCGCGGGTCGCCGGTCGTGCGGTACACCGCGCGGACCGCGCACGGCCTCGGGCTGGACCGGTCCTTCGACGACGCCGGCGCCGGGCTCCCGGACGGCGTCGCCACCGCGGAGGTGGACGGACGGACCCACGCCCTGGTCGGGGTGGACGGTCTCGACGCCGCCGGCGCGCTCGACGGCTCGGGCAGCACCCTCGAGCTGGGAGAGGGTGAGTCGGTGGCGTGGCTGGCCGCCCCGGACGACCCCGCCGGGGGCTCCGCGGCGCTGCCCGAGCTGGTCCGGGCGGCCGGAGAGGCGGTCGAGGCGTCCACCGTCTCGTACGCGACCGGGACCGACGACGTCACCACCACCGTGGGGTACGAGACGACCTCCGGCGGGCCGGCCGTCGCCGTGCGCTTCCCGCACCAGCGCGACGCCGCCGACGACGCCACGTGCGGGCTCGGGTCCTACGCCACGGTGCTCGGCACGGTCGACGTCTGCCGGGCCACCGAGCTGTCGTGGCGCTCGACGGCACGGGAGCCGGTCGTCGGTCTCGACGTGTCGGACCTGGGGGAGCCGGCGCGCGACGAGCTCGTCGAGCAGGTGCGCGCCGACGCGGACCGGGTGCTCGCCGAGACCCGGCCGGCCGACACGTACTTCGGCGGCAAAGCGCTCGCGCGGGACGCCGAGCTGTGGACGCTGGCGCGCGACCTCGGGATGGACGACGTCGCCGCGGACCTGCGCGCGAGCCTGCTGACGGACCTGCGGCTGTGGACCGACCCGGACGGCTGCGAGGAGCGCCCCGAACGGTGCTTCACGTGGGAGCCCACCCTGGGGACGGTCGTGGGCCAGGCCACCGCGTTCGGCTCCGAGGAGGGCAACGACCACCACTTCCACTACGGCTACTTCCTGTACGCGGCCGGCCTGCTGGCCGCCGAGGACGCCGAGCTGGCCGAGGAGGTCGCGCCCGTCGTCGACCTGCTGGCCGCGGACGTGGCCGCGGCCGCCGACGTGCCCGCCGGGGACGGGGCGCCGATGCCGGCCCTGCGGACGCTCGACGTCGTCATGGGGCACTCGTGGGCCTCCGGGCCGTCACCGTTCGGTGACGGCAACAACCAGGAGTCGGCCTCCGAGGCCGTCGCCGCCTGGCACGGGCTGGCCCTCTGGGCCGACGCGCGGGCGGCGGCCGGGCTTCCGGACGAGGGCCTGACCTCCCAGGCCCGGTGGATGCTCTCGCTGGAGGCCGCCTCGGCCCGGGCCTACTGGACCGACTTCGACCGGTCCGACCCGGTCGCCGACGGGCTGCAGGCGGACGTGACCTCGCTCGTGTGGGACGGCAAGCGTGAACGTGCGACGTGGTTCTCCGCCGAGCCGAGCGCCGCGCTCGGCATCGTCGTGCTGCCGGTGACGGGCGTCTCGACGTACCTGGGCGAGGACCCGGCGCGCGTGCGCGACAACCTCGCCGAGGCGCTGGGGACCACGGACCTCTGGGCGGACGACGCCACGTGGGACGTGATGTTCGGCGACCAGCTGCTGATGTACGCCGGCCTGATGGGGCCCGAGGAGGCGACGGCGGCCCTCGAGGTCGCGCGCGAGCTCCCCGAGGACCGGATCGACGACGGGTCGACACGCTCCTGGTTGCTGGCCTGGCTGCACGGCCGCGCGGACTGAGCCCGAGGACCCGCCCCCGACCCGCCGACCCGGCCGGGCCGTCCGCAGGTCGGCGGACGCAGCTCCCGTGCGCCGATAGGGTGTGCGGGTCTTCACAGGGCTGACGGACGGAGCGACATGCAGCTGGGCTGGACGAAGCACGGTGACGGCGCGCACGTGGCGCCGGGAGAGGTCGTCGCCCCGGGTGAACGTCTCACCTGGCCCCGCACGATCGGGATCGGCCTGCAGCACGTCGTGGCGATGTTCGGTGCGACGTTCCTCGTCCCGCTGATCACCGGCTTCCCGCCGTCGACGACGCTGTTCTTCTCGGCGATCGGCACCATCGGTTTCCTGCTCATCACGGGCAACCGGCTGCCGAGCTACCTGGGGTCGAGCTTCGCGTTCATCGCCCCGATCGGCGCGGCCACGGCCTCGGACGGGCAGTCCGCCGCCATCGGCGGCATCTTCGTCACGGGTGTGCTCCTGGCGGTCGTCGGCCTGGTCGTGCACCTCGCGGGCGCCCGCTGGATCGACGTCGTCATGCCGCCGGTCGTGACGGGCGTGATCGTCGCCCTCATCGGGCTCAACCTCGCGCCCGCGGCCTGGGGCAACTTCCAGGTGGCGCCGGTGACGGCCGTGGTGACCCTGGTGGCCGTGGTGCTGGTGTCGGTGCTGTTCCGCGGGATCCTCGGCCGCCTGGCGATCCTCGTCGGGGTGCTCGTCGGGTACGCCTTCGCGGTCGTGCGCGGCGAGGTGGACTTCGCCGCGGTGGGGGAGGCGGCCTGGTTCGGCGCCCCGACGTTCACCGCACCCAGCTTCGAACCCGGCGTGCTCGGGCTGTTCCTGCCCGTGGTCTTCGTCCTCGTCGCCGAGAACGTCGGCCACGTGAAGTCGGTCGCCGCGATGACCGGCCAGGACCTCGACGACCGGATGGGTCGCGCGCTGCTGGCCGACGGCGTCGCGACGACGCTGGCCGGGACGGGTGGCGGCTCCGGCACGACGACCTACGCCGAGAACATCGGGGTCATGGCCGCGACGCGCGTGTACTCGACCGCCGCCTACTGGGTGGCCGGGGCCGGCGCGCTGGTGCTGTCGTTCTCGCCCAAGTTCGGCGAGGTCGTCAACACGGTCCCGGCCGGTGTGCTCGGCGGTGTCACCACGATCCTGTACGGCATGATCGGCGTGCTCGGGTTCCGCATCTGGGTGCAGAACCGCGTCGACTTCGGTGACCCGGTGAACCTCACGACGGCCGCTGTGCCGCTCGTCGTGGCCATCGCGAACTACACGTGGACCGCCGGTGACCTGACCTTCGAGGGCATCGCCCTCGGGACGGCGTCCGCGCTCGTGCTGTACCACGGCATGCGGTGGATCGGTCGGTGGCGGGGGACCACGCCCGACCTGGCGTCACCGGCCTCCGTCGCCCCGCCGGCGAGCGGCGGTTCGGCGAAGGGCGATCGGGAGACCGACCGGGCGGACTGATCGGGTCTGCGGACCGCGTCCCCCGGGGTCGGACCTCGTCAGGCCTCGTCGGCGTTCTCGCCCGCGTTCGGACCCCGCTCGTACCCGTACTCGCGCTCCACCGGGTCGAGGTCCTCGGGCGGCACGCACCCCGGCGCGTTGGTCATGGGTTCGCCGGTCTCCAGCGGGACCTCCTCGACCGGCAGCGGCTCCTGCCACTCCTGCCCGACGATCAGGTCGACGAACGATCCGGAGCGGTCGTCCATGACGAGGCGGACGTTCTCGTACTGCGCGGCCAGCGTGTACGCCTGCCGCACGCCCTTGATCCCGTAGCGGATCTCCGAGGGGCCCTCGATCTGGTACGTGAAGTCGCCCGTGTCGCGGACGTCGAAACCGCGCTCGGTGAGCGCGTCGGCGTTCGCGCTGGCGAGGTTGAACGTGTAGTCGGCGGCGTTGTAGATCCGCACCTTCACCTTGGAGTACTTCATCGGCGGTGTGCCGTCCGGCCACTTCTCCGCGACGGGCAGGCAGGCGGGCTCGATGCTCGCCGAGGCGGGTTCCGGCGTGACGATCGGCTCGCTGATCGGGGAGTCGATGGTCTCGGTGTAGATCGCGAGGGCGCCGAGACCCACGATCACCATGAGGGCGATCAGGAGCCCGAAGACCACAGCCTGGCGCTCGTGCTTGCGACGTCGTCGAGCGACGCGGGCCGGGTCCTGGGCTGGTGAAGTCACGCGAAGAAAATACCCGAGATTCCTCGCGACGGCGGGTCAGCCCACCGTCAGGACGCGGGCGTGCAGGATCGGGCGCTGCTGGAGCGCCGCGCGCACCGCGCGGTGCAGACCGTCCTCGAGGTAGAGGACGCCTCGGTACTCGACGACGTGGGCGAAGAGATCGCCGAAGAACGTCGAGTCCTCCGCGAGCAGGGCGTCGAGGTCCAGCGTGCGCTTGGTGGTCACGAGCTCGTCGAGACGCACCTGACGCGGGGGGACGTCGGACCAGTCCATGGATCCCTCGCGTCCGTGGTCGGGGTAGGGGCGCCCGTCGCCCACGGCCTTGAAAATCATGGACGTCATCGTAGAGCCCGGGGGTGACGCCCGACGAGGACGACTTGTCAGGATTCGTCACCTCGAGGTCACGATCGCACCACGATCTCGTCGGCCCGGCCCGTCGGCAGCGGGAAGGGGAGGTGCCGATCGTGCCCCTCGCCTCACCGATCCGTGACTCGTCGTTGACTCGTGCGGTGTCGTGCTCGGCCGGTCGGGCACGGACACCCGTGACGTGCAGGGCCCGCTCGGGCGTCGTGCGGCCCCCGCAGGAGCCCGGGAACGACGAAGGGCCCGCACCTCGAGGTGCGGGCCCTTCGTGCCGGCGGAGGATGGGGGATTCGAACCCCCGAGGGCGTGAACCCAACACGCTTTCCAAGCGTGCGCCATAGGCCGCTAGGCGAATCCTCCTCGGACATGACCGACGCTCAGGGCGCCGGGCAACCCCAGCAGAATAGCGGACGGAGGCCCGAGTCTCCGAATCGGCCCGGTGTGAGGTGCGCGACCCTCGACCGGGACGGTTTCGAGGTGGCGCCCACTCTCGGTTAGGCTGTGGGCAGACCCCTCGTGCGGCGTCATCTCGCTGAACTCCCCCAGGGCCGGAAGGCAGCAAGGGTAGGTGAGCTCTGGCGGGTGCGCGAGGGGTCCTTTGCGTCTCCGGCCGGAGGCGCGATCGAGGCGTCAACGGCGACGTCCCGGGCTGACCAGCGGCTTCTCGACATGCGATACACGGGACATTCGTATCGCGAGATTTTGCCCCCACGGAGTTGGTGCGCCGGTGCCGCGGATGGTCTGCTCCTCGTATGCACCGCATCGTTCGCTCCGCACACCAGGCCCCGCAGACCAACCTGCGCGCCCCGATGTGCACCGCGGCGATGCCGGCCTCGCGAATGTGCGGTCGCTGACCGCCCAGCTCCCCGCCGTCGTCCGTCGCTGACGACGCCCAGGCCCGTCGCGCGCTGATGGCCGCGGCCTGCCGCTCTCTCCCTGTGCTTCTCCCCTCTTCGTCGCGCCACGGCGAGGCTCGTCGTCGTGCGCCCCTGCCCGGAAGGACCCCTGTCATGACCCTGCGCCCCACCCTGCTCGCCGCCGGCGCTGCCGCCTCCGTCCTGGCGCTGGCCGCCTGTTCCGGCGAGGCCGCCGCCACCTCCGCCGGGACGTCCGAGGACCCCGTCCGCATCGGCGTCGTCTCGGCCGGCGAGGACTACTGGGACACGTTCGCCGAGGCGGCCGCCGCCGAGGGGATCGAGGTCGAGATCGTGAACTTCTCGGACTACCAGCTGCCCAACCAGGGGCTGTCCGACGGTGACCTCGACCTCAACCAGTTCCAGCACCTGCAGTTCCTCGCCGGGTACAACGCGGCCCGCGGCGACGACCTCACCCCGATCGGGGCCACCGCCGTCTACCCGCTGGGTCTGTACTCGACCGCCCACGCGAGCCTCGAGGAGATCCCCGCGGGCGGCCAGGTCGCCATCCCCAACGACGAGACCAACCAGGCCCGGGCGCTGCTCGTGCTGCAGGACGCCGGTCTGGTCACCCTGCGCGACGGCGGGAGCTCGTTCTCCACCCCGGCGGACGTCATCGCGGAGGAGTCCCGGGTGACCGTCACGCCGGTCGACGCCGCGCAGACCGCGATCGCGCTGGCCGACGTCGACGCCTCGATCATCAACAACGACTTCGTGGGCGACGCGGGTCTGACCGAGGACGACGCGATCTTCACCGACGACCCGGACTCCGCCGCGGCCGCGCCGTACATCAACGTCTGGGTGGCGCGCTCCGCCGACGCCGAGGACGAGACGCTGCAGCAGCTCGTGGACATCTACCACTCGCCCGAGGTCGAGGCCGGCGTGCTCGAGGCCTCCGGCGGCACGGGCGTCATCAAGGACAACGACGCGGCGGACCTGCAGGCGATCCTCGACGGCATCGAGACCGACCTCGCCGGCCGCTGACATGAGCCACCCCCTCCTCAGCTTCCGCGACGCCGTCAAGGAGTTCCCCGCCCGCGGCCGGGGACGCCGCCGCGGCGCACCCGTCCGCGCCGTCGACGGCGTCACCCTCGACATCGACGCCGGCGAGGTCTTCGGCGTCATCGGCTACTCCGGAGCCGGCAAGTCCACCCTCGTGCGGCTGGCCAACGCCCTGGAGACGACGACGGCGGGATCCGTCGTCGTCGACGGCACCGACCTGACAGGTCTGTCGGAGGCGCAGCTGCGGCCGGTCCGGGCCGGGATCGGCATGATCTTCCAGCAGTTCAACCTGCTGGCCTCCCGGACCGTCGCCGGGAACGTCGCCTACCCCCTGGAGGTCGCCGGGTGGCCGCGCGCCGACCGGGACGCGCGGGTGCGCGAGCTGCTCGACTTCGTGGGCATCGGCGACAAGGCCGACGTCCACCCGGCGCGGCTGTCCGGCGGGCAGAAGCAGCGCGTCGGCATCGCCCGGGCGCTGGCCACCAGCCCCCGGCTCCTGCTCGCCGACGAGGCCACCAGCGCGCTCGACCCGGAGACGACGGCGGACGTGCTCGCCCTGCTGCAGCGCGTCAACCGCGAGCTCGGCATCACGGTCGTCGTCATCACCCACGAGATGGAGGTCGTGCGCTCGATCTGCCACCGGGTCGCCGTGATGGAGGCGGGCCGGGTCGTCGAGCTCGGTGACGCCTACCGGGTGTTCAGCGCACCCGAGCACCCGGTCACCCGCCGGTTCGTCGCCTCGGCGCTGCGCGACGTCCCGTCGTCCGCCGTGCTCGCCCGGCTGCGGGAACGGCACCCGGGACGGATCGTTACGGCCCGGATCGACGAGGTCTCGGGATCGTCCGCGCAGGTCACCCGCGTCCTGGCCGAGCACGGCGTGGACGGCACGATCGTCTTCGGCGGCATCACCGAGCTCGCCGAGCGCCCCTACGGCTCGCTGACGGTCGAGCTCGTCGGCCACGACGCCGCGGTGCACGCCGCGCTGGACGGGCTGCGTGCCGCCACGACCGTCGTCGACCACGGCACCGCCACCCGACCCGCGGCCGAGGGGAGCGACCGATGAGCCCCGACCTCGTGCCTCTGCTGGGGCAGGCGTTCGGCGAGACGGTCTTCATGGTGCTGATCACCCTGGCCGTGGGCGGCGTCTGCGGCCTGGCGCTCGGCCTGGGGCTGTACCTGACCCGCCCCGGCAACCTGCTGGAGCACCGCGGCGTGTTCGCGGTGCTCAACGTCGCCGTCAACGTCGTGCGACCGATCCCGTTCATCATCTTCCTCGTGGCGCTCGGTCCCGTGACCCGCGCCGTGGTCGGGACGACGATCGGGACCGGGGCGTTCACCTTCGCGATGTGCGTCATGGCGTCGTTCGTGTTCGCCCGACTCGTGGAGCAGAACCTCGTCTCGATCGACCCCGGCGTCATCGAGGCGGCCCGGGCCATGGGCGCCTCGCCGCTGCGGATCGTGCGCACCGTCGTCGTGCCCGAGGCGCTGTCCCCGCTGATCCTCGGCTACACGTTCCTGTTCGTCGGGGTGCTCGACATGTCGGCCATCGCCGGCTACCTGGGCGCGGGCGGGCTGGGCGACTTCGCCATCGTGTACGGCTACCGGCAGTACGACTGGGCGCTGACGGCCCTGGTCGTGGTGATCATCATCGTCGTCGTCCAGCTCGTGCAGTGGCTGGGGAACGGGTTGGCCAGGCGCGCGCTGCGGCGCTGAGGCGGGTCGAGGTGCGCCCCGGGGCGTCGCCGGACGGACGGGTGCCGGGCGGGATGTTCGTGTCGGCCACGACGTCTACAGTGGCTGCGTGACGACCGCTCTGTACCGCCGCTACCGGCCCGAGACCTTTGCCGAGGTCATCGGCCAGGACCACGTCACCGCACCCCTGCGGCAGGCGCTGCGGACCGGTCGTGCCAACCACGCCTACCTGTTCTCGGGACCGCGCGGCTGCGGCAAGACGACGTCGGCCCGCATCCTCGCGCGGACGCTCAACTGCCACCGCAACACCCCCGAGAAGCCGCTGGACACCCCGTGCGGCGAGTGCCCCTCGTGCGTCGAGCTGGCCCGTGGCGGTCCCGGCTCGCTGGACGTCGTCGAGATCGACGCCGCCAGCCACAACGGCGTCGACGACGCCCGCGACCTGCGCGAGCGCGCCACCTTCGCCCCCGCGCGGGACCGGTACAAGATCTTCGTGCTGGACGAGGCCCACATGGTGACCTCGCACGGCTTCAACGCGCTGCTCAAGATCGTCGAGGAGCCGCCGGAGCACATCAAGTTCGTCTTCGCGACGACGGAGCCGGACAAGGTCATCGGCACGATCCGCTCGCGCACCCACCACTACCCGTTCCGGCTGGTCCCGCCGGACGTGCTCGGTCCCTACCTCGAGCAGCTCTGCGCCGCCGAGGGGATCGAGCTCGGCGCCGGTGTGGTCCCGCTGGTCACCCGCGCCGGCGGGGGATCGGTGCGGGACACGCTCTCCGTGCTGGACCAGCTCATCGCCGGCTCGTCCGGCACCGTGGAGTACGACCTCGCGGTCAGCCTGCTCGGGTTCACCCACGGCACGCTGCTCGACGACGTCGTCGACGCCATCGCCGCCCGCGACGGGGCGTCGATCTTCCGCGTCATCGACCACGTCATCGCCACCGGTCACGAGCCCCGCCGCTTCGTGGAGGACGTCCTCGAACGCCTGCGGGACCTCATCGTCATCGCGGTCTCCGGCGAGGCCGCCGACGCCGTGCTGCGCGACCTGCCCGCCGACCAGCTCGAGCGGATGCGCCACCAGGCCGCCAACCTCGGCTTCTCGGAGCTCTCCCGCGCCGCCGACCTCGTCAACACCGCCCTGACCGAGATGACCGGGGCGACCTCGCCTCGGCTGCACCTCGAGCTGCTGTGCGCCCGTCTGCTGCTGCCGGGCGCCGACGACGGTACGGAGGGGCTCGGGGCTCGTCTGGACCGTCTCGAGCGGGGTGCGGTGGCCGCCGGACCGGTCGGTGCGGCGCCCGGCACGACGACGCCACCGGCCGTGGCGGCCGAGCCGGCGGAGGAGCCGACCGCACCGGCGGGGCTGTCCGGTGCGGCCGCCGCCCGCGCCGCGCTGGCCCGGAGCCGCCGCACCGTGGCGGAGGTCAGCGCCCCCGAGCCCGCCCCGGAACCGACCGAGCCGTCGCCGCGGGAGGCGGCGCCTGCTCAGGCTCCCGCACCAACGTCGGTCGAGGAGACGTTCGAGGCCGACGAAGCGCCTACGGAGGCGCGCGAGACCACTGAGCCGGTGGCGACCGAGCCGCCGGCACCGGCCGAGCCGGTCGGTACGGAGCCGTCCGCCGAGGTCTCCGCCACCGAGGAGCCCGGGACCACCGCACCGCCCGCCGCCCGCCCGCAGGAACAGCCCGCCGCACCGGCACCGTCCGCGGAGCCGACGGGGACGACGGCCGAGGACCTGCGGCGCCGGTGGGAGGAGATCGTCGCCAACCTCGCCAGCCCGGTGACCCGGGCGCTGGTCGAGCAGAACGCGCAGATCGGCTCGCTGGCGGGTGACCGGCTCCGGCTCAGCTTCCAGACCGAGGGACTGGCCCGGAACTTCTCCCAGCCGCGGCACCTGGAGGCGTTCGCCGAAGCCGTCTACCAGACCCTGGGGCTGCGTGCGCAGATCGACGTCACCGTCGGGGCGCCCGGCCCCGCGTCGGCGCCGAGTGCATCGGCCACCGAGGAGCCCGGACCGCCGCCGCAGGACGACCCGGTGTCGGAGGGGGCCGCTGCCCCGGGGGCCGACGGCGGTGCGCCGTCGGCCCCGTCCCACGTCTCGGCGGCCACGACGGGCCGCACCGGCGTCGCCGTCGCCGAACGGGTGGCCGATCCGGTCGACAGCGCGCCGCACCCCGACGGACCCGCGCACGACCGCGCCGACGACGCGGCGGCGGACGCCGCCCGGGCCGCGGACGACGCCTGGCTCGCCGGGGCGTCCGCCGCGACGTCGCAGAGCGCGGCGTCGGCCGCGTCGGCCGCGCCGTCCGGTGGTGCGCCGGCCCGGCCGGATCCGGACGAGGCCGTCGCCGCAGCCCCGACGGTGTCGTGGTCGCGCGACACCTCCGCGTCCACCGGGACGCCGGCACCGGCCGGGCCGCCGGCGGACCCGTGGCCGCACCGGATGCGCTCCGCTGCCGCGTCGACCGCGCCGGCACCCGAGCGGTCCCCGGCGACGCCGAGCACGGCGCCGGACGAGGACGACACCTCCGACACGGATGCCGAGCTGGTTTCCTCCGGTCTCGTCGGCGTGCCGCTCGTCGTCAAGATGCTGGACGGCAAGGTCATCGACGAGACGGCGGACGAGGCGTGACCGCGGCGGCCACCACCCTGCACATCGTGGCGGCCGTCATCGTCCGCCACGGCCGGTGGCTCCTCGTGCGCAAGCAGCGCACCGGGACGTTCATCCAGGTGGGCGGCAAGATCGAGGCCGGCGAGTCCCCGCGCGACGCGCTCCTGCGCGAGTGCGCCGAGGAGATCGGCCTGGACGCCGACCCGTCGCGCGTGCGAGCCCTCGGGCAGCACCATGCCACGGCCGCGAACGAGCCCGACCACGTCGTCGACGCGCACGTCTTCGAGCTCGAGCTCCCGACGGGTTTCGAGCCCCGGGCGCTCGCAGAGCTCGCCGAGCTGCGCTGGGTCGACCCGCACGACCCCGTCACCCCGTTCCCCGTCGCCCCGCTGTCGCAGGAGCTGATGTCCCGGTTCGGCGCCGGGCGGCCCCGGACGACGCCGGGGTAGCCCGCCGGAGCCTCGGCCTCGACCTGCCACAGTGGTTCCGTGACGACGACGCACCACCTCCTGCCCCGCGCGACCCCCGTGTCCCAGGGGGTCGACCCCGAGTCCCTGCGGCGCCTCGTCGCGGCTCTCCACCAGGTCCGTGACGTCCACAGCCTGATGGTGCTGCGGCACGGTCACGTGGTCGCCGAGGCGTGGTGGGATCCCTTCGCCCCGGGCGATCCGCACCGGACGTTCTCGGTCTCCAAGTCGGTCACCGCCACGGCGGTCGGGATGGCCGTGCACGAGGGGCTGCTCGGCACCGGTGACCGGGTGGTCGACCTGCTGCCGGAGGACGCCCCCGCGCACCCGCCGGAGCATCTGGCGGCGATGACCGTGCGCGACCTGCTGACCATGACCAGCGGTCACGGCACCGACAGCATGGACTTCACCCTGCGGAACCTGCACCGACCCGGGTCGGGCTGGGCCCGGGACATCCTGGCCTCCCCGATGGTCCACGCGCCGGGGACCCGGTTCGTGTACGACACGGGGGCCACGTACCTGCTGTCCGCGATCCTGCACCGGCTCACCGGGCAGCGGCTGCTCGACTGGCTGACCCCCCGCCTGTTCGAGCCGCTGGGCATCGCCGGCGCGACCTGGGAGCAGAGCCCGCAGGGGATCGACGTCGGCGGGTACGGGCTCGCCGTCACCACGGAGGACCTCGCGGCGCTCGGGCAGCTCTGGCTCCGGCGGGGCCGCTGGGGCGACCGGCAGCTCGTCCCGGCGTCCTGGGTCGACGAGATGACCGCCGCGCAGGTGGACAACGGCCCGGACGAGAAGCCCGACTGGGAGCAGGGCTACGGCTACCAGTTCTGGCGGTGCCGGCACGGTGCGTACCGGGCCGACGGCGCCTTCGGCCAGTTCGTCGTCGTCTGGCCGGAGCACGACGCCGTGGTGGTGCTGACCAGCGGGACCACCGAGACCGCGGCCGAGCTGGACGCGATCTGGGACACGCTCGGCCGCGCCTTCGACCGGGTGCCGGAGCTCGGCTGCCCGCAGCCCGCGGAGGCCACGTCGTTCGCCCCGGACGACCTGGCGGTCGTCACGCCGTCGGGCTGGGAGCACGGCGTCCTCGAGGACGTGGTGCGCGGCTGCTGGTTCGTGCTGGACCTGGAGGACGACGCGGAGGCCGCGCCGTCCGACACCCCGTTGCCCTGGCACGCGATCTCGGTGGACCGCGTCGACGGTGACCTGGCGTTCCGGTGGGTCGGCGCGCCGGGCGGCGCCGAGCACACGGTGCGGTGCGGTCTCGGGCGGTGGGTCACCGGCCGTGCCGAGCTCGACCACGGCGAGCGGGTCGCCGTCGCCGGTGCCGCCGCCTGGACGGGGGGTCACGAGCTGACCCTCCGCATCATCCGGTGCGGCACGCCCTTCACCCTCGAGGTCCGGCTCTCGTTCGGGGGTGACTCCGCAGGGCACCGGGTCGAGGTGGCCGCCGACCAGCCGGTGTCGTTCGGCCGGACCGCTCTGCTGCGTGCGACGGGGGTCGGAGCACGCCGGGAGCCGCCACCGGGCCAGGTGTGACGGCGGGCGGCGCGTCCGGCGCGAGCGGGTCCGACCGGACGGGGCAAGGAGTCCCGTGCGGTCGGGCCGTTGGTCCCTACCGTCCCGACGGCGGGCGGGGTTGGCTGGTCGCAGCAGGGCTCAGTGACCACGTGACCGCCCCGGGGGCGCACCATGACGACACCGGACGCCGGACCCCCGCGACCCCCGCGGCTCCCCGGCACCGCCGACCACGGTCCACGGGCCCTGCGCCGCTGGGTGACGGTGCATCCGCTGGCCGCCTTCGTCGTGCTCGCCTACGGGATCTCGTGGACCCTGTGGGTGCCCCTGGTCGCCGGCCTCGGCGGACCCGCGGCCCAGGCCCTGCTGCTCGTGGGAGGGTTCGGGCCGGCGGCCTCCGCGCTGATCGTGCTCCGCGGCACCGGGGCGCCCGTCCGTCCGTGGGCACGGCAGATCGTCCGGTGGCGCGTCCCGCTGCGGTACTACCTCTACGCGCTCGGCCTGCCGCCGCTGCTCCTCGCGATCGTGAACGTCGAGCTCGCCCTGGTCGGTGAGGAGATCGACCTCGCGCTGCTCGGCGAGCGGCTGCCCGCCTACCTCGGGACGTTCCTGCTCGTGGCCACCGTCGGCGGTGGGTTCGAGGAGCCCGGCTGGCGCGGGTTCGCCCTGCCCCGGCTCCAGGAGCGCTTCGCCCCGCTGGCCGCCACCTGCCTCCTCGCGGTG
Source organism: Isoptericola sediminis (assembly GCF_013085345.1). Taxonomy (GTDB): domain Bacteria; phylum Actinomycetota; class Actinomycetes; order Actinomycetales; family Cellulomonadaceae; genus Isoptericola; species Isoptericola sediminis. The sequence goes on along the minus strand of NZ_JABFAJ010000003.1, from coordinate 89,717 downwards.
GTCTGGGGAGTCTGGCACCTCCCGCTGTACGGGCTCGGGTTCGTCGGTCCGATGGTGTTCGCGTTCTTCTACACCTGGCTCTACAACCGCACCGGCAGCGTCCTGCTGTGCATCCTGCTGCACGGGAGCTTCACCCCGGCGCTCGACCACCTCGTGCTCCGCGCGGACAACCTCGCGGTGGACGTCGCCATCGGGGCCACCCTCGTGACCGCCGCGGTCGTGCTCGTCCTCGTGACCAGGGGGCGACTCGGGTTCGACGCGGCGCGGAACCGCGCCCACCGGGCAGCCTGAGCGGCTGGCCCGCCCCTCAGTCGCTCCCGTGGCCGGAGGCCCGCAGGGCGTCGAGCCAGCGGTCCAGGACGGCCACCGAGTCGGGCACGAACACCAGCTCGTCCACCATCTCGACCAGGCGCCGGGGGGAGACCCACCGGCCCCAGGCCACCTCCTCCGGCTGCCACCGCACGGGGCCGTCGTAGGTGCAGGTGAACAGGAACGCGCGGTACCGGGTGTGCGCGTCGGCGTAGTCCCGCTCGCCGAGCCGCAGCAGGGGGACTCCCTGGACGCCGAGCTCCTCGGCGACCTCGCGGCGTGCGGACTGCAACGGGGACTCGCCGGCCCGCAGCACCCCGCCGGCGCAGAAGTCGTAGCGGCCGGGGTAGACGTCCTTGGTGTCCGTGCGGCGGTGCACGTAGACCTCGCCGGCGGCGTTGCGGACGACGACGGCCGTCGCCGCGTGGCGCAGGTTCTCGGCCCGGACGCGACGACGCGACGCGGTGCCGCACGGTGCACCGGTGTCGTCGAAGAGGGCGACGAGCTCGTCCCTCGTGTCCTCGCTCACCCCTCGCATCATGCCGGAGAAGTCCCCGCCGCGCCGTAGGCTGGGCGCGTGTACGAAGGTGCGGTCCAGGACCTGATCGACGAGCTCGGCCGGCTTCCCGGTGTCGGGCCCAAGAGCGCGCAGCGCATCGCGTTCCATCTGCTCGCCACCGACGCCGCGGACGTGCGGCGGCTGGTGGACGCCCTGACGGAGGTCAAGGCGCGGGTGCAGTTCTGCGAGACCTGCGGGAACGTCGCGGAGTCGGCGACCTGCCGGGTGTGCGCGGACCCGCGTCGCAGCGACGAGGTGATCTGCGTCGTCGAGGAGCCGAAGGACGTCGTGGCGATCGAGCGCACGCGGGAGTTCCGCGGCAAGTACCACGTGCTCGGCGGCGCCATCAATCCGCTGGAGAACGTCGGACCGGACGACCTGCGGATCAGCGAGCTCATGGCGCGACTGGCCGACGGCACCGTCACCGAGGTCATCATCGCGACCGACCCGAACGTCGAGGGCGAGGCCACCGCGACCTACCTCTCCCGCCTCATCGGGCCGATGGGGGTCACGGTGTCCCGGCTCGCGTCCGGGCTGCCGGTCGGCGGGGACCTGGAGTACGCCGACGAGGTCACCCTCGGCCGTGCGTTCGAGGGACGGCGCGTCGTCGGCGGCTGACCCCTCCCGTGGTGCGCTCGGCCGCGCCTGTCGCCGCCGGCGCGTGGGGGTCACGGGGAGGCCGGAGAGTCACCGAGCGGCCTGACCTGGATGTCCCGGTACGAGACCCGGTCGCCCGGACCGTGGTTCTGCACGCCCACGAACCCGGAGGACAGGTCGCGTGCCGGGTCGGTGCCGGTGAAGTCGTTGACCAGCGCCCCGTTGAGGAAGACCCTGACGGTGCCGTCCACGACGTGGATGTCGTACGAGTTCCAGGCGGGCACCGGGTTCAGCGCGTCGGCCACGGCCTCCGGGTCGGCTCCCTGGAAGGTGTAGACCGCCCCGGTGGTGCGGTCGGCCTCGTCGCTGGCGTCGATCTGGACCTCGTAGCCCTGCTCGACAGCGACCCAGGGATCGCCGCCCGGGTCAGGGAACCCGACGAACACCCCGCCGTTGTCGTCGGCCACCAGCCTCCACTCGAGCCGGAGGCTGTAGGGGCCCTCCAGCTCGGCGGTGTGCCAGAGCAGGCCCAGGCCGCCGGTGGACTCGAGGGTGCAGTCGTCCCCGCGCCCGAAGGAGCCGGCGCCGGCGAGGCGCCAGTCGTCGAAGCTCGCGAGCGTGCCGTCGAACAGCGCGGTGTAGCCCGGGTCCGGGGCGGCCGGGGAGCACGGGTCCGGGTTCTCGCCGAGGGAGAGCGCGTCGAGGGTGACCTGACCGGAGTCCCGCTCGCCACGCCGGACGGTGATCGTGTTGGTCCCGGCAACCAGCACGAGCTCGCGCGTGGCGACGTCCCAGCGGTCCGGGCCGCCGGTGGCGGGCAGCGCCCACGGCTCCACGGCGGTGCCGTTGACCGACGTCGAGAGGGTGGTGGAGCCCCCGGACGGGGCGCTGCCGTCGGCGTAGCGCAGGTTTACCGGCTGCGCGCCCGCCCGGTCGGTGGTGACGGTGAACGTGACGCCGGCCCCGACCGCGTTGAGGCCGTCGACGAACCCGGACCCGGAGTAGCCGTTGTGCTCGGCGGACGACCGGGCCGAACCTGTGAGGTCGGATCGTTCGGCCTCGGAGTACGGGGCGTCGGCCGGGACCGCAGGGTCCGACGGGCCGCCGGTCGGCGCACCCGGACCGGGCGGACCGCAGCTCGCCAGCGTGAGGCACACCAGGCCCGCCAGGCCGAGGGACGGGACCCCGAGCGGTCGCGCAGACATCCTTCCTCCTCGGCGAGGGCGCAAACGGTCCCTGACGACCTTAGGCGGGCTCCGGTGCGCGGACAATCAGGGCCGCGCGGGCGAGGTCGCGGGGTCCCCCGCGCACGTCTGGCGCCGGGACGCCCTGTCGGTGGAGACTGGGACGCAGCACGACGGTCCGCCGGGAGCTGATCGACCGGCGGCAGGGACCACAGGACGGATGAGCACCGTGTCAGAGATCGCCGCAGACTCCGAGCTCCGCGAGGTCGCCGACCAGATGTCGACCCAGGCGCGGACGTTCCTGTCCACGGCCTCCCAGGTCGCCTCCGGCGGGTTCCCGGGGGCCGAGCTGTCCCTGCTGATCCTGGCCACCTCCGACCTGCTGGCCGCGGGCGCCCGCCTGGCCGCCATCGTCGACGTCGTGCCGCCGCAGCGGTTCGAGCCCGACGCGGGCCGCGAGACCGACGTCGACCCCCTCCGCACGGCGCTGGGCCAGATGTTCGACGGGTTCGACGATTACGTCGAGGTCGTCGACCCGGTGCTGGGCCGGGAGCTCGGCCCGGCGTCGCTGTCCGGCGACCTGGCGTGCGTCGCCGAGGAGATCGCCAAGGGGCTGCAGCACTTCGACGACGGGCATGAGCTCGAGGGCCTGTGGTGGTGGCAGTTCTCCTACCTGTCCAGCTGGGGTGAGCGCGCCTCGTCGGCGCTGCGTCTGCTGCAGTCGGTGCTGGCGCACCTGCGTCTCGACGTGGAGGCCGACGTGGCCGCCGAGGCGGAGTACGACGCCCTGCACTCCTGACCGCGCGCGGCCCGGACCGCGCGTCGCGAGCGGTCGCCGCGTGCGAGGATTCCGGACGTGCCCGACCTCGACCCCACCACCGTCGCCCTGCTCGTCCTGGCCGGACTGACCGCCGGCTGGGTCGACGCCGTCGTCGGCGGCGGGGGACTCATCCAGCTCCCGGCGCTGCTGCTCGTGCCGGGGATGTCGCCGGTGCAGGCGCTGGCGACCAACAAGCTCGGCTCGATCATGGGCACCTCGGTCAGCTCGATCACCTACTACCGGCGTGTGGGGCCGGACCTGACCACGGCCGGGCCGATGGCCGCGGCCGCGCTGGCCGGCGCCGTCGGGGGAGCCGCGCTGGCGACGCAGATACCCGCCGAGCTGTTCACGCCGATCATCCTGGTGGTCCTGATCGGCGTGGCGGTCTTCACCCTCGCCCGGCCACAGCTCGGCCGGTACGACAACCTGCGCTGGGAGGGCAACCGGCACCGCTGGACCGCCGCCGGCATCGGCCTCGTCATCGGCGCGTACGACGGGCTGCTCGGTCCGGGTACCGGCACCTTCCTGGTCATCTCCCTGGTGAGCATCCTCGGGTACGCGTTCCTGCCGGCCTCGGCGCTCGCGAAGATCGTGAACTTCGCCACCAACCTGGGTGCCCTGATCTTCTTCGTGCCCGCCGGGGCCGTCGTGTGGAGCCTGGGGCTGGCGATCGGCGTCGCGAACCTCGTCGGCGGGTACGTCGGGGCCCGGATGGCGGTGTCGAAGGGCAGCAGGTTCGTCCGTGTGGTGTTCGTCGTCGTGGTCGGCGCGCTCATCTGCACGCTCGGGTACGACGTCGTCACCGCCGCGGCGTAGGGACGCCCGGGACGGGCCTCGATCCGCCCGGATGTGACACCTGGCACACCGCTCGTCACGTGGGGTCGCTACGATGGACCGCGCACACACAAGGGACCGGCGGACCGTTGAGAGAGACGGAGGCCGGCGACAGAAAGGTTGTATGCATGGCACTGGTCGTGCAGAAGTACGGCGGGTCGTCCGTCTCGGACGCCCGCTCGATCAAGCGCGTGGCCAAGCGCATCGCCGAGGCCAGGCGCGCCGGCAACGACGTGGTGGTCGTGGTGAGCGCCATGGGCGACACCACCGACGAGCTCCTCGATCTCGCCGCCGACATCAGTCCCCGACCGCCGCAGCGCGAGATGGACATCCTGCTCACCGCCGGTGAGCGGATCTCGATGTCGCTCCTCGCCATGGCGATCGACAAGCTCGGGGTCAAGGCGAAGTCCTTCACCGGCCAGCAGGCCGGTCTCCTCACCGACGCGGTCCACGGCAAGGCCCGCATCGTCGACGTCGTCCCGCACCGCATCCGCCAGACCCTCGAGAAGGGCCAGGTCGCGATCGTCGCGGGGTTCCAGGGCGTCAACCGCGGCAACAACGACGTCACCACCCTGGGTCGTGGCGGTTCCGACACGACGGCGGTCGCACTGGCCGCCGGTCTCGACGCCGACGTCTGCGAGATCTACACCGACGTCGACGGCATCTTCACCGCGGACCCCCGCATCGCGCCGGGCGCTCGCAAGATCGACAAGGTCACCTACGAAGAGATGCTCGAGCTCGCCGCCTCCGGTGCCAAGGTGCTGGCGCTGCGCGCCGTCGAGTACGCCCGCCGCTACGGCGTGCCGGTGCACGTGCGCAGCTCGTTCTCGGGCAAGCCCGGCACCCTCGTCAAGGGCACCCACGGAGACCTCATCGACCCGAACGCCAGCTCCGAGGAGCAGGAGGAAGCCCCCATGGAAGACCCGATCATCTCCGGCGTCGCGCACGACCGCAGCGAGGCCAAGATCACCATCGTCGGCGTGCCCGACACCCTGGGCCAGGCGGCCCGCATCTTCGAGGTCGTGGCCGCGGCCGGCACGAACATCGACATGATCGTGCAGAACGTCTCCGCCGCCGACACCGGCCGGACCGACATCTCCTTCACGCTCCCGCACGCCGACGTCCGCTCGACGACGGCGGCGCTGAACGCCGTGAAGTCCGAGCTGAAGTTCCTCGACCTGCAGATCGACGACGAGATCGGCAAGGTCTCGCTCGTGGGCGCCGGCATGAAGTCGCACCCCGGCATCTCCGCGCGCCTGTTCGGGGCGCTGCGCGACGCCGGCATCAACATCGAGATGATCTCCACCTCCGAGATCCGCATCTCGGTCGTGACCCGCGCGGACAGCCTCGACGACGCCGTGCGCGCCATCCACACCGCGTTCGAGCTCGACTCCGACGAGGGCGAGGCCGTCGTCTACGCCGGGACGGGGCGGTGAGCCACGTGGCACAGATCAACTCCACCGGAGTCAACGTCGCCGTCGTCGGCGCGACCGGTCAGGTCGGCGCCGTGATGCGCAAGCTGCTCGCCGAGCGGGCCTTCCCGATCAAGGAGCTGCGGCTGTTCGCCTCGGCGCGGTCGGCCGGGTCGACGATCACCTACGAGGGCGTCGACGTCACCGTCGAGGACACGGCGGCCACGGCCACCGACGACCTCGCCGACATCGACATCGCCCTGTTCTCCGCGGGCGGCGGCACCTCCCGCGAGCACGCCCCGCGCTTCGCCGAGGCGGGGGCCGTGGTCATCGACAACTCGTCCGCCTGGCGGCTCGACCCCGAGGTCCCGCTGGTGGTCTCCGAGGTCAACCCCGAGGCGATCAGCGAGGCCTCGAAGGGCATCATCGCCAACCCGAACTGCACCACGATGGCCGCGATGCCGGTGCTGAAGCCGCTGACGGCCGAGGCCGGGCTGGAGCGTCTGCGCGTCGCCACGTACCAGGCGGTGTCCGGGTCCGGGCTGGGCGGCGTGAAGGAGCTCGCCGACCAGGCGCGCGCCGCGACCGCCGGTGACCTCGAGGGTCTGACGCACGACGGCGGCGCCGTGGAGTTCCCGACGCCGGAGAAGTACGTCGCGCCGATCGCCTTCGACGTGGTGGCGCTGGCCGGTGCGATCGTCGACGACGGCTCCGAGGAGACGGACGAGGAGCAGAAGCTCCGCAACGAGTCCCGCAAGATCCTCGGCCTGCCGGACCTCGCCGTCGCGGGCACCTGCGTGCGTGTGCCGGTCTTCACGGGTCACTCGCTGGCGATCCACGCCGAGTTCGGCTCGGCCATCACCCCCGACCGGGCGCGCGAGCTGCTGGCCGACGCCCCGGGCGTGGAGCTCACCGAGGTCCCGACGCCGCTCGGCGCGGCGGGTGCCGACCCGTCGTTCGTCGGCCGCATCCGCACCGACCAGTCGGTGCCGGACGGTCGCGGGCTGGTGCTGTTCGTCGCGAACGACAACCTGCGCAAGGGTGCGGCGCTCAACGCGATCCAGATCGGCGAGCTCGTCGCGGCCGACATCGCCGAGCTGGCGACGTACGACGCGGCGGAGTCCGCGGAGTCGGTGGCCGCCGACGCCTGACCGCGGGTCAGGGCACCTGATCGCGAGTCAGGAGGTCTGGCTGCGAGTCAGGCTGCCGAGGTCGTGCACGAAGGGGCCCGGGGAGAGCGAGACGCTCCCCCCGGGCCCCTCGTCGTGTCAGCCCGTCCCGCGCCGCCCGACGGCGGGTGCCGCGATTACGATCGCCGCCGCAGCGAGCACGTGCCAGGCGACGTGGCCCCACGGTTCGACGAGGCCGATCAGCGCTCCGACGCCGAGCACGACGAGGGCGGTGAGCAGCCGGGGTCGCAGCGCCGGGCGGGCGACGGCACGCAGCAGGATCGCCACGACCGCGACGACCGACGCCGTCCCCTGCGCGACGATGGACGCCGCCGGTGACACGGCGGCCAGGACCGCGTCGGCCAGCGTGGGCGCGAGCCACCACCACGTGCGCAGCCGTCGACCGGTCAGGTCCGCGACGGCGTCCGCGGCCACGAGGGCGTAGGCGCCCAGCAGCGGGGGGTCGTGGACGACCGGGTTCCAGGCCGGAGCCGGACCGTGCTGGACCACGGAACCCAGCCCGATGCCGACGGCGAGGACTCCGAGGGCGACCCGGGTGCGCGCGGCGGACGGCGCCTCCGCACCGTCGCCCGGCCGGCGCCGTCGGGCCACGATCCACAGGCCCGCGGCGACGAAGGCCAGGCTCGACCAGGTGTTCGCCGCGTCCATGCCACCAGCCTCGCCCCCCGGGAACCTCTCCGCTCACGGGGAGGCCTGCCGGACCTCCACCGCGGCCGGGTGAGAACCGTCGGGGACACCTGCGCCACGAGAGCGCGCATGGCACCATCGGAATGACGTCCCGTCCGGCGAAGGGAGGGGCCATGGACGGCCCCGTCGTGGAGGTGAGCCACCTCCGGAAGACCTACGGCGACAAGGTCGCGGTGGACGACGTGTCGTTCTCGGTCCGCCCCGGGGAGATCTTCGGCATCCTCGGGCCCAACGGTGCCGGCAAGACCACCGCCGTCGAGACCATCGCCGGGATGCGGCGGGCCGACGGCGGCACCACCCGGGTGCTCGGCCACGACACCCAGCGCGACCCCGGTGCGGTGCGGGACAGGCTCGGCATCCAGCTCCAGGAGGCGACCCTCCACGACCGCATCACCGTCGGCGAGGCCGTCCGGCTCTTCGCCGCGTTCTACCCTCGGCCCGCCGACCCGGACGACCTGCTCGCGCTGCTCGACCTGACCGAGCACGCGGACAAGCAGTTCCGCAACCTGTCCGGGGGTCAGAAGCAGCGGTTGTCGATCGCCCTCGCGCTGGTGGGCAACCCGGAGGTGGCCATCCTCGACGAGCTGACCACGGGCCTCGACCCGCAGGCCCGGCGGTCCACGTGGGACCTCGTCGACCGGGTCCGGGCGACGGGCGTGACGATCCTGCTCGTCACCCACTTCATGGACGAGGCCGAGCGGCTCTGCGACCGCCTGGTCGTCATCGACGCGGGGCGGGTCGTGGCCGAGGGGACCCCGCGCGGGCTCATCGACGGCCTCCAGGCCGACCGCACCGTCGTCGTCCGCTTCGCCGAGGGCACCGCCGCCCCCGCCCGGGCGGTCCTCGACCGGCTCACCGAGACCCACCCCGACGTCCACGGGGTCGCGCCCGGGAGCGACGGCGAGGTCGCCGTCACCGGCTCGCGACGGGTGCTGTTCGCCGTCATGCCGGCGCTCGCCGAGGCGGACCTCGTGCCGGACGACATCCGCACCGTGACCAGGACCCTCGAGGACGTGTTCCTCGCCGTCACCGGGCGGACGTACGCCGAGCAGGACGACGAGGACGAACCCGCGCTCGCGACGGAGGGGGACCGGTCATGACCGCCACCGCGACCGCGCGACGCCGGCCGACCGGGACGTCCGGGTGGCGCGGGTTCGGGCGTCTGCTGCAGACCGAGTTCCTCGTGTGGTTCCGCGACCTCGCGTCCCCGTTCTTCGGGGTGGTGTTCCCGACGGTGGTGCTGGTCGGCGTCGGGTTCCTCATCCCGGGCATGCGGGACCCGATCCAGGGCGCCCCGCCGGGGTCCGTCTGGTACCAGGTCACGCCCATCGCCACCTACGTGCCGACGATCCTGGCGATGGCGGTCGGCACCGCGGCGCTCACCGTCATGCCGGTCACCCTCGCCACGTACCGGGAGAAGGGCGTGCTGCGGCGGCTCTCGACCACACCGATGCGCCCGCAGGGCATCGTCGCGGCGCACCTGGTGATCAACGCGGTCACGACCTCCGTCGGCGTCGTGCTCGCCCTCGTCGTCGCGGCCGTGGCCTTCGACGTGCCGGCGCCCACGCAGCCGGCGGTCCTCGTGCTCGCGTTCGTGCTGGGCCTGGCCGTGATGCTGTCCCTGGGCATGGTGGTCGCGGCGCTCGCCCCCCGGGCGTCCGCGGCCAACGGCATCGCGATGTCCGTCTACTTCCCGATGCTGCTGCTCGCCGGGGTGTGGACGCCGGGGCCGGCGATGCCCGACCTGATCCAGGAGATCGGGCAGTTCAGCCCGCTCGGTGCGGCCTCGCAGGCGTTGTCCGCCGGGTGGTTCGACGACGGCTTCCCGACGTTGCAGGTGGTCGTCATGGTGGTGTGGACGGCGCTGCTGCTGCCGCTCGCCGTCCGCCTGTTCCGCTGGTCCTGACTGCGCCCGGCGGTCCCGCGGGCGGGCCCCGGGCCCGCGAGCGGTCGGCCCGCACGCGGCATAGCCTCGGGTCATGAAGCCGTTCCTGCTGCTGGCGACGCGGGCCGAGGACGTCGCCGCCGACGGCGAGTACGTGGCGATGTGCCGGTACGGCAGGCTCCACCCGGCGCAGCTCCACCGGGTGCGGCTCGAGGCCGGGCCGATGCCGTCCGTCGACCTGGACGCCTACTCGGGGATCATCGTCGGGGGCGGACCGTTCAACTCCTCCGACCCGGACGACCAGAAGTCCGACGTCCAGCACCGCGTCGAGCGCGAGATGGCCGACCTGCTCGAGGAGGTCGTGGACCGCGACTTCCCGTTCCTGGGGGCGTGCTACGGGGTCGGCACGCTGGGCACGTTCGCCGGGGGAGTGGTGGACCGGCACTACGGCGAGGACGTCGGCATCGTCACCGTCGAGCTCACCCGCGAGGGCGCCGAGGACCCCCTGCTGGAGGGGGTGCCGCCGGCGTTCGCCGCGTTCGCCGGGCACAAGGAGGCGATGCGCGAGCTGCCGCCCGGAGCGGTGCGCCTGGCGTTCTCCCCGTGGGCGCCGGTGCAGATGTTCCGGCTGCGCGAGAACCTCTACGCCACGCAGTTCCACCCCGAGCTGGACCTGGCCGGCCTCACCGACCGGGTGCGGGTCTACCGCCACCACGGCTACTTCGACCCGGAGGAGGCCGGCGCCGTGATCGCGCGGGCCTCGGCCCGGCCGGTCACCGAGCCGATGCGCATCCTGCGCAACTTCGTGACCCGGTACGCGCGCGACTGACGGCCCTCCGGCGGCGACGCCGCGGGGATAGGGTCGGCGCATGCCGATCCCCGATCATGTCGCCGCCCTGCGGGCCCGCGTCGGTACCGACCTGCTGTGGCTGCCCGGGGTCAGCGCCGTCGTGCGCGACGGTGACCACCGGCTCCTGCTGGGCCGCCGCGCCGACACGGGGCGGTGGGCGATCCCCAGCGGGATCCTCGACCCGGGCGAGCAGCCCGCCGCCGGGATCGTGCGCGAGGTCCTCGAGGAGACCGCCGTGGCGATCGAGGTCGTCGGGATCGTCGGGGTGTTCAGCACGCCGGTGGTGACGTACCCGAACGGTGACCGCTCCGCCTACCTGGACACCCTGTTCCGCGCCCGGCCGGTGTCGCCCGAGGCCGCCCGGGCCGCCCGGGTCGCGGACGACGAGTCCCTGGAGGTCGGGTGGTTCGCCGCCCACGAGCTGCCCGCCGACCTGGCGGACTCCACCCGCGAACGGCTCGAGCACGAGCGGGAGTTCCTCGCGGCGCCGGACGACGCGGCGCTGTTCGTCCGCCCCTGAGCCCGGATCGTGGACGGCGCTGGACGCGGCGGGACGGCGGGCGTACTGTCATGGCCATGGACATCCGTTGGTATTGGCGCTTTACGCCGGCTCCGCTGGGAGCTCGGCGGGCTCGCGCCTGACCGACACCTTCCACCGGAGCCAGCACAGGGCCTGGGACGCGCACCGCGTCCGGGCCCTTCGTCGTCGGACGGGCCTCCGGTCGGGATCGGAACGCGTGCGGCGACACCGCCGCCCCGCCGACACCGACCGCACCACCAGGAGCCCCGCGATCATGAGCACCACGACCTCCGACACCCCCGCCGCGCGCACCGCCGACGCCGAGCGAGATACTGAGCTGATGGCCGAGACCTCCGACCTCCGCGTCCGCGCGCTGGACCCCCTGCCCGCACCGCGGTCGATGCGTGCCCGCCTCCCGCTGGGCACCGCGCGCAGCGACCTCGTGACCACGTCCCGGCGCGAGGTGCGGGACGTGCTGCGCGGCGAGGACGACCGCCTCGTGGTCATCGTCGGCCCGTGCTCGGTGCACGACCCGGCGGCCGCGCTCGACTACGCCCGCCGGCTCGCACCGCTGGCCCGCGAGCTGTCCGACGAGCTGGTCGTCGTCATGCGGGTCTACTTCGAGAAGCCGCGCACGACGGTCGGGTGGAAGGGGCTCATCAACGACCCGCACCTGGACGGTTCGCACGACGTCCACCACGGGTTGCGGCTCGCCCGCGAGGTGCTCCTGGGTGTGCTCGACGCCGGTGTCCCGGCCGCCTGCGAGTTCCTGGAGCCGACCTCCCCGCAGTACATCGCCGACGCCGTCACCTGGGGCGCGATCGGCGCGCGCAACGCGGAGTCGCAGGTCCACCGCCAGCTCGCCTCCGGGCTGTCGATGCCGGTCGGGTTCAAGAACGCCACGGACGGGGACGTGCAGATCGCCGTGGACGGCTGCATCACGGCCGCGAGCGAGCACACGTTCTTCGGCGCGGACGCGGAGGGCCGCGCGGCCGCCGTCGAGACCGCCGGGAACCCGGACTGCCACGTCATCCTCCGCGGTGGCCGGGGCGGGCCGAACTACGGCGCGTCCGACATCGCCGACGCGCTGGCCGTCGCCCGGACCTCCGGGCTGGGCGGCCCCGTGGAGCACGGCGTGATCGTGGACGCCTCGCACGGGAACTCCGGCAAGGACCACGTGCGCCAGGCCGAGGTGGTGCGGGAGATCGCGGCGCGTCTGGCCGACGGCGAGCAGGGGATCAGCGGGCTCATGCTGGAGAGCTTCCTGGAGGCGGGTGCTCAGCAGCCCGCACCGCTCGACCAGCTCGTCTACGGCCGGTCGGTCACCGACAAGTGCATGGACTGGGGCACGACGGCGGAGCTGCTCTCGGTCCTGGCGGAGGCGATCCGCACGCGTCGCGAGGGCTGAAGCCTCCTGTCCGGGGGATGCTCGGCCGCCAGGTCCCGCAGCCGACGCAGCCCGCGGTGCTGCGCCACCCGGACCGCGCCGGCCGACATGCCCAGCCTCCTGCCGGCCTGTGCCGCGGACAGGCCGACCAGGACCCGCAGCACCACGACCTGCCGCTGCACCGCGGGCAGGCGGTCGAGCATCCCCCGCAGGCGCGCCGACGTGTCGGCCGCCATCGCGCTGTCCTCCGGCGTGCCGTCGACGACCGGTTCCGGCACTCCGTCGAGCTCGACCAGGTGACGTGACCGCGCGGCCGCCCGCAGCGCGTCCGCGACCTTGTGGGCGGCGATGCCGTAGACGAACGGCAGCAACGGGCCCCGGGCACGCGGCAACGCGACCAGCACCGCCTCGCACACGTCCTGCGCCACGTCGTCGGCACTGGTGTGGCGCCCGGCTCCCGACCCCAGTCGCGCGCGGCAGTAGGGCGCGACCGTGCGTCGCACCGTGTCGATGACCTGGGCGAGCGCCTGTTCGTCACCGGCTACCGCGCGCGCCACGAGATCCGAGGGTGTCTCGACCACGGTCCGCACCATCCCCCCACGCTCCGACAGGACGTCGCCGACCTGGCGATGTGACCTGTAACACATCCACACCCCGGAGCGACATCTTCGGCAACGGGTTGTTCTGCACGGTGCCGACTGCCGCGTCCGTTCTGTATGCCCTTATTTACGTTTTATGTAAATTCTGTATAACAACGTCTGGTCTGTACTGGTGCTCGAGGATACCGACGTGCCACTGTCCTGGCACCCGGTGGACCACCGGCCCGCTCGATCGGAAGACCCCGACGAAAGGACCTGCTGTGCACAAGAAACTCCTGGCCGTGTGGGGCACGGCCGCGCTCGCCGCAGCGAGCGTCGCCGTCCCCGCCAGCGCCGCCCCGCCCGAGACCAACGGCTACATCGTGATGCTCAGCCCGTCCGCCAACACCGCCTCGGTGGCCGCCCAGCACTCCCGCGCCGCGGACGTCGCCGTCGACCACGTGTACACCAGCGCCATCCGGGGCTACTCCGCCAACATGAGCGCGACCGCCGCCGCTCGCCTCGCCGACGACCCCCGCGTGCTGCTGGTCCAGCCCGACGGCGTCGTGACGACCACGGCGCAGACCACGCCCACCGGCATCGACCGCGTCGACGCCGAGCTGAGCTCGACCGCCGCCATCGACGGCACCGACACCCGTGTCGACGTCGACGTGGCCGTCATCGACTCCGGCGTCGACCTCGACCACCCGGACATCAACGTCTACCAGCCCGGGGCCATGAACTGCTCCACGGGCCGCTCCGCCAACGACGGCAACGGCCACGGCACCCACGTCGCCGGCACCATCGGCGCGCTCGACGACAGCGCCGGGGTCGTCGGTGTGGCGCCCGGCGCCCGGATCTGGCCGGTGCGCGTGCTCAACAACGCGGGCAGCGGGCAGTGGTCCGACGTCATCTGCGGCATCGACTTCGTCGCGGCCAACGCCGACCAGATCGAGGTCGCCAACATGAGCCTCGGCGGCACCGGGACCGACAACACATGCGGCAGCAACACCGACGCCATGCACGAGGCGATCTGCAACGCGGTCGACGCCGGGGTCACCTTCGTGGTGGCGGCGGGCAACGAGTCCGACGACTCCGCGAACCACCTCCCCGCGGCGTACGACGAGGTCATCACCGTCAGCGCGCTGGCCGACTTCAACGGGCTCCCCGGTGGCGGCGCCGCACCGACGTGCCGCACCGACGTCGACGACACCTTCGCCGGCTTCTCCAACTACGGCGCCGACGTCGACCTCATCGCCCCCGGCGTGTGCATCACGTCGACCTGGAAGGGCGGTGGCTACGACACCATCTCCGGCACGTCGATGGCCTCCCCGCACGTCGCCGGCGGCGCGGCGCTGTACCAGGCCACCCACCCGTCGGCCTCCCCGGCCCAGGTGAAGTCGGCCCTGCAGTCGGCCGGCACCACCGACTGGAACGACGTCGACGACCCCGACGGCACGAAGGAGAAGCTGCTGAACGTGGCCGGCTTCTGATCGCTCCACGAACACCCGGCTGACAGCGGCCGGCACGCCTCGTGCGTGCCGGCCGCTGCTGCGCCCGGGTACGCCTCGGACGGTCGCGCCACCCCGGGCCGGACCCATCCGGAAGCCGCTCGGCATCGAACCCCTGGTGTCCCGGGAGGTCCGGGACCGCACGACGGGAGCGGCATGTCGATCGACCTGGTGTGCCCGGTGGGGCACACTGTGCGGGTGCCACCATCCGAGACGACGCCGGTCGACGACGCTCTGGCGGCGTGCGCCGGCGGGACGCCGGACGCGTTCGGGCCGGTGTACGACGCCCTGGCTCCCGCCGCGTACGGCACGGCGCTCAGGGTGCTCCGCGACCCGGACCACGCCGCCGAGGTGGCCCAGGAGGTGATGGTCGAGGTGTGGCAGACAGCCGCGACGTACGACCCGGCCCGCGCGTCGGCGCGCACCTGGGTCATCACCCTCGCCCGCCGGCGCGCGATCGACCGTGTCCGTGCCGAGCAGGCGCGGCGCGACCGGGACCAGCGCGACCTGGACACGAACGTCACTCCCTCGGGCCACGACGTCGTCGCCGAGGACGTCGAGCAGCGCCTCGAGGGCGCAGCCGTGCGGCGCTGCCTGGACTCGCTCACGGGGACGCAGCGCGAGGCGGTGGTGGACGCCTACTACGGCGGTCGGACCTACCGTGAGGTGGCCGAGCGGCTCGGCGCCGCCCTGCCGACCGTCAAGTCCCGGATCCGCGACGGACTGATCCGGCTGCGCGACTGCCTGGGGGTGAACCATGGCTGACAGCACGCACGACGCCTGGGACCTCCTGCCCGCCTACGCGCTCGACGCGGTCGACGACCTGGAACGCTGTACGGTCGAACGCCTCCTCGCCGCCGACCCGGCGGCCCGCCGCGCCCTCGACGAGTACCGCGAGGTGGTCGCGGCGTTCACGGTGGACACGACGCCGCCGGCCGAGCTCCGCGATGCCGTGATGTCCCGCATCGCGCAGGGGTCGACGGCGACACCCGCCGAGCGCTCCGGGGTCGACGACGGCGCGTGGTCCGGATCCGACGGCGAGACCCGGAGCGCCCGTTCCGCGGGCGACGAGAACGTCGTGCCGTTGGCCGGGCGCCGTCGCCGGTGGGGCCTCGTCGCCGCAGCGGCCGCCGCCGTCGTCGCCGTGGCCGTGCCCACCACCGTCGCAATCCGGGCGACCGTCGAGCAGGACCAGCTCCAGCAGCAGGTCGACACGGTCGCGCAGATGATGGCCGACCCGTCGGCGACCCTGCTGCGCAGCGAGGTCGCCGGGGGTGGCCAGGCCTCGGTGCTGGTCGCCGGCGAGGACCTGCTGTTCAGCGCGAGCGACCTGCCGGACGTCGGCGCGGGCTCGACCTACCAGCTCTGGCTGGTCGGCGCCGAGGGCGGTGTGACGTCCGCGGGTCTGCTCGACCCCGAGGACGGTGCCGTCGAGCGGCTGCTGCAGGGTGTGGACGGCGTCGGCCTGGCCGTGTCGGTCGAGCCGGAGGGCGGCTCGCAGCAGCCGACCACCGACCCGGTCGTCGTGCTCGCCCAGGGCTGACCCGGAGCGATCCGCCGCAGCACGACACCGGCCCGCCCCGTCCGAGGACGGCGCGGGCCGGTGCGGAGCTGGTGCCCTGGTCCCGCCCGCCCCCTGCGCGGCCGGGACCAGGGGGCCGGTCACATCGTCGGCATGAGGACCCCGTCGATGAGGTAGACGGTCGCGTTCTGCGTCATGACGCCACCGCAGATGACGCCGGCGTCGTTGACCGTGAGCTCGTCGCCCTCGCCGGTGACCTCGACGGTCTCGCCCTGGACCGTGGTGTGCTCGCCGACGACGTCCTCGGGCAGTGCCTGGCCCTCCACCACGTGGTAGGTCAGCACCGAGGTCAGCAGGTCGGCGTCGGTGGACAGGGCGTCGATGGTCTCGGCGTCGACGGCCTCGAAGGCCTCGTCCACCGGGGCGAACACCGTGAACTCGCCCCCGTTGAGGGTGTCGACCAGGTTCACGTCCGGGTTGAGCTCGCCGCTGACGGCGGCGGTCAGCGTGGTCAGCAGCGGGTTGTTCGACGCCGCGACGGCCACGGGCTCGGTGGACATGCCCTCGATCGAGCCGGCACCGTCGGGCACCTGCGAGGCGTAGTCCTCGCAGCCGGGGCCGACGAGGTTCGCGGCCGGGTCCATCTCCATGTCCTCCTCGGCCATGTCGTCCTCGGACTCCATGTCCTCCTCGGCCATGGACTCCTCCTCCATGGGGGACTCCTCGGTCATCGTCTCCTCCGAGCCGGCGGTGTCCCCGTCGTCGGTGGAACAGGCGCCCAGGGCCAGCAGGGCCAGGGTCGCGAAGCCGGCGGCGGCGGTGCGGGTGCGAGTGCGAGCCTTCATCGTTCTCTCCTTGCCTCGTCGCCCCGACGTCCCCGGGGCGCTTCACGAGGGTGTTCGGAACGACGGGGCCGTCCGGATGGGTCGGGGCGAAAACTTTGTCGATCTGTGATCTCGCGGGGTCGCGGACGGGCCCGCATCATCGGTGGATGAGCGACATGTGGCGATTCGACGGCCGGATCCTCGGCGTGGGGACGACGTCCGGGACGCGGGTGGTGCTGGGGGTCTGGGACCGCTCGCCGTTCGGTGCCTTCGCCGACGCGATGGTCGAGGACGACTCCGGCCGCCGTCTGCTCGTGGCGCCGGCCCACGTCGCCGAGTTCGTCGCGACGACCTACGGGTTCGACGACGTCGTCGAGTCGCCGGTCCGTGTGCGGCTCGAGGACGGCGCTCCCGGGTCGCTCACGGCCGAGGCCGGTCCGCTCCGCCTGCACGCCGTCGTCGGGCGCCGCACGGGACTGGGCCGGCTGCTGCGGCTGGTGCCGGGCCGGCTCGCCTCCGCGCCGTGGTTCACCGTGCTCACCGACCCTGTCGCCCGGCTCGTGCTCGACGGCGTCCGGACGCGGGGCAGCGCCGGCAACGGCCGGCACGAGACCTACGGCGCCACGGACGTGCACCGGGTCGACGCCGTCAGTGCCACCTGGGAGGGCACGGACCTCGGGGCGCTCGCGGACGTCGACCCTCCGGTCCGGTTCGGGTTCGGCTCCACGCCGCGGCGTCCCAGCCTGACCAGGGTGACGACGACGGTGCGGGGCTGAGCGTCGGGCTCCGACCCATCCGCGCCGCTCCGCGCTCCGAACCCCGGGCATGGAGACGCTCGTCCTCGTCGGTCTGCTCGGTGGTCTGGTCACCGGCATCTCACCGTGCATCCTGCCGATGCTGCCCGTCATCTTCTTCGCCGGCGGTGTCGAGGGAGCGCGGACCCGGGCCGCGACGGGTGGCGCATCCGCGGACCTCGGTGAGGACCCGGCACATGCCCGCGTCGACCAGGCGCTCTTCACCGGGGCGCCGACGGCCGTGCGGGTCGACCGCGTCGGCCGGGTCTCCAGCGGCCCGTCGCGTGGGGGCCGGGACGCCACCGAGGCGCGCCACCGCCCGCAGCGGACGCACCGGTCCTGGCGCCCCTACCTGGTCATCGCCGGCCTGGTCGTCAGCTTCAGCCTCTTCACGCTGCTCGGGTCGCTCCTGCTCACCGCGCTCGGGCTGCCGCAGGACCTGCTGCGCTGGCTCGGCATCGCCCTGCTGGCCGCGATCGGAGCCGGCATGATCGTGCCCCGGTTCGAGGAGGTGCTCGAGCGGCCCTTCCAGCGGATCGCGGCCCTCGGGTCGCGGCGGTCCCCGCGCCCGGACCGCGGGGCGTTCCTGCTGGGCCTCGGCCTGGGTGTGCTGTACGTGCCGTGCGCAGGGCCGGTGCTGGCCGCGATCACCGTCGCCGGCGCGACCGGCGACGTCGGACCGGGCACGGTCGCCCTGACGGTGAGCTTCGCCGTCGGTGCCGCGGTCCCGCTGCTCGTCTTCGCCCTGGCCGGACGGCGCGTGGCCGAGCGGGTGCGGGGGTTCCAGCGCCACCAGCGCGGCATCCGCACCGCCGGAGGACTCGTCATGATCGCGCTCGCGGGCGCCCTCGCGCTGAACCTGCCGGCCCAGCTCCAGCGGGCCCTGCCGGACTACACCGGCACCCTCCAGCAGCAGCTCGACTCCAGCGAGACCGTCCAGGACGCCCTCGAGCTCGGCGGGATCGTCACGGACGCCAACCGCGAGCTGTCGAACTGCACGAGCGGGGACGCCGAGCTCGCCGAGTGCGGGACGGCGCCGCCCCTGACCGGCATCACGACCTGGCTCAACACCCCCGACGGCGCGCCCGTCGAGCTCGCGGACCTGCGCGGCCAGGTGGTGCTCGTCGACTTCTGGACCTACTCCTGCATCAACTGCCAGCGGGCGCTGCCGCACGTCAACGCCTGGTACGACGCCTACCGCGACGCCGGTCTGGAGGTGATCGGCGTGCACACCCCGGAGTTCGCCTTCGAGCGCGAGACGCGCAACGTCGTCGCGGGGGCCGAGGACCTCGGTGTCGACCACCCGATCGCGCAGGACAACGCCTACTCGACGTGGACCGGCTACCGGAACCGGTACTGGCCGGCCGAGTACCTGATCGACGCCGACGGGACCGTGCGCTACCTGAAGTTCGGCGAGGGTGACTACGCCACGACGGAGCAGCACATCCGCGACCTGCTGCGGGAGGCCGACCCGGACGTCACGCTCCCCGCGCCCACGGACACCGAGGACACCACCCCGCAGGCCGACACGACCCCGGAGACGTACCTCGCGCTCAACAAGGTCTTCAACTACGCGGGGCCGACCGACTACGGCAGCGGCGAGCGGCGGTTCACCGCACCCACCGAGCAGCCCGAGGACACCTTCTCCCTGGACGGTCGGTGGGACGTCGACTTCCAGGGTGCGACCGCGGTGTCCGACGACGCGATCCTGCGGCTGGCCTACCGGTCCACCGAGGTGTACTCGGTGCTCGGGGGCGAGGGCACCGTGACGGCGCGGGTCCTGGCCGACGACGGCACCGTGCGCGCGGAGCGGGAGATCGACGTGGCGGGCAACCCCACGCTGTACGACGTGCTGCGCGGTGACGGCGCGACCGAGGGGACGGTGGAGCTGGAAGTGCCCGCCGGCGTGACCGTGTACACCTTCACGTTCGGCTGACCGCCGCGGACGGCGTCGACGCGTCGGGCAGGGCAGCCGTCAGCGGCCCTCGGGATCTCGGTGGACTCCGCGACGGCGAACCCCCAGCCCTGGGCGACCGTGGGCTCGGGTGGCACGGCGATCTCGTCGGGGGGTCAGGACCCGGCGGCGAGCGGACCGAAGCGGTCGGCCGACGCGAGCCGCCAGTCGGCGGCCCAGCCCTGCGGTGCGTCGTCGAGCAGCTCACCCGGGGCGAGCCACTCGTACAGCTCCGCGTACGAGCGGCTGTCCGTGGGGGACACGGTGCGCCGGAGGTGCGCGGGGGTCAGCTCCTCGGCTCCGGAGACGCCCATGGCGGCCATGAGTCGCATCGCCTCGTCGACGGTGGAGCGCTGGTAGCGGTGGACGCGTTCGCTCTTGTCCGCGACGTCGAGGGCTCGGGCCCGCCAGGGGTTCTGCGTGGCGACGCCGCTCGGGCAGCGGTCGGTGTGGCACCGCTGCGCCTGGATGCAGCCCGCGGCCATCATCATGGCCCGGGCGGCGTTGGTGTAGTCGGCCCCTTGTGCGAGCCGTTTGACGATGTCGCTGCCTCCGGCGATCTTCCCGCTCGCGCCGACGCGGACACGGTCGCGCAGTCCCGTGCCCACGAGGGCGTTGTGGACCGTCATCAGTCCCTGGGTGAGCGGCATGCCGACGTGGTCCTCGAACTCGAGGGGTGCGGCACCGGTGCCGCCCTCGGCGCCGTCCACGATGATGAAGTCGGGGGCGGTGCCGACCTCCAGCACGGCCTTGCAGACGGCGAGCACGTCCACCCGTGAGCCCACGCAGAGCTTGATGCCGGCGGGCTTCCCACCGGCGAGCTCACGCATCCGTGCGACGAACTCGACGAGCTCGGTCGGGGTCGAGAACACCCGGTGGGCGGAAGGGCTGACGCACTTCTCGCCCGCGGGGACCTGGCGTGTCCGGGCGATCTCGGCGGTCACCTTCGAGGCGGGCAGCACCCCGCCGACCCCCGGCTTCGCGCCCTGGCTCAGCTTGAGGGACACCATCTTGACCTGGTCCTTCGCGGCGGTGTCGCGGAACGTCGCGGAGTCGAAGTCGCCGTCCGCGGTCCGCGCGCCGAAGTAGCCGGTCCCGATCTCCCAGACCAGGTCGCCGCCGTGCTCCTCGTGGTACGGCGAGAGGCCGCCCTCGCCGGTGTCGTGGGCGAACCCGCCGAGGGCAGCGCCCTTGTTCAGGGCGCGGATCGCGTTGGCCGACAGGGAGCCGAAGCTCATGGCCGAGACGTTGAGCAGGGCCATGGAGTACGGGCGGATGCAGTCGGGTCCGCCGACCTGGACCCGCGCCGGCTCGTCGGGGGTCTCCAGCGGGGTCGTCGTGTGCACGAGGTGCTCGTGCCCGACCCGGTTGACGTCGAGCTCGGTGCCGAACGGCTTCTCCTCGTTGACGCCCTTCGCCCGCTCGTACACGAGCGAGCGGGTGTCGCGGTCGTACGGGCGGCCGTCCCAGTCGCGCTCGATGAAGTACTGCTGCAGCTCGGGCCGGACGATCTCGAGGAGGTAGCGCAGGTGGCCGATCACGGGGTACCGGCGCAGGATCGTGTGCTTGCGCTGCAGCAGGTCCCAGGTCGCCAGGGAGGCGATCCCCGCGCCGAGGGCTCCTACGCCTTGCCAGGTTCTCCGTCGTCCCACCTCGTCCTCCGTCCTGGACTCGTGCTCCGTCGGGGCGGCCAGGGGTCAGCCGGCGAACGCCTCCAGCGTCGCCCGGTCGACGGTCCCGTCGTGCCGGATCAGCTCCTCGGCCTCGTCCATCCGTTCCCAGACGTTGATGCCCATGGCCCCGTTGACCCGGCCACCGTCGACCCAGAAGACGACGCACTCGCGGTCCTCGGCGGAGCCCGAGATGACGATCTCGCCCTCCGTCAGCCCCTTGGCCTCCATGCCGAGGTCGAACTGGTCGGAGAAGAAGTAGGGCAGGACGTCGTACGCCTCGCCCGACCCCGTCATCGACCGGGCGGCGTGCTTGCCCGTCTCGTCGGCGACGGCCCAGTGCTCGATCCGGAGCATCCGGTCGTAGCGCGGAGAGGGGATCGCGGCGATGTCGCCGACGGCCCACACGTCGGGTGCCGAGGTGCGCAGGGTGCCGTCGACGGCGATCCCGCCCCCGTCGCGGTCCGCGACGAGGTCGATCCCGGCCTCCGCGGCGAGCCCGACCTCCGGGGTGACGCCGATCCCGACGACGACCGTGGCCGCCGGCAGGGAGGTGTCGTCGTCGAGCCGCACGCCGCTCACCCGACCGGCGTCGCCGTCCACACCGACCACGGTGCGCCCGTGGAGCAGCCGGACGCCGTTGTCCTCGTGCACTGCGGTGAAGATGCGGGCCACCTCCGGCCCGAGGGAGGCCAGCGGGTGCGGGCCGCGCCCGACCACGGTGACCTCGCGCCCGAGCTGGCGCGCCGAGGCCGCCACCTCCATGCCGATCCACCCGTCGCCGACGACGACCACCGGCCCGTCCCCGGCGAGCGCGGACGCGAGCCGGTCCGCGTCGCGCACCGTGCGCAGGTAGTGGACGCCGTCGAGCTCGGCCCCCGGCACGTCGATCCGCCGAACCCGGGACCCGGTGGCGAGCACGAGCCGGGAGTAGCGCTGCGCGCCACCGGGCGCGGTCGTCACGGACCGTGCGCCGACGTCGAGCGCGGTGGCGCTGGTCCCGGTGCGCAGGTCGACGTGCTGGTCGGCGTACCAGTCGGCGTCGAGGGGGCGCAGGTCGGCGCGCTCGGCCTCGCCCCGCAGGTACTCCTTGGACAGGGGCGGACGCTCGTACGGCACCGTGGACTCGCCGGCCACGACCACGAGCGGCCCGTCGTACCCCTCGCTGCGCAGTGTCTCCGTGGCACGGGCGGCGGCCAGCCCACCCCCGACGACGACGATCGGATCCATCGGTCCTCCTTGACGACGTCCTGTGGTGGTCGCCTCACAGAGTGTCACGTCTGCCCGGATCGTGCCCTGGGAGCCGTCGTCGTCAGGCGGTCTCGCGGTCCTTCTGCCGGGTTCCGGTGGAGAGACCCGCGACGAGCAGCACCGCCCCGGCGAGCAGGAGGTACGTCGACAGCAGGAGGGCGATCGTCGGTGCGTCGTCCGTGGGTCGGGCGAGGATCACGATGCCGAGCATGATCCACAGCACCGCGTTGACGAGCTGCCAGTCCCAGGCCTTCGCGCGTACGGCGCGCCCCCGCAGCCCGGCGACGACCCCGGCCACGCCCGCGGCGCAGGCCCACACGCCGACGACGAGGAAGAGCAGGGGGGCCGTCATCGAGGGCCAGAGCACGACGAGCAGGCCGGCGGCGACGCTGAGCAGCCCGGCGACGAACCGCCAGCTCAGGTCGCCCTGGTCGGCTCGCTGCCCGGGGACGTTCTCGATCGCGAGCAGCGCTCCCTGGGCGAGGATGGCCAGGCCGATCACCCAGCGCAGCCAGGACAGGCCTTCGTCCGGGTTGACGAGGAGGACGGCACCGGCGACGAGGTAGGCGACGGCACGGACGTAGACGAGTCGCCACAACCTCCGCGCCGTCCCCGCGGTCCGTCGCGAGAGTGGTGTCACCGCGTCGTCGGCCATGCCCGGCTCCTCCCGGCGTCGTCCCGTGCTGGTGATGCTACGAGCAGGGCGTGGTCCTCGCCGTCTGACGTGCGGGGACGGTCACGGTTCCGGCGAGAGGTCGCAGGATCACCCTTGCGCTCCGATGTCGCGGACCTCTAAGGTCGGCCATGCGTGGTGACACGAGTCACTACTGCCCCCTCGAGTCTCGACGGAGAGGAACTCGCATGTCAGTCCCGTCCTCGCGCGGCAGGCCCCGCCGCGCACTGGCCCTGGGAGCAGCCGCGGCCGTCCTGCTGACCGGCGTCGGCGCCGCGCAGGCGTCGCCGCCCGACCAGGTCGACCCGTTCGACCCGGATCTCGGCCCGAACGTCATGGTCTTCGACCCCTCGACCCCGCAGGCGGAGATCGAGACGGCGCTCGACGAGCTCGCCGAGCAGCAGACCGACGCCGAGATGTCGACGGACCGCTACAGCGTGCTGTTCAAGCCGGGCAGCTACGGCTCGGCCGAGGACCCGCTGCAGGCGCGCGTCGGCTACTACACGGAGGTCGCCGGCCTCGGGGCGTCCCCGGGCGACGTCGACGTCCGCGGCGCGATCGAGGTCTACAACCGCTGCCTGAACAACATTCCGGGCAGCTCGAACTGCATCGCGCTCGTCAACTTCTGGCGCACGCTGTCGAACCTCCACCTGACGATCGACAGCTCCGGTCAGGACGGGTGCCGGGCGTCGGCCAACTTCTGGGCGGTCTCCCAGGCGGTCTCGATGCGACGTCTCGACGTCGACGGCTTCCTGTCCCTGATGGACTACTGCACCGACGGGCCGCACTACGCCTCCGGGGGCTTCATCGCCGACTCGCGGTTCGACACGCCGCCGCTGAACGGCTCGCAGCAGCAGTGGCTGACCCGCAACAGCGAGATGCCCGCCTGGTCGAACGCCGTGTGGAACCAGGTGTTCTCCGGCGTCGTCGGTGCACCCGACGACTCGGATTTCCCCTCCCCGCCGTACACGACGCTCGACGAGACGCCCGTGAGCCGGGAGAAGCCGTACCTCTTCGTCGACGACGACGGGCGCTGGAACGTCCGCGTGCCCGCAGCGCAGACCGGCACGCGCGGCGTGAGCTGGGCCGACGGCATGACCGAGGGGCGCACCATCGGCATCGAGGACTTCTTCATCGCCCAGCCGGGTGACTCGGTCCGCGAGATCAACACCAACCTGGCCCGTGGCAAGCACCTGCTGCTGACGCCGGGCGTCTACGACGTCGCGGAGACCATCGAGGTCAAGCGTGCCGACACCGTCGTGCTCGGCATGGGGCACGCCACCCTGACCGCCGTCGACGGCGCGACGCCGATGCGCGTCGCGGACGTCCCGGGCGCCGTCGTCGCGGGTGTGACGATCGACGCCGGCGAGACGGAGTCCGAGCTGCTGCTGCAGGTCGGCAAGGAGAACGGCGACCACGAGAACCGGACCGACCCCGCGAACCCGACCACGCTGTCCGACGTGTACTTCCGCGTCGGCGGCCCCCACGTCGGGTCCACGGACACCGCGCTCGAGGTGAACTCCGACAACGTGCTCATCGACCACACCTGGGTGTGGCGCGGGGACCACGGCGTCGAGGGCTTCCCCACGGGTGGGGAGAACGGCGTGAACGGTGACACCGTGCGGTGGAACACCAACATCGGCCGCACCGGTGTGCGCATCAACGGTGACGACGTGACCGCGACCGGTCTGTTCGTCGAGCACTTCCAGGAGTTCAACACCGTCTGGAACGGCGAGCGCGGCACCACCGTGCTCTACCAGAACGAGCTGCCCTACGACCCGCCGACCCAGGCCGACTGGACCCGTCCGGACGGCACCCTCGGGTACGCCGGGTACAAGGTGGCCGACGACGTCACCGAGCACACGCTGCACGGTGGCGGGGTGTACGTCTTCAACCAGAACAACCCGGACATCGTCACCGAGAACGGGTTCGAGGTGCCCGACGCCCCGGGTGTGACGCTGCACCACATCATGACGGTCAACCTGTCGGCCGGCACCATCAACCACGTCGTCAACGGCGTGGGCGACGCGGTGCCGCCGTCGACGGTCGGTGTGCCGGAGTACATCGTGGAGTACCCCGCACCCTGACCCCTCCCTCCTGAGCAGGAGATGCAGACCCCGCCCCGGGGACGGCCCGTCCGGTCCGTCCCCGGGGCGGGGTTCTCCCGCGTCCGGGGCGGGGCGCCGTGCGCGGAGGGGGTCGGTCAGGTCGAGGCGCGCGGGACGACGCGGCTCGGCTCGTCCGGCCCGGGCGGCAGCGGCCGGCCGTCCAGCACCGCCTCGACGCTCGCCGCCAGGTGACGGGCCTGCGCGGCGCTCGGCTGCGAGATGGTCGTCAGGGGCGGGTCGGCGAGCGAGGCGGCCGGGACGTCGTCGAGACCGATGACGGCGAGACGGCCGGGCACCTCGACACCGGCCTCCCGCGCGCCGGCCAGGACCGCCAGGGCGATCTCGTCGTTGTAGCAGGCGACCGCGTCGACGCCGTCGGCCACCCACCCGCGCACCGCCTCGGTCGCGGGGGCGACCGGGGTGACGACGGCGACCGGCGGCACGGGGACGTCCGCCCGGGCGCAGGCGCGCCGCACACCGTCCGTGCGCAGGTCGGCGAACTCGCGCAGCCGCTCGTCCGGGGTCGTGGCGATGCCGAGGTGTCGATACCCACGCTCGAGCAGGTGCTCGACCTGGAGCTCGCCCAGTCCTCGCTGGTTCTCCGCGTCGATGCCGGGGTGGGCGCCGTCGTCCACGGACCCGGCACCGACCACCTCGATGCCCGCCTGGCGCAGCGCCCGCAGGTCCTCGGCCGGGAAGTGCGTGAGACCGACGACGACGCGGGGCGTGACGGCCCGCCACAGCTCGCGCAGCGGCCGGGTCGAGCGGTGGTGGTGCACCAGCAGGAAGAGGCCGCGTTCGGCGAGGTTGTCGGTGAGCAGGTCCAGGACCGTGTCCACGACGGGGCCGGTGGGCCAGTCGGGCAGGACGCACACGACCAGGTCGCTCTGCCCGCGGCGCAGGGCGCGTGCCGCGGCCGACGGCGCGTACCCGAGCTGCGCGGCGGTGGCCAGGACGAGGTCGCGGGTCGCGGACGAGATGTTCGTGCCCGGGGTGTCGTTGAGGACGTAGCTGACGGTGGTGCGGGACACGCCGGCGGCGCGCGCGACGTCGGCACTGGTGACGGGCAAGGGATCCTCCACGACGGTGTGGGTCGAACTCTACGCGGCGGTCGCCCTCCGGCCGCATACGCTGAGGCCGTGGATCCCCTCGACGCCGTCTCGTGGCCCGTGCTGACCGAACGTCTGGCGATCCGCCGCGCGACGCCCGACGACGTCGCGGCGACCTGGCGCTGGCGGCGGCTGCCCGAGGTGGGGGAGTGGATCACCAGCGCGCCGACCGACTACGCGACCTACCGGGCGAGGTTCGTCGACCCCGCCCGTCTGGCGCTCACGCTGGTGGTCGAGCTCGACGGCGAGCCGATCGGCGATCTCATGGTGAAGGTCGAGGACGGGTGGGCACAGGCCGAGGTGGCCGACCAGGGCCGCGCTGTGCAGGCCGAGATCGGCTGGACCCTCGACCCGGCGTTCGGTGGCCAGGGCTACGCGACCGAGGCGGTGCGTGGAACGATCGGGATGGCCTTCGAGCAGCTCGGGTTGCGTCGCGTCCACGCGGGATGCTTCGCGGCGAACGTGGCCTCGTGGCGGCTGATGGAGCGCCTCGGGATGCGCCGTGAGGAGCTCAGCCGCAAGACCGGTCTGCACCGGTCGGGCGAGTGGCTGGACGGCATGGACTACGCGCTGCTGGCCGAGGACTGGCAGGGCTGACCCTCCGCCGGGCGGCCCCGGACCTGCCCTCTACCGGACGAGGGTCCAGATCGGCACCGCAGTGATCAGGCAGATGGCGACCGCGGCGCCCACGGCGAGCGATGCGATCTGCGAGTGGGCCTCCGTCCACGCAGGTCCGGGGAACCTGCGCCCGCGGTGGAACGCCACCAGGACGCCGATGATCGTCCCTCCGACGAGGCCGGCACCAGCAGCGAAATGTGCCTTCCTGAGCATGCCGACGCGCTGGTCCGACCGAGGGCGGGCCCCGAACGCCATCTCGAACTGGCCCTTGCTCGGCCGGCAGAGCAGTCGCAGGACGAGACCCAGTGGAGAGTCCTCGGCCACGGCCCGGTACGTGCGCGGCGAGCGCGTGCCTCTGTCGTCGCTGCGCATGACCGAAGAATAGCCACGGCGGGAACAGACGTAGAGACCCGTCAAGGAAGGACAAGAGGCCCTCCGGCCAGCGTTTCCGCTGGCCGGAGGGCCTCTCGACTGGTCGGGGTGACAGGATTTGAACCTGCGACCTCTTCGTCCCGAACGAAGCGCGCTACCAAGCTGCGCCACACCCCGAGGGACTGCGCCCGCACCCTCGAACACCGGCGAACCGGATTCCTCGTGCGGAAGCCTGCTCAGAATAGCCGACGATCGCCCCGGAACGAAAACTCAGATCCGGTCCCGCGCCGTGAACGTGATCAAGGTCGCTTCCGGGCGGCAGGCGAACCGCACCGGGGCGTACGGCGAGGTCCCGGCGCCGGCCGAGACGTGCAGCCAGGTGGAGTCCTCGCCGCCCGGTTCGTCGGGCCGCGGGCCGGGCCAGCCGTGCAGACCCTTGGCGCGTCCGCGGTCGATGTCGCAGTTGGTGACCAGCGACCCGTAGAACGGCAGGCAGAGCTGGCCGCCGTGCGTGTGCCCGGCGATGATCGCGTCCGCTCCGTCGGCATGCATCCGGTTCAGGACCCGCTGGTACGGCGCGTGCGCGACCCCGAGGCGCAGCAGCGCCGGCTCGTCGTCGGTCGTCTCCGGGAACTCGTCCCGGTCCAGGTGCGGGTCGTCCACACCGGCCAGGGCGATGCGCCGCCCCCCGACGTCGACGGCGTCGCGCCGGTTGGTCAGGTCGGCCCACCCGGCGTCGCGCATCGCCGCAGCCATCCGGTCCCACGGCAGGTCGGGCGTGCGGCGCATCGGTCCGCGGGCGTCCGGGAGCAGGTAGCGCGCCGGGTTCTTGAAGGTGGGGGAGTAGTAGTCGTTGGAGCCCATGACGAACGCCCCGGGGGTGGCGAGCAACGGCTCGAGCGCGTGCAGCAGCGGGTCGACGGCGTCGTGGTGCGCGATGTTGTCGCCGGTGTCGATCACCAGGTCAGGCTCCAGCGCGGCCAGCGACCGGACCCAGTCGATCTTGCGCTGCTGGTCCGGGGTCAGGTGCAGGTCCGAGACGTGCAGGACCCGCAGGTCGCGCTCGCCCGGGGCCAGCACGGGCACGGTCACCCGGCGCAACGTGAAGAGCTTCGTCTCGAGGTGTGCGTACGCCAGGCCGGCGACGCCCAGGGCGGCGACCCCGCCCAGCACGGTGAGGGGTCTCAGCCGTCGCTCCCGTCGTTCTGACCGTTCCCGTTGCCGTTTCCGTTGCCACCGCTGTTCCCCGGGCCGTCGCTCGCGCCCGAGGAGTCGGACCCCGTGCTGAACGACGAGCTGTCGTCGGACGTGGTGGGCGCAGAGGTGGGGGCCGGTGCCGAGCCGATCAGCCGCGGGTCAGGGGCGCCGAAGTCCTCGACCGGCATGCCCTTGACCGCCTGGTCCATGTAGGTCTTCCAGGTCGGGGCCGCGACGGTCGAGCCGTACAGGATGTCGTAGGAGTTGCCCGCGACGGTGCCCGGACCGGTGTGGTCCTCGCGGGGGTTGTCGACGGAGCCCACCCAGACGGTCGTGGCGAGCTGGGGGACGAACCCGGAGAACCACGTCTGGGCCGACAGCTGGGACGTGCCCGTCTTGCCGGCGACCGG
The DNA here is from genome assembly GCF_013085345.1 of Isoptericola sediminis. Classification (GTDB taxonomy): domain Bacteria; phylum Actinomycetota; class Actinomycetes; order Actinomycetales; family Cellulomonadaceae; genus Isoptericola; species Isoptericola sediminis. The sequence goes on along the minus strand of NZ_JABFAJ010000003.1, from coordinate 60,892 downwards.
GCGGCCGTCCTCGAGACCGCCGACGTAGTAGGCCGTCCCGCGGGTGAAGACGTTCTCCATCGCGTAGGCCATCGTGGCGGCGACGTTGCTCGGCAGCGCGTTCTTGTCGCAGTCGGCCTCGGGGACCTCGTACTCCTCACCCCGGGGTCCGGTGACGCCCGTGATCGCTCGCGGCGCGCAGTAGGTCCCGCCCGAGGCGATGGTGGCGTACATCGCGGCCATGTTCAGCGGGGAGGACTCCTGCGTGCCGAGCAGCATCGGCGCGAAGATGTTGATGTCGCTCTCCTTGACCTGCGTGGTCTTGAGCGGTCCGACATCCCGCGTCTCGGTGGGCAGGCTGGTGCTGGTCGGGCGGAAGCCCATCTGGTAGGCCGTGCCGCGCAGATCGCAGAGGTTGAGGCGTGAGCCCATGTCGGCGTAGGCCGCGTTCACGGACAGGTAGGTGGCCTTGAGCACGCTCATCGGCCCCGCGGAGCCGCCCTCCGCGTTTCCGACCGGCCACTCCTCCGAGGGCAGGGGCTTGCACGGAGAGTTGAACTTGCCGGTGTCCCAGGTCCGTTCGTTGGCATTCACGACGTCGTTGAGGGTGTGCCCGCTCTTCAGCCACTCGGCGAGGACCACCGGTTTGAAGTTCGACCCGGGGGAGAACCCGCCCGAGGCGCCGTGCAGGTAGTCGGCGTTGTAGCTGACGGTCGTGTCCCGGCTCGCGTTCTCCGCGGCCTTCGTGCCGGTGTAGGGGACGTTCTGGGCCATCGCGAGGATCTTGCCGGTCCCGGGCTCGACGGAGACGATCGAGGCCTCGAGCCCCTCGCTGCTGCCGTCCTCGGGCACGGACTTCTTGATGGTCTTGAACGCGGACTTCTGCTTCTTCATGTCCAGCGTCGTGTGGATGTCGAGACCGCCCCGGTACAGGAGGTTCTGGCGGTCCGCGCGCGTCTCCCCGAACGCCGGGTCCAGCAGCAGCTCCTTGATGACGTAGTCGCAGAAGAACGCCGAGTTGTTCGCCATCTGGCAGCCGGCCGGCGTCGGGTTGACGTTTAGCGTCTCCTCGATCGGCTGGTCGAGGGCCTCGTCTCGCTCGTCCAGCGAGATGTACCCGAGGCTGTACATGTTCTTGATGACCAGGTCGCGCCGCTCCTGGGCCAGCTCGGGGTTCCGCGTCGGGTCGAACTTGCTGGGTGCCTTCGTGATCCCGGCGATCGTGGCGGCCTGGACGACGGTGAGGTCGGCGGCCGTCGTGTCGAAGTAGTAACGGGCCGCCGCCTCCACGCCGTAGATCTGCTTGTGCCCGAACTGTGCGACGTTGAGGTAGCCCTGCAGGATCTCGTCCTTGGACATGCGCTCCTCGAGGGCGATGGCCATCTTGGCCTCGCGGAGCTTGCGGTCGATCGTCGACTCGTGGGCGGCGATCACGGCGAACTGGTCGCCGTCCTGCAGGGCCGACTCGATGAGCATGTTCTTGACGTACTGCTGGGTCAGCGTCGACGCGCCCTGCGTGGCCTCGTTGGTGAGGTTGTTGACGACGGCACGGGTGATGCCCTGGGCGTCCACGCCGTTGTGCTCGTAGAAGCGCTCGTCCTCGATGGCGATCGCCGCGTGCTGCACGTTCTCGGAGATCTCGTCGAGCGGCTTCACGATGCGGTTCTGGTAGTAGAACGTCGCCAGGAGCCTGCCGTTGGAGGCGTAGATCCGGGACTGCTGCGACAGCGGCCGCGGCTCGAGCTCGGCCGGGAACTCGTCGTAGATCTCCACGGTGCTGTCCGCCACCGCGTTGACACCCGCGACCGCCGGGATCACGAACCCCGCGGCCAGCACGCCGCCGGCGCCGGCGGCCAGCAGGAAGGCAAGCAGCAGCGCGACCATCTGCGTGGCCGGGATCGTGCGCGTGATGCGACGAGACTCAGGAGGCGCCATGTGCCCAGCCTAGAGGTTCGGTCCGCACCGCCGCACAGGAGGACCGGCACGGGTGTGCAGGTCCTGTGGAGTCGTGGTCCCCGACTCGTGCCGATGCCCCGACGAAACATGGTCGGGCTACCATCGCCGCATGGCTACCACGTGGGAGTACGCGACCATCCCCCTCCTGATCCACAACACGAAGGCGATCCTCGACCAGTGGGGCGCCGACGGCTGGGAGCTGGTGCAGGTCGTGCCGGGTCCGGACAGCGCGAACCTCGTCGCCTACCTCAAGCGACCCTCGGGTGAGTGAGGCCGGCGTGAGCATCGAGTCCCGCCTGGCAGAGCTGGGCCTGACCCTGCCCGACGTCGCCGCACCGGTGGCGGCGTACCAGCCCGCCGTCCGGTCGGGACGGTACGTCTACACCGCGGGGCAGCTGCCCTTCGTGGACGGCGCCCTGCCGACCACCGGCAAGGTCGGCGCCGGCGACGGGCTCGTGGACCCGGCGGACGCCACCGAGCTGGCCGGCATCTGCGCCCTCAACGCGCTGGCCGCCGTGCACAGCGTCGCCGGCACGCTGGAGGGTGCGCGCATCGTCAAGGTCACCGGTTTCGTGGCCAGCGACCCGTCCTTCACCGGCCAGCCCGCCGTCCTCAACGGTGCCAGCGAGCTGCTGGGCACGATCTTCGGGGACGCCGGCACGCACGCCCGGTCCGCCGTCGGCGTCGCGGTCCTGCCGCTGGACGCCCCGGTCGAGGTCGAGCTGATCGTCGAGCTCGCCGACTGACAGGTCCCCCGTCACAGCACGAGCTCGGCAGTTCCTGCGTCGATCGGCACCTCAAGCTGTCGATCGACGCAGGAACTGCCGACCGCGCGGGACGCCGCAGCACGGCGCACTCAGCGGACGTCGAAGACCCCCGGACACCGTCACCCACCCCGAAGTGGAGGCCGCCCAGCGGCCGTGAACGTGACGGTGTCCGGGGGTCTTCGACACCCGCGGAGGAGCAGGACTCAGCGAGCGCGGCGCTCCAGCCGGTCCATGTCGAGCAGCACGACCGCACGGCCCTCGCGGCGGACCCAGCCGCGCGTGGCGAAGTCGGCCAGCGCCTTGTTGACGGTCTCGCGGGACGCGCCGACGAGCTGAGCGAGCTCCTCCTGGGTCAGGTCGTGCGCGACCCGGACGCCCTCGTCGTTCGGCTCGCCGAAGCGCTGCGACAGGTCGAGCAGCGCCTTCGCGACCCGCCCGGGCACGTCGGAGAACACCAGGTCGGCCAGGGTCTCGTTCGTGCGGCGCAGCCGTCGGGCGAGCGCGCCGAGCAGCGTCGTGGCGACGTTGGGGTGGGCGGCGACCCACTGGACGAGCGCCTGGTGGCGCAGCTCGTAGCACAGTGCGTCGGACACCGACGACGCAGTGGCGGTCCGGGGGCCCGGGTCGAAGAGCGAGAGCTCGCCGAACATCTCGCCGGGTCCGAGGATCGACAGCAGGTTCTCCCGACCGTCGCTGGAACGGCGTCCCAGCTTGATCTTGCCCTGCGCGATCACGTAGAGCCGGTCGCCCGGCTCCCCCTCGCGGAACAGGACGTCCCCGCGGCCCAGCTCGACCGGGATCATGGACTCGATGAGCGCCTTGGACTCCTCGGTGTCCATGTCGGCGAACAAGGGGGCGGAGAGCACGACGGTGTCGTCCACAGCAATCCTCACGTTCTCGGGCCTCTGCCCGGGCGGGGCGAGGCGCGCGTCTGTCAAAATGTGTTCCAGGTCTCAGTCTGCCTCACACCAGGGCGTCGTGCCTGGACGCACCGCCGCGGGGTGACGTCCGGGCGAACGACCGGCGGGGTCCTCGAGTTCCGCGACCTGGCGTCCGTCCTGCGGTCGGAGTCCGGGGTTACGCTGCCCGCATGGTCGAGACGTCGGAGCAGCCTACCCCTACCGGCGAGTCCCGTCTGGCCCTGGTCCGGCGGGCCCGACGCATCGACCGCGTGCTCGCCGAGACCTACCCGGACGCGCGTGCGGAGCTGGACTTCACCACGCCCTTCGAGCTGCTGGTCGCCACGGTGCTCTCGGCCCAGACCACCGACGTGCGGGTCAACGCGACGACGCCGACGCTGTTCGCCCGGTACCCCGACGCCGCCTCGCTCGCCGCGGCCGAACCGGCCGACGTCGAGGAGATCCTGCGCCCGCTCGGCTTCTACCGGGCCAAGACGCGGTCGGCGATCGGCCTGGCCCAGGCTCTCGTGGAACGGCACGGCGGCGAGGTGCCGCGCCGTCTGCCGGACCTGGTGGCGTTGCCCGGCGTCGGGCGCAAGACGGCGAACGTCGTGCTCGGCAACGCGTTCGGCATCCCCGGCATCACCGTGGACACCCACTTCGGCCGGCTCGCCCGGCGCCTCGGGTTCACCGAGGAGGAGGACCCGGTCAAGGTCGAGCACGCCGTCGGCGAGCTCTTCCCCCGCAAGGACTGGGTGATGCTGAGCCACCACCTCGTCTGGCACGGCCGCCGGGTCTGCCATGCCCGGCGTCCGGCGTGCGGCGCCTGCCCGGTCGCGCGGTGGTGCCCGTCGAACGGTCTGGGGGAGTCCGACCCGGTCGCTGCCGCGAAGCTGCTCCGGCCGGGGCCGCGGGGCTGACCGCCGTCGCGCCCGTCGGTCAACGCAGCACGCCCGGGCGCCGCAGCCAGTCGAGCAGCAGCACGGTCACGGCGTCGGGGGCCTCCTCCGGCAGGAAGTGGCCCGCCCCCTCGACGACCTCGAACCGGAAGTCACGCGCCAGCGCCGCCCCGTCCAGGTCGGCGGTCTCGCGCCGCAGGAACCCGTCGGCGGCGCCGTGGAGCTGCAGGACCGGCACGTCGACCGGGCGCTTGAGGGCCGCGAGGTACCGGCGTCCGGCCGGGTGGCTCGACGTGCGGGACAACCAGCGCAGCGCGTCCACCGTGTTGTGCGCGGCGAACGGGACGCGCAGCGCCTCCCGGTAGCGCGCGACCGCCTCCGGGTCCAGGGGGCGGTCGGAGCCGGCGTCCAGGATGCCGGCCACGCCGTCGGCGTCCTGCAGGCGACGTTCGAGGACGCCGGGCAGCTGCGCGGCGGCGAACAGGCGCCGGGCCGCGGGGGTGAGGATGCCCCTCCCCGGGACGTGCAGACGGCCCGGGTGCGGTGCGCTCACCGCGGCGACGGCCGCGGTGACGGCCGGCTGGAGCGCCGACATGGCCCAGGCGAGGGCGCCGCCGGTGCCCGCACCGACGACGACGGCACGGTCGTGACCGACGGAGCGGATCACCCCGGCCACGTCGCGGGTGCGGGTCGGCACGTCGCGGCCCGACGGCGGTTTGTCGGACGCGGCGACCCCGCGGACGTCGAGCGCGGCGACCTGCATCCCGGCGTCCGCCAGGGCGGCGATCTGGTGACGCCAGGCCCACCAGAACTGCGGGAAGCCGTGGAGCAGCACCACGAGCGGGTCCCGGTCGCCGTTCGTGGGGCGCGGGCCGGCGACGGCGACGTGGAAGCGGGAACCGTTGGCGGCGACGAACTCGTGCCGCCACGGTCCGTCGACCAGTGCGCAGGAGTAGTCGGCGGCGTCGGACATGGCGGTCACGGCCGCAACCTACCCGGTCAGCCGCCGGAGGACACGTGGGCGGAGCCGGGGGCGTCACGGTCGGGGCCCGACCCCGTCCCCGGGGCGGTCACGTCGTCGCGGGGTTCCTTGGGCGGGTCGAACCGGTAGCCGACGTTCCGCACGGTGCCGATGAGCTGCTCGTGCTCCGGGCCGAGCTTGGCGCGCAGCCGGCGCACGTGCACGTCGACGGTGCGGGTGCCGCCGTAGTAGTCGTAGCCCCACACCTCCTGCAGGAGCTGGGCGCGGGTGAAGACGCGGCCCGGGTGCTGCACCAGGTACTTGAGGAGCTCGAACTCCTTGTAGGTGAGGTCGATCGGGCGGCCGCGCAGGCGGGCGGTGTACCCGCCCGCGTCGATCGCGAGCTCGCCGGCGGAGATCTCCTGCGGCGAGTCCTCGCGGGTGCCGTGCGCCGACCGCTCGACGACGAGGCGCAGCCGTGCCTCGACCTCCGCGGGCGAGGCGGACTCGAGCAGGAGGTCGTCCGCTCCCCACTCGTGGTTGACGACGGTCAGGCCGCCCTCGGTGAGGATCAGCACGAGGGGGACCGTGAGCCCGGTGGCGTGCAGCAGGCGGCACGTGGTGCGGGCGGCGACGAGGTCCCGGCGGGCGTCCAGCAGGACGACGTCCGAGTCGGGGGCGTCCACGAGCGCCGAGGGCTCCATGGGGAGCACGCGCACCTTGTGCGAGAGCAGTCCCAGCGCGGGCAGCACCTCGACCGAACCGCCGGTCGCGGGCGTCAGGATCAACAGTTCCGCCACGTGCACTCCTCCCGCTGCGGGTGATCGTCAAGGTACCCTGCCGCGCCCCGAAGGTCACAACGTCTTGGCATGGGAGACTCGTCCGCGTGACCGTGACCTCCCGTGCCGTGACGACGGCGGTGCTCGCCACGCTCGTGGCGACCGCCGCCTACCTGGGGCCCTGGTGGACGCTCGGCGCGTGCGGGCTCCTGATCCTGCTGCTGACGGCCGGCTGGGCGCCGCTGCTCCGCCTGCCGGCCGAGGGGGCGACCTCGGTGGTGGTGCTGCTGGCGGGTGCCGGCGGGCTCGCCGTCACCTGGTTCACCGAGGGCGAGCCGATCCTGCGCAACCTGCCCCTCGTCATCGCGCTGTCGCTGGTCCTGGCCTTCGTGGCGCAGATGCTGCGCCGCGGCGGGCGCCCTCGTCTGGTCGAGTCCGTCAGCGGGATGACGGCCGGCGTCGTGGTCACGGTCTCCGCCGCCGGATGGCTGGCCACCGCGTCGACGGACGCCGGTGCCGGGCTCGTGGTCACCAGCGCCGTCGGCCTGGCCGTGGCGTCGGCGGTGGCGGCGCTCCCGGTGGCCGGGGGGTGGATCGGGTCGCTGCTGGGCGTCGTGCTCGGTGGAGCGGCGGGTGCCGGCACCGCGTCGGCCCTGCCCGAGGTCGAACCCGTGCACGGCCTCGTCGTCGGGCTGGTCGCCGGTCTCGTCTCGGCCGCGCTCCGTCTGCTCTTCGAACGTCAGCCCGCCCTCGAGAGACGTCGTGCCGCCGCGGCGGCGGCCGCCGTCCCGGTGACGATCACCGGGATGCTCGTGTTCGTCGTCGGCCGCATGCTCCTGTAGCCCGGGGGGTCGGACCCGCAGGTGGACGGTGCGGCGGGGACCGGGCGGGGCGCGTACTCTCCGGTGACGACGGCCGGGAACATCCATGCGAAACGATCTGTTGCCGGTGGGTGGTGATCTGAAGGAGGCCATCGCATGACCGCACAGTGGACCGTGCTCGCCGCGTTGCTCGTGGTGACGGCGGTGCTCGCGCTGACGTGGCGCTCGGCCCAGGGCCGGGTGCGCACGACCGCACCGGGCGCCGTGGACGCCGCCGCGACCGGCTGGACGGACGAGCTCGTCGCCCAGGGCATGACCCCGGGCGCCCGCGCGACGTTCCTGCAGCTGTCGGCGGAGGTCTGCTCGGCCTGCCGGTCCACCGCCCGGACCCTGGGTGCGCTGGCCGCCGAGGAACCCGGCGTCACGCACGTCGAGGTCGACGTGGACCACCGTCCCGACCTCGTGGAGCGCGCCCGGGTGCACCGCACGCCCACCGTGCTGGTGCTGGACGCCGCCGGCACCGAGGTGGCGCGCGCGTCCGGCGGGATGACGCCGGCCCGCGCCCGGGACGCGCTCGCGACGGTGCCGTCGGCACCCGTGGCGGGGAGGACCGCATGACCGTGGAGACCACCGACCCGCCCCGCATCGACCCCCGCGGCCCCCGTGTCGGGGCCGGCATCACCGCCCTGCTGCTGGCCGTCGTCGTCCTCATCGGGCCGACCACGCCCGCGCTGGTGCTGCTCACCGTCGTCGCGCTGAGCTTCGTGCCGGGTGCGGTGCGCGGCCCGCAGGCCACCTGGCAGGGCTGGCTCTTCCGCACGCTGGTCCGGCCGAGGCTCGCCCCGCCGCCGGAGCTGGAGGACGTGCGTCCGCCGCGCTTCGCGCAGACCGTGGGGCTCGTCGTGACCGGTACGGGCGTCGTCGCCGGCTGGGCCGGGGCGCTCGCGGTCGTGCCGTGGGCCGCCGGGCTCGCCTTCGTCGCGGCGGCGCTCAACGCCACCGTGGGGCTGTGCCTCGGCTGCGAGCTGTACCTGCTGGGACGCCGGCTGCGTCCGTCCGCGCGGTAGGGCGCGGGCGCGCCGGTCAGTAGACCAGGGCCTGGGCCCCCGGGCGCAGCGACTCCTCGACGAACACCGGGGCGCCGGCGATCCGCACCCCGTCGAGCACGTCCTCGGGGCCGATCTCCCGGCGCGCCGCGCACTGGGAGCACACCGTGACCGTCCCGGCCGCCAGCACCGCCTCGAGCAGCTCGGCGGCCGGCGCGGCGTGCTCCAGCGCCAGCTCGTCGGCCCGACCGGGCACCCCGAACCACGCCGCGTCCCCGGTCAGCCAGAGGGAGACGTCCACCCCGGCGGCGACCGCCGACGCGGCCACCGTCAGCGCCTGGTTCGCGGCCTCCGGACGGTCCGTGCCCGACGTCGTCTTGACGACGAGGGATCGCCGGTCTGTGGTCTCGGTCATAGGTCGACCCTAGCCCCACGGCGATGGGTACCATCGAGGCATGTCGATCCACGCGCTCGAGATCTTCTTCACCAGCCTCCTGGTGGTCACCGTGGGAGTGATCACCTGGTTCGCCGCCTACGTCGTCTACAAGCTCTTCCACGGTCAGCGCTGATGCCGTTCACCTTCCCCGAGGGACTCGCTCCCGAGGTGTACCCGCTGGCCTGGCTGGTCGGACGGTGGACCGGGGGCGGTGTCATCAAGTACGAGGGCATCGAGGAGACCGAGTTCCGCCAGGAGCTCGTCTTCGACCACGACGGCGGCCCCTACCTGCGGTTCGAGTCCACACTGTCCGTGCGGTCCGGCGCCTCCGACGGCGCGGTCACCGACGGTGAGGTCGGCGACGACGCCGCCTTCGACACCGTCTGGTCCACCGAGACGGGCTACTGGCGCGTCGCCTCGGAGCGACCGGAGGGCCTCTCCGAGAGCCAGCACCCGCTCGAGGTGCTGCTCACGGACGCCTCGGGTCGGGTCGCGCTCTTCCTGGGCGTGGTCGGCGACGGCCGGGTGGACCTGGCCACCGACTTCGTGGCCCGCACCGCCACCGCCGCCGAGGTGACGGCCGCCAAGCGGCTGTACGGCAACGTCGACGGCCGGCTGCTCTGGGTCGAGGAGCTCGCCGCCTTCGGCCACCCGATGGGCACGTACGCGTCGGGAGAGCTCGACCGGGTCACCGACGACTCATGACCTACCGCAGCCCCCTGCTGGACCGCCCGGACGCCGTCGCGGCGACCGGCCCGGACGCCGGGGTCGCCTGGCACTACGGCGACCCGGTGGCCGAGCAGCGCGCGCTCGTGCGCGGTGCGGCCGTCGTCGACCAGTCGCACCTCGGCGTGGTGCGCCTGACGGGCCCGGACCGCCTGGGCTGGTTGCACTCGATCACGTCCCAGGACGTCGAGCACCTCGCCCCGCGCACCTCGACCGAGCTGTTCGTGCTCTCCCCGCAAGGACGGACCGAGCACGCGCTCGCGGTCGTCGACGACGGCACCTCCACCTGGTTCGTCACCGAGCGCGACCACGTCGCACCGCTCGTGGCGTGGCTCGAGCGCATGAAGTTCATGATGCGCGTCGAGATCGACGACATGACCGACTCCTACGCCGCGATCGGTGAGGCCGTCGACGCCGAGGGCACCGAGGACGAACCCGTCACCTGGCGCGACAGCTGGCCCGAGGTGGTCGGCGGCGGCACCCGCTACGGTCCGCCTGCCGCGGAGCACCCCGGGGCCGACCGCGACTGGCGTCTCGTGCTCGTCCCGCGGGAGACCCTCGTCGACGCCGTGGCCGCGCGGGAGGCGGCCGGGTGGCGGCTCGCCGGGACGTGGGCCACCGAGGCCCTGCGCGTCGAGGCGTGGCGGCCGCGGCTCGCCCGCGAGGTCGACGACCGCACCGTCCCGCACGAGCTCGACTGGCTGCGCACCGCCGTCCACCTGCACAAGGGCTGCTACCGCGGCCAGGAGACGGTCGCGCGCGTGCACAACCTCGGCCGGCCGCCGCGGCGGCTGGTCATGCTGCACCTCGACGGCTCCCAGCACGTCGTGCCGGAGGCCGGCGCCGAGGTCCGTCGCGACGGACCGGACGGCAAGGTGGTCGGACGGGTCACGACGGTGGCCCGCCACCACGAGCTCGGCCCCGTGGCCCTGGCCGTGGTGAAGCGGAACGTCCCCGTCGACGCCGAGCTCGCCGTCGTCGGCCCGGTCGGTGCCGGGGACGACGCCGAGCAGATCGCCGTGGCGGCCTCGCAGGAGGTCGTCGTGCCCGGCGAGGGCGTCTCGGCCGACCGGCCCGCCGCGCGCGGCGAGACGATGCGGGGCCTGACCTCACGCGGTGGCGACGGGGCTCAGAGCCTGCTGTGATCGAACGGTGAGGACCGGGCCGGACCCGCGCCGGGCGCGTGACGCCGCCAACACGGCCGTGCGGTCCCTGGTCCGCCGGATCCGGCTGCGCCAGGGCTGGGCCCGTGTCCGCAGCAGCTTCTGGCCGATCGTGCAGGCCTCCCTCGCCGCCGGTGCCGCCTACGGGATCGCGCACACCCTGCTGGGGCACGCCCAGCCCTTCTTCGCGGCGGTGGCCGCCTGGGTGTGCCTCGGGTTCTCCTTCGACCGGGAGCTGCGCCGGGTGGCCGAGGTCGCCGCCGGCGTGGCCGTCGGGGTCGGCATGGGCGAGCTCGTCGTGGAGGTCATCGGCTCCGGGTGGTGGCAGCTCACGGTCGTGCTGCTGGTCTCCGCGCTGCTGGCGCGGTTCCTCGACCGCGGCCCCCTGCTGGTCACGCAGGCGGGTGTGCAGGCCATCGTGGTCGTCGGGCTGCCCTTCGCGATGGTCGTCGACGGCGCGTTCGGCCGCTGGACCGACGCCGCCATCGGCGGTCTGGTGGCGCTGGTGGTGACCGTGCTGACCCCGGGGGACCCGCGCCGCCGGCTGCGGGCCCAGGCGGCCGGAGGCACCTCCGAGCTGGCCGAGACCCTCGAGTCGGTCGCGCGGGGGCTGCGGAACCACGACGCGGACGAGCTGGCCGCCGCGCTGGTGCGCGGCCGGGCCAGCGAACCCGTGCTCGCGGACTGGCGCGACGCGGCACGCAAGTCCGCCGACATCGCGCAGGTGAGCGTCAACCGGGGGCACTGGGCGGAGTTCAGCCGCCTGGCCGAGCAGGCGGTGCTGCTGGACCGCGCGATGCGCAGCGTGCGGGTGCTCGCCCGGCGCGCCCCCACCGTCGTCGCCCCGGACGGCACCTGGCCGGACGTGGCCGCCGCCGCCGACCTCGTGGACCGCTTCGCCGGCGGGGTGCGGCTGCTGTCGACGGCGCTCGAGGACGGCGCGTCGCTCGAGGGGGCGCGGGCGCTGCTGCTCGAGGTCGCCGCGGAGGCCGACCCGCGCGAGGTCGGGGGTGACGACCTGGGCGTCGCCTCGCTCGTGGTGCTGCTGCGCGCGCCCGTGGTGGACACCCTGGAGGCCGCCGGCCTGGGGGCCGGGGACGCCCGTGCGGCGCTGCCGGAGCTCTGACCTGGTCTCTCGGGCCGCGAACCCGCCACGGGGCCTACCTGCGACGGACCGACTGCGGTAGCGTCGTCGACCATGGACGTCCCGGTGAGCACGCTGCGTGCCGAGCTCAAGTCGTGGATCGAGCGGGCCCGCGCGGGCGAGGAGGTCGTCATCACCGAGCGCGGGGTCCCCGTCGCCCGCCTCACCGGCGTCCAGAGCGCCGACCTCGTCGCCCAGCTGGTGCGCGACGGCCTGGTCTCCCCGGCGGACGGGTCGCGGCCCGTGCACGAGGTGCCGTCGGCCCCGGAGCCGACCGGCCCCGGCCACGGCGCGCACCGCTCGACGTCCGGCTCCGCCCTGTCCGGTCTCGTGCGCCGCATCCGGCGTTGACCGGGGCGGGACAGCGATGGCTCTCGTCTACTTCGACGCCAGCGCCCTGGTGAAGCTCTGCGTCCCGGAGCCGGGGTCCGAGCTCGCCAGCGCGCTGTGGAACCGCGCCGACCTCGTGGTGACCTCGCGGCTCGCGGACGTCGAGCTGCGAGCGGCGCTGGCGGCGGGGCTGCGGGCCGGCGTCCTGGACGCCGCGGCGCACGACCGGGCCGTCGCCCGGTGGGAGGAGCTGTGGCCGGCCCTGCACCGGGTGGAGGTCACCGCGGAGCTCGCCGACCAGGCCGCCGCGCTGGCCGCGGGGACGGACCCGCTGCGGGGCGCCGACGCGGTGCACGTGGCCGGAGCGATCGCCGTCATGCGCGACGGCGGGATCCTCGCGGCCTGGGACGAGCGGGTGGCGACCGCCGCGCGGAGCCACGGACTGCGGGTGCTGCCGTAGCCTGGGCCCGTGATCGCGAGCCTGCAGTTCTACGTCTTCGTCATCCTGGCGATCGTCATCTTCGTCATCGAGGTGTTCGCCCTCGTCGACGCCGTGCGACGTCCGGCCCACGGGTTCACCGCCGAGGGCAAGCTGTCCAAGCCGATCTGGCTGGTCATCCTGGGTGTCGCCACGGCGCTCGGCTTCCTCGCGCTGCCCACCTCGGGCGGGGCGATCAGCTCCCTCGGGTTCCTCAGCATCGTCGCGGTGGTCGCCGCCATCATCTACCTCGTCGACGTCCGCCCGCGGCTCAAGCCGTACGGCACCGGACGGGGCAAGGGCCGGTCGCAGGGGTCGAGCGGATGGTGAGCGTCGCGCAGGGAGCCGTCCCGCTGGCGGAGGTCGTCCGGGGCGGCCTGGTGGAGTCCGTGCACCTGGGTCACCTGGTCGTGCTGGACCCGGACGGCACGGTCGTGCTCGCGGCCGGGGACCCGGACGTCGAGATCTGGCCGCGCTCCTCCCTCAAGCCGGTCCAGGCCGTGGCCATGCTGCGCGCCGGGCTGGAGCTGCCGGCCGACCAGCTCGCGCTCGCCGCCGCCAGCCACGACGGGACCCCCCGGCACGTCGGGGTGGCCCGGCAGATCCTGGCCGGGGCGGGGCTGGCCGAGGAGTCGCTGGCGAACACCCCCGACCTGCCGTACGACCCGCAGGCCGCGGCGGCGTGGCAGGGGGCCGGGCACGGGCCCGACCGCCTCACGCAGAACTGCTCCGGCAAGCACGCCGCGATGCTGGCCACCTGCCGGGTCGCGGGGTGGCCCCTCGAGGGGTACCTGGCCGTGGACCACCCTCTCCAGCAGGCGGTACGGGCCGCGGTCGTCGAGCTCGCCGGCCCGGACGCCGCCCGGCGCGTCACGGTCGACGGGTGCGGGGCACCCCTGTTCTCCACCACGCTGGCCGGTCTCGCGCGGTCCTTCTCGCGCCTGGTCCAGGCGCCGGCCGGGAGCCCCGCGCAGCGGGTGGTCGCGGCCATGACCGCCTTCCCGGAGCTGGTCGGCGGCGACGGTCGCGACGCGACGCGCGCGATGCGTGCGGTGCCCGGCCTCCTCGCCAAGGACGGTGCCGACGGGGTGTACGCCGCCGCTCTGCCGGGTGGGGCGGCGCTGGCGTTCAAGGTGCTCGACGGGGCCTCCCGGCCGCGGCCGGCGGTGCTGGCGGCCGCCCTGCGCGTCGCCGGGGCCCTCGACGTGCCCGGCGCCGACGAGGCGGCGCTGGACGCGCTCGGCGCCACGTCCGTGCTCGGGGGCGGCGCACCGGTCGGCGAGGTCCGCTCCACCGTGGCCGTCCGGGCGGAGGTGGCCTCGTGAGGGCCGTCGTCCAGCGGGTGACCCGGGCCAGCGTGACCGTGGACGGCGAGGTCGTCGGCACGATCGACCGGCCGGGCCTGGTGGCGCTCGTGGGCGTGACCCACGACGACGGGCCCGCCGACGTCGCGACGATCGCCCGCAAGATCGCGGACCTGCGGATCCTGCGGGGCGAGCGCTCCGCCGCGGACGAGGGTGCCCCGGTGCTGGTGGTCAGCCAGTTCACGCTCTACGGGGACGCCCGCAAGGGACGGCGGCCCACCTGGCAGGCGGCGGCACCCGGCCCCGTCGCCGAGCCGCTCGTCGACGCCGTCGTGGCGGACCTGCGCGGGCGCGGTCTCGAGGTCGCAAGCGGGGCGTTCGGTGCCGACATGGCCGTCGACCTCGTCAACGACGGGCCGGTCACGATGCTGCTGGAGACTTGACAAGCGCAGCGCCAACCGGTGACCCGGGATATCATCCGGAAACCTGACAAACTCGTGACCTGCACGGATCGTGCGGATCATCGGGAGGTTGACGATGACGTCCCTGGACCCGGCAGCACCGGCGGCCCGGCGCACCGGCACCGGGCCCGTCGTCGTGGCGCCCTGGGTGGGGGCGTGGCTCGCGCGGGCGGCCGCTGGTGACCCTGAGGCCGTCGAGCAGCTCGTGGCCGCTCTGCGCCCGGCGCAGCTCGCCGGCGGATCGGCTCTTCCCGACCCGCTGCCGGTCGTACCCGCGCTACGGGCCCGCGTCCCGGTGGCGGCGCTCGACCCGGAGGAGCGCCGGGTGCTGCTCTGCGCGGCCCTGGCGGTGTCCGGGCGCGCCGAGGTCGTGCTGGACGCCGCCGGTGCCGACGCCGCCGTGCTGGCCCGGCCGGTGGTCGCCGACCGGCTGACCGTGCGCGACGGGTCGGCCGCCCTGGTGGATCCCGGGGTGCGCGCAGCGCTGCACGCGGCCGCCGATCTGTCCGAGCGGGTCGCGCTGCACGCCGCGCTCGCCGGTGCCGCCCGTCGGGTCGGTGAGACGGCCGCCGCCCTGTGGCACACCGCGGTGAGCACGCCGTCGGGCGACGAGCTGCTCGCCGACGGACTGCTGGAGCTGGCGGACCTGCTGCTGCAGAGGGGCGACGCCTCGGCCGCCCACCGCGTCGCCCGCGAGGCCGTCTCGCACGCCGTGGGGCCCCGGCGGGCGGCCGCCGCCCTGCTGTCCGGCCGGTGCGCCCTGTGGAGCGGGTGCCTCGACGACGCCGACCGGTGGCTGCGCGACGCGGCCGGGGGCCCGGCCGCCGGCGTCGCCCGGCAGGCCGTACGGCTCGTCCACGCCGTGGCGACCCTGCGACGGGGTGCACCGGTGGGGGCCGGGCCGACGGCGCCCCGCCACGGCGGCCTCGACCGTCCCGCGGCCGCGCTGGCCCGGCTCGTCGACCCTCTCGTCGTCCTCGCGCCCACGACGTCGGACCGGACGGCGATGGCCGCGGTCCTCGACGCCCTGCGGCTCCTGGACGACGACCCGGTCGGGGCCGACGCCGCCCTCGCCCGGACGGTCGTGGGAGCCGTGCCGACGGTCCCGCGGCCGGGGCCCTGGCCCGTGGCCTCCGGGGCGCTGACGCCGTGGGTCGAGGCACACCTCCGCGTCGTCCAGTCCCTCGTGCTGGTGTGCACCGGCGACGACCGCGCCGCCGCGGACGTGCTGGCGGACGCCGCGGCTCGTCTGCCGTCCGCGCACGTGGTGGGAGGGCTGGCCGCCGAGCTGGCCGGTCGTCTCGCCCGCGAGCGGGTCCCGGGTGCCGGGCCGCCCGTCGAGGTGTGGCGCAGGATCGGACCGGTCCGGCCCGCGGCGGCGGGGACGGTCGCCGCGCTGCTGCCGGGCGTCGTGCCGCCGTCGGGGTCGCTGCTCGCGGCGGCCGCGGCACGAGCCTCCGGCCCGGGGGCGCCGGACGGAGCCCGGAGGACCGGGCTTCCGTCGGCGTGGTCGACGACGCTCACCGCACGGGAGCTCGAGGTGGTCGAGGCCGTCGCGCGCGGCCTGACCAACCGGCAGGTGGCCGTCGAGCTCTCCGTCTCGGTGCGGACGGTCGAGGTCCACCTCGGACGGGTGTTCCGCAAGCTCGACGTCTCCTCGCGGTCCGAGCTGTTGGTCCGGGCGCTGCGCCCCGACGCCTGACGACCCGTACGGGATCACCCGTAGCCCGGGCGGCGGTGGCGGCGGGCAAGTCTGTGGGGATCCCTGATCCGTCGAAAGGTAGGTTCCCTTACTTTTTAGGAACGCGTTCATCGACGAACCGCCCGGCGGGTCCTCCGGCCGGTGCCGGCGGTGGCGTCCCCGACGACACGAGGGAGACCTCTCATGCGAGCAACCCATCCGGCACCGCGCCGGCTCGGCGCCGCCGGTGCCGCCGTCGTCCTGCTGGCGACGACCCTCGCGGCGGCCACGAGCACCGGGGCGGCGACCGCCGCCGTCGCGTGCGAGCCGTCGTGGACGGCCGAGTCCGTCTACACCGCGGGTGACGTCGCCTCGTTCGCGGGGGAGAACTGGACGGCCGGCTGGTGGACCCAGGGCGAGGAGCCCGGGTCCGCGGAGTGGGGCCCCTGGACGAGCGACGGCGCCTGCGGCGCCACCGGGCCCGGCCCCGAGCCGACCCCGGAGCCGACACCGACCCCGGAGCCGACACCGACCGCGGAGCCGAGCCCCGAGCCGACCGGGGAACCGACCACGGACCCGGGCGAGCCGATCTCGGCCAACCCGGACGACGTCTGCCGCCCCGACGGCATGAAGCCCACCGCGGGCGTCGACACGCCCTACTGCGACGTCTACGACACCGACGGCCGCGAGATCCTGCCCAACGGGCTCGACCGCCGCGTCATCGGCTACTTCACGAGCTGGCGCACCGGCGGGAGCGACCAGCCCAGCTACTTCGCGAGCGACATCCCCTGGGACAAGATCTCGCACGTCAACTACGCGTTCGCCCACGTCGGCCCGGACAACAGGGTGTCGGTCAACGAGGACGTGCCGGGCAACCCGGCCACGGACGCCACCTGGCCCGGGCAGGAGATGGACCCGGCGCTGCCGTACACCGGGCACTTCACGACGCGCCAGGGGCACACCGGCGACAACGTCGGCGGGCTGACCGGCGACTTCCACGACGCGGAGTTCACGGTGCCGGCCGGCGGCATCCCCGCGGGCGGGTCGATCACCAACAACCTGACGTGGACGCTGCCGATCGCGCAGCTCTCCAACGTGCTCGTGACCGTCGACGGGACCGACTACGCCACCACCTACGACCAGCCGCGGGGCGTCACCGTCGTCGACCTGCCCGCCGGCTCGGGCGGCTCCGGGGGCGGCGGCGCGGCGGACGGCACCGCCTGCGAGGCCCCCGCCTGGCAGACCGGCGGCACCTACACCGGCGGGGACGCCGTCACCCACGCGGGCCACGCCTGGACCGCGAAGTGGTGGACCCAGGCCGAACCCACGGCGAGCGCCGACGCCTGGACCGACGAGGGCACCTGCTGACCGTGCACGACGCACCGACCACCCACAGGAAGGACAGCACCATGACCGGATCACGACCAGGGGTGCGCCGCGTCGCGGCCGCCCTGACCGGCCTCGCCGTCGCGCTGACGGGAGCCGTCGGCGCCGTCGCCGCCACGAGCGCGACGGCCGCCGAGACCTCCTCCGGCGACAGCGCCATCAACGGGTACCGCAACGTCGGGTACTTCACGCAGTGGGGCGTCTACGGACGCGACTTCCACGTCAAGGACCTCGACACGTCCGGCGTCGCGGCCGACCTCACCCACATCAACTACGCGTTCGGCAACATCCACCACGAGACCCTCGAGTGCTTCGAGGCGAACAAGGCCCAGGGCACCGGTCCGAACGGCTCCGACGGCGCCGGGGACGCCTACGCCGACTACGGCAAGAGCTACTCCGCGGCCGAGAGCGTCTCCGGCGAGGCCGACGCCTGGGACCAGCCGCTGGCCGGGTCGTTCAACCAGCTCAAGCAGCTCAAGGAGAAGCACCCCCAGCTCAAGGTGATGATCTCGCTGGGCGGCTGGACCTGGTCGAAGAACTTTTCGAAGGCGGCCGCGACACCGGAGTCCCGGCAGAACTTCGTGTCCTCCTGCCTCGACCTGTACATCCGGGGCGACCTGCCCGTCATCGACGGCAGGGGCGGGCAGGGGGCCGCCGCCGGGGTGTTCGACGGCATCGACATCGACTGGGAGTGGCCCGGCTCCACCAACGGTCTCGAGGGCAACCACGTCGACGTCGAGAACGACGCCGAGAACTTCCGGCTGCTGCTCGCCGAGTTCCGCGCCCAGCTCGACGCCTACGGCGCCGAGACCGGCGAGGACTACCTGCTGTCGGCCTTCCTGCCCGCCAACCCCGCCGACATCGCCGCCGGCGGGTGGAACGACCCGCGGATCTTCGACTCCCTGGACTACGGCAACGTCCAGGGCTACGACCTGCACGGCGCCTGGGACGCCTCGCTGACCGGCCACCAGGGCAACCTGTACGACGACCCCGCCGACCCGCGCGAGCCGAGCCGGCAGTTCTCCGTGCACCAGGCGGTGCAGGAGTACACCGGCGCCGGCATCGACCCCGCCCAGCTCGGCCTCGGCCTGGCGATGTACGGACGCGGCTGGCAGGGCGCCACGTCCGCGGACGGCTGGGGCCCGGCCACCGGCGCGGCCCCCGGCACCTGGGAGGACGGCAACGAGGACTACGACGTCCTCAAGACGCTCGGGACGGAGTACTACGACGCCGAGATCGGCGCCGCCTGGCGGTACGACGGGAACCAGTGGTGGTCCCTCGACACCCCGCAGAGCGTGACCCAGAAGGTCGGCTACGTCCGCGAGCAGGGTCTCGGCGGCGGCATGTGGTGGGACCTGTCCGGCGACGAGGAGGGCGAGCTCGTCGACGCCCTGGCCGCGGGCCTGTACACGGGGGCGGCCGGCCCGGTCGACGTCCCCGACCAGCCGGACCCCGAGCCCACCGAGGAACCCACGCCGGACCCGACCACCTCGCCGAGCCCGGACCCGACGCCGGAGCCCGGGGAGTGCGCGGCCACGGCCTGGGACGACGCGGCCGTGTACACCGGCGGCGACGTCGTCGCCCACGACGGCAGCGAGTGGGAGGCGAAGTGGTGGACGCAGGGCGAGGAGCCCGGCACCGCCGACGTCTGGACCGATCTCGGGACCTGCGACGGCGAGGAGCCGTCGCCGGGACCGACGACCGCCCCCGGGGACTGCACCGCCACGGCCTGGGAGCCCGGCGCCGTGTACGTCGGGGGTGACGTCGTGAGCCACGACGGCGCGGAGTGGACCGCGAAGTGGTGGACCACCGGCGAGGAGCCCGGCGCGACCCAGGTGTGGGAGGGCCCGGCCTCCTGCTGACCGCCCTCCGGCAGCGCGGCGGCCCCCGACCTGACCAGGTCGGGGGCCGCCGTCGTGCAAGGCTGGCCCTGCTCGGGACACACACCGGGTAGACCGGCGCCCGAGCACCCCGCTCGGCCGGCGCGGACCCGACGACGACCGCAGGAGGCCCCGTGACCGCCGACGAGGCGACCGAGCACGACGCCGCATGGTTCGACAGGCTCTTCGCCGCGCACGCGGGTGCCGTGCACCGCTACCTCGTGCGGCGTCTGCCCGCCGGCGACGGCCGCCGCGACGAGGCCGAGGACCTCGCGGCGGAGGTGCTCGCCACCGCGTGGCGACGTCGCGAGGACGTCCCCGGCGGCGCCGAGCTGCCGTGGCTCTACCGCACGGCCGGCTACGTGCTGGCCAACCATCGGCGCAAGCACCGGGCGATGCCGGTCGCGGCGGTCCCTGAGCAGCCCGACGACGTCGACCCGGCGGCGCTCGCGGTGACCGACGACGCGGTGCGCGACGTCCTCGGGCGGCTGAGCCCCCGCGACCGGCGCATCCTGCTGCTGGTGGCCTGGGACGGGCTGAGCGGGGACGAGCTCGCCGAGGTGCTCGACGTCTCGCGCGGCGGGGCGGACGCGGCGCTGTCCCGCGCCCGGTCCAGGCTGCGCGCGGCCTGGCTGGAGGCCGAGGGCTCGGCCGGGTCCGCGGACGACGTCGAGCAAGCGAACCGACCGTGACGACACAGACCGGGTGTGCGGACAGGACCGCGCACCGGCACCGTCACCGAAGCGTCAGGAGGTCGTGATGGACCAGCGAGACGAGGCCTTCGACCGGCTCACCGCGGCCGACCCGGCCGCCGGGGTCGAGACGCGGCACGGGGTGCTGCGCGCCAAGACGGACGCGCTGCGCGAGGAGCAGGGCGCACCGGCGCACGGCAGCGCCGACGAGCTCGCGGTCGCACGCGCCCGGCGTCGGTCCGGGTGGCTCGTCGCCGCCGGCGTGGCGGGTGCGGTGGCACTGACCGGCGGCGGGTACGCCGTCGGCGTCGCCGAGGGCGGCGGAGCGGGCCCGACCGTCGCCGACGGCGCGCTGCCCCCGATCTCCCTGGACGGCGGGGGCGGCGGCGAGGGCGGCGTGGTGACGGAGGAGCGCGCGCTCGGCGGTCGGGCCGCGACGGACCCGGCGGTCGGGACGTCCGTGATGCCGGCGCCCGGCTTCGGCGGCCGCGTCACGTTCTCCCAGGAGGGGTTGTCCACGGAGCCGGGCACGGCGGCGGCGCTCGCGTACGACGCCTCCGACGTCGCGACGGAGTCCGGTGCGGCCGACCTGGCCGCGGCCCTCGACGTCACCGGCGAGCCGCGGTGGGAGTTCGGCTCCTGGGCGGTCGGTCCCCGGGACAGCAGCGGTCCGAGCCTGTGGCTCGCCGCGGACGGCATCGCCTACTTCAGCTACACCGACCCCACGCTTGACCCCTGGCGGTGCGAGGAGGTCGAGATCCTGCCGGAGGAGTCGACGGAGTCGCAGGGAGCGATCGAGCCGGCTCCGTGCCCCGTCCCCGACGGGGAGACGGTCCCCGCCGAGGACGCCGCCGACGGGCTCCGGGAGCTGATGACCGCGGTCGGCGCCGACCCGGCCGAGTACGAGGTCGAGGTGGCCGAGGCGTCCGGCGTGGGTCGTCGTGCCGTCGCGTACCAGGTGGTCGAGGACCGGCGCACGGGTGCCACGTGGAGCGTGACGGTCACCGAGGACGGTGTCGCCTGGGCCGACGGGTTCCTCGCCGAGACGGTCTCGCTGGGCGACTACCCCGTCGTCAGCCCGGCCGAGGCGGTCGAGCGGCTCGGCGACCCGCGGTTCGGGCAGCAGACCTGGCCGATCGCGTACGCCGACGACACCGTCTCCGGGCTGGAGCCGAGCACCCGGCAGCTGCCCGCTCCCGACGCGGTGGAGCCCGACGGGGGCGAACCGACCGTCCCGCCGGCGCCGCCGTCGTCGGGCAGCGACCTGTCCTGGCCGGTGCGCGACGTGACGATCACCGGGGCACGGCTCGGGCTCGCCCAGGAGTTCACCGCCGACCAGGGCGTCCTGCTGCTGCCCGCCTACGAGCTCACCGACGCCGACGGCAGCACCTGGTCGGTGGTGGCCGTCGCGGAGGAGGCGCTCGACACCACCTCTCGCTGAGCCGCTTCCCGGGGTACTGTCGGTCGGGTCCTGATGTACAGCGCGAAGGAGGCGCCATGCCCACCCGTACCGCACGCACCGCCTGGAGCGGCACCCTCACCGACGGCTCGGGCAAGGTCGAGCTCGCCAGCTCCGGTACCGGGACCTTCGACGTCTCGTTCCCGCGGCGTGCCGCGGAGTCGGCCGACGGCGTGGCGAGCCCCGAGGAGTTCATCGCCGCCGCCCACTCGTCCTGCTTCGCGATGGCCCTGTCGGCCGAGCTCGCCGCGCTCGGCGGCACGCCCGACCAGGTCGAGGTCACCGCGGACGTGACCCTCGACGACGACCCGAACGGCGGCCACCGGATCACCTCCAGCGTGCTGACCGTGAAGGGTTTCGCCGCCGGTCTCGACGAGGCGTCGTTCCGTCAGGCGGCCGAGGCCGCGAAGATCGGTTGCCCGGTCTCCAAGGCCCTGGGCACCGTCGACGAGATCGTGCTCGAGGTCGTCTACGAGCACTGAGCCGACCCGCGTCCCGTCCTGAGCGCCCGTCCCGCCGCCGCGGGGCGGGCGCTCAGCGCTGCAGGGGCGGGGTGTCGGCGCTCGCGCGGTCCAGCACCCCGTGCAGGACCTCCAGCAGCACCTCGCCCTGCGGCCGGGCCGGCTGCCAGCGCAGCACCTCGCGGGCGCGCGAGGCGTCCATGACGATGTTCGCCGCCGCCATGTCGAGCCATCCGGCGTCGATCGGCACGAGGCGGGCGCGGGAGGCGAGGTCCAGGCCCCCGCGCAGCAGACCGACCGGCAGCTCGACGAGCTGCCCCGCCGCCAGCAGGTCGGCCATGTCCTGACCGGTCAGCGCGCCGTCGGGCGCCAGGTTGAAGGCGCCGCCGTGGCGGCCGACGACGGCGGCGCGCACGGCGGCGGCCGTGTCGTCCGGGTGCAGCACCTGCAGGCGCAGACCCGCCGGGAACGGCATGAGCGGCAGCAGCGGCGGCTCGTCGGGTTCGGGCAGACCCTGCCAGCCCCGCACCGCCCCGCCGAGCGCCTGGCCCAGCGGGCCGGTCGCGACCTTGAGGCCGAGCTGCCCGAGCGGCCCGAGGAAGTAGCGCCCGATCTCGGCACCGGCCTCCCGCTGCAGCATGATCGCCGCGCGCATCCGGGTCACGGTCAGCCACGGCTCGGACTCCTCGAGGGCGTCGAGGTGGTGCTCGACCTCGGCCTTCTGCAGCGCGTAGGACGACCCGGGCACGCCGTCGCGGGGCCAGTCCTCGTCGATCGCGGACCCGTCGGCCGGGCCGGGGGAGTAGACCCCGGAGGCCGACATGAACAGCAGGTGCGGGACCCGGTTGCGGACCACCGCGGCGGTGACCGCACGGGTGCCGTCGACGTTGAGGCGGTGCAGGGTGTCCGGCTCGCGGGCCGGCTGGATCGCCCAGGCCAGGTGGACGACCGCGTCCGCCCCGACGACGGCCGCGTCGAGCCGTTCGGCGACGGTGGCGTCGTCGGTCAGGTCGACGCTCACCCACTCCGCGGCGTCGTGCGGCGGACCGACGGTGCTGGACCCGTCCGTGCGGGGGATCCGGCGGGCGACCCCGACGATCTGGGTCACCACCGGCTCGGCGACGAGGGCCCGCAGGATCGCGGTCCCGACGTTTCCGCTGGCTCCGATGACGACGACGCGCATGCACCGACGCTATCCGCGTGCGGGGCCGGGCGCGCGGGGACGGCCCCGGAACGCGCGCGGGTGTGGACGATTCGCCATCACGCCCGACGGCGGTGGCACAATCGCCACGTGTCCGCTCAGACGACCTCAGCGACCGGCCCGCACGGATCGACCTCGTCGGCGCGGTCCGCCGCGCACGGCGACGCCGCGGCGGAGGCGCGACGGGAGGCCGACCGCGCGGCGCGGCGAGAGGCGGAACGCGAGGCGCAGGCGGCCGCCGCCGAGGCCCGCGAGGCCGTCGCCGCGGCCCTGCGCACCGTCATGGACGGGACGGTGGACAGCTCCACCCGTCGGCGTGCCGAGTACTCCACGGACGCCTCCAACTACCGCGTGGTGCCCGATCTCGTCGCCTTCCCCCGGAGCACCGACGAGGTGGTGGCGGCGCTGGACGTGCTGCGCGAGCTCGAGGTGCCGGTCACGGCGCGGGGAGCCGGAACCTCGGTGGCCGGCAACTCCGTGGGGCCCGGTGTCGTCCTCGACCTGTCCCAGCACTTGGACACGATCCACGCGGTCGACCCCACGGCGCGGACCGCCGACGTCGAACCGGGCGTCATCATGTCCTCGCTGCAGCACGCGGCGCGGCCGCACGGGCTGCGGTTCGGTCCCGACCCGTCGACGCAGAACCGCGCCACCCTCGGCGGCATGATCGGCAACAACGCGTGCGGCCCGCACGCCGTGGCCTACGGCCGCACCGCCGACAACGTCGTCGCGCTCGACGTGGTCGACGGGCACGGCCGCCGGTTCACCGCCGGCCGGGGCGACGCCGGCTTCGCGGCCGTGCCGGGGCTGGCCGAGCTCGTCCGCGAGAACCTGGCGCTGATCCGTACCGAGTTCGGACGGTTCGGCCGGCAGGTCTCGGGGTACTCCCTGGAGCACCTGCTGCCCGAGAACGGCTCGGACCTGGCGAAGTTCCTCGTCGGGACCGAGGGCACGCTGGTGACGGTCCTCGGCGCGACCCTGGACCTGGTGCCCGTGCCGAACGCGCCGACCCTGGTGGTGCTCGGCTACCCCGACATGCCCTCGGCGGCCGACGACGTCCCCGTGCTGCTCGAGCACGACCCGCTCGCGATCGAGGGGCTGGACGCCCGGCTCGTCGACGTCGTGCGCCGCGCGAAGGGGGCCGGCGCGGTGCCTGAGCTGCCCGAGGGTGCGGGCTGGCTGATGATCGAGGTCGGCGGGGGCAGCGAGAACGAGGTGCGCGAGCTCGCCGAGATGATCGTGGGCGCCTCGTCCGCCGTCGGCGCGGCCGTCTACCCGGCCGGCCCCGAGGCGACCCGCATGTGGCAGATCCGGGCCGACGGCGCGGGACTGGCCGGGCGGACGCCCGCCGGCGAACAGGCCTGGCCCGGCTGGGAGGACTCGGCCGTGCCACCGGAGAACCTCGGCGCCTACCTGCGCGACCTCGACGCGCTCATGGCGCGCTACGGGGTCGACGGGCTGCCGTACGGCCACTTCGGCGACGGGTGCCTGCACCTGCGCATCGACATCCCGCTGGAGGCCTCCGGCTCGGTGCTGCGCACGTTCATGACCGAGGCCGCGCAGCTCGTCGCCCGGTACGGCGGGTCGCTGTCCGGCGAGCACGGGGACGGCCGGGCGCGGTCCGAGCTCCTGCCCCTCATCTACTCGCCCGAGGCCGTCGCCCTGATGGAGCAGGTCAAGGCGTTGTTCGACCCGCGCGACGTGCTCAACCCCGGCGTGGTGGTCCGGCCCGCCGCCGTGGACGCCGACCTGCGTCGCCCGGCCGCGTCGCCGGTGCCCTCCACGGGCCCGGTCGGCCGGCACGGGCTGCTCGGCTCGGGCACGCTGCGCGGGATCTCGAGGAAGACCGGCCACGCCGGCTTCAGCTTCACCCACGACCACGACGACCTGACCGCGGCGGTGCACCGCTGCGTCGGGGTGGGCAAGTGCCGCGCGGACAACGAGGCCTCGGGCGGGTTCATGTGCCCCAGCTACCAGGCGACGCGGGACGAGAAGGACGTCACCCGGGGGCGTGCCCGCGTGCTCCAGGAGGCGGTCAACGGGTCGCTGGTGGGCGGGCTCACCGCCCCGGAGGTCCGCGAGTCGCTCGACCTGTGCCTGAGCTGCAAGGCCTGCTCCTCCGACTGCCCCGCCGGCGTCGACATGGCGCAGTACAAGTCCGAGGTGCTGCACCGCACCTACAAGGGCCGGCCGCGTCCCGTGGACCACTACGCGCTGGGCTGGCTGCCCCGCTGGGCGCGGCTGGCGGGCATCGCCCCGCGCACGATCAACCGGTTGCTGTCGGTCGACCGGATCCGCCGGCCGGTCCTGTGGGCCGGTGGGATGGACACCCGGCGTCAGGTGCCCGAGTTCGCCGAGATGTCGTTCCGCCGCTGGTGGCGGCTCGGGTACGCGACCCGGGGCGTCCCCGGCCTGCCCCACCGGCAGGAGCCCGGCAGGCCCGTCGAGTCCGACCGCCCGAAGGTCGTGCTGTGGACGGACTCGTTCAGCGACTCGATGTCCCCGTCGGTGCCGCAGGCCGCCGTGCGGGTCCTGGAGGCCGCGGGGTACGAGGTCGTCGTCCCGACCTCGGCGGCGTGCTGCGGGTTGACCTGGATCTCCACCGGGCAGCTCGACGGTGCGCGACGGCGGCTCGACGGGCTGCTGAAGACCCTCGGCCCGTACGCGGTCAACGGCTACCCCATCCTCGGCCTCGAGCCGTCCTGCACGGCCGTGCTGCGCTCGGACCTGCTGGACCTGTTCCCCGACGACCCGCGGGCCCACGCGGTCGCGGGGGCGACACGGACCCTGGCGGAGCTGCTCACCGACCCGGCCACGGCCCCCGCCGAGGACTCCGGGTGGGAGCTGCCGGACCTCAGCGACGTCACCGCCGTCGTGCAGCCGCACTGCCACCAGCACTCCGTCATGGGGTTCGCCGCCGACCGCGCCCTGCTCGCGCAGGCCGGCGCCACCGTCACCGAGCTGGCGGGCTGCTGCGGCCTGGCGGGCAACTTCGGCATGCAGAAGGGCCACTACGACGTGTCGGTGGCCGTGGCGGAGAACGCCCTGCTGCCGGCCCTGCGGGCACAGGGGGAGGGCGAGGAGTTCATCGCCGACGGGTTCTCCTGCCGCACCCAGGCCGTCCAGCTCGAGGGCGTCGAGGGCAAGGCGCTGGTCGAGGTGCTCGCCGCACGCCTCTGAGCGCCGCGGTCGGGGCTACGGGGCGCCGGAGACCTCGGCGACGGCCGAGCGGGCCGGCTCCGGCAGCTCCGGGACGAGCACGGACAGGCTGGACAGCAGCAGGTCGCTGAGGTCCTCGCGGCTCGTGGACCCCTCGCCGAGCCACGCCGCCGTCATGGTCTCCGCCAGCGCGACCCAGCCCCGGGCGAGCAGGTCGAGGCGCGCGTCGGGGGTGACGCCGATGTCCGCCAGCGTCGTCAGCCGTCCCACGAGGTCGGCGCGGATGGCGCGCAGGGCGTCCTCCGTGACCGGGTCCCCGGCGAGCACTCCGCGCCAGATGTCCTCCCACACCCGGCGGCGGGCGGTGACGGACCCCAGGAACGCCGACAGCGCCCGGGCCGGGCGCTCGACCAGCGGCCCGTCGTCGGGCGCGAGGTCGGCGGCGAGCCGCTCGATCGCCTCGAGGGCGACGGCGCGCCGCAGCTGTGCCGTCGTGCCGAAGTAGTGAAACACCAGGCCCTTCGAGGCCCCGGCCTGCGCGGCCACGGCGGCCGGGGTCAGGGTCTCCAGCCCGCCGGCCTCGGCGGTCTCGCAGGCGACGTCGAGGAGCTGTCGCCGACGGTCGGCGGGATCCTGGCGTGTGCGGGAGGTCATAGCACTGTTGTACCCGTCTTGTTGACCGCTGGTCAACAGCGGCGCTAGCGTTGTTGACCAATGGTCAACAAGGAGGCGGCGATGCGGATCACCGTGGACGGCGTGCGTGCCGACGGACGGCGCGAGCCGATGCTGACGTCGGTGGGCTTCTCGTGGGCGACCGGCGAGGCGCTGCTCGCCGCTGCCGAGCCCGGTCACGGCCACACGGCGCTGGCGCTGGTCGCGACCGGCCGGTTCGTGCCGTCCGCCGGGACGGTGCGCCTCGACGGCGCCGAGGCCACGTCGGCGAGGCTCCGCCGGATCAGTGCCGTCGTCGACGTGCCGGGGCTCAACGACCCGGACGACGCCCTCACGCTCGCCGACGTGGTCGCCGAGGGCCTGGCCCTGGCCGGTCGCCGGTCCTGGCCC
Source organism: Isoptericola sediminis (assembly GCF_013085345.1). Lineage (GTDB taxonomy): Bacteria > Actinomycetota > Actinomycetes > Actinomycetales > Cellulomonadaceae > Isoptericola > Isoptericola sediminis. The sequence continues at coordinate 33,762 of NZ_JABFAJ010000003.1, read as the reverse complement.
CGGGACGTCGCGCGCTGGCTCGACGCCCACGGGCTGACGCCGGACCGCGGGCGCCGCGTGGACCAGCTGCCGGGCGCGGTGCGGACCGCCGTCCTCGCCGGCCTCGCCGTGGCGGACCCGGAGGTGCGGTTCGTCGTCCTCACCCTGCCGGACCGGCACGGCGGCGATCCTGCCGACTGGTGGGACCTGGCCCGCTCGCTGGCCGTCGGCGGCACGGGCGTGCTCGTGCAGTGCACTCGCTCGTCCGCCCGCGACCTCGGCGTCGACCTGCCGGCGGCCGTGGGCGACACGCTCCACGCCCCGCCGCGCGTGGTGCGGCGCGAGGTGCTCCGTCCCTCCGGTCCGGACCCCGAGGTCGAGCCCGAGGGTGACCCCGGGACCCGCCAGGACACCGAGCCCGCCGAGGCCGAGGAGGCCGCCCGATGACCGCCGTCCGCCTGGCCGTGTCCGAGCTGCGTCGGCTGGCCACCGGCACCATGCCGCGGCTGGCCGTCCTCGCGATGGCGCTGGTCCCCACGCTGTACGCGGGGCTGTACCTCTACGCCAACCACGACCCGTACGAGAACCTCGACGAGGTACCGGCCGCGCTCGTCGTCCAGGACGAGGGGACGACCACCACGGACTCCGTCACGGGGGAGGAGACCGAGCGGACCTTCGGTGCGGACGTCGCCGACGAGCTCGAGGACGACGGCGGGTTCGGGTGGGTCGAGACCACCCAGCAGGACGCCGAGGTCGGTGTGCGGTCCGGTCGGTTCGACGCCGCGCTGATCATCGGTCCGACCTTCTCCGCGGACCTCGTCTCCGCCGGGGAGTTCGACCCCGAGCAGGCCAGCCTCACGCTCCTGACGAACGACGCCAACAACTACCTCGCCGGCACCATCGCCGACCAGATCGTCGGGCAGGTGCGCGACTCGATCGCCGAGCAGGTCGGCACCGAGGCCGCCGACCAGTTCCTGCGCGGGTTCGCCTCCATCCACACCAACCTCGCCGACGCCGTGGACGGCGCCGGCCAGCTCCTCGACGGGTCGCGCCGGCTCCGCGACGGGACCGACGACGCGGCGGACGGCGCGCACGACCTCGCCGCCGGGGCGCGCCGCACGGCCGAGGGCGCCGCCACCCTGGACGAGAAGGTCGGGCCGCTCGTCGACGCCGTCGACCGGCTCGACGACGGTGCCGGGAACCTGTCGAGCGGTCTCGACGACCTGCGCGACGCCACCGCGTCGCTGCCCGCGGACACGCGTCGGCTGGCGGACGGCGCGCAGGAGGTGGCCGACGGCGACGCCGAGGTCGCGCGGTACGGGCGCCAGGCCTCGGCCGCCGCGCACGACGTGCTGCCGGCCCTCGACGCCGTCCGGGACGGTGTGGACACCGCCCTCGCCGACCGCCTGGACGGTCTCGTGGCCGACGGCACCCTCACCCGGGCCCAGGCCGACGCCCTCGCCGCGGACGTCCAGGACCAGGTCACGCCGGTCCTGGACACCCAGCGCGCCCAGGTCACCGACTCCGTCGCGCAGGTGGACGACGCGTCCGCGCAGCTCGACACCCTGGCCGACGGCGCGCAGCAGGTCGCCGACGGCGCCGACTCCCTGGCGGACGCCACACCAGCCCTGGCCGACGGCATCGCCTCGGCGGCGGACGGCGCCGACCGGCTCGCCGACGGCACCTCCCGGCTCGCCGCGTCCACCCCGGCGCTCGCCGAGGGTGTCGGGCGGCTGGCCGACGGGACCGCGCGGGTCGCCTCGGGGGCCTCCGACCTCGCCGACGGCACCGACCGCCTCGCGGACGGGTCCGCCGACCTCGCGGACGGTGCCGACGAGCTCCGCGACGGGCTCGCCCAGGGGCTGGGCCAGGTCCCGGACCTGGACGACGAGACGCGGACCGACACGGCCGACACGATCGGCAACCCGGTCCGGGTGCGCGACGAGTCGCTCTCCTCGGCCGGGACCTACGGGGGCGGGCTCGCCCCGTTCTTCCTGTCGCTCGCCGCCTGGATCGGCGCCTACGTCCTGTTCCTGCTGGTGCGTCCGCTGTCGACGCGTGCCCTCGTCGCCGGCCGCTCGGGCCTGGCCACGGCGCTGGGCGGGTGGGCCGTCCCCGCGGCGATCGGCGTCGTGCAGGTCGGGCTGATGTTCACCGTCACGAAGTTCGCGCTCGACATCGACCCGGCCCACGGGCTGCTGACGGCGCTGTTCCTGGTGCTGGTCTCCGGGACGTTCGTCGCGATCCTGCAGGCCCTCAACGCCTGGCTCGGCGCGGCGGGGCAGTTCCTCGGCCTCGTCCTCATGCTGGTCCAGCTCGTGACGGCGGGCGGGACGTTCCCGTGGCAGACCATCCCCGAGCCGCTGCGGTCCCTGCACCGGTTCATGCCCATGACCTACGCGGTGGAGGGGCTGCGCCAGCTGCTCTACGGGGGGAGCCTCGACGCCGCCGGGCGCTGCGCCGTCGTCCTGGCGGGAGTGTTCCTCGGGGCGATCGGGGCCACCGCGCTCGCGGCCCGGCGCCGACGCGTGTGGACGGTGACGGCGCTGCAGCCCGAGCTGGTGCTCTGACCGGCACGTCCTGGCAGGCTGGGCGCATGGAGTTCCGTGACGTGGTCCGACGGCGACGCATGGTCCGGCGGTTCGGCCCGGACCCGGTGGACCCGGCGGTGGTGGACCGGCTGCTGGCCCACGCCGTGCGCGCCCCGAGCGCCGGGTTCACCCAGGGCTGGTCGTTCCTGGTCCTGACCACCGACGCCGAGCGCGAACGGTTCTGGCGTGCCACCACCCCGGCGGACTCGGCGCGGGACATGTCGAGATGGCTGGCCGGGATGCGCACCGCCCCGGTGCTGGTCGTGGCGCTGGCCTCGAAGGCCGCCTACGTGGGCCGCTACGCCGAGCCGGACAAGGGCTGGACCGACCGCGACGAGGCGCGCTGGCCCGTGCCGTACTGGCACGTGGACGCCGGGATGGCCTCGCTGCTCATGCTGCAGACCGCGGTCGACGAGGGGCTCGGCGCCTGCTTCTTCGGGATCGACGCCGGGAGCCTCGACCGGTTCCGCGAGGCGTTCGGCGTCCCGGCGGAGTGGGCGCCCACCGGGGTGGTCGCCGTCGGGCACCCCGAGACCGGGGGTGCGAAGGGGTCGCCGGCCCGGCGGCGGCGCAAGCCGCTGGACGAGGTGGTGCACCGCGGGGCGTGGTGAGCGCTCGGCTCAGGTCTCGTACGCCCGGAGCCACCGGGTCAGGACGCCTTCGAGCGCCCTCTGGTCCTCCGCCGAGAGCTGGTCGACCAGGCGACGCTCGTTCGCCATGTGGTCGGTGAACGCCGCGTCGATCCGTTCGACGCCCGCCGGGGTCAGGGCGACGAGGCGCCGGCGCCCGTCGCCCCCCGTCGCGGCACGACGTTCCACCAGGCCGGCGGCGACCAGCCGGTCGATCCGCTTGGTCATCGCGCCGGTGGTGACCATCGTGTGCTCCGCCAGCTCACCCGGGGCGCGTTCGTAGGGGGCTCCGGCGCGGCGGAGGGTGGCGAGCACGTCGAACTCGCCCTCGCCGAGCCCGTGCCGGGCGTAGACGGTGTGCAGCTCGTCGGTGAGGTAGCCGGCCAGGCGGTGCAGCCGCCCGACGACGCCCTGCGGCGAGACGTCGAGTTCGGGCCGCTCGCGCCGCCACTCGGCCTGGATCCGCGCGACGCGGTCGGGGGTGCCGGAGGTGCTGTCCGTGGTCGGGGTCACAGCCATGCGGGAATAATATCTTCCCTGGAAGGCATTATTGCTTCCGTGGAAACTACCTGGCGATGGATGCTCCTCACGGCCGTGGCGCCGGTGGCCTGGGGCTCGACCTACTACGTGACGCGCGAGTTCCTGCCGGCCGACGACCCCCTCTGGGGCGCCGCGCTGCGGGCCCTGCCGGCGGGTCTCCTGCTGCTCGTCCTGGCGCGCCGGCTGCCGCGGGGTGCGTGGTGGTGGCGCTCGGCGGTGCTGGGAGTCCTCAACGTCGGCGCGTTCTTCGTCCTCGTCTACGTCGCCTCGACCCGGCTGCCCTCGAGCGTGGCCTCCACCGTCATGGCGACGTCCGCGATCACGCTCATGCTGCTCGCGTGGCCGCTGCTCGGCGAACGCCCGGCCTGGCGGGGCCTCGCCGGGGCGTCCGCCGGTCTCGTCGGCGTCGTGGTGCTGGTCGTGGAGGGCGGGGCCGCCGTCGACCCGTGGGGCCTCGCCGCGTCCGCGACCGCGATGCTGATGTCCTCGACGGGGTACGTGCTCACCAAGCGCTGGGCGCCCGCCGAGCCGATGACGGCCGTCACCGCCTGGCAGCTCACGGCCGGCGGGCTGCTGCTCCTGCCCGTCGCCGCCGTCGTGGACGGGGCACCGCCGGTGCTGGACGCGAGCGCCGTCGCCGGGTTCGCGTACGTCTCCCTCGTGGCCACCGCCGTGGCGTTCGTCGCCTGGTTCACCGGTCTGCGGCACCTGCCGGCCGGTGCGGTCGGCGTCATCGGGCTGCTCAACCCCGTCACCGGGGTCCTGCTCGGGACGCTGCTCGCCGACGAGCCCTTCGGCCCGCGCCGGGCAGCCGGCACGATGCTCGTGCTCGGCGGGGTCCTGCTGGCGGCCCGCAGCGCCCGTCAGACGCCGAGGCGGGTGCGCACCGGCGCCGGCAGCTCGACGACGTCGTCGATCGTGTCCAGGTCCGCGGCGGTCCCGGCGCGCAGCACGACGGCGCAGTGCAGCCCGTGACGGGTCGCCTCGGCCTCGTGCGCGGCCCGCGAACGGGCGCCGAACCGGAAACGGAGGTCGGCACCGACCGGGACGGCGAGCAGGTTCGTCCCGGTGCCGTGCCGGTCGGTCGCGACGACGACGTCGGCGTGCGCCGACACGACGGCGTCGACGTCCGCGTCGCCCAGCAGCGGAAGGTCCGCGTGGACGACCAGCATCCGGCCCGCGTCCGGCCCCGCTGGCGCGGTCGCGGACAGCTCGTCGCGCGCATGCTCCAGGGCGGCGTTCAGCCCCGGCCGGCCGGCCGGCTCGGCGAGCACCTCGACTGCCGGCCCCGGGACGCCGGACAGGACCTCGCGGGCGAACCCGGCGTCCGCGGTGACCACCACGACCCGATCCACGTGGTCTCTCGCCGCCAGCACGCCCAGGACGTGCCGTGCGAGCGCGACGACGAGCCGACGCCGGGCCGCCGGGTCCAGCGACGTGGACAGCCGGGACTTGCCGCTGACCCCGTCCCGCAGCGGCACGACGGCGGTCACCCCGGTGGGCTGCGGCCGTGCCGTCGCCTCCGGCACGATCACGAGCCGGCGAGCTCCAGCAGCTCGCGGGCCAGGCGCTCGCGGCCCTCGGGACCGCCCATGACGGTGTCGGTCACCAGGACCTCGAACCCGAGGTCGGCGATCGGGGCGGCCAGCGCCTCGTCGGCGGCGTCGATCGCCATGACGTCGACCAGCCCCGTGTAGAGCCGGGCCACGCCGAGCGCCGAGACGTCGTGCCCGAGGGACTCCAGCACCTGGGCGGCGGGGCCCTTCAGCGCGCGGCCGCCGACGATCGGGCTCACGGCCACCCGGCGCGGCCCGCCCGCCCGGAGCGCCTCGCGCACCCCGGGCACGCCCAGCACCGGCTCCACCGACAGGAACGGGTTCGACGGCGCCACCACGAGCAGGTCGCCGCCGGTGATCGCGTCCAGGACGCCGGGGCCCGGGCGGGCGGCGTCGATCCCGGCGAAGTCCAGGTCGAGCACGGCGTCCGCGTGCTGCCGCCGCACGAAGTACTCCTGGAACTCCAGCTCGCCGTCCGGGGTCGTGATCCGCGTGCGCACGGCGTCGTCGGTGACGGGCAGCAGGCGGGCGTCGACGCCGAGCGAGCGCGTGAGCGCCGCGGTGACCGCGCTGAGCGGTTCCCCGGCGCGCAGCCGGGCGGTGCGCACCACGTGCGTGGCGAGGTCCTTGTCGCCCAGCGTGAACCAGGTGTCCTCGCCGAGCCGGCCGAGCTGGTCGAGCACCGCGTAGGACTCGTCCGTCAGCCCCCAGCCGCGCTCCTCGTCGTTGAGCCCGGCCAGCGTGTACATCACCGTGTCGAGGTCCGGCGAGACGTGCAGCCCGTGCCGCTCCGTGTCGTCGCCGACGTTGACCACGCAGGTCAGACCGCCGTGCGCGCCGGGGGCTCCGCCGTCGGGCAGGGCGCGGGCGAAACCGTGCGCGAGGCGTGCGCCGCCGACGCCGCCGGCCAGGAGGGTCACCGAAGTACTCACGCCCCGAGCCTAAAGGCGTCATGATGGCCCCATGGCTGTCTTCGCGTTCTCCGTCGCCCCGCTCGGTGCCGGCGAGTCGGTCACCGACTCCGTCGCCGAGGCCGTCCGCATCGTGCGGGAGTCCGGCCTGCCCAACCGCACCACCTCGATGTTCACCGAGATCGAGGGGGAGTGGGACGAGGTCATGCCGGTCATCCAGCGCGCCACCGAGGCCGTCGGCAACGGCGGCCACCGCGTGTCCCTCGTGCTCAAGGCCGACATCCGCCCCGGCCGCACCGGCCAGCTGGAGGGCAAGGTGGCTCGCGTCGAGGAGGCGCTCGCCGAGGACGAGTCCGCGACCGGACACGCCTGACACGGCACGAGAAGTCCGGCGCGTCCCCCGTGCCGGATCCCGGGGATGTGCCGGTTCTGTGTGGTGAGAGTCGTCACTCACCTGGGGTGTTGTACGACCCCTGAGGGCCCGCCGTAGGCTATGGCGGATCGCGGCCACACGGGCCGCGTGCGGAGCCGGGGGAGTCAGCGCGATGCCACTGTTCGAGGTCGACGCCAGCAGGCCGCTCCTCGTCCAGTCCGGGCAGACCGCGGGGTCGGTCGAACCCGGGCTCCGGACGACGGCCCACCGGGTCGTGGACTCCCATATCGACGGGCTGCTGGGTGAGCAGATCTTCCCCGTGGCCCAGGGCAGCGGGCCGGACGAGCCCCACCTGCTGGCCCTGGACGCCACCGGCTCGCCGGTCGTCGTCGAGCTCGTCGCGAACCTCGACAAGTCCGCCCTGACGCGGGCGCTGGACCACGCGGGATGGGCGGGCCGGCTCACCCGCGGCGAGCTGGCCTCGCGCTACCACGGCGGCCACAGCGCCTTCCAGCGGGACATCGCCACCTTCTACGACTCGGTCCCGATCACCCGGTCGCAGCCCGGCCGCTCCAGCGCGCGCCTCATCGTCATCTGCCAGGAGGCCGGCGAGGACATCCTCAACGCCGTCGACTTCCTGCGGCAGCCCACGATGCCCGTCGAGGTCCTCAAGATGGGCGTCATGCACGGGCAGGACGGCCGCCGGTTCGTCGACGTCTCGCCGCTGGTCATCCACCCGGCGTCCGACTCGACGTCGCCCCAGCTGTCGGGTTCCGGCCGCCCGGGTGGCGAGAACGCGGCGTCCGCTGCGTCGGGGTCCCGGACCGAGGCGGAGCCGGAGTCGTTCGCCGAGGGGGTCAAGGTCGGCCTCGCCCTGACGGGCAAGAGCCCCGCCGTCGCCGTCCCCGCCGGTGGGGACGGCGAGACCGGTGCGCCGGTCCCCGCTCCGCCACCAAATGACGCCGTCGGCGACACCGCCGAGCAGCCGCCCCTGCGCCGGAGCCGTGCGGCGCGACGTGCCGAGGCCGCGGGCGGTGTCCCGGGCCCGAGCAGCCTGTCGGTGCCGAAGGTGCCGACGTCGAAGCAGTCGCCGCCGACGCCGGTGCCCGCGCCCGCGACCGGGCACGCGCCGGTCCCGCCCCCGCCGTCGACGGGGCACGCGCCGGTCCCGCCCGCGCCCGCGACCGGGCACGCGCCGGTCCCGCCCCCGCCGTCCGGGGACGGACCGCAGGTCCCGCGGCGCCGGTCCCGCAGCGACCGCTTCCGCGAGGGTGGCACCACGTCGGACCCCGCACCGCGCCGCCGCCCGGCCTCCGCCGACGACCTCGACCTGGCCGGACTGGCACGTCGCACGACGTCCGCGGCGAGCCCGGACACGCCGTCGGCGCTCGACCTGCCCGTCCCCGGCGCAGGTTCCCGGGACACGGACCCCCTCGACTCGTGGACCCCGTGGTCGGAGACGTCCGAGCGGGACTGGAAGCCGTCCACCCCGGGTGGCTGGACGGACGCCTCGGACGACCTGCCGCGTCTGCAGGTCCCCCCGCTGGAGGCGCCGTCGTACACGCCGCCGCCCGAGCGGGGGATGTACGAGGCGGCCGCCGACGAGGACGAGGTGGACGAGGACCTCGTGGCGCTGGCGAAGATGTTCGGGCGCCCCACGTACCTCGAGTGGTCGCGGCCGCGTCGCCAGCAGCACTTCGAGGCGTTGCTGCACACGGACGGCGTCATCGAGCTGCCCGACGGGTCGCGGTACCAGCACCCGGACCACGCGGCGTCGGCGGCCTGCGGGGCGCCGACGGACGACGGCTGGAACGTCTGGCGCGTCGTGCCGGACGGGGTCACCCTGCTCGAGGCCTACCGGAGCCGCTTCGCCTGACCCCGCCCAGCGTTGTGGGTATGAAAATCGCGGTCGCGCAGCGCTGCGCGACCGCGATTCTCATACCCACAACAACGGGGGTCAGGGCAGGACGACGATCTTGCCGGTCTGCTCGCCGGCGGACATCCGGGCCAGGCCGGTCCCGACGTCGGACAGGGCGACCTCCGAGTCGACGACCGGCCGCACCCCGGTCCGTGCGCAGAACCGCAGCAGCGCGGCGAGGTCCTCGCGCGAACCCATCGTCACGCCCTGCACCCGGAGCTCGTTGAAGAAGACGCGGGTCAGCTCGGCCGGCGGGGCGTCCCCGCTGGTCGCGCCGCACACGACGATCGTCCCGCCGGGGCGCAGGGACCGCACCGAGTGCGCCCAGGTGGCCTTGCCGACCGACTCCATGACGGCGTCGACCCGGGCCGGCAGCCGCTCACCCGGCTCGAGGGCGGCGGTCGCCCCGAGCTCAAGGGCGCGGTCGCGCTTCGCGGCGTCCCGCGAGGTGGCGACGACCTCGAGGCCGGCCGCGGCGCCGAGGACGATGGCGGCGGTGGCGACCCCGCCGCCGACCCCCTGGACGAGCACGCGGTCGCCGGGACGCAGGTCCGCCGCGCGGAACAGCATCCGGTAGGCGGTGAGCCAGGCGGTCGGCAGGCACGCCGCCTCGGCGAAGGACAGCTCGGCCGGCTTCGGCACGAGGTTCGCCGTGGGGACGGACACCCTCTCGGCCAGGGTCCCGGGGTACTTCTCGCTGAGCAGCGTGCGCCGCTCCCGCGGCCCGACCCCGTGGCCGTCGGCGCCGACGACCCCGTGCACGACCACCTCGGTCCCGTCGGGTGCGACACCGGCCGCGTCCGTGCCGAGGATCATCGGCAGCTGCTCCTCGCGCAGCCCGACCCCGCGCAGCGACCACAGGTCGTGGTGGTTCAGGCTCGCGGCGCGTACCTCGACGGTGGTCCAGTGCTCACGGGGTTCGGGGTCCGGACGGTCGGTGATCTCCAGACCGTCGAGCGGGGAGTCCGGGGCGAAGCGGGCGACGGTGGCAGCAAGCATGCCCCCCAACCTACCCACGGGTGTCCAGCGGAGCGCCGGCACGGCCGGCGGCCGGGTCGGGCCCGATCCCCGCGAGTCAGGGCCGATCCTCGCGGGTCAGGGCTGTCCGCCGCGAGTCAGGGCCGATCCTCGCGAGTCAGGCCGTGCCGCGACGAGTCAGGGGGCCGGCTGCGGTTCCTCCGCACCGACGTCGAACAACCAGGCGATGCCGTACCGGTCCGTGAGCTGACCGTAGTAGTCGCCCCACGGCGCCATCTCGAACGGCATGACGTCGGTCGCGCCGTCGGAGAGGCCCGACACGACGCCCCGGACGTACGCCAGGTCCTCCGGGCCTCCGGTCAGCGAGACGGTGATGCCGCGGTTCGGTGCGACGTAGGGGGTCGACGAGGGCGTGTCGGACGCCATGAGCACCAGCCCGCCGGGCGTGGTCACCGAGCCGTGCATGACGAGGTGTCCCTCGGACGGGTCGTCGATCATGCCGGGGATGGAGTCGAACGTGTTGATCTCGACCTCGCCGCCGAGCACCGCCCCGTAGAACTCCAGGGCGTCGCGCGCCTCGGTGCGAAAGCTGAGGTAGGGGGTGAGCCGTGCCATCGTGCCCTCCACGGTCGGGTGCTCCGCCGTCGTCGGCGGCAGGTCCACGGTAGGGCGGCGCCCGGGCGCTCGCGCGGCCTACCGGGGTCGGGGCTCGGCCCACCCTGACTCGTGAGGTGTGGTCCTGACTCGCGGTCGGTGGCCCTGACTCGCGGCGTGCGGCCCTGACTCGCGGAGCCGCGTCAGGCGGGGGAGTGCCGGTCGACGTCGGCCAGGAAGCCGCGGACCAGCGGTCCCATCTGGTCGAACTCCAGCAGGAAGCCGTCGTGGCCGAAGTCCGACCTGATGAGGTGGGTGCCGGTCGCGTGCCGCAGCCCCGCGGCGATCCGGTCGGACAGCACGGGCGGGAACAACCGGTCGGAGTCGACCGCGACGACCAGCGCCCGGGCCTCGACCTGGGCCAGCGCGGCGTCGACGCCGCCGCGGTCCCGCCCGACGTCGTGGGTCATCATCGACTCGGTGAGGCGCAGGTAGGAGTTGGCGTCGAAGCGACGGGCGAGCTTGTCGCCGTGGTGGTCCAGGTAGGACTGCACCGCGAAGCGGCCGTCGGTCTGGGGGTCCTCCCCGCCCTGGGGGATGCGGCCGAACCGTTCGTCGAGCTCCCGCGCGGTGCGGTAGGTGGTGTGCGCGATCTGGCGCGCGATGCCGAGCCCGGCGTGCGGACCTTCGCCGTCGGGGGCGTCGTAGTAGTCGCCGCCGTTCCACCGGGGGTCGGAGCGGATGGCCCCCAGCTGCGGGTGCGCCCAGGCGATCTGGTCGCCGGTCGACTGGGCGCCGGTGGCGATCGAGACGATCGAGCGCACCTCGATGCCCGCCTCGGGGCCGAGCAGAGCCCACTCCAGCACCCGCATCCCGCCCATCGATCCGCCGATGACGGTCGCCCACGACCGGATGCCGAGCAGCCGGGCGAGCTCGATCTCGACGGCGACCTGGTCGCGGGTCGTGATGCGCGGGAAGCGGCCTCCCCACGGGAGCCCGTCCGGGGCGGGCGAGGCCGGCCCGGTGGTGCCCTGGCAGCCGCCGAGCACGTTCGGGACCACGACGAAGTACTCGTCGGTGTCGATCGGCGCCCCCGGCCCGATCATCGGCTCCCACCAGCCGGCGGTCGCCTGCCCCGGACCCGCGGGGCCCCGCACGTGCGCGTCCCCCGTCAGGGCGTGCAGCACGAGGACGGCGTTGGCGCCGTCGGGGGCGAGCCGTCCGTGGGTCTCGTAGGCGACCCGGACGTCGGGGAGCCGGGTCCCGCTCTCCAGGTCGAACGTGCCGACGTCGCGGAAGTGCCGGTCACCCGCCGGGTGGCCCTCGCGCCAGGCACCCGACGCCGGGGCCGGACCGGCGGGTCCACGTCGGGCGCCGCGCGGTGACCTCCAGACCGTCTCGGTACCGGTGAGGTGGGTGGTCGTGGGGGTCATCGTCTCTCCAGGCGGCGGTGCCGGTGCGGGCGGCGGGGTGCGGGCGGACGAGCAGCGCACGCGGCGGGTGGGGCTGCACGGCGTGGAGACGCAGGCAGGCGAATGTGCGCGGGGTCTACGGGCACATTCGACGTGTCATGCCGTCGACGGTAACCAACGGATCTGCGCGTGCCCAGCCGATCTCACGATGCGGGACCACATGTCGAGACGGTCGGGGACGGGTGGCGAGACGTGGCGCACCTCACGCGACGTACGCTGGGCAGATGGGGGAGACGCGCCGTCGCGTCGTCGAGATCGTCGGCATCTACCACGCCGAGGGCAGCCTGCTCGGCGAGGTCCGGTACGCACTGGGCAGGATGCGCGGCACGGCGCACTGCGCGCTCTGCGACATCACCCACGGGGCCCTCCGGCGCAAGCGGTCCTGGGACGCGTACGTCGCCGGCCTGGGCGTGCCCGTCCGGCTCCTGCACCTCGACGAGATGCCCGACGACGTCGCGTCGTCCGTCGCCCGCGCGGGCAGTCCCGTCGTCCTCGGGCGCACCCCGGACGACGACCTCGTCACCCTGCTGGACGCCGATGCCCTCGAGGTCCTGCAGGGTGACGTGGACGCCTTCGCCGGGGCGCTCGCACGGGCCCTGGAAGCGGTGGCCCGCTGACCGTCGTCAGGGCCGGAGCAGGACCTTGGTGGCCCGCCGCTCGTCCATGGCGGCATAGGCCTCGGCGACGTCGGCCAGGGGCATCTCGGCGTCGAAGACCCGACCGGGTCGGATCGCCCCGGACAGGACGTCGTCGAGCAGCTCGGCCATGTGCGTGCGGGCCGGGGCCATGCCGCCGCCCACGGTGATGTTGCGCCGGAACAGGGTCCCGATCGGCACCTGGGAGCCGCCGTGCGGCACCCCGACGAACCCGACCCGGCCGCCGCCGCGCACCGACCCGAGCGCCTGGTCCATCGACTGCTCGGTGCCGACGCACTCCAGGGCCGCGTCGGCGAGCTCGCCGCCCAGCAGGTCACGCAGCGCCGCGACACCCTCGTCGCCCCGCTCGGCGACGACGTCGTCCGCACCGAGCTCGCGCGCGAGCGCGGCCCGGTCCTCGTGGCGCGAGAACGCCACGACGCGGGCGGCGCCGAGGCGCTTGGCCGCGATGACGCCGCACAGTCCCACGGCGCCGTCGCCCACGACCGCCACGGTGTCCCCGGGGCCGACCCCCGCCGAGACGGCGGCGTGGTGACCCGTCGACATGACGTCGGCCAGCGCCAGCAGGTCCGGTACGAGCCCGGCGGCCTCGAGCTCCTCCTCGCTGCGGCCGACCGGGAACAGGGAGTGCTGCGCGAGCGGGATGCGCACGCGCTCGCTCTGCGCGCCGTCGACCGGGTGGCCGTCGCGGTCCGTGGACCCGAAGCCGGTGACGTGGTCGCAGGCGGAGGGGAAGCCGGCGCGGCAGGACTGGCACTCCCCGCAGCTCAGCGAGAACGGCACGATGACGAAGTCCCCGGGGGCCGCGGACGTCACCGCGGCGCCCACCTTCTCGACGACCCCGACCAGCTCGTGGCCGATGGGGTGCGGCTCCCGGGTCCGGGTGACGCCGCGGTAGGGCCACAGGTCGGAACCGCACACGCACGCCGCCACCACGCGCAGCACGGCGTCGTGGTCGGTGTGCAGGACGGGGTCGGGGCGGTTCTCGGCGCGGATGTCGCGCGGGGCGTGGATCATGGTGGCGAGCATGGACCCACCGTAGGCCGACGACGGCGGTGGCACCCGCCGTCGTCGGCCGCGGCCGGAGGTGGCTCCGGTCACCGTCGGTCAGCCGGCGAGCGCCGCCTTGGCGGCCGTGAAGCCGAGCTCGAGGTCCGCGAGGATGTCCTCGACGTCCTCGATGCCCACCGCGAGGCGCACCAGACCGGGGGTGACGCCGGACAGGGCCTGCTCGGCCTCGGTGAGCTGGCTGTGCGTCGTCGAGGCGGGGTGGATCACCAGCGACCGCACGTCGCCGATGTTGGCCACGTGCGAGTGCAGGCGCAGGGCCGAGACGAACGCCTGCCCGGCGTCCGCGCCGCCGTCGAGCTCGAAGGCGAGCACGGCGCCCGACCCGCGCGGGGCGTAGCGCTGCTGGACGGCGTGCCACGGGCTGGACTCGAGGCCGGCGTAGTGGACCGTCCGCACGTCGGCGCGGGCCTCGAGCCACTCGGCCACCCGCTGGGCGTTGTCCACGTGCCGCTCCATCCGCAGCGACAGCGTCTCGACGCCCTGGGCGATCTGGAAGGCGTTGAAGGGAGAGACGGCCGCGCCGAGGTCGCGCAGGAGCTGGACCCGGGCCTTGAGGATGTAGGCCAGGTTGGCGCCCAGCGCCCCGTCGACGCCGAGGTCGCGGGCGTAGACGAGCCCGTTGTACGAGGGGTCGGGCGTGTTGAACCCGGGGAACCGCTCGGGGTGGCGGGCGTAGTCGAAGTTCCCCGAGTCCACGACGACGCCGGCCACCGTCGTGCCGTGCCCGCCGAGGTACTTGGTCGCCGAGTGCACGACGACGTCGGCCCCGTGCTCGATCGGGCGCACCAGGTACGGCGTCGCCACGGTGTTGTCGACGATGAGCGGCACCTGCGCCGCGTGCGCGACGTCGGCGACGAGGGCGATGTCGAGGACGTCGTTCTTGGGGTTGGGGATGGTCTCGGCGAAGAACGCCTTCGTGTTGTCCTGCACCGCCGCGCGCCAGGCGTCGGCGTCGTGGGCGTCCTCGACGAACGTCGTGGTGATGCCGAACCGCGGCAGCGTGTGCTTCAGCAGGTTGTAGGTGCCGCCGTACAGGCTGGCGCTGGCGACGACGTGGTCGCCGGCCTCGGCGACGTTGAGGATCGCGAAGGTCTCGGCGGCCTGACCGGAGGCGAGCAGCAGCGCGCCGACGCCGCCCTCGAGGTCGGCGATGCGGTTCTCGACCGTCTCCTGGGTCGGGTTGGTGATGCGCGTGTAGATCGGGCCGAGCTCGGCCAGCGCGAAGCGGTTCGCGGCGGTCTTGGCGTCGTCGAAGACGTACGACGTGGTCTGGTAGATCGGCAGGGCGCGTGCCCCCGTGGCGGGGTCGGGCGTCTGGCCGGCGTGGATCTGGCGGGTCGCGAACGACCAGCGGGGCGTGTCGGTCATGGGTGGCTCCTGGGTTCCGGCGGGCGGGAGGACGGGTGGCGCGCACGTGCTCCCACGGCCGGGCCGACACGGTCCGGGCCGGGCGGCCGGACGTGGGCAGGCGAACGTGCGCTGGGTCAGCGGCACATTCGACGCGTGGTCATGACCCGACGGTAGGCCGGGAGTCTCGCTGAGCGGAAGGGGGTGTCCACCCAGCGAGACGTCCTGGGTGAGATGGGGGCTTTACGGCCTTCTGGCGGTTCGCTAGGTTCGTCGGACGTGGGTCGACAACCGAGGGAGTGGCCGGCGATGGGGCGTGGCGACCGGGGTGTGCGGGGCAGGATCGCGCGGGTGGCGACGGCGGGGGCGGTGACGATGGGCCTGGCGCTGACCTCGGGCGCGGCCGTGGTCCCGGCAGCCGTCGCGGTGGACGGCGTGACGACGATCGAGCTGGACGCCGACCATGCGTGGTTCGGACAGATCGCCGACGTGCCGGTCACCGTGACCGAGGGCGGTGCGCCGGCGGAAGGTCACGTCCAGCTCTTCGTGGACGGATCGCGCCAGGTGCCGCTGATCGAGCTCAGCGGGGGCAGGGCCACGCTGCCGCTGTTCACGGATCTCCAGACCGTCGGCGTGCACGAGCTCGAGGTCCGGCACCTCGACCCGGACGCGACGTCGGAGTGCCGCTGCGCCTCCTCCGCGACGACGTCGGTGGAGATCCTCGAGCCGTCGGCACCGCTCCTCACGCCCGCGTCGTGGATCCATGGCGCCCCGACCACGCTCCGGTTCGACGTCACGGGGACGGACCTGCCCACCCTCGGGTCCGTCGAGCTGCAGCTGCACGACTCGGTCGCGGCGCAGCTCGTGGACGGCGTGGCCGATCTCGAGATCGCCGGCGACGAGGCCACCGGCTCGATGATCGTGCTGGTGCAGCGCCGGGCCCACGGGGAGGTCCAGACGCGCTGGCGGCTGCCGGTCGACGTCCTGCCGGCTCCGGTCACCGTGGGGGCCGAGATCCCCGGGACCTGGCGCCGGGGCGAGATCGTGCGGATCCCGGTCGAGGTGACGTCCGCTCACGGGACGCCCACCGGGGCCGTCTCGGTGACCCTGATGGACGACGGCGCGGGAGTCCCGTTGACGCGGGAGAGCCTCGTCGACGGGCGGGCGGAGCTCGCGGTCGACGTCGCGGACCTCCCGGGCGGGGAGCAGCAGATCGAGGTGAGCGTCGCGACGGGAGACGGGTTCGAGAGCACCCGGAAGCAGTACACGGTCGACGTCCTGCCCGCAGCGACGCGCACCGTGGTCTCCACCGCCTCTCGCTGGACGTACGGCACGGGTCGAACCGTCACCGTCGACGTCACGTCCCCGGCCGGGACGCCCGAGGGGCGGGTCGTGCTCTACCAGGCGGGGACCAGGATCGCCGGGGCGGACCTGGTGCAGGGCCACGCGTCCGTGTCCGTCCGCGGCAAGAAGGTCGAGCCGGGCCGGCGCACGATCGTCGCGAAGTTCGTCCCGGCCACGCCCGACCATGCAGCGTCGCGCACCTCGTGGACGCAGCGGGTCCGCAAGGCGCAGCCGACCGTGCGGCTGCGCATGAAGCGCACCTCCTACCTGGCGTACGCCGACCTCACGGGCGGCAAGCCGGGCCGGATCGTCGTCCGGACGACGGGGGTGCCCGAGGTGGGCAAGCTGGTGCTGCAGACCCGTGATCCGGCCGCCAAGAACGACGGCTGGCGCTCACGGAAGTCGTGGTGGCTCAGCCGGAGCGAGGACGGGGTCCAGCGGATCAAGGTCCCCGGGCGCTACCTCGACAAGGTCGGCGGGCGGACCGGGCGGGTCTATCTCCGCATCCGCTACATCCCCGCCGACAGCGAGCACGTCGCGAAGCGCCGGTCGCCGCGGGTGACGATCTACCACCTCTGACCCGGGCCGCGACCCGCCCGGGACGACGAAGGCCCCCACCCGCCGCAGCGGGTGGGGGCCTTCGTCAGGGCGCCGCGTGGCAGCGGACGCCGGAGTCAGTGGTGGTAGCCGGAGTCCTTCGCGCGCTGGATCGAGCGGTTGATCTCGTGCTCGGCGTCCTCGCGGCCGACCCAGTGGGCGCCCTCGACGGACTTGCCCGGCTCGAGGTCCTTGTAGACCTCGAAGAAGTGCTGGATCTCCAGGCGGTGGAAGTCGGAGACGTCGTCGATGTCCTGGCGCCAGGCGGCGCGCTGGTCGCCCGTCGGGACGCACAGCACCTTGTCGTCACCGCCCGCCTCGTCGCGCATGCGGAACATCCCCAGCGCGCGGCACTTGATGAGGCAGCCGGGGAAGGTCGGCTCCTCGAGCAGGACCATGGCGTCCAGCGGGTCACCGTCCTCGCCGAGGGTGCCCTCGATGAACCCGTAGTCGTCCGGGTATCGCGTCGAGGTGAAGAGCATGCGGTCCAGACGGATGCGACCGGTCTCGTGATCCACCTCGTACTTGTTCCGCTGACCCTTGGGGATCTCGATGGTGACGTCGAACTCCACAGTTCCTCCGCTCTGAAATGCCTGTGCGCCTCCCCAAGTGTGCCATGCAGGGGCGCGCGACGAGCGCGTGAGCGGCGGCCCGGCGCGCTCGCGGTGCGACCCGGGCGTGCGACAATGCGGGCTGACCGAGCCTGCGTGTGACCAGGTTCACGACACCGGGGGAGGATCGCATGGGGTGGCGCCTCAGGGTCGGTGCCGCCGTGACGTCGGTCCTCACGCTGTTCGGCGGGTATCTCGTGGCCGACGCCTACGACGTCGTGCCCGGGATGGTCACGTTCGACCCGCCCCACGAGTCGCCCGCCCCGTTCCCCTCCGCCCCGGGTGCCTCCACCGGACCCAGCCCCCGGGTCGCCGTGCCGCCGCTGTCGTCCGAGGCGCCCGTCCCGGACGCCGACGCGGTCGGCCGGCTCGTGACCGACCTCGCCGACGACGAGCGGCTCGGGAGACGGGTGGGCGTGCTGGTCACCGACGCCGACTCCGGCGAGACGCTCGGCGCCCACCGGGCGGACCGCTTCATGGTGCCCGCCTCCACGCAGAAGATCCTCACCGCCGTGGCCGCCTACGAGGGGCCCAGCGGTGACGTCACCCTCCCTACCCGCGCCGTGCTGCAGGGGACCTCCCACGTCGTGCTCGTCGGCGGCGGGGACATGATGCTCGCCCCCGACGCCGGGGACCCCGACGCCGTCAACGGGCGGGCGGGCCTCGGCGACCTGGCCGACCAGGTCGTGGCGGAGCTCGGGCTGACCGGCCCGGACACCGTCACCGTGTCGGTCGACGACACGCTGTTCCGCGGGCCGGCCGTCGCCCCCTCGGTCCGGGAGAGCGACGCCGACGCCGGGTACGTGGCCCCCGTCGCGGCGCTCGCCGTCGACGTCGCACGGCTGGACGACGACAAGTACGCCCCGCGGCAGTCCGACCCGGCGATGGCCGCCGCCGAGACGTTCGCGGACGCGCTCTCGGAGCGGGGACTCAGGGTGGACGGCCGCGTCGACCGGCAGAAGGCGCCCTCCTCGGCCCGGGAGATCGGGCGGGTCGAGTCCGCGCCGCTGGGGGAGGTCGTCGACTACTTCCTCGTCGAGTCGGACAACACCCTCACCGAGGTGGTCGGCCGGATCGTGGCCGTCGACGCCGGGCTGCCCGGCACGGGCTCGGCCGCGGTCAGCGAGGTGACGGCGGTCGTCGAGCGTCTCGGGGTCGACCTGTCGGGTGCCGAGCTGGCGGACCTGTCCGGCCTCGGCACCGGGTCCCGGATGACGTCCCGCCAGCTCGTCGACACCCTGGACCTCGCGGCCCGGGACCCCGCGCTGCGCGAGACCCTCGTCGGGCTGCCGATCGCGGGGATGCAGGGAACGCTCGCGGACCGGTTCGGGACGGGCAACCCCGGGCGCGGGTACACCCAGGCGAAGACGGGCAGCCTGCCCGACACTCGGGCGCTGTCCGGCACCGTGGTCACCTCCGACGACCGGCTGCTGCTGTTCACCGTGATGGCCGACCGGATCCCGGACGGGCAGTCCTGGGGCGCCAACCTCATCATCGACCGCTTCGTCGGCGAGCTCGCCGCCTGCGGGTGCCGACCCGGGCGCTGACGGGCCCACGTCCGGCGCACGCCCGGCGACCCGCCGTTACGGTGGTCCCGTGACCTCCACCAGCACCCTCGTCGACTGGCAGACCGCGGCCCAGATCGCACGGCGCGTCGGGCGCCCCGGCCCCGTGGCGTCCCGCGCGGAGCTGGACGACCTCGTCGAGGGACTGCGCACCGCCGCGCAGGACGCCGTGCCGCACGTGCTGCGGGTGACGCGCATGCGGCCCGCCGACGCCGACGTGGAGCGCGAGCGGGACTCCTCCGGGCGGTTCACCCGGCGCGTCCGGGTCGAGCACGCCGACCTCGGTGACGTCCGCGTCGTCGACCGCGCCACCTGGGCCCGGGCGAACACGACGTCGATGGCCGCGCTCACCGACCCGGTGCTCGCCGGGCTCGACCCGGCCGCCCGTCCCGTCGAGTCCTCCAACGCCCGCCTGGCCGCCGCCGCCGAGGTCGGCGGGCTGCTCGCCCTGCTGTCCTCCAAGGTGCTCGGTCAGTTCGACCCGTACGGTCCCGGGCGACCGACCCTGCTGCTCGTGGCGCCCAACGTGCTGGCCGCCGAACGGGCCATGCAGCTCGACCCGCAGGACTTCCGCCTCTGGGTCTGCCTGCACGAGCAGACCCACGCCCTGCAGTTCGCCGCCGCGCCCTGGCTCGCCGGGCACCTCGCCGACCGCATGGGTGCGCTGCTGCGGGACGTCACCGCATCGTCGGTCGCGCTCAGCCACGCGCCGCTGCGCGACAAGGTCGCCCTCGTGGGGCGCACGCTGCTCGACGCGGTCCGCGGCGACCTCACCACGCCCGTCGACCAGGTGCTGGGACCGGACCAGAAGGAGCAGCTCGCCGAGATCACCGCCGTCATGGCGCTGCTCGAGGGGCACGCCGACGTCATGATGGACGCCGTCGGACGGCGTGTGGTGCCGAGCGTGCGCACCATCCGGTCCCGGTTCGAGAAGCGTCGTGACGGCGAGGGTGCGCCGCGGGTCGACGTCGTGCTGCGCCGGGTGCTCGGCATGGACGCCAAGATCGCCCAGTACCGCGACGGGGCCGCGTTCGTGCGGGCCGTCGAGGAGAAGGTCGGCCGGGACGGGTTGAACGCCGTCTGGGCCGAGCCCGGGAACCTCCCGAGCGCGCGCGAGATCTCCGACCCCCGCGCCTGGGTGCGTCGCGTCCACTCCTGAGAGTCCCGTGGCCCGCATCGACCCGGCGCTCGCCGCCGCCCGCACCGCCGTCCGCGCCGACCTCGCCGACCTGGGCCCGGACGACCTGGTGCTCGTCGCCTGCTCGGGCGGCCCCGACTCCCTGGCGCTCGCCGCCGCCGTCGCGCACGAGGCGCGCCGCGTGGGCCGGTCGGTGCGCTCGCGCGGGTACGCCGTGCGAGCGGGCGCCGTCGTCGTCGACCACGGTCTGCAGCCCGGGTCGGACGCCGTCGCCGAACGCGCCGCGCAGCAGTGCCGCGCCCTGGGGCTGGACCCGGTCGTGGTGCGGGAGGCCGTCGTCGTCGGGACGGGCGACGGCGCCGAGGGTGCGGCCCGCGCGGCGCGGTACGCCGCGCTGGAGGCCGTCGCGCAGGAGACGGGCGCGACCACGGTGCTCCTCGGGCACACCCTCGACGACCAGGCGGAGCAGGTCCTGCTCGGGCTCGCGCGCGGCAGCGGCGCCCGGTCGCTCGGCGGCATGCCGGCGCGCCGGGGACGGTACCGCCGTCCGCTGCTCGGGCTGCGGCGCGCGCAGACCGCCGCGGCGTGCGTCGCGAGCGGTCTCGAGCCGTGGCACGACCCGACGAACGACCCGGACGCCGTCCACGGCGGACCCGTGCCGCTGCGGTCGGCGGTGCGCGGACGGCTGCTGCCGGTCCTGACCGAGGTGCTCGGCCCCGGCGCGGTGGAGGCGCTCGCCCGCAGCGCCGACCAGCTCCGGGACGACGCGGCCGTGCTCGACGCCCAGGCCGCCGATCTCCTCACCCGTGCCCTGCCCGACCCCGGCACGACCGTGGCCGAGGACGGGCCCGCCGGTGACGGGGCCGCCCTCGTGCTCGACGTCGCACCGCTGGCCGCCGCACCGGCCGCCCTGCGGCGGCGGGCGCTGCGGGAGGCGGCGCTCCGGGTCGGGTGCCCGCCCGGGACGACGACGGCACGGCACGTGGACGCGCTCGACGCGTTGGTGGTGCGCTGGCGCGGCCAGGGGGAGGTGCACCTGCCCGCGGACGTCCGGGCCACGCGGGACTGTGGCAGGCTGTTCCTGCGGCCGTCGGTGACGGGACCGCGTCACCCTGCCCCGCACCCCGAGGAGTAGCCCCGTGGACAAGTCGGACGTCGCCGGCGACCTCGCCGACATCCTGATCACCGAGGAGCAGATCGGCACCCGCCTGGACGAGATGGCGGCGCAGATCGACGCCGACTACGCCGGCAAGGACGTGCTCCTCGTCGGCGTGCTCAAGGGCGCGGTCATGGTCATGGCCGACCTGTCCCGTCGGCTCCACCACCCGCTGGAGATGGACTGGATGGCGGTGTCGTCCTACGGCTCGGGCACCAAGTCCTCCGGCGTGGTCCGCATCCTCAAGGACCTCGACACGGACCTGTCCGGCCGGGACGTCCTCATCGCCGAGGACATCATCGACTCCGGTCTGACCCTGTCGTGGCTCGTGCAGAACCTGCGGTCCCGCGGTCCGGCGTCCGTGGAGATCGCGACGCTGCTGCGCAAGCCCGACGCGGCCAAGGTCGACGTCGACGTCCGCTACGTGGGCTTCGACATCCCCAACGAGTTCGTCGTCGGCTACGGCCTCGACTACGCCGAGAAGTACCGGAACCTGCCGTTCATCGGGACCCTGGCTCCGCACGTCTACTCGTGACGCCTGACGCCCTGGGCGAACAGGCGCGGGAACTTTCCGCGGTCCCGTGTAGTTTCGTAGGTCGAACCATCGCCCGACCGAAGGGAAGCGGGGCACGCCCCCGTCACGGATGAACTTCAAGAAGATCTTCAGCGGACCGCTCATCTGGATCGCGCTCGGCCTCATCCTGGTCGCGCTCGCGTTCTCGGCCTTCTCCGGTGAGCGGATCGAGCGTGTCGAGACGTCGCAGGGCCTCGAGCTGCTGTCCGGCGACACGGTCGACCACGCGCTCATCGTGGACGGCGACCAGCGCGTCGAGCTCGAGCTCAGCGAGCCCTACGTCGTCGACGAGGGGACCGAGGACGAGCGGGACCTGGGCGAGAAGGTCGACTTCTTCTGGGTGGCGCCGCAGGGCGAGGACGTCGTCTCCGCCGTCGAGTCCGCGGACCTGTCCGAGGGCTACGACACCTACGTGCCGCAGCCGTCGTTCCTCGGCTCGATGCTCTCGTTCCTCGTGCCGTTCCTCATCATCCTCGTCGTCTTCTGGTTCGTCCTGTCGCGGATGCAGGGCGGCGGGCGCAACGGTGTCATGGGCTTCGGCAAGTCCCGGGCGAAGATGATCACCAAGGACACCCCGCAGGTGACGTTCGCCGACGTCGCGGGCGTGGACGAGGCCGTCGAGGAGCTGCACGAGATCAAGGAGTTCCTCTCCGAGCCGGAGAAGTTCCAGGCCGTCGGGGCGAAGATCCCCAAGGGTGTGCTGCTGTACGGCCCGCCCGGCACGGGCAAGACGCTCATCGCCCGCGCCGTCGCGGGAGAGGCCGGGGTGCCGTTCTACTCGATCTCCGGCTCGGACTTCGTCGAGATGTTCGTCGGCGTGGGCGCATCGCGCGTGCGGGACCTGTTCGAGCAGGCGAAGAACAACTCGCCCGCGATCATCTTCGTCGACGAGATCGACGCCGTCGGCCGGCACCGCGGCGCCGGCATGGGCGGCGGGCACGACGAGCGCGAGCAGACGCTGAACCAGATGCTCGTCGAGATGGACGGGTTCGACGTCAAGACGAACGTCATCCTCATCGCCGCGACGAACCGTCCCGACATCCTCGACCCCGCGCTGCTGCGCCCGGGCCGCTTCGACCGGCAGGTCGCCGTCGAGGCGCCGGACCTCAAGGGGCGCGAGCACATCCTGCAGGTGCACGCCAAGGGCAAGCCGATGGTCGAGTCCGTCGACCTGGCCGCCGTGGCGCGCCGCACGCCCGGCTTCACCGGGGCCGACCTGGCCAACGTGCTCAACGAGGCCGCGCTGCTCACCGCCCGCTCCGGGGCGCAGCTCATCGACGACCGGGCGCTCGACGAGGCGATCGACCGTGTGCTCGCCGGCCCCCAGAAGCGCACCCGGGTCATGAAGATCAAGGAGCAGAAGATCACGGCGTACCACGAGGGCGGCCACGCCCTGGTGGCGGCCGCGATGCGGTACACCGACCCGGTGACGAAGGTGACGATCCTGCCCCGTGGACGTGCTCTCGGGTACACGATGGTCATGCCCACCGAGGACAAGTACTCGACCACCCGCAACGAGCTCCTGGACCAGCTCGCCTACGCCATGGGTGGGCGCGTGGCCGAGGAGATCGTGTTCCACGACCCCACCACGGGTGCGAGCAACGACATCGAGAAGGCCACCGCCATCGCCCGCAAGATGGTGATGGAGTACGGCATGAGCGAGAAGGTCGGCGCGCTCAAGCTCGGCTCCGCCTCGTCCGAGCCCTTCCTGGGCAAGGACATGGGCCACCAGCGCGACTACTCGGAGGCCGTCGCGGGGACCGTGGACCACGAGGTCCGCAAGCTGGTCGAGGCGGCGCACGACGAGGCGTGGGAGGTGCTGACCCAGTACCGCGACGTCCTGGACGACCTCGTGCTGCAGCTGCTGGAGAGCGAGACCCTGAACCAGGCCGAGCTGGCCGAGGTCTTCGCCCCGGTGAGCAAGCGCCCGGCCCGCGACGTGTGGCTGTCCAGCACCGAGCGCACCGTGCACACCCGCGGTCCGGTGATGACCGAGGGCGAGAAGGCCGCCTACGCCACCAACGGCCACGCCGGCGGGCTGCCGCAGGACGAGGCCGCCGTCGTCGGCAACGTCGAGGCCGAGGCCGCGGCGTCGCGCACCGTCGACGAGCGTGTCGCGCGGCCCTCGGGCGACGACGGCACGACCGCGGAGCGGTCCGACGGCGAGGAGGCCTGAGTGGCCGAGCCGGACCTCCCGCTGTCGCCGGTCTCCCTCGGGATGCGGTCGGCGTCGGAGGTGCCGCCCTACGACCCCGAGCGGGTGGAGGCGGCGATCCGTGAGCTGCTGATCGCCGTCGGGGAGGACCCCGACCGCGAGGGTCTGCGCGACACGCCCGCACGGGTGGCGCGCTCCTACCGGGAGATCTTCGCCGGGCTGCACCGCGAGCCGGAGGACGTGCTGACCACCACCTTCGACCTCGGTCACGAGGAGCTGGTGCTGGTCAAGGACATCGAGGTGTACTCCACCTGCGAGCACCACCTGGTGCCGTTCCACGGCGTCGCCCACATCGGCTACATCCCCAGCGCCGACGGGCGGATCACCGGGTTGTCGAAGCTGGCGCGGCTCGTGGACGTCTACGCCAAGCGTCCCCAGGTCCAGGAGCGCCTGACCACGCAGGTCGCGGACGCGCTGGTGAGCATCCTCGACCCGCGGGGCGTCATCGTCGTCGTCGAGTGCGAGCACCTGTGCATGTCGATGCGGGGCGTCCGCAAGCCCGGCGCCCGGACGGTGACGTCCGCCGTGCGGGGGCAGCTGCAGGCCACCGCGACGCGTGCCGAGGCGATGAGTCTGATCCTGGGGCGCTGACGCATGAGGACGCGCGACGTCGCCGTCGCCGGGCTGCCGGAGCTGTCAGGGACGGGACGCTGCCTGGTGATGGGTGTGGTCAACATCACGCCGGACTCCTTCTCCGACGGCGGGGAGTGGTTCGAGCCGGAGGCCGGCGTGCAGCACGGGCTCGACCTGCTCGCCGAGGGCGCCGACGTCCTGGACGTCGGCGGGGAGTCGACCCGTCCCGGGGCGGACCGGGTGACCGAGGCGGAGGAGCTGCGTCGCGTCATCCCGGTGATCGGGCGCCTCACCGCCGCCGGTGCCGTGGTGTCGGTGGACACGACGCGGGCCGCCGTCGCCGAGCGTGCGGTCGCCGCCGGCGCGCGCCTGGTCAACGACGTCTCCGGCGGCCTCGCCGACCCGGAGATGGCCACGGTCGTGGCCGAGACCGGGGTGCCGTACGTGGCGATGCACTGGCGGGGGCACAGCGACGTCATGGACTCGCTGCAGGACTACGACGACGTCGTGGCCGACGTCCGTGACGAGCTCGCCGCACGCGTCGCCGCGCTGCACGACGCCGGGGTGGCCCCCGAGCAGGTCGTGCTCGACCCGGGCCTGGGTTTCGCCAAGTCCGGTGCGCTGAACTGGCCGCTGCTCGCCCACCTGGACGCGTTGGAGTCGCTGGGGCGACCGCTGCTCGTGGGTGCGTCCCGCAAGCGGTTCCTCGGGCACCTGCTGGCGGGTGTGCACGGCACGGCGGACGACCAGCCGGTACCGCCCGGCGCCCGGGACGACGCCACGGCCGCGATCTCGGCGTTGGCTGCACACGCCGGGGCGTGGTGCGTGCGCGTCCACGCCGCGCGTGCGAGCGTTGACGCCGTACGAGTGGCGGCCGCCTGGAGGCAGGCCGAGACGATGGAGGGCACCGCGTGACATTCGCCGACGCCGTGACGGGGTCGGACGGCCGACCCCTCGACCAGATCAGACTGACGGGCGTGACCGCCACCGGCCACCACGGCGTGCTGCCGGAGGAACGCGCCGAGGGGCAGACGTTCCGCGCCGACGTGGTGCTGCACCTGGACGTGCGGGCCGCTGCCGGTGCCGACGACCTCGCGGCGACGGTCAGCTACGCCGAGGTCGCCGAGGACGTGCACGACGTGCTCTGCGGTCCGCCGGTCGATCTCGTCGAGACGCTGGCCGAACGGATCGCCGCCGTCGTGCTGGAGCACCCGGCGGTCCAGGCCGTCGACGTGCGGGTGCACAAGCCGGAGGCGCCGATCGCCGTCCCGTTCGACGACGTCGAGATCGTGGTGCGCCGCGACCGGGAGCACCGGCCGTCGGTGCCGGCGCTCCCTGCCGGGTCGCCGGTGCAGGTCTCGTCGTCCGGCCCCGCCCCGGAGCCGGCGGCTCCCGCGGTGCCACCGCCTCCGGTCCCGCCGCAGCCGGTCGCGGGGACACCCGCGTCCGCGCCGGTGCCGGTGCCGTCGGCAGCCGTGCCCGCCCCGGCCCCGTCGCCGTCCGCCGGTTCGGTGCCGTCCGCCTCGTCGGTGCCGACGCCCGCCGTGTCCGTGCCACCGGCGCCCGAGGGTCCCGTCGCGGAAGCACCCGTCCCCGCACCGCGCGCCCCCGAGCCCGCCGTGCCGGAGCCGTCGGCCGCCGGGTCCTCGCCCGTGGCGGAGGTCGCGATCGTGGAACCCGAGCACGTGCCCGCTCCGGCCGTCGACCCCCTGGACGCGGTGCCGGAGGCCCCCGTCGAGGCGGTGATCGCCCTCGGAGCGAACCTGGGTGACGCCCAGGCCACGCTGCGCGAGGCGGTGACCGACATCGACCGGGTCTCGGGGGTGCAGGTGATGGAGGTCTCGCCGCTCGCCCGCACGGTCGCTGTCGGCCCCGAGCAGCCGGACTACCTCAACGCCGTGCTGCTGGTGCGGACCACGCTGCCCGCCCGCGGCCTGCTGGGCGTCTGCCAGGACGTCGAGACGCTGCACGGCCGGGTCCGCGAGGAGCGCTGGGGTCCGCGGACCCTGGACGTCGACCTCATCCAGTACGACGACCTGACGTCGACCGCCGAGGACCTGGAGCTGCCGCACCCCCGCGCGCACGAGCGGGCGTTCGTGCTGGTGCCGTGGGCGGAGGTCGACCCGCAGGCCGTGCTGGGCGGGCTCGGCGGTGGTTCGGTCGCCCAGCTGGCCGCGACGGCCCCCGACCGAGCGGGCATCCGGTGGCTCGCGCTGGACTGGTTGACCGGACCGGCCGCGACCGGGACGGTGCCCGCGCAGCCGCAGCCGCAGCCGCAGCCGCAGCCGGAGCCGGAGCCGGAGCCGGAGGCGGAGGCGGATGCGGGCCGCCGGCCGGAGGCGGACCCGCCTCCGGCCGAGGAGCAGTCCTCGCCCCCGGCCCCGACCACCAGCGCGTTCCCGGCGCAGGCCGCGCCGCCGGCACCGGCCCCGTCCGCGGACCCCTCCGCCGAACCGTGGCGCGAGCCGTCGGGCGAGCTGCCCCGGCGGGAGCCGTCGGCCCGGCTGCCGCAGCGGGACACCCCCGCCGAGCTGCCGCGGCGGGAGCCGTCGACCGAGCTCCCGCAGCGGATGGAGACCTCCGGCCAGGTGCCGCAGGTCCAGGAGCCACGCGGCTTCGTGGCGGCCGCCGGGGTCCACGCCCCGATCCCGCCCGCCCCCGACGCCGAGCACCCGGAGCGCTCCTGACGTGCGGCGTACCCGTGTCCGGACCCTCGCGGCCGTCGCGGTCGGGGTCGCCGCCGTCGGGCTGCTGCTGCTGAGACTGCTCGAGTCCCGGGGGATCTTCGTCCCCGGCGCCGCCTGGGTGGAGGTGGCGGCTCTCGTCCTGCTCGCCGGCCTCGTGCTGTGGGCCGGCTGGGCGGTCCGGTCCTACCTGCGCGGTGACCGCCCCGACCTCGACCCGCTGCGCGCGGCGCGCACGTTCGCCATGGCCAAGGCCGCGGCGTACACGGGGGCCCTGCTGGCCGGTCGGTACGTCGCCTCCGTGCTGCTGGTGCTGCCGCAGCTGGACGTCGAGCCGCGCCGGGAGGTCGCCGTCACGTCGGGGGTGGCCGCGCTGGCCGCCGTGGGGCTCGCGGTCGTGGGGCTCGTCGTCGAGAAGTTCTGCGAGGCGCCGCCTCCCGAGGAGGACGACGGGACCGAGGCGGTCCCGTCCTGAGACGGCGCGGGCCGTCCCGTGCCGCTGTTCTGCGAAGATGGGGACATGACACACCCCGCACCGGGTCCGGCCGACCCGTTCGACCCGCCGGGCGTGACGTGGGACCGGGTGTCGCCCCGGCTGATCCCCGCGCGTCTGGTCGTCGTGGGCATCTGGCTCGGACTGCCGCTCGTCGTCACGGTCCTCCTCGCCGTGCTGGTCACCCCGTGGTTGTGGATCGCGACCGCCGCGCTCGTCGTGCTGCTCGCGTGGGTCGGCGTGCTGGTGCCCCGGCAGGTCCGTGCCATCGGGTACGCCGAGCGTGACGACGACCTGCTGATCCGCAGCGGGATCCTGTTCCGCGAGCTGGTCGTGGTGCCCTACGGACGGATGCAGTTCGTGGACGTCACGGCCGGCCCCCTGGACCGTCGGCTGAACATCGCCAAGGTCCAGCTCCACACGGCCTCGGCCAGCACGGACGCCGAGATCCCGGGGCTGACGCCGGACGAGGCCGAACGTCTGCGTGATCGTCTGACGGCGCGCGGCGAGGCGAGGCTGGCCGGCCTGTGAGCGCTGCGGAACCGACGCCGGACGTCCCCCGGACGGCACCGGCGCGCGAGTGGCGACGGGTGCACCCCATCACGCCGGTCGTGCGGGGCTGGGCCGTCATCGCGGTGCTCCTGTTCGTCGTGGGGCAGCAGCTCGCCGAGGGTGTCGAGTACGCCGACGCCGTGGTCGACGGCGTGGCCCAGGTGTGGTGGATCGTGGTCGTCCTCGTCGTGGTCCTGCTGGCGGTCATCTTCGGTGTCTCGGCGCTGGCCTGGCGCATGACCTCCTACGCGGTGGACGACGACGCCGCGCACCTGCGGCGGGGCATCCTCTTCCGGCAGCAACGCCACGCGCGCCTCGACCGCCTGCAGGCCGTCGACGTCCGCCAGCCGCTGCTGGCGCGGCTGTTCGGGCTGGCGGAGCTGACCCTCGAGGTCGCCGGGGGGTCGGACTCCGGGGTGGTGATCGGGTTCCTGCGGCTCGACGACGCCAAGCAGCTGCGGGCCGAGCTGCTGGCGCGCGCGGCCGGTGTCAAGGCGCGTCGCACCGACGGGCGGACGGTCGGTGTCGCCGACGGCGGCACCGCAGGACCGTCGGCGGCGTACGCCACCGCGGACGGCGACGCGGCGCCGGTGACGGCCGAGCTCGCCGAACCGGCGCAGGAGGCACCCGAGAACCTGGTCTACGAGGTGCCCCCGGGCCGGCTGGTCGTCTCGCTGCTGCGCCTGCCCGCCGTGTGGATCGCGCTGGCCGTGCTGGTCGGCCTCGTCGTGTTCGTCGCCGCCACGCAGGCCGTCGGGGTGCTGTTCTCGATGCTGCCGGTCGCCCTCGGCGTCGGGACGTTCCTGTTCAACCGCTTCGCCGGCGAGTTCGGGTTCCGGGCGGCGATCTCCCCGGACGGGATCAGGCTGCGGCACGGGCTGCTGGAGACGCGGGCGCAGACGATCCCTCCCGGGCGGGTCCAGGCGCTGGAGCTCACCCAGGGGCTGTGGTGGCGGGGCAAGGACTGGTGGCGGATCACGGTCAACGTGGCCGGCTACGGCAGCGAGGACCAGAACGGTACGCAGAACGTGCTGCTGCCGGTGGGCCCTCGCTCCGAGGCGCTGGCGGCCCTGTGGCTGGTGCTGCCCGACCTCGGGGCCGACGAGCTGACCGAGCTGCTGGACGAGGGCCTGGCGGGCGACAGCCGTACCGACCGGTTCTTCACGACGAGCCCGCGGAGGGCCCGGTTGCTGGACCCGCTCAGCTGGCGGCGCAACGGGTTCGCGGTCGCCGACCGTGCGCTGCTGCTGCGTGGCGGACGCCTGACGCGGCGCCTCTCCGTGGTGCCGCACGAGCGGACCCAGTCCCTGGGGCTCGAGCAGGGGCCGTGGCAGCGCGGCCGTGGCCTGGCCACCTTCGCGGTGCACTCCACGCCGGGACCGGTGACGACCCGGTCCCACCACCTCGACGCCCCCGACGCGGTGCACCTGCTGAGCGAGCAGGCGGTCCGCGCACGCACGGCCCGGGCGCACCAGGTGCCGGAGCGGTGGATGGAGCGGGTGGCGCCCCTGGCGAGGTCGCGGCCCACCGACGGCGACGCGGAGGAGACCCCGTGACGGCGCCGGAGACGACCCGCCCGGGTCGGCTCGGGGTCGGCGTCGTCGGCGCCGGCCGGGTCGGGGCCGTGCTGGGCAGCGCGC
Organism: Isoptericola sediminis; assembly: GCF_013085345.1. Taxonomy (GTDB): domain Bacteria; phylum Actinomycetota; class Actinomycetes; order Actinomycetales; family Cellulomonadaceae; genus Isoptericola; species Isoptericola sediminis. The sequence goes on along the minus strand of NZ_JABFAJ010000003.1, from coordinate 4,005 downwards.
TGCGGTCGGCCGGGCACGCCGTCGTCGGCGCCTCCGGGGTCTCGGACGCCTCGCGCGAGCGGATCGAGACGATGCTGCCCGGCGTGCCGCACCTGGAGGTGCCGGAGATCGTCGAGCGGTCCGAGCTGGTGCTGCTGGCGGTGCCCGACGACGCGCTCGCCGGCCTCGTGTCCGGTCTGGCCGACGTCGGCGCCTGGCAGCCGGGCCAGATCGTCGTGCACACCTCGGGCCGCTACGGCACGGGGGTGCTGGGGCCCGCGCAGCAGGCGGGCGCGATCCCGCTGGCGATCCATCCCGCGATGACGTTCACCGGGACCTCGCTGGACCTGGCCCGGCTGTCGGGCTGCACCTTCGCCGTCACCGGACCCGGGGCGGTGCTGCCCATCGGGCAGGCGCTCGTGGTCGAGATCGGGGGCGAGCCCGTCGTCGTCGACGAGGCGTCCCGGGGGCTCTACCACGCCGCGCTGGCGCACGGGGCGAACCATCTGGTGGTCCTCGTGGCCCAGGCGGCGCAGGCGCTGGAGGCCGCCGGGATCGAGCACCCGGGCCGGGTGCTGGCCCCGCTGCTGGGCGCCGCCCTCGACGGGGCGACCCGCGCGGCGGACGTGCGCGACGGCGAGGGTCCCGGGGCGATCGCGGCGCTGACCGGCCCGGTCGCCCGGGGGGACGCCGGCACGGTGACCACCCACCTGGAGGTCCTCGAGGACCTCGCGGCCGACACGGGGGCGACGGACGTCCCCGACAGCTACACGGAGCTCGCCCGCGGGGCCGCGCGGCGCGCGCTCGCGAGCCACCGCATCGACGACGCGGCAGCACGCGCGCTGCTGGACGTCCTCGGCGAACCGCCCAAGGGGGACTCATGACCGCACCTGCCGACCGGGCGACGTCGTCGTCCGCCGACACCGACGGGGTCGTCGCACGGACCCGTACCGAGCTGCGGGACGCGCTCGCCGCCTGGACGCTGGGCGGGGCCGACCCGACCGACCGCCGCGCCGTGGTGATGACGATGGGGGCGCTGCACGCGGGGCACCTGGAGCTGGTCCGGCGTGCCCGGGCCGAGGTCGGCCCCGGCGGGCAGGTGGTGGTGACGATCTTCGTCAACCCGCTGCAGTTCGGCGAGGGCGAGGACCTGGACGCCTACCCCCGGGACCTGGACGGCGACCTGGAACGGCTCGCCGAGGTGGGGGCGGACGTCGTCTTCGCGCCGACGCCGGACGTCGTCTACCCCGACGGCGACCCGATCGTGCGGGTGTCCGCCGGTCGGATCGGCGAGGTGCTCGAGGGGGCCTTCCGCCCCGGGCACCTCGACGGCGTGCTGACCGTGGTGCTGAAGCTGATCCAGCTCACCCGCCCGGACGTCGCGCTGTTCGGCCAGAAGGACGCCCAGCAGCTCCTCGCCGTGCGCCGCATGGTGCGTGACCTGGACCTGCCGGTCGAGATCGTCGGCGTGCCCACGGTGCGTGACGAGGACGGCCTGGCGCTGTCGTCCCGCAACACGTACCTGTCCGCGGGGGAGCGGGACGCGGCCCTGGCGCTGTCGCGCGCGCTGCGGGGCGGTGCGGTGGAGGCCGAGGCCGGGCACGGCGCCGCGGCGGTGCTCGCGACGGCGTCGGGAATCCTCAACGCGGTCCCCGACGTTGTGGTGGACTACCTGGCACTCGTCGACCCGGATACTGTGGAGGACGTAGCCGGTGACCACACCGGCCCCGCCCTGCTGCTCGTCGCCGCGCGCGTGGGCACCACACGACTGATCGACAACCAGGCCGTGGATGTCGTCGCGTCCTCCGCGGAGGACGAAACCGCAGGCCAGGAGGCAACCCCGTGACTGACCAGACTGCATCGTCCGTGGGCACGACCCCGGCGGACCGCCGGACCGGTACGCGCCGCCCGGCGTCCCTGCAGCGCCCGATGATGATCGGCAAGATCCACCGCGCGACGGTGACCCAGGCCGACCTGCACTATGTGGGATCCATCACGGTCGACACCGACCTGCTGGACGCCGCGGACCTGATCCCCGGCCAGCAGGTCGACGTCGTGGACGTCGACAACGGCGCCCGCCTGACGACGTACGTCATCCCCGGTGAGCCGGGGTCCGGCCAGATCAGCATCAACGGCGCCGCGGCGCACCTCGTGCACCCCGGCGACAAGGTCATCATCATCGCCTACGGCATGCTCTCGGACGCCGACGCCCGTTCGTTCCTGCCGAACGTCGTGTTCGTCGACGGCGAGAACCGGATCGTGGACGTGGACGACGACCCCGGGCAGGTCCCGGACGGCTACGGGCTCGTCAGCTCGGGTATCCCCCTCGGCGCACGGTGAGCCCGGACCGGCTCGCCCGTTCCCTCGTCGCGCCCGCCCCGGGCTGGACGACGCGCGCGGACGCGGTCGTCGTCGGCTCGGGGATCGCCGGACTCACGGCGGCGCTCGAGCTGCGCGCCCGGGTGCCGCACGTCCTGCTGGTCACCAAGGGTGCGCTGTCCTCGGGCTCGACCGTGTGGGCGCAGGGCGGGATCGCCGCCGTCCTGCACCCGGACGACACCCCGGAGGCGCACCTGCACGACACGCTCGAGGCCGGCGGTGGCCTGAGCGACCCGGAGGCCGCCGAGGTCCTGGTCACCGAGGGCCCGCAGCGGGTGCACGAGCTGGTGGCTCGCGGGGCCAGCTTCGACCGTGCCGACGACGGCGGGATCGCGCTCACCCGGGAGGGCGGCCACCGGGCCGACCGGATCGCGCATGCGGGCGGTGACGCCACCGGGGCCGAGATCTCGCGCGCGCTGGTGGCGCAGATCGAGGCCGTGCGCCACGACCCGGGGATCGAGGTGATCTCCAACGCGCTGGTCCTCGACGTGCTCACCGGGGCGCCGGACGCCGCGGGGGAGCGCCCGGTGGCCGGTGTGACGCTGCACGTGCGCGGCGAGGGGTCGCGCGACGGGGTCGGGGCCGCGCTGGCCCCCGTCGTGGTGCTGGCGACCGGGGGCGTGGGGCAGGTGTTCCGCTCCACGACCAACCCGCCCGGGGCGACCGCGGACGGCATCGCGGCGGCGTTGCGTGCCGGTGCCGTGCTCGGCGACCTGGAGTTCGTGCAGTTCCACCCCACGGTGCTGTGGCTGGGTGCCGGAGCCCGGGGCCAGCTCCCGCTGATCAGCGAGGCGGTGCGCGGCGAGGGCGCGCTGCTGCTCGACGTGAACGGGCACCGGTTCATGCCGGACGTGCACCCGATGGCCGAGCTCGCGCCCCGGGACGTCGTGGCGCACGCCATCGTGCGGCAGATGGCGGCGACCTCCGCGGACCACGTGCTGCTGGACGCCCGCGCCCTGGGGGCCGACTTCCTGCGTCGCCGGTTCCCGGGGATCACCGCCCGGCTGGCCGACCACGGCATCGACTGGACGGAGGAGCCGGTGCCGGTGGCGCCGGCCCAGCACTACCACTCCGGGGGTGTCGTCACCGATCTGCACGGCAGGTCGTCCGTCCCGGGGCTGTACGCGGTGGGGGAGGTCGCGTGCACCGGCGTGCACGGAGCCAACCGACTGGCGTCGAACTCGCTGCTCGAGGGGCTCGTGTTCGCCCACCGGGCGGCGGCCGACGTGGTGGCGCGGTTCGAGACCGGGGAGCTGGCCACGGCCCCGGAACCCGTGGAACGGCCCGGCGGGGCGGCGCTCGTCGCCGCGGCCGCACGGTCCCGCATCCAGCGTATGACGTCCGAGGGGGCCGGCCCGATCCGGACGGCCGAGTCCCTGGCGCGCGCGGACACCGCCCTGGCGGAGGTGACGACCTCGGCCCACGGGGACGTCGGGGTGGTGGCGGCTCCGCAGGTGGCCGAGTGGGAGACGACGAACATTCACCAGGTGGCACGTGCCCTGGTCCGGGCCGCCGCGGTGCGGACCGAGAGCCGGGGCGGTCACTTCCGCGCGGACTTCCCCGACCGCGACCCCGCCTGGGAGCGGCGCGTGACGGTGGCGCTGGAGGACGACGGCACCCTCACCGCCGGCTGACCCGCGAGTCAGG
>NZ_JABFAJ010000029.1 GCF_013085345.1 Isoptericola sediminis | reverse complement strand
CGTCGTCGTGTCGGGCGCCGTTACTTGCCCTGGCTGGCCACGGCCGCGATGGCGTCCTTGGCCGCCTCCGGGTCGAGGTAGGTGCCGCCCGGGTTGGTCGGCTTCAGCGTCTCCTCGTCCAGCTCGTAGACCAGCGGGATGCCCGTCGGGATGTTCAGCCCGGCGATCGTCTCGTCGTCGATGCCGTCGAGGTGCTTGACCAGCGCGCGCAGGGAGTTGCCGTGCGCGGCCACCAGGACGGTCTTGCCCTCCTGGAGGTCCGGCACGATCGCCGACTCCCAGTACGGCAGGAACCGGTCGAGCACCTGCTTGAGCGCCTCGGTCCGAGGGATCGGCTCGCCGGCGTAGCGCGGGTCGGCGTCCTGGGAGTACTCCGAGCCCAGCTCGATCTCGGGCGGCGGCACGTCGTAGGAACGACGCCAGAGCATGAACTGCTCCTCGCCGTACTGGTCACGGACCTGCTTCTTGTCCTTGCCCTGCAGGGCGCCGTAGTGGCGCTCGTTGAGGCGCCAGCTGCGCTTGACCGGGATCCAGTGCCGGTCGGCGACGTCGAGGGCGAGGTTCGCCGTCGAGATCGCACGGCGCAGCAGCGAGGTGTGCAGGACGTCGGGCGTCAGGCCGGCCTCCTGGAGGAGCTCGCCGCCGCGCTTCGCCTCCTCGGTGCCCTTCTCCGACAGCGGGACGTCGACCCAGCCGGTGAAGAGGTTCTTCGCGTTCCACTCGCTCTCGCCGTGGCGGAGCAGCACGAGGGTGTAGGTCATGGCACCATCCTGCCCTGCCGGGCCGTCCGCCTGCAGCCCGGGCCGGATCTCGGACACCGGGGTACCAGGATGTGCTGACGGCTCGGCAGGACGACGGGTCAGTCCCGCTCGAGCACGAAGACGGGGATCTCACGATCGGTCTTCTTCTGGTACTCGGCGTAGTCCGGCCAGGCCTCGACCGCGCGCTCCCACCAGACAGCCTTCTCCTCGCCGGTGACCTCGCGGGCCGTGTACGCGTGCTTCTCCGGCCCGTCCTGCAGCTCCACGCGCGGGTTCGCCACGATGTTGTGGAACCACACGGGGTGCTGGGGGGCGCCGCCCATCGAGGCGACGACGGCGTAGTCGCCGTCGTGCTCGACGCGCATCAGCGGGATCTTGCGCAGCTTGCCGGACCTCGCGCCGACGGTCGTCAGGATGATGACCGGCTTGTCGCGCATCGTGGTGCCCTCGGTGCCGCCCGAGGACTCGTAGGTCTCCACGTGGTTGGCCACGAACTCGGACGGGCTGGGGACGTACTCTCCGGTGATCGCCATGCCCGGGGCAACGTTCCCGCGGTCCGTGGGCATTCCCGCCGGGTGCGACGGCGCGGTCAGGAGCGGCAGTCGACGAGGACCACGACGCGCCAGGACACGTCCTCCACGTCGGCACGTTCCCAGGCGAACCGCACCCCACCGCCGTCCGGCCGGACGACGCACGTCGGGTCGCCGTCCTCGTGCCAGGTCCCCCGAGGATCGATCCACCGGGCCGTGCCCCGGGCGAACGCATAGGTCCAGTCGTCGTCCTGCAGCACCACGACGTGGTGGTCCCGCGGCGGGTCGCCGCCGACGAGCTGGACCCGGCCCTCGGCCCACTGCGTCGTCGACGAGCCCCACGGACCGCCCGCGACCCCGAGGACCAGGCCGAGGAGCACGCCGAGGAGCAGGACGGCGAGCAGGACGAGGACGGTGAGCCGACCACGGCGTCGTCGCGTCGGGGCCGGAGCGGCGGCCGCATCGAGCGTCATGCCGGTGATCCTTGCGCAGGTCAGGACGTGGGCGCTACCTCTTCTGCCTCGCGGGATCGGGTCCTGACCCGCGAAGTTCCGTCCTGACTCAGCGGGTGCGGCGGACCTTCGCGGCCTGGGAGTACACGTCCAGCATCGCCGCCGCCGCACGGTCCCAGGAGAACCGCTCGCTCGCGCGCCGCGCCCCGGCCGCCAGGCGCTCCCGCCGTTCGTCGTCGCCCAGCAGCGCGCCGAGCTCGGCCGCCCACGTCCACGGGCTGTGGTCGTCCACGAGCACTCCGGAGACGTCGTCGACCACCACGGTCCGCAGCCCGCCCACGGCCGCCGCGACGACCGGCGTGCCGCAGGCCTGCGCCTCGGCCGCCACGAGTCCGAACGACTCGTTGTGCGACGGCACCGCGACGACGTCCGCCGCCCGGTACCAGTCGGCCAGCTCCTCGCGGGACACCGGGGGGCGCACCACCACGTGGTCGGTCACCCCCATCTGGTACGCCAGCGCCTCGAGCTCGCGGACCGCCGTCGGACGCCCGCTCGCGCCACCGAGCACCGCGAGGGTCGGCACCCGCGACCCGCCGCCGTCCCGCAGGGCGTCCGGATCGGCGACCGTCGCCGCGTGGTCGGCCATGACCCCGAGGGCGCGCACCAGCACGTCCGGGCCCTTGAGCAGCTGCACGCGCCCCGCGAAGAGCACCAGCGGGCGGTCGACGGGCAGCCCGAGCCGCGCCCGCAGCGCGCGCCGCGCCTGCGCCGCCGTCTCCCCCGGTGCCGGCTCCAGCGGTGCGAAGGCGTCCAGGTCGACGCCCGGCGCCACCACGTGCAGGCGGTCCGGGTCGGCGCCGTAGTGGCGAACCAGGTCCTCGGCCTCTTCCGTGGTGGACGCCACGAGCGCGTCGGACTCCGCGACGACCTGCTCCTCACCGATGACGCGGCTGTGCGGCTCCGGGGTGTCCCCGGGGGCGAGGGCGGCGTTCTTCACCCGCGCCATCGTGTGCATGGTGTGCACCAGCGGCACGTCCCACCGGTCGGCGGCGAGCCAGCCGACCTGACCGGACAGCCAGTAGTGGGAGTGCACGACGTCGTACCAGCCGGGCGGTCGGTGCGCCTCGGCCCGGAGCACCCCGGCGCTGAAGAAGCAGAGCTGGGCCGGCAGGTCGTTCTTGTCGAGCCCTTCGTACGGACCCGCGGCGATGTGCACGACCCGGATACCCGGTTCCGCCTGGACCACCTTGGGCTGGGCCGACGACGTCGCCCGGGTGTAGATCTCCACCTCGGCGCCACGACGCGCCAGGGCACGGGACAGCTCCAGGACGTACACGTTCATCCCGCCGGCGTCCCCGGTGCCGGGCTGGTCCAGCGGCGAGGTGTGCACGGAGATCATCGCGACCCGCGGCCCCCCGCGGTCCGCGCTCACCGGGCCTCCAGCACGCACGAGGGCGGGGTGGCCCAGGCGACGCGGTCGACGACCGCACCCGCCCCGGTCGCGGGGTCGAGACGCACCGTGGCCAGCTCGCTCGTGCCCTGCAGCGCGACCACCGCGAGCTCGGCACCGTCCGTCGCGGCGAAGACCTCGTGGTGACGCGGCCAGGTGCCCTCGCCGAGCGGGACGTCGGCCAGGTGCGCGATCTCCGGGGTGCGGTCGCCGGACACCGAGTGCACGGCCAGCAGGTCCGGTCCGCGCACTCCGACGTGCAGGCGACGGCCGTCCGCGCTGAGCGTGACGTGCCCGGGGAAGGCGTCGCCCGCGACAGCCCGTGGCGAGACGGGCACGCTCCCGGCGTGGTGCCAGGCGCCGTCGGCGGGGAGCAGCACGTGGAGCCGGGCGTCGAGCTCACCGGCGACGACCAGCGCCCCTCCGGGCAGGACGACGAGGTGGCGGGGCCCGGTCCCGGCAGGCAACCACGCGGCGACGGAGCCGCCGTCGTCCGCGAGCACGCCACCGTCGCCCGGTGCGGGGTCCAGGGGGTAGCGCCGGACGACGTCGGCGCCGAGGTCGGTGACGAGCACCTCGCCGTCGAGCACGGTCACCTGGTGGGCGTGCGGGCCGTCCTGCCGGTCCGTCACCGGGCCGGTGCCGGACCCGGCGTGCAGGGAGCGGTGGTCCGCGACGGGGGTGCCGTCGTCGGCGAGGCCCACCGCGGCGGCGACGGCGTCCCCGTAGTTCGCGACCCAGGCCGTCCGGTCCGCGGCGGCGACGTGGCAGGGGTCGTCCCCGCCGGAGCCGACGGACGAGAGGACCTCGAGCGTGCCGTCACCGACGTCGCGCAGTGCCGTCAGCCTCCCGTGAGGGGTCTCGGTCACCGCGTACACGACCGGGGCGGAGGGGTGCCGGGCCAGGAACGACGGCGACGGGACCTCGGCGGCGACCCGCGGCGACCCGAGGGAGCCGTCGGACCGGTCGAGGTCGACGCGCCACACCGCTTCTCCGCTGCCTGCCGCCTCACCGGCCGACGGGTAGGTGCCGACCCACAGCGGCACGGAGGCGCTCGGAGTGGTCATGGGTCCAGGGTAGGCGTCCACGGCGGGTGCTCACCGCGCGCCCGGGCGACGGCCAGACGCCCCCGGACAGCACCGCGCCCCGACCGGAACGAACCGATCGGGGCGAGGGCGGCTGATGCCGGGCTCAGTGAGCCGCTTCGTACGCTTCCAGGATGCGTGCCGGGATGCGGCCGCGGTCGTTCACCTCGTGGCCGTTCTCGCGCGCCCACTCGCGGATCTTCTGCAGCTGGGCACGGTCGGTCCGGCCACGACGGGGGCCGGCGGCGCGTCCCGCTGCCTTCGGGCCGGCCTTGCGGCCGTGCCCGATCCACTTCGAGAAGGACTCACGCAGCTCCGACGCATGTGCCGATGTGAGGTCGATCTCATAGGAGACGCCGTCCAGCGCAAAAGTGACGGTCTCGTCACCTTCGGTGCCGTCGATGTCATCCAACAGCACGACCTGGGTCTTCTGGACCACGTTGCCACCCTTCTCAGGAACCGAAATGCAATGACCTTTTCAGGATGCACCGATCAAGAATGGAATGTCAACTCGCCACGAGGGGAATGTAATAGCAACCCGGGTCAACCATTCAACGGCGACGATTCATCGCGACGCGCTTCCGCCTCGTAGCGTTCCTGCGCGGCCCGCTCATTGCGGTCCGCCCGCACGATCTTGCGCATGGCGAACCAGAACAGCAGGCCGACCCCGATCGAAGGGATGAGACCGGCCACGACGGCCCAGAAAGTATCCATGATCGTCGTCCTCAGTGCGTGGGCTTGACGAGGGGGAAGAGGATCGTCTCGCGAATTCCCGCACCCGTGAGCGCCATGAGAAGTCGGTCGATCCCCATGCCCATGCCGCCGGCCGGCGGCATGGCGTACTCCATCGCGGTGAGGAAGTCCTCGTCGAGCGCCATCGCCTCGTCGTCGCCGGCCGCCGCGAGGCGTGCCTGCTCGGCGAAGCGCTCGCGCTGCACGACCGGGTCGACGAGCTCGGAGTAGGCGGTGGCGAGCTCGAAGCCGCGCACGTAGAGGTCCCACTTCTCGACGACACCCGGGGTGGTGCGGTGGGCACGCGTCAGCGGGGAGGTCTCGACGGGGAAGTCCCGCACGAACGTCGGCGCGTACAGGTCGTTGCCGACATGGTGCTCCCACAGCTCCTCGACCAGCTTGCCGTGGATCATCTGCTTCGGGTCGATCGAGATCTCCACCTTCTCGGCGAGCTCGTTGAGGTGCTCGACCGACGTCTCCGGCGTGATCTCCTCACCGATCGCCTCGGAAAGCGACCCGTACATCGTGATGTGCGCCCATTCCCCACCGAGGTCGTACTCCTCGCCGTCGGGCAGCGTCACCACGGTCGTCCCCAGCGCCTCTCGCGCAGCGGTCTGCACGAGATCCTGCGTGAGAGCCGCCATCGTGTCGTAGTCGCCGTACGCCTCGTAGGCCTCGAGCATCGCGAACTCCGGCGAGTGCGAGGAGTCCGCACCTTCGTTGCGGAAGTTGCGATTGATCTCGAAGACGCGTTCCACGCCGCCCACGACGGCTTCCTTGAGGAACAGCTCCGGCGCGATACGCAGGAACAGCTCCATGTCATAGGCATTCATGTGCGTGGCGAAAGGCCGCGCCGACGCACCCGAGGCGACGACCTGCAGCATCGGCGTCTCGACCTCGAGGAAGTCGCGGGCGTGGAAGTTCTCGCGCAGCGAGCGCACGACGGCGGCGCGCAGCCGGACCATGTCCCGCGCGGCCGGGCGGGCGATGAGGTCGACGTACCGCTGCCGGACCCGCGCCTCCTCCGAGAGCTCCTTGTGCAGCACCGGCAACGGCCGCAGCGCCTTGGAGGCCATCTGCCACGAGTCCGCGAAGATGCTCAGCTCCCCCCGGCGCGAGGAACCCACCCGGCCGTGGACGAACAGGTGGTCGCCGAGGTCGACGTCGGCCTTGAAGGCGCTCAGCGACTCGGCGCCGACGACCTTCTGGCTGAGCATCGCCTGCAGGCGGTTGCCCTCGCCGTCCTGGAGCGCGACGAAGCAGAGCTTGCCGGTGTTGCGCAGGAACACCACGCGGCCCGCGACTCCGACGACGTCGTCGGTCTCCTGCCCCGCCTCCAGGTGGTCGTACGCACCACGGACCTGCGCGATCGTGTGCGTGATCGGCAGGCCGACCGGATACGCCTCACCGCCCTCGGCGATGATCCGGTCGCGCTTCTCGCGGCGGACCCGGAGCTGCTCGGGCAGGTCGTCGGACACGGCGGAGTCGGCATTCTCGGGGGTGGTCACCGTCCGATTCTACGGTCCGCCGCCAAGCCGCCCCACGCCTTTCCACCGTGCCTCGGACACCCGGGCAGTACCGTGTCGCCGTGAGCACGCCCGACGCCCTCCCGGTCCGCACCACGCCCTCCGCCGTCGACCCGGGCCTCGATCCGGACTGGATCCGCCGCACGGTGGAGACCGCGCTGGACGAGGACCTCGGTCCCGCACCTGGTCGTGACGTGACCACGCAGGCCACGATCCCGCCGTCGGCCACGGGGACCGCCGACCTGGTGGCCCGTGCGGCGGGAACCGTCGCCGGGCTCGTGGTCGTCGCCGAGACGCTGCGGCAGACCGCCGCGCGGCTCGGGCTGCCGACCCCGGACGTGACGTTCCACACCCAGGACGGGGACGCCGTCGTGCCGGGGCAGGTGCTGGCCCGCCTCACCGGGCGGACCCAGGTGCTGCTGGTGGCCGAACGCACCGTGCTCAACCTCGCCTCGCGTGCCTCCGGCGTGGCGACCGCGACGGCGGCCTTCACCCGCGAGCTGGCCGGCACCGGGGCGCAGGTGCTCGACACGCGCAAGACGACGCCGGGCCTGCGGGCCCTGGACAAGTACGCGGTCCGCGCCGGGGGCGGCACGAACAAGCGGATGGGCCTGTACGACGTCGCGATGGTCAAGGACAACCACGTCGTGGCGGCCGGCTCCATCGCCGCCGCGATCACCGCGGTGCGCACGGCGTTCCCCGACGTGCTGGTGCAGGTCGAGGCGGACACGACCGCGCAGGCCCTGGAGGCGCTGGACGCGGGTGCGGACTTCCTGCTGCTCGACAACATGCCGACCGACGTGCTGGCCGACACCGTCGCGGCGGTCCGGGACCGCCAGGGCGACGACGGCGTGCCGGCGCACGTCGAGCTCGAGGCGACGGGCAACCTCACGGTCGAGCGGGCTCGCGAGGTGGCGTTCACCGGCGTGGACTACCTGTCGGTCGGGGCCCTGACGCACTCGGCGCCGATCCTCGACCTGGCCCTCGACCTGCGCTGACCCGCGGGTCAGGCCTGACCCGGCGCGAACCGTCCTGACTCGGCACGGATAGCCCTGAC
>NZ_JABFAJ010000028.1 GCF_013085345.1 Isoptericola sediminis | reverse complement strand
GGCTCGCTGACGGTCGACAAGGTCGTCGAGGCCTCCGAGCACGCCGTCGAGGTCACCGACGACTTCGAGATCACCGCCACCTGCACCCTGGACGAGGAGCAGGTCGCCGAGGAGACGTTCACCTTCGACGCCGACGGCAACCCCACCGGTGACCCCACCATCAGCGACCTGCCCTACGGCACCGTCTGCGTCGTGGTCGAGTCCACCGACACGCTGCCCGCCGGCACCGAGGTCACCTACGACCCCACCGGCGCCAACACCGAGGGCGTCCTGATCGACGACAACGACCCGAACGTCACCGTCACCGT
>NZ_JABFAJ010000027.1 GCF_013085345.1 Isoptericola sediminis | reverse complement strand
AGCAGGCCCCCCACCACAGGTGGGGGGCCTGCTGCCTTTCCCCACCCGTACCCCCGAGACCGCAGCGGACCGCGCGGACGGCGTCCACCCCGCTCTCCACCTCTACGATGAGCGCAGGGTGCGCGGGAAGCGTGCGGGGCGGACTGCTGAACGGGAGGAACCAGGGTGAGGGTCTCGGCGAAGGCCGACTACGCGGTGCGCGCGACGGCCGAGCTCGCCGCGGGCGACGACGGTGCACCCGTGCCCGCCGAGTCGCTGGCCGAGGCGCAGCACATCCCGCACCGCTTCCTCGAGTCGATCCTGCGTGACCTGCGCCGCGAGGGCATCGTGGCCAGTCGCCGAGGGGCTCGGGGCGGCTACGTCCTGGCACGACCCGCCGACCAGGTGACGGTGGCGGACGTCGTGCGGGCCGTCGACGGCCCGCTGGTGTTCGTCCGCGACGAGCGTCCTGCCGACCTGGACTACGAGGGGGCCGCCGCCGACCTCCTGCACGTCTGGGTGGCCCTGCGGGCCAGCGTGCGGCGTGTCCTGGAGGAGGTCACCGTGTCCGACCTGGCGGCGGGATCCCTCCCGGACGAGATCCGGTCGTTGACCTCCAGCGACTCCGCCTGGCAGAACCCCTGACCGCGAACCCGTCCGGGTCCGTCGACGCAGATCCGACCAGGATGCTGTGTATCGTTAAACCCGACTAGCCCGATCGGATATAGTCACTTCAGCGGGGTCGCCGACCACGCACGGACGGAGGGACTCGTGATGCAGACACTGGTGCTGCTCGCTCTCGTGGGCCTGGGGGCTCAGCTCGTCGACGGCAGCCTGGGCATGGCCTACGGCGTCACGTCGACGACGCTGCTCCTGGCGATCGGGACCAACCCCGCCGCGGCGTCGGCGACGGTGCACCTCGCGGAGATCGGGACCACCCTCGCGTCGGGGGCGTCGCACTGGCGGTTCGGCAACGTGGACTGGCGCGTCGTCGCGCGCATCGGCGTGCCGGGGGCGATCGGCGCGTTCGCCGGGGCCACTTTCCTCTCGTGGCTGTCGACCGATCTCGCCAAGCCGGTCATGTCGGTGCTGCTGCTCGCGCTCGGCGTGTACGTGCTGTCCCGGTTCACGTTCCGCGGCCTGCGCACCGACAAGATCGGCCAGCCGCTGCGTCGCCGGTTCCTCGCGCCCCTCGGCCTGGTCGGCGGCTTCCTCGACGCCACCGGTGGCGGCGGCTGGGGGCCGGTCGGGACGCCGGCGATCCTCGCCAGCGGACGCCTGGAGCCCCGCAAGGTCATCGGTTCGATCGACACCAGCGAGTTCTTCGTCGCCGTGGCGGCCAGCCTGGGCTTCCTCGTGGGCCTCGGGACGGCGGGCATCGACCCGATGTGGGCCACCGCCCTGCTGCTGGGCGGCCTCGTCGCCGCGCCGGTCGCGGCCTGGTTGGTCCGGCTCGTGCCGCCCCGGGTGCTCGGATCGGCGGTCGGTGGCGTCATCGTGCTCACCAACAGCCGGACCCTGCTCGCGACGGTCGACCTCGCGCCGGCCTGGACGACGGTGGTCCTCGCCGCCGTCGTCGTGCTCTGGGCCGTGGCGGTCGCGTGGTCCGTGCGGGCGCACCGCCGCGAGCAGTCGGCGACCGTGGCCCGGACGACGACCCAGGACGCGCACAGCGTCGGCGGGTGAAACCCGCGGGTGAAGACGTCCGCCCAGGTGGCGCTCGTGACTCCGCGGAGTACGGTGGGCCACACCGGCCCGGCCCGGCCCGGTGAGATCGTCGGGAGGAGAACACATGAGTTCGCCGTCGTCGTCGCGGATCATGAAGAGTTCCGCGCTCTCATCGGTGACCGACGCACTCTCCACCGGGACCCAGCTCGTCGTGGGTCAGTACCGGATCGACGCGCCCTCCGGTGCCGTCTGGTGGTCCGACGAGGTCTACCGGATGTACGGGTCGGAGCCCGGCGATCTCACACCCACCGTGGACATCATCCGGGCGCGGACCCACCCGGACGACCGGGCGCGCGTGTCGCGGACGGCGATCGTGTCCCTGCGGGCCGGGCGGCCGTTCAGCAGCGCCCACCGCATCATCGACCCGCACGGCAAGGCACGTACGGTCGTCGTCACGGGTCGGGGGCAGCTGGACGAGGACGGGGCCATCGCCCGGGTGGGCGGGTACGTGCTGGACGTCAGCCCGGTCGCTCGCGAGGTGCTGGACCGCGAGTCCCACCGTGCCGTCGGGCGGGCGATGGTCTCCGCCGCCGCCGTCGAACAGGTCAAGGGTGCCCTGATGATCGTGCGGGGCCTGGACGAGGCCGACGCCACGGACCTGCTCGGCGAGGTCGCCGCACGAGCCGGGATCCCGATGCAGTCAGCGGCGTCACAGGTCGTCAGCGAGCTCCGCACGTCCCGGGGAGAGCCTGACGACCGGTTGCAGGCCGCGCTCGACGCGGTCCACAGCGTGGACCGCCCGCACGGGCACGAGGCCCAGCTGGCCCGTCGACGTCAGAGCACCCGGCGCTGAGCACCGGTACCGGTCCGACCTCTCGCGAGGCGCGCCGGTCACCGTCCGACCGCTCGCGGGGCGACCGAGCCGCCCCGCGGGTCCGGGACTCAGACCGTCGAGATCTTCTTGGCGCGGCGGTCGACCGCCTTGACGACTCCCTGCTTCGCGAGCCGGCGCGCCATCACCGCGGCACCACCCGTGACGGCGGCGAACGTGATCGCCTGGACGATCGGGATGTCGTCCGCGTCCAGGTCGATCGGGGCCTCCTTGCCCGTGGCCTTCTCCCAGATCGTCTTGATGATCTTCTGGGCCACCCAGCCGGCGGCGAGGGTCGCCGCGATCGTCCCGACCTTCACGGCCAGCGTCGGCTCGGTGCTCTTGGACAGCTCCACGGGTCCTCCAGTCGTTCGGTGCGCCGGGCGGTCACGGACGGACTCCGTCGGGAGGTCCGCGCCACGGACGCCACCACCGTAGCGTGCTCGAGGTGTGTAGGCTCGGGGGGAACGACAGGGGAGCGCCGTCGGCGCTGAGAGTGCGGACCACCGCAGACCCTCGAACCTGATCCGGTTAGCACCGGTGGAGGAAGTCGGGCTTCTCGATCCCGTCGCCTCGGACCCTCCGAGCGGCGGACCCCCTTCTCGAACGTCTGAGGAGGACACATGAGTCATCGTCTCCGTCGCACCGTCGCGACCACCGCCGTCGTCGCGCTGCTGCCCGCGCTGGCCGCCTGCGGCGGCGAGGAATCCCCCGGAGCAGCGCCCAGCAGCTCCGCGGGCTCCGCCGACGCGAGCGCCACGCCGGAGCTGTCCGGTACCGTCACGCTCGTCACGCACGACTCCTTCGCCCTGAGCGAGGGGGTCCTGGAGTCGTTCGAGGAGGAGACCGGGCTCACCGTCGAGCAGGTCGCCGCCGGCGACGCCGGCACCCTGGTCAACCAGCTCGTGCTCACCGCCGACAGCCCGCTCGGCGACGTCGTCTACGGCGTGGACAACACCTTCGCCTCGCGTGCCGTCGAGGCCGACGTCTTCGAGCCGTACACGCCGGCCGACCTCGACCCGTCCGCGACCGGGCTCGTCGACCCGGCGCTCGAGGGGCTCACCCCGATCGACAAGGGCGACGTCTGCCTCAACGTGGACACCACCTGGTTCGAGGCCGAGGGCGTCGAGCCGCCGAGCACCCTCGAGGACCTGACCGACCCGGCGTACGAGGACCTGACGGTCGTGACCAACCCGGCGACCTCGTCGCCCGGCTTCGCGTTCCTGCTCGCCACCGTCGACGCCTTCGGGGAGGACGGCTGGCAGCAGTACTGGGCCGACCTCTCGGACAACGGTCTCAAGGTCACCGACGGCTGGTCGGACGCCTACTACGTCGACTTCTCCGGGGCCGGCGAGGGCGGTGAGCGGCCGATCGTGCTCTCCTACGCCACCTCCCCGGCCTTCACCGTGACCGAGGACGGCAGCGAGAGCACCACCGAGGCGCTGCTGGACACCTGCTTCCGCCAGGTCGAGTACGCCGGCGTCCTCGCCGGCACCGACAACCCCGACGGTGCCCGGGCCCTGGTGGACTTCCTCGCCTCCGCCGAGGTGCAGGCCGACATCCCCGCGAACATGTACATGTACCCGGCCGACGACACCGTCGAGCTGCCGGCCGAGTGGGAGGAGTTCGCCCCCCTCGCCGAGGAACCGTTCGACGTCGCGCCGGACGAGATCGCCGCGCACCGTGACGAGTGGATCGAGCAGTGGACGGCCACGGTCATCGGGTGACGCCCTCCACCAGCGGCGGGGCGTCCCTGCGGCCGCCCCGCCGTCGGCCCGCCCCGGGGACCTGGCTGTGGTGGGTCCTCGCCGCCGGCCTGCCCCTGCTGTTCCTCGGGGTGTTCTTCGCGTGGCCCGTGGCGGCGCTCGTCGTCCAGGGGTTCTTCACCGACGACGGCGGCACCCGGGCGCTCGACCTGTCCGGGTTCGCGGAGGTCCTGTCCCAGCCCCGCACGTGGCGCGTCGTCGGGCAGACCCTCGCCCAGGCGTCCGTCGGCACGGTCCTGGCCGTCCTGCTCGGGCTGCCCGGCGCCTACGTGCTGTACCGGTGCCGGTTCCCGGGCCGGGCGCTGGCACGCGGCCTGGTGACCGTGCCGTTCGTGCTGCCGACCGTCGTGGTCGGCGTGGCCTTCCGGGCGCTGTTCGCCCCCGGCGGCACCTTCGGGTGGCTCGGCATCGAGGAGTCCTTCGCCGGGGTCGTCGTGGCCCTGGTGTTCTTCAACTACGCCGTCGTCGTGCGCACTGTCGGCGGGCTGTGGGAGCGGCTCGACCCGCGGGCCGAGCAGGCGGCCCGCTCCCTCGGCGCGAGCCCGTGGCGCGCCTTCCGCACGGTCACCCTGCCCGCGCTGGGGCCCGCGATCGCGTCCGCGGCCGCCGTGGTGTTCCTGTTCTGCGCGACCGCGTTCGGCGTCGTCCTGGTGCTCGGGGGCATGCGGTACGGCACGATCGAGACCGAGATCTGGATCCGTACCACCCAGTTCCTCGACCTGCGCGCGGCCGCCGTGCTCAGCATCCTGCAGCTCGTGGTCGTCACCGGGGCGCTGCTCGTCAGTGCCCGGCTGCGCGCCCGGCGCGAACGGGCCCTGCACCTGACCAGCGACCGGTCCGCGGCGCACCGCTTCTCCTGGCGACGGGCCGCCGACGCCGTCCCGGCCGCCGCGACCGTCGCCGTCGTCGGCCTGCTGGTCGTCGTGCCGCTCGCGGGTCTGGTCGCCCGCTCGCTGCGGACGCCCGACGGCACCTGGGGGTTCGACAACTACGTCGCCCTCGGCACGACCGGGGGCCGCAACGCGCTGTCCGTCACCGTGTGGGAGGCGACGGCGAACTCGCTGCGCACGGCCGTGCTGGCCGCCCTCATCGCCGTCGTCGTCGGCGGGCTCGTGGCCCTGGTCGTCTCGCGCCGTCCCCGGTCGGCCGGGCTGCGCCGGGCCGTCGGGGCGCTCGACGCCGCGTTCATGCTGCCCCTCGGGGTCTCCGCGGTGACCGTCGGGTTCGGGTTCCTCATCACCCTGGACCGGCCGCTCGGGCTCGACGTCGACCTGCGGACCTCGGGCCTGCTCGTGCCGATCGCGCAGGCGGTCGTCGCGATCCCGCTCGTGGTCCGCACCGTGCTGCCCGTGGTGCGGGCGATCGACCCCCGGCTGCGCGAGGTCGCCGCCACCCTGGGCGCCGCCCCGGGCCGGGTGCTGCGGACCGTCGACGGCCCCCTGACCGCCCGGTCCCTCGGGCTGGCCGTCGGGTTCGCGTTCGCGGTGTCGCTGGGCGAGTTCGGCGCGACGTCGTTCCTCGCCCGCCCCGACGCGGCGACGCTGCCGGTCGTCATCTTCCGGCTCATCGGCCGGCCCGGGGCGGAGAACTACGGGATGGCGCTCGCGGCGTCCGTGGTGCTGGCGGTCCTCACCGCGACGGTCATGATGGTGGCGGAACGCCTGCGCGGTGACGCGGGCGGAGGGGAGTTCTGATGTCCGGGGCCGAGGGCCTGAGCGTCCGTGACGTCGTCGTGCGCTACGAGGGCACGCGGCGCGAGGCGGGCACGACGGCGGTCGACCACGTGTCGCTCGACGTCGCGACGGGCGAGGTCCTGGCGCTGCTCGGGCCGAGCGGCTGCGGCAAGTCGTCGCTGCTGCGCGCGGTCGCGGGGCTGGAGCCGCTGGTGGCGGGGTCGGTGTCGTTCGCGGGGCAGGACCTGGCCCGGGTGCCGGTGCACCGGCGCGGGTTCGGCCTGCTGTTCCAGGACGGTCAGCTGTTCCCGCACCGGGACGTGGGCCGGAACGTCGCCTACGGGCTGGAGATGCAGGGGGTCCCCGCGGCGCAGCGGCGCGACCGGGTGGCCGAGCTGCTCGCGGACGTCGGGCTGGCCGGGTACGCGCGGCGGGCCGTGTCGACGCTGTCCGGCGGGGAGAAGCAGCGGGTCGCGCTGGCCCGGGCCCTGGCCCCGCGGCCGAGGCTGCTGCTGCTCGACGAGCCGCTGTCCGCCCTGGACCGGCAGCTGCGCGAGAAGCTCGCGATCGACGTGCGCGACACGCTGCGGGCGACCCGCACGACGGCGGTGTTCGTCACCCACGACCACGCCGAGGCCTTCACGGTGGCCGACCGGGTCGCCGTGATGGACGCCGGGCGGCTGCTGCAGGTCGACACCCCGGAGCGGCTCCGCGCCGCACCCGCCTCGGCGCGGGTCGCGGAGTTCCTCGGGCTCGAGCTCCCCTGACCGTCGCCGATGGGGCCCGCCTTGGACCGTGGGCCGCAGCCCTCCGTCAGCGCGCGAAGACGACCCGCGCGTGCCCCATGAGCAGCAGCAGCGGGTCGCGGCGGGCGACGAACGCGTCGTCGTCCACCAGGCCCAGGTCGTACCGGCGGTGCAGCATCGCCAGCTCGGTGGCGGCCTGCTGGTAATCCGCCAGGGCCCGCGCCGCGCCCCGGCCGAGGGCACCGCGGACCTGCTCGCGGGCCCGCTGCCGTGCCCGCAGCGACGACAGCATCCGCAGGTCGCCCGTGCCGATCACGCCGAGCTCCTGGTAGCGGGGCAGGTGCCGGCGCACCAGGCCGACGATCCGACGGCGGTCCCGGTGCAGCACGACGCCGAGCGCCACCAGCACGCCGGCGCCCAGCAGGTACGCGAGCCCGAGACCGAGAGCACCCGCCACCGTCGAGGCGTTCCACAGGGCGTGCAGCGCGGTCGCCCCGGCCACGCCGGACACGACGGGCAGCGCACGCCGTCCGGGCGGGCGCAGCGCCGCGGCGGCCACGCCCACGCCGATCAGGGACGTGCACAGGGGGTGCAGCAGCGGCGAGACGATCCCGCGCACCACGAACGTCCCCGCCAGCGTCCCGGCCGGAGCGGCGGCGTAGTAGCTGATGTTCTCCACGGTGGCGAAGCCCAGGGCCACCGTGGAGCCGTAGATGATGCCGTCGGTGGCGCCGTTGAGCTCGTGGCGCCTGAACCAGAGCAGCCCCACGAGCACCGCGCCCTTCGCCAGCTCCTCGACGACCGGAGCGGTGAGGGATGCCGTCGCGTACCGGCCGAGCTCGGCGCCCAGCATCGGCCGCCACACGAGGTCCAGCCCGGCGGTGTTGAGGAGCGTGGCGAGCAGGACGGCGACGCCCGCACCCCAGCCGAACGCGGCGACGAGGACGTCGGGGGGTTCGGGCTCGAGACGGTCGAGGGCGAGGACCCCGGCGAGCAGCAGCGGCAGGGGGACGAGCGCCAGGACGACCGCCGTGACCACGCCGTCCGCGCCGTCCCGCAGCAGCAGGGCGAGAGCCACCGCCAGGCACAGGGAGGACGTGGCCACCGTGACGACGACCCCCACCGACGGCCGGGCGGTGGGCCTGCCGGCCAGGATCGCCCGCGGCTCCAGGGGTGGCATGCCCTGACCCTACTGAGCGGCCCCGCTCGTGCGGCGCACGATCACCACGGCCACGTCGTCCTCGCGCGCGCCGTCGTCGAAGGCGTCGAGCAGGTGCTGGCACGCGTCCGAAGGATCCGTCCCGGGGATCTGCGCCGCCGCGGCCTGCAGCCGGGCCAGGCCGTCGCGCAGGGAGCCCTCCCGACGCTCGACGAGTCCGTCCGTGGCCAGGACCAGCAGGTCACCGACCGCCAGCGTCGTGCGGTACGGCGGGCGGCTGTCGGGGCTCGGCAGCCCCAGCAGCCGGGAGGTGGACTTCACCGGCCGTGCCGTGCCGTCGGAGCGGACGAGCATCGCCGGCAGGTGCCCGGCATCCGTCAGCTCGACCTCGCCGGTGACCGGGTCCGCGAGGCAGACGCACACCGTCGCGGTCTCCGCGTGGTCGGTGCGCAGCACCTCGTTGAGCAGCTCCAGCGCGCGCTCCGCCCCGTGCCCCTCGCGCAGGTAGGCGCGCAGCGTCAGGCGGAGCTCGCCCATCACCGTGGCGGCGTGCAGGGAGTGGCCCTGGACGTCGCCGATGACCACGGCGACCCGGCCGTCGGGGAGGTCGAAGGCGTCGTAGAAGTCGCCCCCGACGTCCAGCAGGTCGTCCGAGGCCTCGTAGCAGGCGGAGACGTCGAACCCGGGGCGGACCGTGAGGTCGGACGGGAGCAGCGCGTCCTGCAGGGCGCGGGTGATCCGGTGCTCCTCGGCGAGCAGGCGCAGGTTGGCCAGCGCCACCGCGGTCCCCTGCGTGAACCGTCGCACGGTCTCCCGGTCCTCCTCCGTCGGGCCCGCCTGGGAGTCGGCCACCTGGACGCCGAGGCCGCCGACGAGCCGCCCGCGGGCGTCCCGCATCCACGTGGTCCACCACGAGGACGGCCCCACCCCGGCCTGCGTGAGGAGGTCCTTCCACGGCGCCGGGACGCGGTCCCTCGGCATCAGCGCCGAGCTGACCCCTCCCGGCGGCTGGATGGGCGAGTCGCCGGAACCGCGGACCAACGGCGCCCCGGGCGCCGGGCACACGGTGCGCAGCACGTGGTCGGCGTCGACGACCACCATGGCGATCGCGGGGCGTCCGAGCACGCTCGACGCGCCCCGAGCCGCGAGGTCGACCGCCTCCTCGGCGGAGCGCGCCGAGTGCAGGGGGACCAGTGCCGTGCCGAGGTCGTCGAGCCGCTGCGCGGTCCGGTGCGCACCTCGCTTCTCGTCGTAGCTGCGGCACAGCGCGCCCACGGTGGCGAGGAACTCGTCACGGTCGAGGGGTTCGGGCAGGTAGGCGTCGGCGCCGTGCTGCAACCCGGCCGTGCGGGCCGCCGCGTCGATCGACGTGGCCGACACGTGCAGGACGGGCACGGGGGACGTCTCCGGCCTGTTCTTCAGCTCCCGGCACACCTCCGCCCCCGAGACGTCCGGCAGGTTGACGTCGAGGACCACCGTGTCGAACTCGGCCGAGGCGCGCTGCAGCGCCTCGCTCCCGGTAGCGGCCTCCTGCACCGCGTAGCCGGCGGCGCGCAGCCAGGTGGCCATGAGGTAGCGGTGGGCATGGGTGTCGTCGACGACGAGCACCCGTCGCCGTCCGTTCTCCTCGGTCACGGTCGTGCTGTCCCTTCGGTGCCGAGTGCCGCGACGAGTGCGGCACGGTCGATCCGGTCCTTCGGCAGGAACCGCGCCGTGCGCGTCCACGGGCCGGGGGCGGGGCTCGGTCCGCTCGACATCAGGACGGCTGCCAGGCCCGGCCGTTCGTCCAGCATCCGAGCCAGCAGCGCCGTGCCGGTCGTGTCCGGCATGCGCACGTCGAGGACGACGGCGTCGACGTCGTCCTGCAGCATCGCCAGGGCCGTGCCGGCGTCGTGGGCGACGCTGACCCGGGTCGCCTCGTCGCGGAGCAGACCGGCGACCGAGGAGCCGAAGGCGTGGTCGTCGTCCACGACGAGGACGTGGCCGACGCGACCGCTGCGGGCACCGGCGGAGGCGTTCGTCCCGGCGGCGTCCTCCAGCGAGGGCAGGGTGAGCGTGAAGACGCTCCCCTCGCCGAGGGTCGAGGTCGCCGTGAGGCTGCCGCCGAGCGCCTCGGCGGTGCGCCGCGCGTACGGCAGCCCCAGACCCGTCCCCCGCGCGCCCGGCTGCAGGTGGTGGGGCACCTGGACGAACTCCTCGAAGATCGCGTCGAGCTGGTCGGCGGGCACGCCCAGCCCCGTGTCCCGGACCTCGCACCGCGCGCCGTCGGCCGTGGGCGTGACGACCAGGTGCACCGACCCGCGCTCGGTGAACTTCACCGCGTTGGTCAGCAGGTTGCGGAGCATGCGCGCCACGAGACGCCGGTCGCTGCACAGCACGGGCACGCCGGGCGGGTCGACGACGAGCTCGACGCCGTCCCGGACCAGCGGGCGCGTGGTGCCCTCCAGCTCGGCGAGGAGCTCGGCCATGTCGAACGGGGCGGGGTGGACGTCCTGGTGCCCCGCCTCGGCGCGCGCCAGCTCCAGGAGCTCGTCCACCAGGGTCAGCAGCGTGTCGGCGCTGTCGCGCACGAACCGGACCTGCTGGGCCTGGTCGTCGTCCAGCGGCGACTCGGCGAGCAGTCCCGCCAGGCCGATGATCGAGTTGACCGGGCTCCTCAGCTCGTGGCTCACGTTGCGCAGGAACCGCGACTTGGCCTCGTTCGCCGCGGCGAGCTGGCGGCCGCGCTCGTCCAGCTCGGCGTAGAGCGCGACCACGCCGGAGTTCGTCTCCTCCAGCTCGGCCGAGAGCTGTTCGTACTGGGCCGTCAGTGCCTCGTGAGCCTGCTCGAGCCGGGCCAGCCGACGCTGCAGAGCTGCGGCCTCCACCGCCCCGCTCATGGCCGTGCGGCCCCTCGGACGGGCAGGACCACCACGCAGGCGTCGTCACGCCGGACGGCGAAGTCGCGCATGATCACGCCGGCGACGACGGTCGCGGAGCGCAGCAGCAGACCGGGGTAGTCCACGAGGTTGACCCGGTCGGTCAGCCCGTCGGAGTACAGGGTGACGACGTCGCCCTCGCTGACGGCGTGCGTCGTCTCCGTGATCGCGGGGGAGCGCGACCCGCCGATGCCCGGGGGGCTCAGCAGGCTGCGGGTGCGGGTGCCGTGGATCGCCCCGGCGATGTTGCCGATGCCGGCGTGGCGCAGGGTGGAGCCGATCTGCTGCACGACCGCCACGGCGGCGCCGCGCGTGCCCGCCAGGGCACGGTGCACCCGCTCGAGGAGGATCGCGGGGCCGGCCGCGGGAGCCGCGCGGAAGGCCCGGACGGCGGCCTGCGAGGCCGCCGCCGCGAGCGGGCCGTGACCCAGCCCGTCGGCGACCAGCACGCTCGACGCGCCGTCGTCCAGGCGGACGGCGAACGCGTCACCGCAGACCTGCTGACCCGTCATGGCGCGGGTGATGCCGCTCGGGGCGCCGGCGGTGGACGCCGGACGCTCGTCGCCGGCGACGGGACGGCGCGCGTCGAACGCGGCGGACACGACGGTCCCGGCACCGGGGGCCGACCACGCGTCCCACGAGCCCGCCAGCCGGGGCAGCGTGCCCAGACCGATGCCGAGGGTGCCCCGCGAGGAGACACCGTCCCGCATCGCCGCCGCGACGTCGCGCATCCCGGGCCCCGAGTCGACGGCGAGCACCGTCAGGCGGGCGCACCCGTCCGTCCGGTCGACCGCGAGCAGCATGCGGCCGGAGCCCGCGTGGCGGGTCTGGTTCGTGGCCAGCTCGGACACGACGAGCCCGACCTCGGCCGCACGGCTCTCGTCGTGGCCGAGCCGGATCGCGGTCGTCACCGCCGCGCGGCGCACCCGGCCGACGGCCGACGGGTGGTCGACCGTGTACCAGGCGCCGCTCTCGAGCACACTGCGTGGCTCGTCAGGATCGACGACGCCGGTCATCGCGCCCAGGCCGCGATCTCGACGCGGGTCCCGACCCCGGGCGTCGTGTCGATCGCGAAGTGCTCGACCAGACGACGCGACCCCGACAGCCCCAGCCCGAGCCCGCCGCCGCTGGTCCAGCCGTCGGTGAGCGCGAGGTCGAGGTCGGCGATGCCGGGGCCCTGGTCCGAGAAGACGGCACGGACACCGGTGCGCAGCCCGCTCGTGACCAGCTCGACCTCGGCCTCGCCGCCGCCCCCGTGCACCAGGGTGTTGCGCGCGAGCTCGCTCGCCGCGGTCACGAGCTTCGTCTGGTCGACCAGGGACAGCCGCGCCTGCTGGGCGAGCCGTCGCACGGCCTGGCGGACCCGGACCACGTCCGAGTCGTCGCGAACCGGTTGTCGTGTGCCGGTGGTGGGAGAGGTCGTGGTCATCCGGCGTCGCGTTCGACGGCCGCGAGGAGGACGTCTTCGGCCGCCCCGCTGTCGGGGCTGAGCAGGGCCAGACCGCGGTCGACGTCGAGCGCGGTCTGCACCCCGTGCAGCCCCAGCCCGAGCTCGACCATGGTGATCGCGACGGCGGGACGCATCCCGACGACGACGGTGCGGGCGTCCAGCACCCGCGAGACGGCGGCGACGGAGGCCAGCATGCGGCCGATGAAGCTGTCGACGATCTCCAGGCCGGAGATGTCGATGATGACGCCGCGCGCACCGGTCCGGGTGATCCGGGCGGCGAGGTCCTCCTGGAGCTGGAGCACGGTGTCGTCCTGCAGCTCGACCTGGATCGACACCAGCAGCGTCGACCCGATCTTGAGGATCGGGACCTCGTTCACCCGCGCACCTCGCTGGTCGGTCGCTTCTTCTCGCGCAGCGCGTCCACCAGGGCGTCGGCCAGGGACGCGCGGGTGCGGATGTCGCCGAACTCGATACCGAGGGCCACGATCGTCTGGGCGATCTGCGGCCGGATGCCGCTGATCGTGCACTGGGCGCCCATGAGGCGCGCCGCCACGACCGTCTTGAGCAGGTGCTGGGCGACCTGGGTGTCGACCGCCGGCACACCCGTGATGTCGATGATCGCGTGCTCGCTGCCCGTCTCGACGAGGGTGTTGAGGAGCTTCTCCATGACGACCTGAGTGCGGGCCGAGTCGAGGGTGCCCACCAGCGGCACCGCGACGATGCCCTCCCACAGCTTCACCACCGGGGTGGACAGCTCCATGAGCTGCTCCGCCTGCTCGGTGATGATCGCCTCGCGGGCGTCCGCGTAGTTCTCGAACGTGTACAGGCCGAGGTCGTCCACCAGCCGCATCAGCGGCGTCAGGTGCGCGCGGACGTCGTCGTCGACCAGGCTGTACAGGCCCTCCTTGAGCGCGAACACCGCCATCGCCGTCTCCCGGGGGGTGAACCCCAGGCGGGCGCGAGCACCGGACACGTCGGCCAGGATGCCCCGCAGCTGGTCGAACGCCGCGTCGCCCAGCTCGGAGCCGCCGTCGCGCAGCCCCTCCACGAGCGCGTCGTAGATGTCCGACTGCTCGCGCTCGAGCTCGCCGCGGGTGCTGCGGCCCCGCAGCTCGACGCTCGACGCGTCGAGCCACGCGGCGCGGACGGCCTCGGCGTGGTCCGTGAGGATCGTGGAGAGCTGGGCACTCCGGGCAGTCGGCACGTGGGCTCCTTTCGGGCGGCGCGAGGGTGGATCGCGGAGACAGTGTAGGAGCAGAACGCCCCCGCGACCCACCGGTTCGCGTCGCCGCAGGTCAGGCCCGGTGTGTCCGGTAGAACTCCACCAGCCGGCGGGTCGAGGAGTCCTGTTCCGCCAGGGCGGCGTCGTCCCCGGACACGGCCGGGGCGACCTCCAGGGCCAGCTTCTTGCCGAGCTCGACGCCCCACTGGTCGAAGGAGTCGATGCCCCACACGACGCCCTGGACGAAGGTGATGTGCTCGTACAGCGCGACGAGCTGACCGAGGACGGACGGCGTGAGCGCCGGCGCCATGATCGAGGTCGTCGGACGGTTGCCGGAGAAGGTCCGGGCGCTGACCAGCTCCTCGGCGGTGCCCTCGGCCCGCACCTCGTCGGCCGTCTTGCCGAACGCGAGGGCCTTGGTCTGGGCGAAGAAGTTCGCCAGGAACAGCTCGTGCACGTCCGCGCCGGGCGCCACCGCCTTGCCGTCACCGACCGCGTCGACCAGCGGGTAGGCGGGGGTCGCGAACGCGATGAAGTCGGCCGGCACGGTCCGGGTGCCCTGGTGGATGAGCTGGTAGAAGGCGTGCTGACCGTTCGTCCCCGGCTCGCCCCAGAAGACCTCGCCCGTCTGCGTCGTGACCGGCGACCCGTCCCAGCGCACCGACTTGCCGTTGGACTCCATCGTGAGCTGCTGCAGGTAGGCGGGGAAGCGGTGGAGCTGCTGGGCGTAGGGGAGCACCGCGTGGGTGTGGGCGCCGAGGAAGTTCGTGTACCAGACGTTGAGCAACCCCATCAGGGCGGGCACGTTCCGCTCGAGCGGCGTCGTGCGGAAGTGCTCGTCGACGGTGTGGAAGCCGGCGAGCAGCTCCCGGAAGACCTCCGGGCCGAAGGCGACGGCGAGCGAGGTGCCGATGGCGGAGTCGACCGAGTACCGACCGCCGACCCAGTCCCAGAACCCGAACGCGTTGGCGGGGTCGATGCCGAACGCCTCGACCTTGTCCAGTGCGGTGGAGACGGCGACGAAGTGGGCGCGGACCGCGGCCTGCTTCGCGTCGTGGTCGTCCTCGATGGCGCCGGCCGCGTGCAGACGCTCCCACAGCCAGGCCCGGGCCAGGCGGGCGTTGGTGAGGGTCTCCAGGGTGCCGAACGTCTTGGACGCCACGATGAACAGCGTCGTCTCGGGGTCGAGGTCGGCGGTCTTCTGCGCCAGGTCGGTGGGGTCGATGTTCGAGACGAACCGGACCTCGAGGTCCTCGCGCCCGTAGGGCTTGAGCGCCTCGTAGACCATGACCGGGCCGAGGTCGGAGCCGCCGATGCCGATGTTGACGACCGTCCGGACCGGTTTGCCGGTGACGCCGCTCCACTCCCCGGAGCGCACCTGCTCCGCGAACGCCCCCACCTTGTCGAGCTCACGGGCGACGTCGGCGTCCACGTCCTGGCCGTCGACGACGAGCGACGGCTGCGTCCCGGGGGCCCGGCGCAGCGCGGTGTGCAGCACGGCACGGTCCTCGGTCACGTTGATGTGCTCGCCGGTGAACATGGCCTCGATGCGCTCGGGCAGGTCCACCTCGTGCGCGAGACGCACGAGGAGGTCGAACGTCTCGTCGGTCGCCAGGTTCTTCGACAGGTCGACCAGCAGGTCCCCGGTGGTGTGGCTGAACCGCTCGGCGCGGCCGGGATCGGCGGCGAACCAGCCGCGCAGGTCCCCGCGGAACTCCTGGTGGTGGCGGAGCAGCTCGCCCCAGGCGGGCGTGGTGGTGGCGTCGACAGGAGAGGTCGTCATGAGGCCTACCGTAATGACCGCGACGAGCGTCTGCGCGCCCGGTCCGCGGTCCGGGAGGCCCGTGCCCACGGCGACGGCCCGTCCGGCCCTCGGCGGGTCGCGCCCGGAGGATGAGAGGACTCTCATGCTCGTCTCCGCGAGGTCTCATGCCGGCGCCGAAGGATGGTGCACGTCCGCAGGCAGCGGATGCCGGCACCGTTCGAGGGAGCAGCCATGAGACCGTCCGTGAAGAAGCGCTGGATCGTCGTCGGCACCGCCGCGGCCCTGGGCATGGGCGTCGCGGGCGCCGCCGCCGTCGGGACGAGCGACCAGGACGGCCCGTCCGGGGGCGTCGACGCCGTCACGCTGGACGGCCCGGAGGACGGCGCGACCGACGAGTCCTCCGTCGACGAGTCGTCGGGCTCGACCGGCCCCGCGTCGACCGACGTCAGCGACCCGTCCCCGGAGTCCTCCGACTCTTCGACCACCGCCGTCGACACCTCCGACTCGCCCGACGACCCCTCGACGCAGAGCGCCCGCAGCGCGGAGACCGCCTCGCCCTCCCCGCAGCACGTGCAGAGCGCGGACTCGGCCGATTCCGACGACTGAGCACCGTGCCGGTCCTGGTGGGGATCGCCGACCGGAGCGGTGAGCGCGCGCTCCGCGCCGGTTCTGGCGAGGATGGACCGATGGCACAGAGCGACCTGGACCTGTTGACGGGCGAGGAGGCGACCGAGCTCCTCGCGACCGCGGTCTCGACGGCGGGCGGCGAGCTCGTCGACTGGTCGGTCCGGCAGGTGGACCACCGCCCCGGACGGTCGACGACCGTCGCCTACCGGGCGCGCGTGCGGTGGGGCGAGGGCGTCGAGGCGGGGCGGGTGCGCACCGAGACGCTCGGGGCGTCGCTCGGCCGCCCGGGCGACCAGCAGGTCCCCGGTGTGCTGACCCTCGACGACGGCGAGCACGCCGTGGCCGTGTGGCGGTTCCCGGGCGATCCGGCGCTGCCGGCGCTGGCCACGGCCTACGACGCGGAGGCGGTCGCCACCCTGCTGGGCGACCTGGGCGTGCCCGAGGTCGCGCGGGGCCCCGTCACGCTGAGGGTCCGTGCCTACCGTCCCACGCGCCGCGCGGTCATCGAGGCGAGCACCCCCGGGGCCCGGGTCTTCCTCAAGGTCGTGCGCCCCGAGAAGGTGGACGACCTGCACGCCCGCCACGCGCTGCTCGCCGGCGCCGGGCTGCCGGTGCCGAAGCCGCTCGGACGCAGCGCCGACGGTCTGCTCGTCATCGCGCCCCTGTCCGGGGAGTCGATGCGGCACGCGGTCCGCGACGGGGGAGCGGTCCCGAGCGCCGCCGAGGTCGTCACCATGCTCGACCGGCTGCCGGACAGCGTCGCCGAGCTGCCGCTGCGCACCTCGTGGAGCGAGAACGCGGGCCACTACGCGTCGGTGATCGGCGCGGCCATGCCCGCGGAGGCCGACCGGGCACGGCACCTCGCCGAGACGATCGCGACCCGGATCGCCGGGCAGCGCCCGGACGAGCCGACGCACGGGGACCTGTACGAGGCCCAGGTCATGCTCGCCGACGGGCGCATCACGGGTCTCCTGGACGTCGACTCGGCCGGTCCGGGCCGGCGCGCCGACGACCTGGCGTGCCTGGTGGCGCACATCGAGACGCTGTCCTTGCTGCGCGGGTGGGACAACGAACGCCTGCACGCCCTGGCGCTCGAGTACGCGGCGGGTTTCGCCGGGCAGGTCGAGCCGGTGGAGCTGTCGGCACGGATCGGCGGGGTGCTGCTGTCGCTGGCGACGGGGCCGCACCGGGTCCAGGAGGCGGACTGGCCGCTGCAGACCTCCCGGCGGCTGGACGCCGTCGAGCGATGGCTGGGCGGCGTGCCGGGGTGACCGGGCGCGGCCGGCGGCTCCGTCCGTCGGCGCTGCCGGTCCGCACCAAGGCGGTGCTCTCGGTGCTGCTGCTGTCCGCCCTCGGCCTGGCGGTGGCGTGGGCGGTGACCGACACGATCCACGCCCGGGCGGTCCTCGAACGGATCGACGGCGAGCTCGACCAGGAGGTCGAGGAGTTCCGGGTCCTGGCCGAGCGGGGCGTGGACCCGGACACCGGGGAGCCCTTCAGCAGCGTGGAGCAGCTGCTGCGGGTGGCGATCGAGCGGAACGTGCCGGGCGCCGACGAGATGCTGGTGACCTTCGTCGGCGGCGACGCCGACCTGTACTCGCCGTCGTGGGCCTCCGCGGTGGTCGACGACCCGGACCTGGTGGGGCTGGTGGGCGACCTCGGGCCGCAGGCCCGGAGCGCGGTCGAGGAACGGATCCCGACCGCCGTGGGTGAGATGCACGTGATCGCCGTCCCGGTGCAGGTCGCCGACGGCTCGGAGCACGGCACCTACGTCGTCGGCGTGGGGACGGATCTCGCGCTGGCCTCGCAGCAGGAGCTCCGCCGGACCTTCGCCCTGGTCTCGCTCGGCACGCTCGTCCTGGTCGGGGCGGTGGCGTGGTGGGTCGTGGGGCGGCTGCTGCGGCCGCTCGAGCTCCTCGCGGCGACGGCGCAGCGGGTCGGCGGCGACGACCTGACGCTGCGGGCCCCGGTGCACGGCGAGGACGACGTCGCCACGCTCGGCCGGGCCTTCAACACGATGCTGGACCGGGTGGCGGCGGCCTTCGACGCCCAACGGCAGTTCCTGGACGACGCCGGTCACGAGCTGCGCACCCCGCTGACGGTGCTGCGGGGACACCTGGAGCTGCTCGAGCCCGACGACCCGCACGACGTCGCCGAGACGCGAGCCCTGCTGCTGGACGAGACCGCGCGGATGAGCCGCATCGTCGAGGACCTCGTGCTGCTGGCGAAGTCCGAGCGCCCCGACTTCGTGCGGTTCGGCGAGGTCGACCTCGGGCCGCTGACCGACGACCTGCTGGACAAGGCGCGCGCCCTGGGGGACCGCGCCTGGCGGGTGGACGCCCGTGCCGAGGGGGTCGTGCCCGGCGACGAGCAGCGGCTCACCGAGGCGGTGCTGCAGCTCGCCGACAACGCGGTGAGGTTCTCCCGACCCGGGACGCGGATCGCGGTCGGCAGCGCCGTCACCGGCTCCACCGCCCGCCTCTGGGTGCGGGACGAGGGGCCCGGTGTGGCGCCGCAGGATCGCGAGCGCATCTTCGAGCGCTTCGTCCGGGTGGGTGACGCGGACGTCCCCGGGTCGGGACTGGGCCTGGCGATCGTCGCCGCCGTCGCGCACGGGCACGGCGGGACCGTCACGGCGGAGGCCGGGTCCCCGGCGTCCGACGGCGTGGGGGAGCACGGGCTGCGTGTCACCGTGTCGTGGCCCGTCGCCGGCGGCCCGGTCGGCGGGGTCCGGGAGGGGACGGTCCGATGACCAGGATCCTGGTGGCGGAGGACGAGGACCGCATCGCGCAGTTCGTCCGCAAGGGGCTGCGGGCCCACGGGTTCGTCCCGACCGTGGTCTCCGACGGCGCGTCGGCCGTCGAGCACGCGCTCAGCGGCGAGTACGACCTCATGGTGCTCGACATCGGGCTGCCGGAGGTCGACGGTTTCGAGGTGCTGTCCCGGCTGCGCGGCTCCGGGTCCACGATGCCCGTGGTCATCCTCACCGCCCGGGACTCCATCACCGACCGGGTCACCGGGCTCGAGGGCGGTGCGGACGACTACATGGCCAAGCCGTTCGGGTTCGAGGAGCTGCTGGCCCGCATCCGGCTGCGGCTGCGGGACCCGGGACGTGCCGAGCAGGAGGTGCTGGAGCACGGCGGTCTCGGCCTCGACCTGGGGTCCCGCCGTGTGACGGTGGAGGGCCGGTCCGTCGACCTGTCGGCCCGGGAGTTCGCGCTGGCGGAGGTGTTCCTGCGCAACCCGGGACGGGTGCTCTCGCGCGAGCAGCTGCTGTCGCGGGTGTGGGGCTACGACTTCGACCCGGGGTCGAACGTGGTCGACGTGTACGTGCGCTACCTGCGCCGGAAGATCGGCACGGAGCGGATCGAGACGGTGCGGGGGATGGGCTACCGGCTCGTCTGACCCGTCGGGAGGGAGACCTCCGCCGCCTACCTCGCGGGCGGAGGGGGAGGGGCGGTGCTGCCGCGGACGACGAGCGAGGTCGGCAGGCGCAGGTGCTGGTCGCGGGGGGTGCCGTGGAGCAGGTCGAGCACCATGCGCAGCGCCTCGGCCCCCATCTGGTGCAGCGGCTGGGCCACGGTGGTGAGCGCCGGGGTGGTGGTCATCGACTCGGGGACGTTGTCGAACCCGACGACGGACAGCTCCTCCGGCACCCGGATGCCGAGCTCGGCGGCGACCTCCATCAGGTGGATCGCGGAGAGGTCGTTGGCGGCGAACACGGCGGTGGGCCGCGCGTCCCCGGTCGCGGTGAGGAGCTCGCGCGCCGGGGTGTCGGCGGTGTCGGGACGGTAGCCGCCCACCCGCACCAGGTCCGGGTCGACGTCGATGCCGGCGGCCTCGAGCGCCTGGCGGTAGCCGAGCTCGCGCAGCCGCGCGGACTGCAGGTCCGTGCGTCCGCCCAGGTGCGCGATGCGCCGGTGCCCGAGTCCCAGCAGGTGCTCGACGGCCTCGCGCGCACCGGTGACGTTGTCGGAGTCCACGGTGTGGGTGCCCTCGGGGCCGGTGTGCGGGTCGATGGCCACGACGGGGACCCCGTAGGCGCCCGACATCACCATCGTCGGGGTGACGACGATCGCGGCGTCGATGAGGGTGCCGGCGAGCCGGGACAGCGATCGGCGCTCCCACCCGCCGGGCACTCCGCCGTCGGACCCGCCGCTGTAGGCGAGCAGCTCGTAGCCGGTGCCGCCGACGGCCGACGAGATCCCCTTGAGCAGCTCGGTCGAGTAGGGCTCGAACTCGGCCACCAGCACGCCGACCACGTTGGTGGACTGGCGCCGCAGGCTGCGGGCGACGAGGGAGGACTCGTAGCCCAGCTCGGACACGACGGCGAGGACGCGCTCCGCCGTCGAGGAGGCGACCCCGTAGCGGTTGTTGACGACCTTCGAGACGGTCGCGACCGACACGCCGGCGACGCGCGCGACGTCGGAGATCGTCACCCGTCCGGCGGGCGGGCTGGTCCTGG
Source organism: Isoptericola sediminis (assembly GCF_013085345.1). Taxonomy (GTDB): domain Bacteria; phylum Actinomycetota; class Actinomycetes; order Actinomycetales; family Cellulomonadaceae; genus Isoptericola; species Isoptericola sediminis. Next base: position 31,895 of record NZ_JABFAJ010000027.1, on the reverse strand, counting down.
GACCCGCGGCGGACGGGTCGGCGGCGGTGCTCACAGGAAGACGGTATCCCGCGCAGCCCGGGGTGACGAGCCACGGAAGGCGGTGATGAAATCGTTATCGAAAACGTTTGACGAACGATGCGTCCGTCGGAAACGCTAGGGGCTGGCCACACCCGTGCAGGTGCGGGTTCAGGTGCCGTCGTGGGGAACACCCCCAGCGGTAGGCATTCTCGACGAGGAGGATCAGTCATGAAGATGCGTTCGCGAAGGTCGCTCGCGGTCACGGCCGCCCTGGTCATGGGCCTGGGCACGCTGACGGCCTGCGGAAGCGGTGACGAGGGCGGCTCCGCCGAGGAGGGCGGTCCGGTGACGCTCACCGTCTGGCACAACTCGACCACGGGCCCGGGCAAGCAGTACTGGGAGGACGCGACCGCGGCCTACACCGAGGAGCACCCGGACGTGGACTTCGAGATCCAGTCGATCCAGAACGAGGACATGGACGGCAAGCTCCAGACGGCCGTCAACTCCGGCGACATGCCCGACGTCTTCATGGCCCGCGGCGGGCAGAAGCTGGCGGACATCGTCGCCAGCGGCAACGTGAAGGACCTGACCGGCACGCTCAGCGACGAGGCCAAGGACACGATGGGCGCGGCGCTGTCCGCCTTCACCGTGGACGGGAAGAACTACGCGATGCCGCTCGCCGTCCTGCCCGGCGGCATGTTCTACTCCCAGGACCTCTACGACGAGGCCGGCGTCTCGGGCACCCCGACCACGATCGACGAGCTCGAGCAGGTCGACGCGCAGCTCAAGGACGCCGGCATCGAGCCGATCGCGCTCGGCGCGAAGGCCGCGTGGCCGGCCGCGCACTGGTTCTACTTCTTCGCCCTGCGCGAGTGCTCGCAGGAGACGATCGAGAGCCTGTCCACGTCCGCGGACTTCTCGGACGAGTGCTGGCTCCGCGCCGGCCAGGACCTCGAGGACTTCGCGGCCACCGAGCCGTTCCACGAGGGCTTCCTGACCACCGATCCGCAGGAGGGCGCGGGGTCGTCGGCCGGGCTGATCGCCAACCACGAGGCCGCCATGGAGCTCATGGGTGGCTGGAACGTCGGTGTGATCGCCTCCCTCACCCCGGACCAGCAGCCGCTGGACGACCTCGGGTGGTTCCCGTTCCCCGAGGTCGAGGGTGGCGAGGGTGACCCGACGGCGATGATGGGCGGCGTCGACGGCTTCAGCTGCTCGCAGGACTCCCCGTCCGCGTGCGAGGACTTCCTGAACTTCATCGCGACGAAGGACCAGCAGGAGCAGTACGCCGAGGCGTACCAGACCATCCCGGCCAACCAGGACGCCCAGGAGGTCGTCGAGGACCCGGCGCTCCAGCCGATCATGGAGGCGTACAACGACGCCGCCTACGTCAGCACCTGGATGGACACCGTCCTGGGCCAGAACGTCGGCAACGCGCTGAACACGGCCGTCGTGGAGCTGCTGGCCGGTCAGGGTGACGCCGCGGGCATCGTCTCGACCATGGAGACGGCCGCCTCGCGCGGGTGATCGCACCGATGTCCGACTCACAGGTCATGGCGCCTGAGGGTCCCTCGGCCGCAGGGGGCGGCAGCACGCCGCCCCCTGCGGCACAGCCGGCGGCCGAGCCGTCCCGGCGAGGGGCCGACTGGCGCAAACGCGCAGAGATCACGCTCCTGACCGGCCCCGCGATCCTCGTCTTCCTGACGTTCGTCATCGTGCCGGTGGTCATGGCGGCCTACTACGGATTCTTCCGCTGGAAGGGCTTCGGCCCGCCGACGGACTTCGCCGGCCTGCAGAACTACGTCTCGATCCTGACGGATCCCACGTTCCAGGACGCGGTCCGCCACAACTTCATCATCGTCGTCCTGTCCTTGGTCATCCAGGGCCCGGTGGCCATCCTGTTCGCGCTGCTGATGAACCAGAAGATCCGCGGGCGGTCCGTCATCCGCATGCTGATCTTCGTCCCCTACGTGATCTCCGAGGTCATCGTCGGCACGGGTTGGGCGCTGATGATGTCCGACACCGGAGCGGTGAACACGGTCCTGGCCAAGATCGGTCTGGAGAACCTGCAGCAGAGCTGGCTCGCCGACCCGAACATCGCCATGGGCACCCTCATGCTCATCCTCACGTGGAAGTACGTCGGCTTCGCGGTCATCCTCATGCTGGCCGGTCTGCAGTCCATCCCGGAGGAGCTGTACGAGGCCGCCGCCATCGACGGCGCCTCGTTCTGGCAGCAGCAGTTCCGCATCACGCTGCCGCTGCTCGGACCGACGATCCGCATCTGGGCGTTCCTGTCGATGATCGGGGCGCTGCAGCTGTTCGACCTGGTCAACATCATCTGGGGGCAGTACGTCGCCGCCACGGCGGGCACGTCGACGATGGCGACCTACATGTACCTCAACGGTCACCTGGCGGGGAACTACGGGTTCGGTAGTGCCGTCGCCGTGGTGCTGTTCATGATCTCCCTGGTCGTCGCGCTGTTCTACCAGCGCTTCGTGCTGCGCCGCGACACCGAGGGCGCGGTGACCGGAAACTCAGGCCGGAAGAGGAGGAAGAAGTGAGCGCCTCGACCGTTTCGCCCACTCGCCCGCAGACGTCGCCGCAGGTCCTGCGCCACTCCACGGCGTTCGCGTGGGGCAGCCCGGCCACCTACCTGATCGCCGTCGTGCTCATCGCGGCGTGCATGGGACCCGTCCTGTACATCGTGCTCGGTGGCTTCCGCACGAACTCGCAGATCACCGAGGACCCGTCGGGGCTGCCGTCGCCGTGGGTCACCACGAACTACACCGACGTCCTGGCCAGCAGCGAGTTCTGGGTCGCCATGGTGAACTCGACGATCTCCGCGCTCGCGACGACGGTCGGCACCGTCGTCCTGGGCGTCATGGCGTCGTTCGTCATCGCCCGGTACGACTTTGTCGGCAAGGGAGCCATGTACTCCCTGTTCGCCGCCGGGCTGATGTTCCCCATGACGGTGGCGATCACGCCGCTGTACCTGATGGTGCGCATGCTGGGCCTGACGAACTCGCTGATGGGCATCATCCTTCCGCAGATCGCGTTCGCCCTGCCGGTGACGATCATCATCCTGGTGCCGTTCCTGCGGGCGATCCCTCAGGAGCTCGAGGAAGCGGCGAGCATCGACGGGGCGAGCCGCCTCGGATTCTTCTGGCGGATGGTCGTCCCGCTGTCGATGCCCGGCGTGATCACCGTCGGCATCCTGGCGTTCATCAACGCCTGGAACAACTACATGCTGCCCCTGTTCATCCTCAGCGACCCCGCGACGTTCACCCTTCCGCTGGGCGTGGCGAACTTCGCGTCGCAGTACTCGGTGGACACCGCCCGGGTGCTGGCGTTCACCTCGCTGTCGATGATCCCGGCGCTGCTGTTCTTCACGCTCTTCGAGAAGCGGATCGTCGGCGGACTCACCGGCGCGATCAAGGGCTGAGCCCGGCCCGCGAGAACGACGTCCCGGCGACGCCCCGACGTCGTCCTCGCACCCCGTCCTGTGGAGGTGGACTTCCGTGTCGCTCGTACGCAACCCCGTCCTGCCGGGCTGCTATCCCGACCCCAGCGTGTGCCGGGTGGGGCAGTGGTACTACCTGGTCTGCTCGACCTTCGAGTACCTGCCCGGACTCCCCGTCATGCGCTCGCGTGACCTCGTCACGTGGGAGACGGTCGGTCACGTCGTCGACCGTGAGGGCATGCTGGACCTGGGGGGTATCCGCTCGTCCGGGGGCCTCTACGCTCCGACGATCCGTCACGACGGCGAGCGGTTCTGGGTCGTGTGCACGCTCGTGGACCAGAACGACGACCAGCGGGGCGGCAACTTCGTGTGCCTCGCGGACGACGCGGCAGGACCGTGGTCGGACCCGATCTGGCTCGACGAGCGCGGCATCGACCCGTCGCTGTTCTTCGACGACGACGGGCGGGTCTGGATACACGGCACCCGTCTGGTCGAACCGGACCGCGCGGAATGGCACGACCAGACCGAGGTGTGGATCCGGGAGCTCGACCGCACGTCGATGAGGCTCACCGGGCCCGAGCACCTCGTCTGGAACGGTGCGCTCACGAACGCCGTCTGGGCCGAGGGGCCACATCTGTTCACGGTGGACGGCACGTACTACCTGCTCGCGGCGGAGGCCGGGACGGAGTTCCACCACGCCGTCTCGGTCGCTCGCGCCGACCGGGTGACCGGCCCGTACGTCGGGAACGCGGGCAACCCGGTGCTGACCCACCGACATCTGGGCAGGCGCCACCCGGTCGTGGGTGTCGGGCACGCCGATCTCGTGGAGACGCCCGACGGCGACTGGTTCGCCGTGCTGCTCGCCATGCGTACCTACGGGGGGTACCACTACCCCCTGGGCCGGGAGACGTTCCTCGTGCCGGTGGTGTGGGAGGACGGGTGGCCGGTCTTCGCGCCGGGAGTCGGCATGGTGCCTCGCGAGGTCGAGGTACCGGGTGCGTCGGCGGCCCCCTCGGGGTGGAACCCCGAGGGCCGGCCCGGAGTCGTCGCCCCGTCGGACCGGCGGTGGACGGCGCTGCGTGCCCTGCCCGCCACCGTCGCCGCGCCGGACGGCGACGGGTGGCACCTCCCGGTCCGGGCGGACGGCCTCGGCGAGCCGGGCGTGCCGGCTTTCGTCGGGCTTCGCCAGCAGCACCAGGACGTCGACGTCACGCTCGAGCTGGACGTCGCCGCGTTGCAGGTCGGCGAACGAGCAGGCCTCGTGCTCCGGCAGTCCGAGCAGGACCACGTGACGCTCGACGTCACGCCGGAGGGCGGCCGGCTCGTCGTCCGCGCCCGCCGACGTGCCGGTGCCGACGGCGAGGGCGTCCCGGGGCGTGCCGACCCCCGCGCGGACGCCCTTCCGGGCAGCGGTGAGCCGATGGGCCACGCCTCCGTCGCCGCCGACGCCGGACGGATCGTGCTGGGCATGAGGGCACGGGGCACCGACGTCGACCTGTTCCACAGATCACCGACGCCGGACGGCCCCGGGCGTGAGCACCACGTCGCGACCGCCGATGCCCGCTGGCTCGACACGGTCACCACCGGCGGATTCCTCGGACTGTGGATCGGTGCGTTCGCCACCAGCGACGGGAGACCGGCCGCAGGGTCGGTACGCGTCCGGTTCGCCTATCACCCCGCGGGAGGGAGCATCCCGCGCCACCAGACCACCACCACGTCGCTCTCGACGCACCACGCCGCCGCAGGCAGCCTCGAGTCCGAGCTCGTGTCCACCGAAGGAGACCGACCGTGACCCACGTCCAGCCGAACGCTCAGGACGGGTCGGAGACCGTCGCCGACACCGCGGGCCCGGGCACGCCCGGCGCGGCGCCGCACGCCTCCGACCGGGTCGTGGCGCTGCACGCGCGGATGAGCCTCGAGGAGAAGGTGGCCCAGCTCGCGGGCTACTGGCTCGACCAGGGCGGCGACGTCGTGGCCCCCCTGCAGGACGAGATGGCGGCCGGGCAGGCCGGGGCCGACCGGCTCGGCGACGTCACCCGGCACGGCATCGGTCACTACACCCGGGTCTACGGCACCCGGCCGGTCGACCCCGTGGAGCGCGCCCGGTGGCTGTGGGGCGAGCAGCGCCGCCTGCGCGCCGAGACCCGGCTGGGCATCCCCGCGCTGGTGCACGAGGAGTGCCTGACCGGGCTGGCGGCCTGGCAGGCCGCCACGTTCCCGACACCGCTGGCCTGGGGTGCCGCCTTCGATCCCGAGCTCGTGGCGGAGATGGGCGCCCTGATCGGCGAGTCCATGCGCTCCCTCGGCGTCCACCAGGGCCTGGCACCCGTGCTCGACGTGATCCGGGACCCGCGCTGGGGGCGTGTCGACGAGTGCATCGCCGAGGACCCGTACCTGGTGGGCACCGTCGGCACGGCCTACGTCCGCGGCCTGCAGGGAGCAGGGGTGCACGCCACCCTCAAGCACTTCGTCGGGTACAGCGGGTCGCGGGCCGGACGCAACCACGCACCGGTCTCGGCCGGTCCGCGCGAGATCGCCGACGTCTACCTGCCGCCGTTCGAGATGGCGGTGCGTGACGGCGGCGTCCGGTCGGTCATGGCGTCCTACAACGACATCGACGGCGTGCCGCTGCACTCCTCGGACGAGTACCTCACCGGGGTCCTGCGGGACCGGTGGGGGTTCGACGGCGTGGTCGTCGCGGACTACTTCGGGGTCGCGTTCCTGGAGGTGATGCACGGGGTGGCCGCCGACCGCGGCGAGGCCGCGGCGACGGCGCTCGCGGCCGGGGTGGACGTCGAGCTGCCTACCGGCGACGCGTTCCTCGACCCGCTGACGGCCGCGGTGCGCGACGGCCGTGTCGACGAGGCTCTCGTCGACCGGGCGGTGCTCCGCGTCCTGGCGCAGAAGGACCGGCTGGGACTGCTCGAGCCCGACGCGTTCGCCGACGAGCCGCCGGCCGACGTCGACCTCGACTCGCCACGTCACCGTGAGGTGGCGCGGCGGCTCGCCGAGGAGTCGGTGGTGCTGCTGTCCAACGACGGCGTGCTGCCGCTGGGCCGCTGGACCAAGGCGCCCGGACGGGTCGCGGTCGTCGGCCCGAACGCGGCCCGTGCCGACGCGCTGATGGGCTGCTACTCGTTCGCCAACCACGTGCTCGCCCACCACCCCGAGCGCCCGCTCGGTTTCGAGATCCCCACCGTGCTGGAGTCCGTCGGCGACGCCTTCACCGCCGCCGGGGCGGCTTGTCCGGACGTCGTGCACGCCCGCGGTTGCGACGTCGCGGGAGAGAACACCTCGGGGTTCGCCGAGGCGGTGGCCGCGGCGTCCTCGGCCGACGTGGCCGTGGTCGTGGTCGGGGACCAGGCAGGGCTGTTCGGCCGGGGCACCGTCGGGGAGGGCAACGACGTCGAGTCGCTGGACCTGCCCGGCGTGCAGCGGGAATTGGTCGAGGCCGTGGTCGCCACCGGGACCCCGGTGGTCATGGTGGTCCTGTCCGGTCGGCCCTACGCGATCGACTGGGCGCTGGACGGTGACCGCGGTCCCGCGGCCGTCGTGCAGGCGTTCTTCCCCGGCGAGGAGGGCGGTCCCGCCGTCGCCGGGGTGCTGACCGGTGCGGTCACCCCGTCCGGACGGCTCCCGGTGTCGTTGCCGCGGTCGGCCGGGGCGCAGCCGTACTCCTACCTGCACCCCGTGCTCGGTGGCCCGAGCGACGTCACCTCCACGGACTCCACGCCGTTGCGGCCGTTCGGTTTCGGGCTGTCGTACACGACGTTCGAGTACGACGAGCTCCGGGTGGACCCGGCCGTGGCCACCGCGGGGACGCTGTCCGCCACCGTGCGGGTCACGAACACCGGGGACGTGGCAGGCGCCGACGTCGTGCAGCTCTACGGCCACGACCTCGTCGGGTCCGTGGCTCGGCCCGTGGCCCAGCTGCTGGCGTACCGACGGGTGGCGCTCGCGCCGGGGGAGTCGGTCGAGGTCGCCTTCTCGGTGCCGACGGCCCGGTTCGCGTTCAGCGACCGGCGTCTGGACCGGGTGGTCGAGCCGGGAGCGGTGGACGTCTGGGTCGGGTCGCACGCCGCTGCCGTGGCGGGCGAGGCCGGTGACCTGCGGCACGTGACGGGCGGTGCGATCCGGAACGAGCGGGTCGCCGCCAAGCGTCAGGTGCCCGGGACGGCGACGCCGCGGTCCCGCGTGGACCTCACGGGTCCGGTGCACGCGGTGACCGGTGCCGACGCCCGGGTCGCGACCGTCGTGGTGGTGCGCGAGCCCTGACCCGCGGGTCAGGACTGAATCTGCCGGGTCAGGACCGATTCGCGCGAGGCAGGACGTGGCAGAGTGGACGGATGCGGATCGACATCTGGCTGTGGGCGGTCCGGCTCTTCAAGAGCCGGTCGGTCGCGGCCTCGACGCTGCGCTCCGGCAAGGTGCGCGTCAACGGCACCGTCGCCAAGCCGGCCACGCAGGTCCAGGTCGGCGACCGCGTGACCTGGCAGGACCCGCTGCGCCAGCGCATCGTCGTGGTGCGCGAGCTGCTGCCCAAGCGCGTCGGCGCACCGCTGGCGGTCAAGGCCTACGAGGACCAGAGCCCGCCGGTGCCGACGCGTGCGGAGCGGGCCGCGGTCGGCCTGCGGGAGCGGGGTGCCGGCCGGCCCACCAAGAAGGAGAGGCGCGAGATCGACAGGCTCCGGGGAGGACGGCGGTAGTCCGGCCGTCCTGACCCGCGCGAAGCGGTCCTGACCCGGCGCGGTCAGAGCCGGTGCAGCAGCGCGATCAGCTCGTCGGCCATCTCGAGCTTGCGCGCCAGGTCGGCGCGCCGTTCCTCCGCCGCGGTCACGTAGCCGGCGAGCCGGTCCCGGGCGGCAGGACGCTCGTCCGGGTCCACGGCCTCAGCACCGAGCGTGTCGGCGACCCGTAGCAGGTCCGACATCTCCTCCAGGGAGAACCCCAGCGGCTTCATGCGGCGGATCAGCAGCAGCCGCTCGACGTCCGCGTCGGTGTAGAGCCGGAACCCGCCCTCGGACCGTGCCGAGGGGCGCAGCAGCCCGACCTCGTCGTAGTGGCGCAGCGTGCGCAACGACAGGCCCGTCCGCTCGGCGACGGCCCCGATGTGATGCATGGCCGGATCGTGAGACACGAGGGTGAACTCTACCCTCACGTGAGGGTAGAGTTGGCCCGTCGCGGGCGGACGTGCGCCCGGCGCCGTCGGCCGCGACACCCGAATCCTTCGCGCGACGCCGCGCCCCTTGAGCCCTGTCCCCGGCCGGGAGCCCGTCGTCGAGCGGTCCCTCTCGGTCTGCCGTGCGCCCACGGCGCCACCGAACCGAGAGGAAGCCTCCGCGTGTCGACCGACCTGCGTGCCTCCCTGCCCGACCCGGCCCCCGAACCCCAGCCCGTCACCGGCGCCCCCGAGGCGACCTCGTCCGGCTCCTTCAAGGCCGCCTTCAGCTCGATGACGCGGCTGCGCACCGAGGTCCTCGCCGGACTCGTCGTGGCGCTGGCCCTCATCCCCGAGGCCATCGCGTTCTCGATCATCGCGGGCGTGGACCCCAAGATCGGTCTGTTCGCCTCGTTCACGATGGCCGTCACCATCGCGTTCGTCGGCGGCCGGCCGGCGATGATCTCCGCCGCCACCGGTGCCATCGCCCTGGTGATCGCCCCGGTCGTGCGCGACCACGGTCTGGACTACCTCATCGCCACCGTGATCCTCGGCGGGGTGATCCAGGTCGTGCTCGGCCTGATCGGCGTCGCGCGGCTCATGCGGTTCATCCCGCGCTCGGTGATGGTCGGATTCGTCAACGCCCTGGCGATCCTCATCTTCACCTCGCAGATCCCGCACCTGTTCGGGGACGCGGTGCCCTCCGACCAGCGCTGGACGGTCTTCGCGCTGGTGGCCGCGGGCCTCGCGATCATGGTGTTCTTCCCGCGGCTGACCAAGGTCGTCCCGGCGCCGCTGGTCGCCATCGTGCTCCTGACGATCCTCACCGTCGTCGCGGCGATCGCGGTGCCCACGGTCGGCGACCAGGGCGACCTGCCGGACTCCCTGCCGGCGCTGTTCTTCCCGGACGTGCCGTTCACCCTGGAGACGCTGCAGATCATCGCGCCGTACGCGTTCGCCATGGCGCTGGTCGGGATCATCGAGTCGCTGCTGACCGCGAAGCTCGTCGACGACGTCACCGACACCCACTCGAACAAGACCCGCGAGACGTGGGGCCAGGGCGTGGCCAACCTGGTCACCGGGTTCTTCGGCGGCATGGGCGGCTGCGCCATGATCGGCCAGACGATGATCAACGTGAAGGTCTCCGGCGCGCGCACCCGGCTGTCGACGTTCCTGGCCGGCGTCTTCCTGCTGATCCTCGTCGTCACCCTCGGTGACGTCGTGTCGGTCATCCCGATGGCGGCCCTCGTGGCCGTGATGATCATGGTCTCGGTGGCCACGTTCGACTGGCACTCGGTCCACCCCTCGACCCTGCGCAACATGCCGTGGGCCGAGACGGGCGTCATGCTCTCGACGGTCGTCGTCACCGTGTGGACGCACAACCTCGCCTACGGCGTGGTGGCCGGTGTGGTGGTCGCGGCCGTGCTGTTCGCCCAGCGGGTCGCGCACCTGACGACGGTCACCCGTCTGGACGCCTCCGACGAGGACGGCGAGCGCGTCTACGCCGTCGACGGCGAGCTGTTCTTCGCGTCGTCGAACGACCTCGTCTACCAGTTCGACTACTCCGGCGACGAGCAGCGCGTGATCATCGACATGTCCAACGCCCACATCTGGGACGCCTCGACCGTCGCCGCGCTCGACGCCGTCGAGCACAAGTACGCCGTGCACGGCAAGACCGTGGAGTTCCGCGGGCTCAACGACGACAGCCGGGAGCGGCTGGACCGACTGGCGGGCAAGCTCGGCGCGGAGCACTGAGCCGCCGCTCGGCCGGCGGGGGCGACCGGCGCTAGGGTCGCCGACATGGTGAGCGATCGGATCCGCGCCCTGCTGGCCGAGCACCCCGTCGCCGACGGGCACAACGACCTGGCGTGGGAGGCCCGCGAGCAGGTCGGCTACGACTGGGACCTGCTCGACATCGCCGGGCCGACGGCGGACCGGACCCACACGGACATCCCCCGGCTGCGAGCCGGGGGAGTGGGGGCGCAGTTCTGGTCGGTCTACGTGCCGACCACCATCCCCGGGGCGGACGCCGTGGTGGCGACGCTCGAGCAGATCGACGGCGTGCACCGCATGGTCGAGCGGTACCCGGACCAGCTGCAGCTCGCCACGACCGCCGCGGAGGTCGAGGACGCCTGGTCCCACGGGCGCATCGCGAGCCTGCTGGGCGCCGAGGGCGGGCACTCGATCGACGGCTCCCTCGGCGTGCTGCGCATGTTCCACGAGCTCGGCGTGCGGTACATGACGCTGACCCACAACGACTCCACGCCGTGGGCGGACTCCGCCACGGACGAGCCGAGCGAGCACGGCGGCCTGAACGACTTCGGCCGCGAGGTCGTGCGCGAGATGAACCGCCTCGGCATGCTCGTCGACCTCTCGCACGTCGCCGCGGGCACCATGCACGCCGCGCTCGACGTCACGACGGCGCCGGTGGTCTTCTCGCACTCGAGCGCCCGCGCCGTGTGCGACGTGCCGCGCAACGTGCCGGACGACGTCCTGGGCCGGCTGGCGGGCAACGGTGGCGTCTGCATGGTCACCTTCGTGCCGCACTTCGTCACGCCGGCGGTGGCGGAGTGGAAGGACGAGGCCGCCGCGGCCGCCGCCGAGCAGGGGATCCGCGCGACCGACTACCTGGCGTTCAGCGCGTTCCTCGCGGACTGGCGCGAGACCCGGCCCGCACCGCCCACGCGCCTGGCCGACGTCGTCGCCCACGTCGAGCACGTGCGCGAGGTGGCCGGCGTCGAGCACGTCGGCCTCGGCGGGGACTACGACGGTGCCAGCGGGTTCGCCCCCGAGCTCGCGGACGTGTCCGGCTACCCGGCGCTGCTGGAGGTGCTGGCGGAGCGAGGCTGGTCCGACGCGGACCTCGGCCGCCTCACCAGCGGCAACGTGCTGCGGGTGCTCCGCGACGCGGAGCGCTGACCGCGCACTCCCGTCGCGAGGGCACGTGGGACCGACGGCTCAGACGCCGAGCGTCCGGCGCGACCAGGAGATGCCGAGCGCCTGCAGGACGGTCCCGGGCTCGCGCGCGGTGGCCTCCGAGTAGGCCCGCAAGGACAGCACCGACGCCGTGAGCATCGTGGTCATCACCTGGCGCGCCAGGTGCGCGTCCTGGCTGGCCTCGTCGAGCAGCTCCTGGACGATGGTGGAGCGGATCCCCAGGTCCGGTTCGGAACAGGCGGTCAGCAGTGCGATCGTCATGGCTCCGGCGTCGTTCTGCATGAGGTACCCCCAGGTCGTCGACGCTGACCCTCCCGGTGTACCGCACGCCGTGTCAGCACGCGAGCGGGGCGGCCTCGACGGTCGCGGGCCGAGACCGCGCCTGACCAGGCCTTCTGCTGCGGCGCGGCAGCCGCTACGATCGGCGCGCGGCGGCCACCGTGACCGCCGGGACGACGACGGGGTGTGTGTGGCACGGACGGACCAGACCGAACGCAGGCGCGGGGGACGGTTCGTCCGCCGCACGATGACGACGCTGCTCGTGGCGGGACTGGCGCTGGCCGGCCTCGTGGCCGTGCCGGCGGGTGTCGCCCCGGCGGCCGCCGCGGGCGGGATCACCGAGGAGTCCCACGCGCGGTACGTGGTGTCGAAGAAGGGCAAGGTCACCGCCACGGTGACGACCACGATCACCAACGTCACCCCCGACCGGGGCAACACCTACTACTACTGGGACGCCTACGGCATCGGGGTGCCGTCCAGCGCGAAGAACCTCCGGGCGAGCAGCGGCGGCGTCGACCTGAGGATCTCGACCGTCGACTCCGAGGACCCGAACATCCGGTGGGCGACCGCCGGGTTCTCCCCGCTGCGGTACGGCCGGTCGCGCACCATCGAGTGGACCTACACGATCGCCGGCGACCCGATCCGGTCGGACCGCTGGGCGCGGGTCGGCCCGGGGTACGGCACGTTCGCGGTCTTCGCCTACGGCGACGAGGGCAGGACCAGCGTCGAGGTCGACGCCCCGAGCTCGATGACGTTCGACGCCACCGCACGCTTCACCCCGGACACCGAGGGCAAGCGCACCGTGTACTCCCTCGACGACCACATCGAGGACGTGGGCACCTGGGCGGTGGTGTCCCTGCGTGACCACGAGCGCTCCGACGAGCGGGAGATCGAGGTCGGGGACACCAGCCTGACCCTGCAGGCCTTCCGCGGTGACGACGCGTGGCTCTACTTCGCCGCCGACCGGGTGTCGCAGGGACTGCCGGTGATCGAGGGGCTGACCGGATCCGACTGGCCGGGCGACATCGAGGTCATCCGCGAGGACGTCTCCCCCCAGGTGCTCGGCTACGCCTGGTACGACGAGACGGGCCGCGAGATCGTCCTCGCCGAGGACCTCGACGAGGCCACCCTGTTCCACGAGCTCGGGCACGCCTGGTTCAACGAGGACACGGTGCGCGAGCGCTGGCTGTCCGAGGGACTGACCGAGGTGACCGCCTTCCGCGTCATCGACTCCCTCGACGGCAAGGGCACCCCGCGCAAGGCGCCGAAGCGGGACGGCAAGGGCGCCGTCGCGCTGAACAAGTGGTCCGACGGCGGGGGCGAGGCGCGGGAGACCTACGGGTACGCCGCCTCCTACACGGTGGTCGAGAAGCTGCTGGGCGACCTGGACGACGAGACGTTCACCGAGGTGGTCCGGTCGGCGGTGGCCGGCGAGAGCGCCTACGAGCCGGCGGGCAGCACGGAGCACCGCTTCGGCACGGTCGACTGGAAGCGGTTCCTGGACCTGGCCGCCGAGCGCGGCGGGGTGGACGGCACGAAGGTCTTCCGGCAGTGGGTGGCGACGGGACCCCAGAAGAAGCAGCTCGCCGAGCGTGCCGACGCCCGGGCCGAGTACGAGCGTCTCGACGCCGCCGACGGCGACTGGGCCGCCCCGTACACGCTGCGCCGCGCCATGACGGTCTGGGACTACGACGAGGCGGGAGAGGTGTTCGAGGTCCTCGACCCGCTGACCGTGGAGGCGTCGGCCCTGCAGGAGGCCGCCGCACGCACGGGCCTGGGCGTCCCGGACAGCATCCGGGCCGCCTACGAGGACGCCGGGTCGGTCTCCGACCTCACCGAGGTGGGCGACCTGCTGCCCCGGACCACGGACACCCTGGAGCAGGTGCACGCCGCCACGGAGGCGGTCGCCGCCGACCGTGACCCCGTCACCGAGCTGGGCGAGCGCGTGCTCGCTGCGGAGGCGTCGGCGACCGAGGCCGCCGAGGCGCTCGCGTCGGGGGACCTCGACAGGGCGCAGCTGGCCGCCACCGAGACCACGGAGCGGGCCGACCGCGCGCTGTGGGTCGGGATCGCGCTCGTGATCGGTGCCCTCGTGGGACTGGCCCTGCTGGTGCTGGTCCCGTGGCTCGTCGTCCGGCGCCGACGCCGACGGCGGGCGGCCGTGCTCACGGAGCCCCGGGTCGTCGCCGTCGTGGCCGCGCCCGGCGTCGACGGCGAAGGAACCGACGGCGACGGCACCGATGGCCAGGGGACGGACGCCGAGCGCGTCCCCGCGGAGCCCTCGGTGTCCTGATCGGGACCTTCGGCCCCGGGGGCGGGACCATGGGCCCGCAGGTCAGGGCCGTTGCACCCTGCCCCCGGGGGCACGGGACCGCGAGTCTGGTGCTGACACCGGGAACCGCCCGGTGCCCAGGACCGGAGTTCCCGGTCGAAGGAGGAGATCGTCATGACCACCGCCTCCGCGCACCAGGCATCGACCCCCACCGTGCGCGAGACCTCGCTCTCACCGGCCGCGGCGTACACGTTCGCCGTCGTCCGGCTGCTGCTCGCCGTCGAGTTCCTCTGGGCCTTCTTCGACAAGACCTTCGGTCTGGGCGTCGCCACGCCCGCCGAGCGGGCCTGGATCTCGGGCGGCTCGCCCACCACCGGGTACCTCAGCAACGCCGAGGGGACGTTCGGCGACTTCTTCAGCTCGCTCGCGAACAACGTCTTCATCGACTGGCTGTTCATGCTCGGGCTGCTCGGCATCGGCCTCGCGCTGCTGCTCGGTATCGGCATGCGTGTCGCCGCCGTCTCCGGCGCGATCCTCATGCTGCTCATGTGGCTCGCCTCGCTGCCGCTGGAGAACAACCCGTTCGTCGACTACCACCTGGTCGACGCCGTCCTCCTGGTCGGCCTGGCCGCCATCCTCGCCGGCGACACGCTCGGTCTCGGCAAGCGCTGGGGCTCCACCGAGCTGGTGCAGCGGTTCCCCTGGCTGCGCTGACGTCGACTGCGTAGCGTAGAGCCATGGGCGAGCCGAGCGTGCGGGTCTTCCTCGTGGACGATCACGAGATCGTCCGTCGCGGTGTCGCCGACCTCATCGAGGCCGAACCGGACCTCGAGGTGGTCGGCGAGGCCGGCACCGCCGCCCAGGCCCTCGCTCGCATCCCCGCTCTCACCCCGGACGTCGTCGTGCTGGACGTGCGCCTGCCCGACGGCGACGGGGTGACCGTGTGCCGGGAGCTGCACTCGCGCATGGACGTGGCCTGCCTCATGCTCACCTCGTTCGACGACGACGAGGCGCTGTTCGACGCGATCATGGCCGGTGCTGCCGGCTACGTGCTCAAGCAGGTCCGCGGGACCGACATCGTCGCCGCGATCCGCACCGTCGCGGCCGGGGGTTCCACGCTCGACCCCCGCACCACCGCCGCGGTGATGCAGCGCATGCGGGCGCAGGACCGCCACGACGACGACCCCTTGTCCGGGCTGACCGAGCAGGAGCAGCGGGTCCTCGCCCTCATCGGGCAGGGGATGACCAACCGGCAGATCGGTGCCGAGCTGTACCTGGCCGAGAAGACCGTGAAGAACTACGTCTCCAGCATCCTGGCCAAGCTGGGGCTGGAACGCCGCGTGCAGGCCGCCGTGCTCGCCACCCGCCTCGAGGACCGGCACTGATCACCGTCTGAGCGGCACCCGCCAGCGCACCGTCGTGCCGCCCGGGCCGGTGTCGACCTCGAACGTCCCCCCGAGCTCGGCCGACCGCTCCTCCATGTTCCGCAGGCCGCTGGGGGCGGCGTCGTCCGGGATGCCACGTCCGTCGTCGCGCACGACGAGCCGGAGCGACTCGATCGCGTCGACCGAGACGTCGACCCGTCCGGCGTGCGCGTGCCGGGCCACGTTCGACAACGCCTCGCGCAGCACGGCCACGAGGTGGTCCGCGACGACCGCCGGCACCACCGTGTCGATCGGGCCGGACATCCGCAGGGCGGGATGGAAACCCAGCGTCCGGGCGGCCGCGTCGCACTCGGCGATGAGCCGGGCCTTGATGCCGGCCCGACGGTCCTGCGCCTCGGGCTGGTGCAGGCCGTGGATGGTGGTGCGGATGAGGCTGATGGTGTCGTCGAGGTCGTCCACGGCGCGTCCCACGCGGTCGGCGTCCTGGTCGAGACCGTCCCGCTCCAGCCGGCGCCCGACCGCCTGCAGGCTCAGCCCGGTGGCGTACAGCCGCTGGATCGCCAGGTCGTGCAGGTCGCGCGCGATGCGGTCGCGGTCGCGGATCACGGCGAGGCGTTCCCCGTCCCGACGACGTTGCGCCAGCTCGAGCGCGACGGCGGTCTGCGCCGCGAAGGCCTGCAGCGAGTCGATGGCGACGCTCGAGAACGGCGGGGTGTGGCGTCGTCGCCCCACGCTGAGGATGCCGATCGTCTCGCCCGGCCCGCCCAGGGGTACCGCGGCCAGCGGGCCGACGACGTCGACCGGCCGGAACGCCGGGGTGGTGCGGTCGTCGGTGGCCGCGTCCGCCGTCGTCACGGGCTGGCCGGAGACGTAGGCGTCGGCGGCGAACGTGCCACGCGTCGGCAGGGCCGTGCCGACCAGGCCGTCGACCCCGGCACCGCAGGCCGAGCGGATGACGAGCTGGTCGGCGTCGTCGGCGCGGATGGCGAGCACGGCCGTGTCGGCCTCCGCCACGTGCATGGCCTCACGGGCGACGACGTCCATCACCGAGTCCGGCGACGAGCCCGAGGCGATCTCCCGGGAGATCTCGTGGTTGCCCCGCGCCCACCGTTCGCGCAACCGTGCCGCGGAGTACAGCCGTGCGTTCTCGACGGCGACGCTGGCCGCGGCCGCGAGCCCCTCGGCCAGGTGCTGGTCGCGGTCGGTGAACTCCCCGCCGCCCCGCTTCTCGGTGAGGTACAGGTTGCCGAAGGGCCGTCCGCGGACCCGCAGGGGGACGCCGAGGAACGACCGCATGGGCGGATGGTGCGGTGGGAACCCGACCGACCGGGGGTCGCCGCGCATGTCGGCCAGGCGGAGCGACTCCGGGTGCCGGACCAGCTCCCCGAGGAGGCCCTTGCCCGTCGGGTAGGGGCCGATCGCGCGGATCTCCTCGGGGGTGAGCCCGACGGTGAGGAACCGCGCGATCCGTTGGTCCTCGCCGAGGATCCCGAGCGCGGCGTACCTCGCGTCGACGACGTCGGACGCCGTCTCCACGAGACGCTGCAGCGTGGTCTCGAGGTCGAGACCCCTCCCGACCGAGACCACGGCCGCGAGCAGGCGGTCCACGTCGTCGTCGTGCACCTGTTCACCGTAGCGGGACCAGTGCTGTCCGGCCCGGGACCTTCGGCCTGCCAGGGGGAGGCGAGAGGCACTGCCGGGCGGCGGTGCGTCCGTGGCCTACTAGGGGCAAGACCAAGGAGGTCGTCATGAAGAGCACACGAGTGATCGTCGGCATCGACGGTTCGATCGCCGGTGAGCAGGCCCTCGACTGGGCGGCCGCCGAAGCCGTACGCCGACAGGGAACCCTGACCGTGGTGAGCGCGTACACCGTTCCGACGACTCCGGCCGAGCCGGGCTTCGGCCTCGGGGAGCAGGCGATCCGCGAGCGGGCGGAGGAGGGGATCTCCCGGGCCGCGGAACGGCTGGTCGAGCTCCGCGAGCACCGGCCCACCGCAGCCCCCGTCGCGGACGAGGTCTCGTGGGAGGTCGTCTCCGGCACGCCGGCCGGCGTGCTCGTGGGCCACACGGGTCCCGAGAGCGTCGTCGTGGTCGGCCAGCGCGGCCTCGGCGGCATCGACCGGGTGGTGCTGGGATCCGTCTCGTCCGCCGTGGCGGCGATGGCGCACGGATCCGTCGTCGTCGTGCCGACCGACCCCGTTGCTCAGCACTCCGTCACCCCGAGCGACAGCGTCGGCCCGATCTGGCGGGTCGTGGCCGCCGTCGACACCGACGAGCAGGCCGACCGCGTGCTGGAGCAGGCGTTCGGGGAGGCCGACTGCGCCGCTGCGCCGCTGCTCGTGGTGCACGCCGTGCACCCGGACTTCATCGCCGGGCCGTACGCCATGGCCAGTGCGCTCTCGCAGGAGTACCGGGACGAGGCCATGAAGGCGATGACGGACATCATGTCGCGCTGGACCGACAAGTTCCCGGACGTCGAGGTGTCGACGGAGGTCGTCACCGGGGTGCCGATCGACGTCCTGCAGCAGCGGCTCAACCGGCACGACCTCGCCGTCGTCGGCGGACGCAAGCACTCGCCGATGGTCGGCCGGGTGCTGGGGTCGATGCCCGACCGGCTGGTGCGGCACGCACCCTGCCCGGTCCTGATCGCCCACGAGTCCGCGTAGGACCCGTGGGACACGTCCCGTCCGGCCGTCTTCCCCCGACGGCCGGGCGGGACGCTGCTGTGTGCGGACCCGGTCGACCAGCGCCGACGTCTCAGTCGTGCAGGATCCGCTGGAACAGGACGTGGTCCTGCCAGGCGCCCGCGATCCGCAGGTAGCGCGGGGCGTAGCCGATCTTCTCGAAGCCGGTCCGGGCGAGCACGCCTTGCGAGTCGTGGTTGTGCGGCAGCGTCGCGGCCTGCAGACGGTGCAGGCCGACGACGTCCCGTGCATGCGTGACGAGCGCCTCGACGGCGGCGGTCATCACGCCGTGTCCCGTGACGGCGCCGGCGAGCCAGTAGCCGAGGTGGGCGTTGCGGAACGGGCCGGCCACGACGTCGCTCAGCGTGACCCGTCCGACGACCTCGCTGTCGCGCGTCAGGACGCACGGGACGGTGCGGCCGGCGCGGTGCGCGGCGAGCTCGTCCGGGACGGTCCGCGCGTGGTGCTCGGGGGTGAAGTACGACTCCGGCCGCTCCGGTTCCCAGGGTTCGAGACGGGTCCGGTCCCGGGTGTACGCCGCGGCCAGGGCGGGTCCGTCGTCGGGGTGCAGCAGGCGGAGCGTCACGCCGGCGGGCAGCGCGACCGGCGCGAGGTCGAGCACGGTCAGTTGTCCTCGGAGCGCAGGCGCGGTTCGGTGCGAAGCTCGGGCCGGACGCCCGCCTTGTCGGCGTAGAAGGCGCGGATCCGGTCCATGTCCATCGTGACCTCGCCGGTCAGCTCCATGGTGGGGCCCAGACCCGTGGTCATCGTCGTCCGGTCGACGTACCCCAGGGTGATGGGCAGGTCCGCCTCGCGGGCGATCCGGTAGAACCCCGACTTCCACCCGTTGCCCGAGCGGGTCCCCTCGGGCGTCACCACGAGGTGGAAGGTCTCCCCGGCCGCGACCCGGTCGACGATGTCGTCGACGACGCGCGACGGGTCCCGGCGGTCCACCGGGATGCCGCCCAGGGCGCGCATGATCGGTCCCCGCCACCCGGTGAACAGGGTGTGCTTGCCCAACCAGCGCACGTCGATCCCGAGCCGCCAGGCGATGGCGAGCATGAGGACGAAGTCCCAGTTGGAGGTGTGCGGGGCGCCGATGAGGATGCCGGTCCGGTCGGGGGCCGGTTCGGTCTTCAGCCGCCACTGGCTGATCCGCCAGTACAGACGCGCGATGCCGCGACGGAGCGAGGTGAGCACGCGACGATCCTACGGCGTGCCACGACCGCCCGTGCGGACGGGTTCGGTGCCATCATCGGCGGTATGGCGAGCGCGGAGCAGGGCTGGTCCGAGGTCGACGCCTACCTGGCCGGCGAGCTCGTGGAGGAGGACGCGGCGCTCGTCGCCGCGCGGGACCGCGGGCGGGAGCGGGGTCTGCCCCCGATCGAGGTCACGGCGACCCAGGGTGCCTTCCTCGCCCTGCTCGCACAGGTCTCCGGTGCCCGGCGGGTGCTGGAGATCGGCACGCTCGCCGGCTACTCCACCATCTGGCTCGCCCGCGCCGTGGGGGGAGCGGGGCACGTGACGACGGTGGAGATCGACCCGCGGCACGCCGAGGTCGCCCGGGAGAACGTCGACCGGGCGGGCGTCGGCCCGCTGGTGCGCATCGAGGTGGGGCGCGCGCTGGACGTCGTGGCGCGGCTCGCCGACCGCGGGGCGGAGCCGTACGACCTCGTGTTCGTCGACGCCGACAAGGCGAACATGCCCGCCTACCTCGAGCTGGCGCTGCGCGTGACGCGGCCCGGCAGCGTCATCGTGGGGGACAACGTGGTCCGCCGGGGAGCCGTCGTCGACCCGGAGGACGACGACCCGGACGTCGTCGGGGTGCGGGGGTTCCTGCACGCCCTGGGGAGCGACCCGCGGCTGACCGCGACCGCACTCCAGACGGTCGGGGCCAAGGGGTGGGACGGGTTCGCGATCGCGCGCGTGACCTGAGCGGTGTGAGGTTCCGGACAGGCCCCGGGGGCGACGGCGGCGGCCGGGCGCACCTGTCAGGGGTGCTGTGGGGGGACACTGGATGACAGCACCGTCCACCACCACTGAGGAGCTCTTCGTGCACCAGGGAACCGTCCGATGGTTCGACGCCGACCGAGGGTTCGGTTTCATCGACCGAGGGAACGACGCCGACGACCTGTTCGTGCACGCGTCCGAGATCGTCGGCGGTGGCACGGGACCGAAGCAGCTCCGCGAGGGGCAGTCCGTCGAGTTCGAGGTGGGCGAGGGTGACCGGGGCCCGCAGGCGCGCCGGGTCCGTGTCACGGGCGACCAGCCTGCCGATGCGCCGCTGGGCGTGCTCGGCACGGTCAACTGGTACGAGCCGACCAAGGGCTACGGCTTCGTCACGCCTGACGGCGGCCGCGGCGAGATCTTCGTCCACAGCTCGGCCATCGTCACCGGCGGCGTGATCACGGAGGGGCAGCGCGTGGCGTTCCTCGTCGTCGAGGGGGAGAAGGGGCCGCAGGCCGACCACCTGCTCCCGCTCGCGGCGGAGGCCGCGAAGCCGGCCTCGGACGGAGCCGACGGCACCGTGTCCTTCTTCGACGAGGCCAAGGGCTTCGGGTTCATCGCTCCCGACGCGGGCGGCGAGGACGTCTTCGTCCACGTCAAGGCGCTCGGCCGGGGGACGTCCGAGCTCTCCGAGGGCGCGCGGGTGACGTTCGACGTCGTCGACGGCGACCGGGGGCCGAACGCCCGCAACGTCCAGGTCGTGCGCGGCGCGGGGAGCGGGCGTGACGTGGCGGGCCGCGGTCGACCGGGCCGTCCGTCCGCATCCCGCGGGCCGGTGCGGGGAGGCGAAGGGACCGTCGCGCGGTACGACGCGGACCGCGGCTTCGGGTTCATCGCGCCCGACGACGGCGGCGAGGACCTGTTCGTCCACGTGTCGGTGGTGCGGGGCGCCGAGATGCTGGAGGAGGGCGACCGGGTCCGGTTCACGGTGCGCCAGAGCGACCGGGGGCCGCAGGCCGACCGCGTCGAGATCGTGTGAGCGCGGCGGCGGGTCCGAGCACCGCCGCCCTGGCCCCGACTCCTCAGCGCCCGCGCAGCTGGTGGAACATCGGGCAGTCGAACGGGTCGCGGGCCTGGAGGCCCACCCGGTTCAGGTACCGCACGACGATGCCGTAGGAGGCCGGCAGGCTCGTCTCCGTGTACGGGATGCCCAGGTGGGCGCAGTGCTCGCGCACGATCTCCCGGGTCCGGGCCAGGTGCGGCCGGGGCATCGAGGGGAACAGGTGGTGCTCGATCTGGAAGTTCAGGCCACCCATGAGGATGGTCATCCACCATCCACCGCGGATGTTGCGTGAGGTCAGCACCTGCTTGGACAGGAAGTCCAGCTTCCTGTCCGCGGGGATCAGCGCCATGCCCTTGTGGTTCGGGGCGAACGAGGCGCCCATGTAGACGCCGAACACGGCCATCTGGACACCGAGGAACGCGAAGGCCAGCCCGACGGGCAGGAACACGAACAGCACCGCGAGGTACAGGCTCAGGCGCAGGCCGATCACCACGAGCTCGTCGATCCGGGCGCGGAGGGTCTCCGGCCCGCCGGTGAACAGCGACCGGATCGAGGTGACGTGCAGGTTCAGCCCCTCGAGGGTGAGCAGCGGGAAGAACAGCCAGCCCTGGTAGCGGTGGATCAGCGCCAGGAAGCCCTTCTGCTCGCGGGCCTGCTCCTCGGTGAAGGCGATGGCGTCCATCGCGATGTCCGGGTCCTTGCCGACCTTGTTCGGGTTGGCGTGGTGGCGGGTGTGCTTGGTCATCCACCACGAGTAGCTGATGCCGGCGACCCCGTTGGCGAGGAGGCGCCCCACGCGGTCGTTGACGGGGCCCGAGGCGAAGACCTGCTTGTGCGCGGCCTCGTGGGCGACGAACGAGAACTGGGTCAGCACGAGGCCCAGGGCGCCGGCCATGAGGAGCTGGAACCAGGAGTCGCCCAGGAGGACGAAGCCCGTGACGACGCCGCCGAGCGCGGCGGTGAGCGCACCCAGCGTCCAGAGGTAGTAGCGGGGTGTCTTGCGCAGCAGCCCGGCGTCCCGCACGGTGCGGGACAGGGCGGCGTAGGTGCTGGTGACAGGGTTGTCGGCGCGCAGTGCGGCGGAGGTCATGGACGTCCTCGTCGTCGGGGGTGTCGACTTCTCAGCCGCGGGCGTGGGGTGATGCTCGTGTGACGAATGCCCCTCACCGTACGGGGTCCTCGGTACCTGCCGGGCACACGACTTGTGAACGAACGGTGCACGTCCGTCCCGTATCAGCGTCGGTGCGGTGTCGCTCCCCACCGGTAGATGGTGCTCGACGTCGCGCCGGGCAACCCGTCGATCGCGTCGGAGTGGATCATGTCCGTGGCCGAGGGCTCGCAGGGCAGCGTGTCAGTGCCTGACCACGACACGCTCGCCGCCCCCGTGGCGTCGGCGGCGAGGGGCTCGTACCGGTGGTTCGTCGAACCGTACAAGCTCCGGTCGCGTGAGATGCACATCGTGGCCTGGATCGTCACCGGCGCCATCACCTACGTCCTGCTCTCCGGGTCCCATGTCGTCCGGCTGCAGGTGGACGACTGGGCGGACGTGATGATCTACGTGCTGCTCAGCCTCGCCGGGCTGTTCGCCGCGGCGCTGTTCTTCGTCAGCTGTGCCGAGCTCCTCTACCGTCGCGAGACCTCCCGCTGGAGACTTCGGTCGAGGGCGGGTCTCTCGGCGGTCTGGTTCCTCCTGTGCGTCGTTGCCCTCGTCACCCTGCTTGTCGAGTCGGCGACACCCCGTGCCGGTGAGCTCGTCTTCTGGACGGCGTGGGACGCCTTCCCGCTCGACGGGCCGGCCACGCTCGGGTGGGAGCAACCGGTGACCGGCTACGAGATGTCGGTCGGCGCCGCGCTGGTCCTGGTCCGAGCGTTCGTGATCTTCGGCGTGCTGGGAGTGCTGGTGAAGATCATCGAGGAACACATGAAAGGGCGGAGGACGGACGTCGCGTCGGCGGAGTCCGCGCGGTCCGGCGCCGAGGTCCCGCAAGAGGACCCGTCCGCTGCATCGCCAGAGGCCGCAACCCGCCCCCGGAGACCGTGGTGGCTGGTGCCCGCCGTCGTCGCCCTGGCGGTCGCCTGGGCCGGGGCAGCGGTGTTCGGCGGTTCCGTGGAGTCGAAGGAGCGCGCTGCGCTCGAGACCTGGGACTGTGTCGACCTCAACGAGCCTGGCGCACCGGAGGCGGCCCTCGAGACGATGACGGTGCTCGACTGCGACGCGCCGCACACGGGGCAGGTCGTCGACTCCGGGGTGTGGCCCGAGCTGGTGCTGGACGGCGCCCCCCGGGAACCGGTCGAGTACCCCGGTGAGTCGGACCTGGCCGAGCGCGCCACCGCATCATGCCGCGAGGACTGGCCGGTCGACGGCGGCTATCGCGTGGAGGTCGTCCCGCTGTATCCCACGGCCGACGAGTGGTACCGGCTCGGCGACCGCGCGCTGGCCTGCCTCGCATACGCGACCGGGGGCTATGCAGGGTCGACCGAGGGCTCCCCGGTCCTCGTCACGGGCTCGTGGGAGGACGAGGGCACCCCGACGCCCGTCGATACCCCGACGGACGGATAGCAGGTCTCCGTGCGCGACCTGTTCCCCTTGTCAGGAGCCGACGTGGCTGGTGGGCTGGAAGCAGGCCGCGTACGAGACACCGGCTCGCGGCCGGGAGGCACGAATGACTGTCGGACCGTGGCACGTCGGACTGGCCGGGATGTCGATCATCGGGGTCTCCTTCGGGTTCGCCCGTTACGGCTACGGACTGTTCGTCCCGGTGTTCGAGGACGAGTTCGGTCTGTCGACCGAGACGCTCGGACTCGTCTCGGGTGGTAGCTACGCGAGCTACCTGCTGGCACTGCTGGCGGGCGGCGTGCTCGCCGCCCGCTTCGGCCCGCGACTGCCCGTGGTCCTGGCCGGGGCGTGCGCGACCGTGGGGATGACGCTCATCGCCCTGGCCCCGCACGCCGGCGTGATGGCGACCGGTGCGCTGCTCGCCAGCACCAGTCCGGGGTGGGCCTGGGCGCCCCTGTCGGACGCCGTCTCCCAGCTGGTCCGCCCGCGGAGCCGGGACCGGGTCCTGTCCGTCGTGAGCACCGGAACCGCCGTCGGGCTGGCCGTGGCCGGACCTGTCGCGCTGGTCGCCGGTGGGTCCTGGCGTCTCGCGTGGATCGTCTTCGCGGCCCTCGCCCTGGGAAGCATGCTGTGGAACGCGCGGCTGCTGCCCACCGAGCCCTACCGGCGGACGGCCACCCGACGTCGGGCCGGTGGGCCGGGCTGGCGGTGGTTCGTCAACGGTGACTCGTGGCCGCTCCTCGCGGTGGCGCTCCTGTTCGGGGTGTCGAGCGCGTTCTACTGGACGTACGCCGCCGATCTGGCCCTGGACCGCGGCCTGCCCGAGTCCACGCGGTCGGTGCTGTGGGCGTGCGTCGGCGTCGTCGGGGTGGTCGGCCTCGTCACGGGCGACCTGGTGAGGCGGTTCGGCCTGCGGCGGATCCTCTTGCTCGCGCTGCTCCTGCTGGCCGGCGCCATCGGGCTGCTCGGGCTGTTCCCGGGAACCTGGTCGGGGGCCGTGGCCTCCGGTGCGCTCTACGGGCCGGGCTTCATGATGATGTCGGCGCTGCTCGCGGTGTGGAGCGGGCACGTCTTTCCCGAGCGACCCTCCGCCGGCTTCAGTGCGACGCTCCTCGCGTTGGCGGTCGGTTCGATCATCGGCCCCGCGGCGCTGGGACTTCTCGCAGGGTCGACGGACATGGCCGTCCAGTTCGTGGTGGCCGCCGCCGTCACGGTGGTGGGCATGGCCTGCGCCGTCCCGGCAACCAGGCGGACCGCGTCGATGTGAGGCGCTTCACCGTCGGCGAACATGTCCTCCGACCTGTGGGAATATCGCCGCTCCGTGCAAGGTTGAGTGAGGCAGACTCAACTTCGTCCCTCTCGACTGGACAGCCGCCGGGCGGCGTCTTACGTTGAGTGCAGACGACTCAACCCCCGCACGAACAAGGAGTGCCAACATGTCCCGAGCTGTCGGAATCGACCTCGGCACCACCAACTCGGTGGTCGCCGTCCTGGAGGGTGGCGAGCCCACCGTCATCGCCAACGCCGAGGGCGCCCGCACGACCCCGTCGGTCGTCGCGTTCTCCAAGACCGGTGAGGTCCTCGTCGGCGAGGTCGCCAAGCGCCAGGCCGTCACCAACGTCGACCGGACGATCTCCTCGGTCAAGCGCCACATGGGCACCGACTGGTCCACCGAGATCGACGACAAGAAGTACACCGCGCAGGAGATCAGCGCCCGCATCCTCGGCAAGCTGAAGCGCGACGCCGAGGAGTACCTCGGTGAGCCCGTCACCGACGCGGTCGTCACCGTCCCGGCGTACTTCAACGACGCCGAGCGTCAGGCCACCAAGGACGCCGGCCAGATCGCCGGCCTGAACGTCCAGCGCATCGTCAACGAGCCGACCGCCGCCGCGCTGGCCTACGGCCTCGACAAGTCCAAGCAGGACGAGCTCATCCTCGTCTTCGACCTCGGTGGCGGCACCTTCGACGTCTCGCTGCTCGAGGTCGGCAAGGACGACGACGACTTCTCCACCATCCAGGTCCGCGCCACCTCCGGCGACAACCGCCTCGGCGGCGACGACTGGGACCAGCGGATCGTCGAGCACCTCATCAAGCAGGTGAAGAACACCGAGGGCGTCGACCTGTCCAAGGACAAGATCGCCCTGCAGCGCCTGCGCGAGGCGGCCGAGCAGGCCAAGAAGGAGCTCTCCTCCGCGACGAGCACCAACATCTCGATGCAGTACCTGTCGATGAGCGAGAACGGCCCCGTCCACCTGGACGAGAAGCTGACCCGCGCGCAGTTCCAGCAGATGACGCAGGACCTGGTCGACCGCACCAAGGAGCCGTTCCACGCCGTCATCCGCGACGCCGGCATCTCCGTCTCGGAGATCGACCACGTCGTCATGGTCGGCGGTTCGACCCGGATGCCGGCCGTCGCCGACGTCGTGCGCGACCTGACCGGCGGCAAGGACCCGAACAAGGGCGTCAACCCGGACGAGGTCGTCGCCGTCGGCGCCGCGCTGCAGGCCGGTGTCATCGGCGGTGAGCGCAAGGACGTGCTGCTCATCGACGTCACCCCGCTCTCCCTCGGTATCGAGACCAAGGGCGGCGTGATGACCAAGCTCATCGAGCGCAACACGGCCATCCCGACCAAGCGCAGCGAGATCTTCTCCACGGCCGAGGACAACCAGCCCTCCGTGGCGATCCAGGTCTTCCAGGGCGAGCGCGAGTTCACCCGGGACAACAAGCCGCTGGGCACCTTCGAGCTCACCGGCATCGCCCCGGCCCCGCGCGGCGTCCCGCAGATCGAGGTCACCTTCGACATCGACGCCAACGGCATCGTGCACGTGTCCGCCAAGGACCGCGGCACCGGTACCGAGCAGTCGATGAAGATCACCGGTGGCTCCGCGCTGCCGCAGGAGGACATCGACCGCATGGTCAAGGACGCCGAGGAGCACGCCGAGGAGGACAAGAAGCGTCGCGAGGAGGCCGAGACCCGCAACCAGGCGGAGTCCTTCGCCTACTCGATGGAGAAGCAGATCGCGGACAACCGCGACAAGCTTCCCGCCGACGTCGTCTCCGAGGTCGAGGGCGACATCGCCGCGGTGAAGACCGCCCTGGAGGGCGAGGACACCGAGGCGATCAAGTCCGCCTACGAGAAGCTCGGTGCCTCCTCGCAGAAGATCGGCGAGGCGCTCTACTCGGCCGAGCAGGCCGCGGGTGCGGACGCCGGCACCGCCGGCACCACGGCGGGCGACGCGCCGTCGTCGGAGTCCGAGAGCTCCGACGAGGACGTCGTCGACGCCGAGATCGTGGACGACGAGGACGAGAAGAAGGACTCCCAGTGACGTCCGACGAGACGCAGGGCACCCCCGAGCCGCCGGAGAACGGCGGCTCGGGGGACTCCCCCTTCCACTTCACGGACAAGCGCAAGGTCGACCCCACCACCGGCGAGAAGCGCGAGACGCCCGAGGGCGGCACCCCCGGGACCGACGAGGCCGCGGCGTCGTCCGGCGAGGGCGACCCCCTGGAGGCGCTCGACTTCGAGCCGGTCGGCGAGGCCGCCGAGGACTCCGAGCTGCTGCAGGCCAAGGCCCAGGCGGCCGAGAACCTCGACGCGCTCCAGCGGGAGCGCGCGAGCTTCACCAACTACCGCAACCGGGCGCTGCGCGACCAGGAGGCCGCGCGGACCCAGGGCACGCAGGACGTGCTCGCGGCGCTGCTGCCCGTGCTCGACGACATCGAGCGGGCCAAGTCGCACGGCGAGCTGTCCGGCCCGATGGCGGCGATCGCGGAGAAGCTCGACGCCTCGCTCGCCAAGTTCGGCATCGAGCGGTTCGGTGCCGTGGGCGAGGAGTTCGACCCGACCGTGCACGAGGCGCTCATGCACAACACGGACGCCGAGGCGACCGCCACCACGGTGAACCTGGTGGTCGAGCCCGGTTACCGCATCGGTGACAAGGTGGTCCGCGCCGCCCGCGTGGGCGTCGTGGGGCCTGAGTGATGTCGTCGGTGGGGCTCGGTCTCGTGCGCTCGAATGATTCGCTCGTACCTCGCTCGGCTCTCGCGCACGAGACCGAGCCCCACCGACCGGCCGTCGCGCGCCGCACGGCTCGAGTGACGGAGAGGCAGAAGGAGGCGTCGTGACCGGCCAGGACTGGATCGAGAAGGACTTCTACGCCGCGCTCGGCGTTCCCAAGGACGCCGACGAGGCGGCCCTGAAGAAGGCGTACCGCAAGCTCGCGCGCCAGTACCACCCGGACCAGAACCCGGGTGACGCCGCCGCCGAGGCGCGCTTCAAGGAGATCGGCGAGGCCTACGCGGTGCTCTCCGACCCCGAGCAGCGGAAGCAGTACGACGCGCTGCGCTCCATGGCCGGCGGCGGTGCCCGGTTCGCCGGAGCTCCCGGTGCGGGTGGCGGCCAGGCCGGGTTCGAGGACATCTTCAGCTCCATGTTCGGCGGCGGTGCCGGCCGGGCGGGCGGCCCCGGCGGCCCCCGGGTCCAGTACCAGCAGACCGGCGGCGGCTTCGAGGACATCCTCGGATCGATGTTCGGCGGGGGCGCGGGTGGGCGCCCGGCCGGGTTCGGCAGGCCCCAGCGCCAGAAGGGCGCCGACGTCGAGACGCGGGCCACGCTGCCCTTCCGCGCGGCGGTCGAGGGCACGACGGTCGAGCTGACCGTCGACGGCCGGAAGATGACCGCGCGGATCCCCGCCGGGGTCCACGACGGCCAGAAGATCCGGCTGCGCGGCAAGGGCCGGCCCGGCATGAACGGCGGCCCGGACGGGGACCTGCTCATCAAGGTGCACGTCGAGTCCCACCCCGTGTACGCGATGGACGGCGCGAACCTGCGCATGACGCTGCCGGTGACCTTCGCCGAGGCGGCGCTCGGCACGACCGTCGAGGTGCCCACGCTGTCGGGCGAGACGGTGCGTCTCAAGGTCGCCGCGGGCACGCCGTCGGGCCGCGTGCTGCGGGTCAAGGGCCGTGGCGTGGCGACGGCGAAGCGCACCGGCGACCTGCTCGTGACGATCCAGGTCGTCGTGCCGCAGAAGCTCAGCAGGTCGGCGAAGCAGGCGCTGGAGGAGTTCGCGGCACAGGTGGACACCGGCGACGTGCGCGCGGAGCTCGGCGCCCAGGCCGCCCAGTAGGCACGCACCGGTAACCTCAGGGCGCGAGGGAGGTCGAGATGGTCACCGACGACGCACCGGTGCTGACGGTCTCGCAGGCCGCGCAGCTGTCCGGCATGCACCCGCAGACGCTGCGCCAGTACGACCGGCTCGGTCTGGTCGTGCCCCGGCGCGCCCGCGGGCGTGGCCGCCGCTACTCGCGGCGGGACGTCGCCCGGTTGCTCGAGGTGCAGCGCCTCGCCCAGGAGGAGGGCATCAACCTCGCCGGGATCAAGCGCATCCTCGACCTCGAGCACCAGGTCGGCCAGCTCGAGCGGCGGCTCTCCGAGCTGGCGGGGCTCATCGCCGCGCGGGACGAGGCCGAGGGTCGCGTCTTCGCCGCCGGCACGGGTGGTGACGTCGTCGCGGTGCCGCTGGGACGCCGCGTGCGACGCTCGGAGCTGCGGCTCGACATCGACCCGCGGCGGGAGCGTGGCGGAGCGCTGGTCCTGTGGCGCCCCTCGCGCGACCGCGGGTGAGGCGACGGCGCCGACCGCGGAATTTGGAAATGCCGTCCTTTCGCAATTCAGGAATCGTTCGGTAAGCCTGCCCTGATCTTTCCAGGTCGCCTTTGGTTTCTCGGCAGGAATGCCGAGACGTGCCTATCATCGAAATGGTTCGGCGATGATCCAGCGACCCGAGGAGCGGCCATGACCACGCTGATGGAGATGCCCGAGGTCACCGAGTGTTCGGTGGAGGGCTGCAGCTACAACCACGACCACGACTGCCACGCGGGTGCCGTCACGATCGCCGGGGTCCCCGGTGACGCCGCCTGCGCCACGTTCATCCCGCTCGGCACCAAGGGCGGGCTCGACAAGGTCGTCGCGCACGTCGGCGCCTGCCAGCGCATCGACTGCGTCCACAACAAGGACCTCGAGTGCGGCGCCTCGGCGATCCGCGTCGGGTCCGGTCCCCAGGACGACCACCACGCCGACTGCCTCACCTTCACGCAGGCCTGAGCACGGCGCCCAGCACGACGAGGGCCCCGGACGGATGATCCGTCCGGGGCCCTTCGTGTCGCGGTGCGGGCCGTCAGCGCCGCAGGTGCTCGAGGAGGTCGAGCGCCGCCTCGTGGTCACGGGGCAGCCGCTCCATCCACACCCGGACCGGCCGACGCATCGTCTCGGAGACCCCGAGGATCTGGGCGTTCCGCTCGATGATGCGACGCACGCCCTGGGACAGGCGCGGGATGTCCGCCGAGCGCTCGCACAGCACGGCGAAGACGCCGTCGCTGAGGGACGCCATCGGGTGCCCGCCGCCGAACACCTGGTCCAGGGTCCGCCCCACCGAGGCGGCGCGTGCCATGCGTTGCCAGGGGTCCAGCGCCTCGACGGCCACGTCCACCACGACCAGGCAGTGGGACTCGGTCGCCTCGACGCCGTCGCGTTCCGCCCGTCCGTAGGTCTCGCGCAGCCGCTCGCCCAGGTAGTCCGCCGTCGGCAGGCCGGTCGCGGGATCACGGACACCGCTCAGCGCGGGCCGGCGCTCCCGGCCCAGCGCCCAGCCCAGGGCCGATCCGCGGACCGCGTCGACGTCGACCGGTGAGCCCACCGTCCGGAACAGGCAGGCGACGTCCTCCAGCGTCTCGTCCAGGGAGATGCCGGCGGCGCTGCGGGCGTTGCCCAGCCGGTGCGCGGGGGCCTCGGGCGAGCGGCCCTCGATGATGGCCTCGACGACCGCGTCCACGGCCGGATGGTACCAGTCGCCCGGGCGCAGCCAGACCTCGGTCAGGCTCGTGGTGCGCCAGCGTTCGCGCGTGGCGACGGCGACGGTGTCGCCGGGCGGCAGGCTCATGCTGATGTGACTCTCATGGCCCCCCACTATGACGCAGAAACCCGCGACGTGTGCGGGTGAAACCGGTCCGGATTCACCCACCCGGCCGGGCGGCGACGTGCACGGGGTGCGGCTAGAGTGTGACCGTCCCGTGTCGACGCGGGTGCAGAGGCGGACAACCGGGCGAGAAGCGGACCAGCGTGACCGACGTCTACGTGGGATCGGACGGATCAGCTCCCAGCGACGGCGAGCTGATCCTTGAGGTGCGCGGAGGCAGCCTCGAGGCCTACGGCGCCCTCTACGCACGGCACAGCGGCGCCGCCCGGGTCCTGGCGCGCCAGTACGTGCGGTGCGACGGCGACGCCGACGACGTGGTCTCCGACGCCTTCCAACGTGTCCTCGGCGTGCTGCAGCAGGGCCACGGACCGGACACCCACTTCCGCGCGTACCTGTTCACCGTCGTGCGCCGTCTCGCCGCGGACCTCGCCCACGGCGCGCGCCGCACCCGGCCCACCGACGACGACGGGACCTTCGAGGACGCGATGGGTCCCTCCTCGTCCCCCGAGGACCCCGCGCTGGCCGGGTTCGAGAGCTCCGTGGTCGCCCGCGCCTACGACGGGCTTCCTGAGCGCTGGCAGGCCGTGCTCTGGTACACGGAGGTCGAGGAGCTCTCACCCGCCCAGGTGGCGCCCATCCTCGGGCTCACACCGAACGGCGTCTCGGCCCTGGCCTACCGCGCCCGGGAGGGGCTGCGGGTCGGCTACCTGCAGCAGCACCTCTGCGGCGACCCCGCCGACTCCTGCCGGGCGGTGAACCCCCTCCTCGGTGGCTACGTGCGCGGCGGGCTCGCACGCCGTGAGGTCGCCAAGGTCGACCGTCATCTCGAGGTGTGCCAGGACTGCCGGACCCTCGTGCTCGAGCTCGGCGACGTCGCCCACGGCATGCGCGCCGTCGTCGCGCCCCTCATCGTCGGCCTCGCCGGGGCCGCGATCCTCGGTGCGCTCCCGCTGGGCACCGCGACGATCGGCGCGGGCGCGGCGGCGGGTGCCGGCGTGGGAGCCGGTGCCGGGGGTGCGGGAGCGACGGCCGGGACCGTGGGGACCGGGGCGACGGCCGGGAGCGCGGGCGCCACGGCCGCCGGGGCCTCGACCGTTGCCGGGACCTCCACGGCCACCGGTGCGGGTGGGGCCGCGGCCGCGGGCGGGGCCGGAGCGGCCGGCGCCGGAGCGGCCG
>NZ_JABFAJ010000002.1 GCF_013085345.1 Isoptericola sediminis | reverse complement strand
GGGCGGATCGGTTCGGGTAAGGTTGAAGGGTTGCCCCGGACGGGGTCGGGACAGATGTTCCGGCTTTCGGATGGTGTGTGTCGGTTGTTTGAGAACTCAACAGTGTGCTTGATAGTCAATGCCAAATTTTGAACCTTCATTGGTTCCTTTGGATCGGACAACTAGTTTTTTTGCTAGCTTGTCTGGCCAGTATCGATATGGCATCGCACGCCCTGGTGGTGTGTGGTGTTTTCTCTCTTTCACGGAGAGTTTGATCCTGGCTCAGGACGAACGCTGGCGGCGTGCTTAACACATGCAAGTCGAACGGTGAAGCCCAGCTTGCTGGGTGGATCAGTGGCGAACGGGTGAGTAACACGTGAGCAACCTGCCCTCCACTTCGGGATAAGCCCTGGAAACGGGGTCTAATACCGGATACGAGCACTCGACGCATGTCGGGTGTTGGAAAGTTTTTCGGTGGGGGATGGGCTCGCGGCCTATCAGCTTGTTGGTGGGGTAATGGCCTACCAAGGCGTCGACGGGTAGCCGGCCTGAGAGGGCGACCGGCCACACTGGGACTGAGACACGGCCCAGACTCCTACGGGAGGCAGCAGTGGGGAAT
>NZ_JABFAJ010000026.1 GCF_013085345.1 Isoptericola sediminis | reverse complement strand
AGCAGGCCCCCCACCACAGGTGGGGGGCCTGCTGCCTTTCCCCACCGCGCCGGACCGCCATCCCCGAGCGTCGACCGCCGGTCCGCCCGCCGGACCGCGGACCAGGGACATGGTTCACACGTCCGGTGGTCCCCACGTCATCAGGGCGTCACGTCGGCCCACTAGACTGGCGGCCATGTCCACCATCTCCCGTGACGAGGTCGCGCGTGTCGCCGCGCTGGCGCGGATCGAGCTCCGCCCAGACGAGCTGGACCGCCTCGCCGGCGAGCTCGACGTGATCGTCGAGTCCATCGCCAAGGTGAGCCAGGTCGCCACCCCTGACGTCCCCGCGACGAGCCACCCGCTGCCCATGTCCAACGTGTTCCGTGCCGACGAGCCCCAGCCGGCGTTGCCGGTCGACGACGTGCTCGCCGCTGCGCCGGAGGCCGAAGACGGTCGGTTCGCGGTGCCGCAGATCCTCGGGGAGGAGTGAGATGACGGACCTGACCCGACTCTCGGCCGCCGATCTGGCCGAGAAGCTGCGCCACCGCGAGGTCACCAGCGTCGAGGCGACGCAGGCCTACCTCGACCGCATCGCCGCCGTCGACGGCTCGGTGCACGCCTACCTGCACGTCAACGCCGACGAGGCGCTGGCGACGGCCCGCGACGTCGACGCCCGCCGGGCGGCCGGCGAAGAGCTGCACCCGCTGGCCGGTGTGCCGATCGCCGTCAAGGACGTCGTCGTCACCCAGGGCATGCCGTCGACCGCCGGCTCCAAGATCCTCGAGGGATGGGTGCCGCCGTACGACGCCACCCTGGTGGAGAAGATCCGTGAGGCCGGGCTGCCCATCCTGGGCAAGACCAACATGGACGAGTTCGCCATGGGCTCCTCCACGGAGCACTCCGCCTACGGCAACACCCACAACCCCTGGGACCTCGAGCGGATCCCCGGCGGTTCGGGCGGCGGTTCGGCCGCCGCGGTGGCGGCGTTCACCGCCCCCCTGGCCATCGGCACCGACACCGGCGGGTCCATCCGCCAGCCGGGCGCCGTGACCGGCACCGTGGGCGTGAAGCCGACCTACGGCGGCGTCTCCCGCTACGGCCTCATCGCGCTCGCCTCCAGCCTCGACCAGGCCGGCCCCGTGACCCGGACCGTGCTGGACTCGGCGCTGCTGCACGAGCTCATCGGCGGGCACGACCCGCGCGACTCGACCTCCATCCCGGAGCCGCTGCCGCCGCTCGTCGAGGCCGCGAAGCAGGGCGCGCTCGGCGACCTGTCCGGCGTGAAGGTCGGCGTGGTCAGCCAGCTGCAGGGCGAGGGCTACCAGGCCGGCGTCCAGACGCGCTTCGAGGAGTCCCTGGACCTGCTGCGCCAGGCGGGTGCCGAGGTCGTCGAGGTCTCCTGCCCGCACTTCGAGTACGCGCTCGCCGCCTACTACCTGATCCTGCCCGCCGAGGCCTCCAGCAACCTGGCCAAGTTCGACGGCATGCGCTTCGGCCTGCGGGTCGAGCCCGAGGAGGGCCCGGTCACCGCCGAGCGCGTCATGGCGGCCACCCGCGGCGCCGGGTTCGGCGACGAGGTCAAGCGACGCGTCATCCTGGGCACCTACGCCCTCAGCGCGGGCTACTACGACGCCTACTACGGCAGCGCGCAGAAGGTGCGCACGCTCATCCAGCGCGACTTCGACGAGGCGTTCGCCCAGGTCGACGTCCTGGTGTCCCCGACGGCGCCCACGACGGCGTTCAAGCTCGGCGAGAAGCTGGACGACCCGCTGGCGATGTACCTCAACGACGTCGCGACCATCCCGGCCAACCTGGCGGGCATCCCCGGCATCTCGGTGCCGAACGGCCTGTCGGACGACGGGCTGCCGGTCGGGTTCCAGGTGCTGGCACCGGCCAAGGCCGACGACCGCCTGTACCGTGTCGGCGCCGCCCTGGAGTCCGCCCTGGAGAAGTCCTGGGGCGGCCCGTTGCTCGACCGCGCGCCCGAGCTCGGCTGACGGACCCACGAAGGAGATGACTGTGACCCAGCTGGTCGACTACGCCGACGCGGTCCGACGGTTCGACCCGGTGCTCGGCATCGAGGTGCACGTCGAGCTCGGCACCCGCACCAAGATGTTCTGCCCGGCCGAGGTGTCCTTCGGGGGCGCCCCGAACACCCAGACGACTCCGGTCAGCCTCGGCCTGCCCGGTGCGCTGCCCGTGGTCAACGGCACCGCCGTCGAGTACGCGATCCGGATCGGCCTGGCGCTGAACTGCCAGATCGCCGAGTCCTGCCGGTTCGCCCGGAAGAACTACTTCTACCCGGACGTCCCGAAGAACTT
Source organism: Isoptericola sediminis (assembly GCF_013085345.1). Taxonomy (GTDB): domain Bacteria; phylum Actinomycetota; class Actinomycetes; order Actinomycetales; family Cellulomonadaceae; genus Isoptericola; species Isoptericola sediminis. Next base: position 15,027 of record NZ_JABFAJ010000026.1, on the reverse strand, counting down.
CCAGACCTCCCAGTACGACGAGCCGATCGCGTTCGACGGCTGGCTCGACGTCGAGCTCGAGGACGGCACCATCCACCGGGTCGAGATCGAGCGCGCCCACATGGAGGAGGACGCCGGGAAGAACACGCACGTCGGCGGTGCCGCGGGACGCATCCACGGCGCCGACTACTCCCTGGTGGACTACAACCGAGCGGGGATCCCCCTGGTCGAGATCGTCACCAAGCCGATCACCGGCGTCGGTGACCGGGCCCCCGAGGTGGCACGCGCCTACGTGCAGGCGCTGCGGGACATCTTCCGGGTCCTCGACGTGTCCGAGGCGCGGATGGAGCGCGGCAACGTGCGTGCCGACGTCAACCTCTCCCTGCGGGCGACGCCGGACGCCCCGCTCGGCACCCGGACCGAGACGAAGAACGTGAACTCGTTCCGCTCGGTCGAGCGGGCCGTGCGCTACGAGGTGTCGCGTCAGGCGGCGATCCTGGACGCGGGCGACACCGTGATCCAGGAGACCCGGCACTGGCACGAGGACACCGGCATCACCACCTCCGGGCGTGTGAAGTCCGACGCCGAGGACTACCGGTACTTCCCCGAGCCGGACCTCGTCCCGGTCGAGCCGTCACGCGAGTGGGTCGAGGAGATCCGCGCGGGTCTGCCCGAGCTGCCGCAGGCGCGGCGTCGCCGGCTGCAGGACGAGTGGGGTTACGCCGACGCCGAGATGCGCGACGTCGTCAACGCCGGAGCGCTCGACCTCATCGAGGCCACGATCGCGGCGGGCTCCAGCCCCGCCGCGGCGCGCAAGTGGTGGATGGGTGAGCTCGCCCGCCGTGCCAAGCAGGACGAGGTCGAGCTGGCCGAGCTGTCCATCACGCCGGCGCAGATCGGCGAGCTGCAGGGGCTGATCGACTCCGGCCGGATCAACGACAAGATCGCCCGCCAGGTGCTCGACGGCGTGCTCGCCGGCGAGGGCGACCCGGAGCAGGTCGTCGCCGCGCGCGGTCTGGAGATCGTCTCCGACGACGGTGCGCTGCTGTCCGCGATCGACGAGGCGCTGGCCGCCCAGCCGGACGTCGTCGAGAAGGTCCGCGGTGGCAACCAGGGTCCGGTCGGCGCGATCATCGGCGCGGTGATGAAGTCGACGAAGGGCCAGGCGGACGCCAAGCGCGTGCGTGAGCTGGTGCTGGAGAGGATCGGGTCGTGACACCCCCCGTGCTGCCCGGCGAGATGGTCCGGCTGCGGCCGATCCAGGCCCCCGACGCCGAGCGGCTCTGGGAGTCGCTGCACGACCCGGAGGGCATGCGCCTGACGGGGACGACGGCGAGCTTCACCCGGCAGCAGATCGACGACTGGGCGGCCACGGTCGCCGACCGTGACGGTCGGTTCGACTGGGCCATCACGCCGGCCGCGATGCGCGACGGCGAGCTCGTCAGCGACGACCTGATCGGGGAGATCGTCCTCAACGACATCGACCCGGTCAGCCGCAGCGCCAACCTGCGCCTGCAGATGCTCCCGGACTACCGGGGGCGCGGCTACGGGCGGGAGGCGATCGAGCACGTGCTGCGGTTCGCCTTCGACGACGGACCGGACGGTCTGCGGCTGCACCGCGTCGGCCTGGACGTGCTCAGCATCAACCCGCGGGCCAAGGCGTTGTACGCGTCGCTCGGCTTCGTCGAGGAGGGGCGGCTGCGCGACGCCTACCGCGACGGGGACGACTGGGCCGACGCCATCGTCATGGGCATCCTCGAGGACGAGTACCGCGCGATGGTCCGCGGGTCCTGACCGCGGCACCGCGACGTCGACCGCTTCCGGCCGCGTCTCACCTGCCCCGCTGGAAGTCGTCCAGGCTGACCTTGCGCTCGTGCGCGTGGTCGACCAGGGGCGCCGGGTAGTCGGCCGGCGGGGTGTCCAGCTTCCAGGGCTGGTGCACCCGCCGGCCGGCCACCTCGCGCAGCTCGGGCACCCAGCGGCGCACGTACTCGCCGTCGGGGTCGAACTTCTCGCCCTGGGTGACGGGGTTGAAGATGCGGAAGTAGGGCGCGGCGTCGTGCCCGGTGCCCGCGACCCACTGCCAGTTGAGCTGGTTCTGGGACACGTCGCCGTCCACCAGGTGCGCCATGAAGTGCTCGGCCCCGCGCTGCCACCGCACGTGCAGGTCCTTGACGAGGAACGACGCCACGACCATCCGCACCCGGTTGTGCATCCAGCCGGTGGCGAGCAGCTGCCGCATCCCGGCGTCGACGAACGGGTAGCCGGTCCGTCCCTCCGTCCAGGCCGTCAGCCACTCGGTCTCCTGCTCGCCCCGTGTCCAGGCGTCGTCGGGGACGACGGCGCGCAGCGAGCGGGTGCGGGCGTCCGGCCGGTGGTACAGCACGTCGGCGTGGAACTCCCGCCAGGACAGCTCGGAGCGGAACGTCGCCACGGCCTCGGAGGGGGCGCCGTCGGACTGTGCCGTGGCGAGGTCGGCGAGCATCGTGCGCGGGTGGATCTCGCCCCAGCGCAGGTGCACCGACATCGCCGAGGTGCCGGCCAGGTCGGGTCGGTCCCGCGCGGCGGGGTAGTCCGCCAGCCCGTCGTCCAGGAAGTCACGCCACCGCCGTCGGGCCGCCTCCTCGCCCGCGCGGGGCAGCCGCGCCGTCGGCTCGGGGGAGTGCGGGAGGTCCTCGCCGGGCAGGTCGGCCCACGGGATCTGGCGGGGCCGGTGCACCGGCTCCCGCCAGCCGTGCTCCAGCCAGGCCCGCCGGAACGGGGTGAACACCTGGTACGCGCCGCCGCTCTGCGTGAAGAGCCGACCGGGGGCCACGGCGTACGGGGACCCGGTGCGCACCAGCGGGACGCCCGGACCGTCCAACGCGGCGGCCACCTCGTCGTCGCGTCGTCGGCCGTACGGCTCGTAGCCGGCCGCGGCGTGCACCTCGGCGGCACCGGCCTCGCGCACCACCCGTGGCACGACGTCGACGGGGTCGCCGCGGCGCACCACGAGCCGTCCGCCGCAGGCCTCGTCCAGGGCGCGCAGCGACTCGCGCAGGTAGGCGAGCCGGTTGGCGCCGGCCCGGCGCCACAGGACGTCGTCCAGGACGTAGAGGCCGACGACGGCGGAGTCGTCGGCCCGCGCGGTCTCCAGCGCGGCCAGCAGGGCCGGGTTGTCGGCCAGGCGCAGGTCGCGCCGGAACCACATCACGGTCGTGGGCATGCGGCCACCGTACGGTGCCCGTCCCGTCGGCGCCGGGGGAGCCGTGGGCCCGGTGACCAGCACGCGGGACGGGCGTCCCAGCATCCGGCACGACGGCGTACGCTGCGCAGGCACGTCGCTCACGGTGCGTCCGTGGGCCGGTCCGAAGGAGCATGCAGATGAGCCGCCCCCTGCGTTCGCGCACGTCCACCCACGGCCGCAACATGTCCGGCGCCCGCGCCCTGTGGCGCGCCACCGGCATGGGCTCGGAGGACTTCGGCAAGCCGATCGTCGCGATCGCGAACTCCTACACCCAGTTCGTCCCGGGGCACGTGCACCTCAAGGACATGGGCGATCTCGTCGCGGGCGCGATCCGCGAGGCCGGGGGAGTCGCCAAGGAGTTCAACACCATCGCCGTCGACGACGGCATCGCGATGGGCCACGGCGGCATGCTCTACTCGCTGCCCAGCCGCGACCTCATCGCCGACTCGGTGGAGTACATGGTCAACGCGCACTGCGCGGACGCGCTGGTGTGCATCTCCAACTGCGACAAGATCACCCCGGGCATGCTCAACGCGGCGCTGCGGCTGAACATCCCCGTCGTCTTCGTCTCCGGCGGGCCGATGGAGGCCGGCAAGGCGGTCGTCGCCGACGGCGTCGCGCGGACGAACCTCAACCTCGTCAACGCGATCAACTACGCGGCGGACGAGAACGTCTCCGACGAAGCGCTGGCGAAGGTCGAGGAGAACGCCTGCCCGACCTGCGGCTCCTGCTCGGGCATGTTCACCGCGAACTCGATGAACTGCCTCACCGAGGCGCTCGGGCTGTCGCTGCCGGGCAACGGCTCGACGCTGGCCACGCACTCCGCGCGCAAGGAGCTGTTCCTCGAGGCCGGGCGCACCGTCGTCGAGCTGGCGAAGCGCTACTACGACGACTCCGACGACACCGCGGCCCCACGGGGGATCGCCACCAAGGAGGCGTTCGCCAACGCGATGGCGCTCGACGTCGCCATGGGCGGGTCGACCAACACCGTGCTGCACGTGCTGGCCGCCGCGCAGGAGGCCGAGGTCGACTTCACGCTGCGCGACATCGAGGACATCTCGCGGCGGGTGCCGTGCCTGAGCAAGGTCGCCCCCAACCACCCGGACTTCCACATGGAGGACGTCCACCGGGCCGGTGGCATCCCGGCGCTGCTCGGCGAGCTGCACCGTGGCGGGCTGCTGGAGAAGGACGTCACCAGCGTGCACACCCCGACGCTGCAGGAGTGGCTGGACGACTGGGACGTGCGCGGCGGGAAGGCCACCGAGCAGGCCACCGAGCTGTTCCACGCCGCCCCGGGCGGGGTGCGCACCACCCAGGCCTTCTCGACCGAGAACCGCTGGGAGTCCCTCGACACCGACGCCGCCGAGGGCTGCATCCGCGACGTCCAGCACGCCTACACCGCCGACGGCGGTCTGGCCGTGCTGCGCGGCAACCTCGCCGAGGACGGCGCCGTGTTCAAGACCGCCGGTGTCGACCCGGACGTCTTCCACTTCACCGGTCGGGCGCTCGTGTGCGAGTCGCAGGACGAGGCGGTCGAGAAGATCCTCACCAAGCAGGTCGAGCCCGGGCACGTCGTGGTGGTGCGCTACGAGGGCCCCGCCGGCGGTCCCGGCATGCAGGAGATGCTCTACCCGACCTCGTTCCTCAAGGGCCGCGGGCTGGGCAAGGTCTGCGCGCTCATCACCGACGGCCGCTTCTCCGGCGGGTCGTCCGGCGTCTCCATCGGGCACGTCTCCCCGGAGGCGGCCGCCGGCGGCGTCATCGGTCTGGTCGAGGACGGCGACGAGATCGAGATCGACGTCGAGTCCCGCTCCGTGCGTCTGAACGTCCCCGACGAGGTGCTCGCCGAGCGCCGCGCCGCGATGGAGTCCTCGGCGACCCCGTGGCAGCCGAAGGACCGCGACCGGTACGTCTCGCCGGCCCTGCGGGCCTACGCCGCCATGGCGACGAGCGCGGACAAGGGCGCGGTGCGCGACGTCGACCTCGTCGCGCGGCGCTGAGCGTGCGGGTCGTCGACCTCTCCGCGGCCGACGTCGATGCCGTCCAGCGGCTGCTCGCCGACGACGGCGGGTACGCGCGGCGTGTCTCCGGGCGTCCGCCGAGCCGTCAGGACGCGGTCGACGCCCTCACGTCGCATCCGCCGGGCACGACGCCGGACGCGAAGCACGTCCTCGGGATCCTCGACGACGCGGGTGTGCTCGTGGGGCTGGCCGACGTGATCCGCGGCTGGCCCACCGCCGACCAGGCGCACCTGGGCCTGCTCGCGATCGCCGCGAGCCGGCACCGGCAGGGGCTGGGCCGGGCGCTCCACGCGGCGGTCGAGGAGCGTGCGGAGACGTGGCCGGAGATCGTCCGTCTGCGGCTCGGCGTCGTCGACACCAACCGTGCGGCGGCGGAACCGTTCTGGCGTGCCCTGGGGTACGCGCCGACCGGCGAGTCGGCGCCGTTCGTCTCCGGGAGCGTGCGGACCCGGGCGCGCATCTGGGTCCGTCCGGTCCCGCGCCGGGAGACCGCCGGGCCGCGTGCCGCCGTCGGCCCTAGCCTGAGGGCATGACGAGCACCGACGCCGGAACCACCCCCGACCTCAAGCCCCGTTCCCGTCAGGTCACCGACGGTCTGGAGGCCACCGCCGCGCGCGGGATGCTGCGCGCCGTCGGCCTGGGGGACGACGACTTCGCCAAACCGCAGATCGGCGTCGCGAGCTCATGGAACGAGATCACGCCCTGCAACCTGTCGCTGGACCGGCTCGCCGGTGCGGTGAAGAACGGCGTGCACGCCGGCGGCGGGTACCCGCTCGAGTTCGGCACGATCTCCGTCTCGGACGGCATCTCGATGGGTCACGAGGGGATGCACTTCTCGCTGGTCTCCCGGGACGTCATCGCCGACTCCGTCGAGACGGTGATGCAGGCCGAGCGCCTGGACGGCTCGGTGCTGCTGGCCGGCTGCGACAAGTCCCTGCCCGGCATGCTCATGGCGGCCGCCCGGCTGGACCTGGCCAGCGTGTTCCTCTACGCGGGCTCGATCATGCCCGGCTGGGTCAAGCTCTCGGACGGCACCGAGAAGGACGTGACGATCATCGACGCCTTCGAGGCGGTCGGGGCGTGCTCGCGGGGGCTGATGTCCCGCGAGGACGTCGACCGCATCGAGCGGGCCATCTGCCCGGGCGAGGGCGCCTGCGGCGGGATGTACACGGCGAACACCATGGCCTCGGCCGCCGAGGCGCTGGGCATGTCCCTGCCGGGGTCCGCGGCCCCGCCGTCGGCCGACCGGCGGCGGGACACGTTCGCCCACGCCTCCGGCGAGGCGGTCGTGGAGATGCTGCGCCGCGGCATCACCGCGCGCGACATCCTGACCAAGCAGGCGTTCGAGAACGCCATCGCCGTGGTCATGGCGTTCGGCGGGTCCACGAACGCCGTGCTGCACCTGCTCGCCATCGCCCACGAGGCCGACGTCGAGCTCACCCTGGAGGACTTCGACCGCGTGGCGAGCCAGGTCCCGCACCTGGGCGACCTCAAGCCGTTCGGCCGCTACGTCATGAACGACGTGGACCGCATCGGCGGGGTCCCCGTGATCATGAAGGCCCTGCTGGACGCCGGTCTGCTCCACGGCGACTGCCTCACCGTCACCGGGCGCACCGTCAGTGAAAACTTGGCGGACCTCACCCCTCCTGACCCGGACGGCAAGATCCTGCGTGCCCTGGACGCCCCGATCCACCCGACCGGCGGCATCACGATCCTGCACGGGTCGCTCGCCCCGGACGGCGCCGTGGTCAAGAGCGCCGGGTTCGACTCCGACGTCTTCGAGGGCACGGCGCGGGTCTTCGAGCGGGAGCGGCACGCCCTCGACGCGCTGGAGGACGGCACGATCACGGCCGGGGACGTCGTCGTCATCCGCTACGAGGGCCCGAAGGGCGGCCCGGGCATGCGCGAGATGCTCGCCATCACCGGGGCGATCAAGGGCGCGGGGCTCGGCAAGGACGTCCTGCTCGTCACCGACGGCCGGTTCTCCGGCGGCACCACGGGCCTGTGCGTGGGGCACATCGCCCCCGAAGCCGTCGACGCCGGGCCGATCGCGTTCGTGCGCGACGGCGACCGGATCCGCCTGGACGTCGCGGCCAAGACGCTCGACCTGCTCGTCGACGCCGACGAGCTGGCCGCCCGGCACACCGACGACTGGCGGCCCGTGCCGCACGGCTACACCCGCGGGGTGCTCGCCAAGTACACGAAGCTCGTGCAGTCCGCGTCGAAGGGCGCCGTGCTCGGCTGAGCACGCGCGAGCGGCCCCCGACCACGGCACGGTAGGTGGATCGCACCGGCCACCGCGGGAGGGACCATGGCCACCGAGTCCGACGAGATCACCCCGGACGCCTTCGAGAAGGCCGACAGCTCCGGGCACTGGAGGGTGCTGGCACACGGCGCCTGCGCGCTGTTCCGTCCCACCGCACCGGGGGCCGGGGCCGTGCTGCTCGAGGACATCAAGGTGCTCGCCGACGCCGCGAACCACCACCCCGACGTCGACCTGCGCCCCGACGGTGTCGTCGTGCGGTGCGTCTCGCACGACGTCGGCGGGCTGAGCCGCCGCGACGTGGCCCTGGCGCAGGACATCTCGGCCGCGGCCGAGCGGGTGGGCCTGACACCCGACCCGGCGGCGCTGCGGGACGTCGAGCTGACGATCGACGCCACCGACCGCGAGCGCGTCATGCCGTTCTGGGAGGTCGTGCTCGGCCACCGCCGGGCCGGTGACGAGGACCTGCTCGACCCGGACGCCCGGTGGCCCGGCATCTGGTTCCAGCAGATGGACGAGCCCCGGCCCTTGCGCAACCGGCTGCACCTGGACGTCTTCGTCCCGCACGACGACCGACCCACGCGTGTCCAGGCGGCGCTCGCGGCGGGCGGCCGGCTCACGACCGAGGAGTTCGTCCCGCACTGGTGGACCCTCGCGGACCCCGAGGGCAACGAGGCCGACGTCGAGGCGTGGGAGGGCTTCGAGGAGGATCTCCCCGAGGGCCTGGTCTCCCCGGACGCGTTCCGCGCCGCGGACGGGGTGGACGACTGGCGCGTCCTGCAGGGGGCGTGCGCGCGCTACGTGACCGGCGGGTTCGACGCCGGGGTCGACCTCGCGGCGACCGCCCAACGCCTCGCCGACGACGCCGGGGTGCGGCTCTCCACGGACCTGCGGTTCGGCCACGTCACCTTCCGCGTCGGCGCCCCCGAGGACGGCTGGATCGACGACGCCGCGCTCGACCTGGCGCGCCGCATCCAGGCCGCCGCCCGTGCAGCCGGCGTGGAGCCGGACCCGGGTGCCCTGCGGGACGTCCAGCTCACCTTCGACGCCCTCGACGTCGACGCCGTGCGCCGGTTCTGGGCCGCGGCCCTCGGGTACGCCACCCGGGAGGACGCCGACCTGTACGACCCGCTGCTGCGTGGCCCGTCCGTCTTCATCCAGCAGATGGACGCACCCCGCGAGCAGCGCAACCGGATCCACGTCGACCTGTTCGTCCCGGCGGACGTGGCCGACGAGCGGGTCGCCGCCGCGGTGGCCGCCGGGGGCCGGGTCGTGTACGACGCCGAGGCGCCGCTGTGGCGTACCGTCGCGGACCCGGAGGGCAACGAGATCGACATCGCCGTCTCGATCGGAAGGGACCAGGACCATGAGTGACCGCATCACCCCCGCGCAGTTCCACGACGCCGCCGGGACCGAGGACTGGCAGGCGCCCGAGGACGGGCCGGCGACCGCGACGTTCCGCACCGGGGCCTTCACCACCGGGGTGCGGCTGGTCGAGGAGATCGGGGAGCTGGCCGAGGCCGCGAACCACCACCCGGACGTCGACCTGCGGTACGCCACCGTCGTCGTGCGCACGACGTCCCACGACATCGGCGGGCTCAGCGAACGGGACGCGGCGCTCGCGGCCCGGATCTCGGAGGCGGCCCGCGAGCTCGACATCCCCGCCGACCGACCGTCGTCCGGCTGATCGACCGCCCTGTCCCGGGTGCCCGCCGGGCCGCTATGCTCCGCAGCACACCCGGCGTCCGTCCAGGTGGGAGCGGGCGGCGCGGCCCGCGGGGGCCACCGGGAGGCATGTGGTGATCGACGGGGAGCTGGCGGTCGAGACGCGCGGTCTGCGCAAGTCGTTCCGCACCCTGCGGGGGCGTCGGGTCGGTGTCGAGAACCTGGACCTGCGGGTCCCCGTCGGAGGCGTGCACGGGTTCCTCGGACCGAACGGGTCCGGGAAGACCACGACGATCCGCATGCTGCTGGGTCTGGCCCGTCCCGACCGGGGCACGGCCACGATCTTCGGTCACGAGGTGCCGCGGCACCTGCCCGACGTCGTGGGCCGGGTCGGTGCGATCGTCGAGAGCCCCCGGTTCTTCCCGGCGTTCACCGGGCGGTCGAACCTGCGGCTGCTGGCCGACGCCATCGGCACGCCGCGCGACCGGGTCGACGCGGTGCTCGAGGAGGTCGGTCTCAGCGGCCGCGCCGGGGACCCCTACCGGACCTACTCGCTGGGCATGAAGCAGCGGCTGGCCATCGGCGCGACGCTGCTCAAGGACCCCGATCTGCTCATCTTCGACGAGCCGACCAACGGGCTCGACCCGGCGGGGATCCACGAGATCCGGCGGACCATGCGGGACCTGGCCGACCGCGGCAGGACGGTGCTGGTCTCCAGCCACATCCTCGCCGAGGTCCAGCAGGTGGCCGACTCGGTCTCCATCGTGGCCCGCGGACGGCTGATCGCCGAGGGCCGGGTCGCCGACCTCGTGGCCGGGCAGGCCGGGCAGGCGGTGCGGGTCGGGCTCGCGTCCGACGAGGTCGCGGTCGCCGCGAGCGTGCTCGGCGCCCGCGGGCTGTCGGTCGAGCGCGACGGTGCGGCGCTCGTCGTCGAGGGTGCCGGGGCGGCCGCCGTGAACCGGATGCTCGGCGAGCAGGGGGTGTGGGCCCGTGAGCTCGCCCCGCGGCAGGTCGACCTGGAGTCGGTCTTCCTCGGGCTGACGCAGACCGAGACGGCGGGGGAGAGCGTCTGATGCGCCTGGTCGGGGTCGAGCTGCGGCGACTGTGGATGCGCCGCGTGACGTGGGGTGGGCTGCTGCTGGCGCTCGTGGTCGCGGGGCTCGCCGTCGTGACCCAGATCGGCGCGGCGCAGCCGCCGTCGGCGCAGGAGATCGCCCAGGCGGAGCGCTACTACGCCGAGCAGGCGGAGTGGTGGCAGGAGAACGGCGAACAGGAGACGGCCAGCTGCCGGGAGGCCCAGGCGGCGGAGCCGGGTGCCGACTACGGGTGCGACCGGCTGGAACCCCAGCTCGAGCAGTTCCTGCCGTCGAGCTCGACCTTCGTGTGGCACGAGACCTCCGGCTCCTCGGCGACCGGCGGGCTGACCGGGACGGAGACCGCCGCCGCGGCCCTCTCGGCAGAGGTCGCCGCCGTGCAGGAGTCCCTGTGGTCGGGCTGGTCGAGCCTCTCCTCCGCCGCGCGGAGTGCCGCGCCGGCCTTCCTCATGCTGGCCTTCGTCGTCGGCGTCAGCTTCGTCACGGCGGAGCAGCGCACGGGGGCGCTGGGGCTGTGGCTGACCTTCGAGCCCCGCCGCTCGCGCGTCTACGGGTCGAAGGCGGCCGCCGCCGCGCTGGGGACGGCGCCGCTGGTCCTCGGGGGCTGGCTGGCCACCGTCGGTGGCCTCTACGCGCTGCACGCCGCCGTCGGGACCGTCGGGACGGTGTCGGGGGACGACTGGGCCCAGATCGCCGCGTTCTCGGGACGGCTGCTCCTGGCCGGGGCGCTGTGCGCCGCCGCGGGTGTCGCCCTGGGGGTGCTGCTGCGCCACGCGGCCTCGGCCATCGGTGGAGCGGCGCTCCTGCTGTGGGCGAGCGCCGGCTTCGCGTTCACGCTGGGGACCGCGCAGCGCTGGCTGCCGGTGCTGAACCTGGACGCCTGGCTCCGGGACGGCGCGATCTACCAGTACCCCGCGAGGGCGGCCGACCCGTCCGGGGAGGCTTCGGTCCCGTGGCTGACCGGCGTGGTCGGCGGTGCGCACGGCGGGCTGTACTGGCTGGCGGTCGTGGCCGTGCTGACGCTCGTCGCCGGTGCCGTGTTCTGCCGGCGTGACCTCGACTGACCGCCCCCGGTCGCAGCGGCGTCCCATCATCTGGGACGTTCCGACCAGCGCGTGACATCCGCGGCCCGACGGCGTAACGTGCGTCACGTGCAGACGATCATCCTTGTAGTACTTCCTGGGCGCGCCGGCTGAGGCCACGTTCCGGACTTCGTCAGCGCGCTCACCCCTCGTTCGTCCCCCTTGTGGTCGGGACCGAGGGGTTTTTCATTGCACAGAGACACCCCGCACACCCCAGATTCCGTTCCAGCGGCAGGAGAGACCGATGGGCCAGCCGAACCCGACACCCGCCCACGTGGCAGCGCGCACCGCTCCGCGCCCGGTCGAGCACCGGGTCGAGGAGCAGGTCACGGGCGCGCAGTCGATCGTCCGGTCGCTCGAGGAGATCGGCGTCGACACCGTCTTCGGCATCCCCGGCGGTGCGATCCTGCCGACCTACGACCCGCTGATGGACTCCCAGAAGCTGCGGCACATCCTGGTGCGCCACGAGCAGGGCGGCGGGCACGCGGCGTCCGGGTACGCCCACGCCACTGGGCGGGTCGGGGTGACGATGGCGACCTCGGGCCCCGGGGCGACCAACCTCGTCACGCCGCTGGCCGACGCCAACATGGACTCCGTGCCGATGGTCGCGATCACCGGTCAGGTCGCCGGCCCCGCCATCGGGACGGACGCCTTCCAGGAGGCGGACATCGTCGGCATCACGATGCCGATCACCAAGCACTCCTACCTGGTCAAGGACGCCGACGACATCCCGCGGACCATCGCCGAGGCCTTCCACATCGCCTCGACCGGTCGCCCGGGCCCCGTGCTGGTCGACATCGCCAAGTCCGCGATGCAGGCCCGGACGACGTTCTCCTGGCCGCAGCAGCTGACGCTGCCGGGCTACCACCCGGTGACCAAGCCGCACGCCAAGCAGATCCGGGAGGCCGCCAAGCTGCTGGCCACGGCGCGTCGCCCGGTGCTGTACGTCGGCGGCGGGGCCGTGCGTTCCGGCGCCGCGGCCGAGCTGCGCCGCCTGGTGGACGTCTCGGGCGCTGCGGTCGTGACGACGCTGATGGCCCGGGGCGCGGTCCCCGACTCCCACCCGCAGCACCTGGGCATGCCGGGCATGCACGGCACGGTGCCCGCCGTGGCCGCGCTGCAGAAGGCCGACCTCATCGTCGCCCTCGGCGCGCGCTTCGACGACCGGGTCACCGGCAAGCTGTCCAGCTTCGCCCCGCACGCGGCGATCGTCCACGCGGACATCGACCCGGCCGAGATCGGCAAGAACCGCGCCGTCGACGTGCCGATCGTCGGCGACCTGCGCGAGGTCGTCGCCGACCTGGTGCCCGCCCTCGAGGCGGAGCACGACAAGGTCGGCAGACCCGACATCGAGGCGTGGTGGCACCAGATCGACACCTGGCGCGAGACCTACCCGCTCGGTTACAGCTCCACCGACGACGGCCACCTGGCTCCCCAGTCGGTGATCTCCCGGCTCGGCGAGATCGTGGGACCCGACGGGATCTACGTGGCGGGCGTCGGCCAGCACCAGATGTGGGCCGCCCAGTTCATCCGCTACGAGCGCCCCAACACCTGGATCAACTCCGGCGGGCTCGGGACCATGGGGTACTCCATCCCGGCGGCGATGGGGGCCAAGGTCGGCGAACCCGACCGCGACGTGTGGGCGATCGACGGCGACGGCTGCTTCCAGATGACCAACCAGGAGCTGGCCACCTGCGCGATCAACGACATCCCGATCAAGGTCGCGCTGATCAACAACAGCTCGCTCGGGATGGTCCGCCAGTGGCAGACCCTCTTCTACAACGAGCGGTACTCCAACACGGACCTGCACACCGGCCACGGCACCGCCCGCATCCCCGACTTCGTCAAGCTCGCCGAGGCCTACGGCTGCGTCGGCATCCGCGTGGAGCACGAGAACGAGGTCGACGCCGCGATCAAGAAGGCCCAGGAGATCGACGACCGGCCCGTGGTGGTCGACTTCACCGTCTCGCGGGACGCGATGGTGTGGCCGATGGTCGCGGCCGGGGTCAGCAACGACGACATCCAGTACGCGCGGGGCATCTCGCCGGCCTGGGAACGAGAGGACTGAGCCGATGAGCCGTCACACGTTGTCCGTGCTGGTCGAGGACAAGCCGGGTGTCCTGACCCGCGTCGCCGGGCTCTTCGCCCGTCGCGCGTTCAACATCCAGTCCCTGGCGGTGGGCCCGACCGAGCACGAGGAGATCTCGCGGATCACCGTCGTGGTCGACGTCGAGGACCACCCGCTGGAGCAGGTCACCAAGCAGCTCAACAAGCTGGTCCACGTCATCAAGATCGTCGAGCTCGACCCGGAGGCGTCCGTCCAGCGCGAGCTCCTGCTCGTCAAGGTCAAGGCGGACCCGACCACCCGGTCGGGGGTGCTCGAGGTCGTCGAGCTCTTCCGGGCCAAGGTCGTCGACGTCGTGCCCGACACGGTCGTCGTCGAGGCCACCGGGACCGGGGCCAAGCTCGAGGCCCTGCTGACCGCCCTCGAGCCGTACGGCATCCGCGAGATCGTCAAGTCCGGGACCCTCGCCGTCGGGCGCGGGTCGCGATCCATCACCGACCGGGCGCTGGAGCGGGTCCGCAGCGCCTGAGACGCCTGCGCCCCGTCACCCCGTGCCTGCCAGAATCCCCCTGACGCGTCACACCCTGAAGAAAGAGGAGCACCACCGTGGCTGAGATGTTCTACGAGGATGCCGCCGACCTGTCCATCATCCAGAGCAAGAAGGTCGCCGTCATCGGCTACGGCAGCCAGGGCCACGCCCACGCGCTGAACCTGCGCGACTCGGGTGTCGACGTCCGCGTCGGCCTGCGCGACGGCTCGTCGTCGGCCGCCAAGGCCGAGGAGCAGGGCCTGAAGGTCCTGCCCGTGGCCGAGGCCGTCGCCGAGGCCGACGTCGTCGTCATCCTGGCCCCGGACCAGGTCCAGCGGGACCTGTACCGCGACGAGATCGCCCCGAACCTGCGGGACGGCGCCGCCCTGGTCTTCGGCCACGGCTTCAACATCCGCTTCGGCTACATCAAGCCCGAGGCCGGCCACGACGTCTTCATGGTCGCCCCCAAGGGCCCCGGCCACCTCGTGCGCCGCGAGTACGTCGACGGCCGTGGCGTGCCGGTCATCGTGGCCGTCGAGCAGGACGCCTCGGGCACGGCCTGGGACACCGCGCTGTCCTACGCCGCCGGCATCGGCGGCCTGCGTGCCGGGGGCATCAAGACCACGTTCACCGAGGAGACCGAGACCGACCTGTTCGGCGAGCAGGCCGTGCTGTGCGGCGGCGCCTCCCAGCTCGTCCAGTACGGCTTCGAGGTGCTCACCGAGGCCGGCTACCAGCCCGAGGTCGCCTACTTCGAGGTGCTGCACGAGCTGAAGCTCATCGTCGACCTGATGGTCGAGGGCGGCATCGCCAAGCAGCGCTGGTCCGTGTCCGACACCGCGGAGTACGGCGACTACGTCTCCGGGCCGCGCGTGATCTCGCCCGAGGTCAAGCAGAACATGAAGGCCGTCCTCGCCGACATCCAGTCGGGTGCCTTCGCCGAGCGCTTCATCGCCGACCAGGACGCCGGCGCCCCGGAGTTCACGGAGCTGCGGGCCAAGGCGGAGAACCACCCGATCGAGGCCACCGGCCGCGAGCTGCGCAAGATGTTCTCGTGGATCAAGCCGGCCGACTCCGACTACACGGAGGGCACCGCCGCTCGC